>NZ_CBFFRH010000001.1:311107-1053048 GCF_965644255.1 Pseudomonas sp. LRF_L74 | reverse complement strand
CCGAACCACCAACAGGATCAAACCACCACCCTGCCAGCGCGGCGCATTCTACTCGAATTCGCCGTCCGTGCAACCTGGAAACACCTATAACCAACTGATTAACAAGGAGTTTTAAGATCAGGCCGCGCCGGAAGTGGCGCGAATTATAGGCACATCAATACTGGCGTCAACTGTTTTTTGGGGCTCATTCATGTTTCAAGGTAACGCGGGCAAAAGCTTTCTTTCCCGCCTGGCATACATGAGTAGCACCAAGCTTGAACAGGAACCCGCGATCCACCACCTCGCCATCCACACGAACGCTTCCCGCGCCCAGCAAGTCCCTGGCTGCAGCAGCATTCTTGACCAAACCAGCCTTATTAAGGACAGAAGAGATCAACAGGTCTTCAGCGGAAGACAGCTCGACCTCTGGCAAGTCTTCCGGAACCTCGCCATCCCTCATGCGGTTACCAGCAGCCTTATGGGCATTGGCCGCAGCCTCTTCACCGTGGAAGCGCGCCACCAACTCCTCGGCCAGCTTGATCTTGATGTCACGCGGATTCGCGCCACGCTCGACATCGGCCCGGAACTGATTGATCTCTTCCATGGGACGGAAGCTCAACAATTCGAAATAGCGCCACATCAGCGCGTCAGGCATTGATACCAGCTTGTTGTACATGACTCCTGGCGCTTCCTGGATGCCCACATAGTTGCCAAGCGACTTGGACATCTTCTTGACGCCATCCAGCCCTTCCAACAACGGCATGGTGACTATGCACTGTGATTCCTGACCATAGGCTCGCTGGAGCTCGCGCCCCATCAGCAGATTGAATTTCTGATCGGTACCACCCAGTTCCACGTCCGCCTTAAGGGCGACCGAGTCATACCCCTGCACCAATGGATAAAGGAACTCATGGATAGCGATGGGCTGATTACTGGCATAGCGCTTATCGAAGTCATCACGCTCCAGCATGCGCGCCACCGTGTATTGCGAGGCAAGGCGAATGAAATCAGCAGGACTGAGCATGTCCATCCACGTTGAGTTGAACGCGACCTCGGTCCTGGCCGGATCAAGGATCTTGAAGACTTGCGCCTTGTATGTCTCAGCGTTATCGAGAACCTGCTCGCGAGTCAGCGGCGGGCGAGTCGCACTCTTGCCACTGGGATCTCCGATCATGCCGGTGAAGTCACCGATAAGGAACACAACCTGATGGCCCAGTTCCTGGAACTGGCGCAGCTTATTAATAAGCACCGTGTGCCCCAGGTGCAGATCAGGCGCGGTCGGGTCAAAGCCGGCCTTGATACGCAACGGCTGACCACGTTTGAGCTTTTCGATCAGCTCTGCCTCAACCAGCACTTCCTCCGCGCCACGCTTGATCAGCGCCAGTTGCTCTTCCACAGACTTCATGACCGGACTCTCTGCCCCCGAGGTTAAAAAGGAGCCAACCATACAAGATCATTGCCCAAATACAAGCAGCGACAGATGCGACCATTCGACCAACGTGGAACCCTTAGGGTTGCCTATAGATAATTTTGATTATATTTTAAGCAGTTAATGCACTCTTCAAAGAAACGCCTTAAGCCATGACCCAACCCGATTCCAAAGTGCCTATCTACCCGAAGAGCCACCTGCTGGCGGCCAGCGGCGTAGCAGCACTACTGAGCCTGGCCTTGCTGGTGTTCCCGACACGTGAAGTCGAGGCGAAGAAAACCTACCTGAGTCTCGACCTGGGCAATAGCGCTGAGCAATCTCAGGAGCCTGCCCCACTTGCCATCGAGCCAAGCGAAGACACCCCACCGTTCGCCAAGAACGACTTACAGCCCCCCCCTCAAGAAAGTGCAGATGCCACGGTGGCCGAGCCCGTCGTGGAGAATCCGCTGCAGAAGTCGGTTTCCGTCGGCAATGGCGACACGCTGTCGACGATGTTCTCCAAGGTTGGTCTCAACGCAAACGATCTGCATATAGCGCTGGGCAGCAGCAAGGACGCCAAGCAGTTCAGTCGCCTCAAGGTCGGCCAGGTACTTGATTTCACCCTGGCTACCGACGGCAAACTGGACAAGCTCAGCAGCAAGGTCAGCAACCTCGAAACGATCACCCTGAGCCGGAACGATGCTGGCTACAGCTTCAAGCGCGAACTGATCAAACCGGATGTGCACTCTTCCTACGCGCACGGCGTGATCAAAAGCTCGCTGTTCGTTTCGGCCAAACGCGCCGGCCTCTCCCATAACCTCACCATGGACCTGGCCAACGTATTCGGCTATGACATCGACTTCGCCCTCGATATCAGGGAAGGCGATGAGTTCGAGGTTATCTACGAAAAACACGTGGTCGACGGCAAGGAAGTGGCTAGCGGCGATATTCTTGCAGCGCGCTTCACCAACCGTGGCAAGACCTATACCGCAGTCCGCTATACCAGCAAACAAGGCAACACCAGTTACTACACCGCTGATGGCAACAGTATGCGCAAGGCATTCATTCGCACGCCCGTGGACTTCGCCCGCATCAGCTCACGCTTCTCCCTTGGCAGGCAGCACCCGATCCTGAACAAGATTCGTGCGCACAAAGGTGTCGACTATGCCGCACCTCGCGGCACGCCGATCAAGGCCGCGGGCGATGGAAAAGTGATTCTCGCCGGTCGCCGTGGCGGCTACGGCAATGCCGTAATCATCCAGCACGGCAGTAGCTACCGAACGCTGTATGGACATATGCAGGGGTTTGCCAAGGGCATCAGTACCGGCACCTCGGTCAAGCAGGGCCAGATCATTGGCTATATCGGCACCACCGGCCTTTCCACCGGGCCACACCTGCACTACGAGTTCCAGGTCAACGGCGTGCATGTCGACCCGCTCAGCCAGAAGCTGCCGATGGCCGACCCGATCGCTCGCAACGAGAAACAACGCTTCATGCAGCTCAGCCAACCGTTGATGGCGCGTATGGACCAGGAAAAGGCCACGCAACTGGCTTCGAGCCGTAACTGAGCATGGCGCTCTATATCGGAGTGATGTCCGGCACCAGCCTCGACGGCCTGGACATCGCCCTGATCGAGCAGGCTCAACGAACCAAGCTGCTCGCCACCCACTACATTCCCATGCCCGATGCATTGCGCTCAGAGCTGCTGGGCCTTTGCAGCCCTGGTGCAGACGAAATCGCCCGGTCAGCCGAAGCAGAAAACCGCTGGGCCACTCTCGCCGCCGCCGGTATTTCCCAACTGCTACAGAAAGAAAAACTCGACGCCAGCCAGATTCGCGCAATCGGCAGCCATGGCCAGACGATCCGCCATGAGCCACTTCGCCGGTTCACCACCCAGATCGGCAACCCCGCGCTGCTTGTCGAACTCACGGGTATCGCTGTCGTGGCGGACTTCCGCCGACGTGACGTGGCCGCAGGCGGGCAAGGCGCCCCGCTGGTTCCAGCGTTCCACGACGCGCTCTTCTCCCATCCGTCACGCCGTCGCGCCATTCTCAATATCGGCGGCTTCAGCAACCTGAGCCTTCTCGTGCCGGAGCAAGAGGTTCGGGGCTTCGATTGCGGTCCCGGCAATGTCTTGATGGATGCCTGGATCCTGCGCCACGCAGGCAAACACTACGACAGCGGCGGCCAGTGGGCTGCGGGGGGCACCCTCGCCCCTCAATTGCTGGAACGCCTGAGTGACGACCCGTTCTTCAAGGCCAAAGGCCCAAAGAGCACCGGCCGGGAGCTTTTCAACCTCGATTGGCTGGACCATCACCTGAATGGCCTGCAGATTGCGCCGCAAGACGTTCAGCGCACACTGCTGGAGCTGACCGCACTCAGTATTACCGACTCACTCAAGCATGCCTTGCCGCAGGTCGAAGAGGTTCTGGTCTGCGGCGGAGGAGCCCACAATGACGCACTCATGGCGCGTCTGCAGGCTTACCTGCCAGGTTGCCTGGTAGGCAGCACCCGTGAGGCAGGCATCGACCCCGACTGGATCGAAGCCATGGCATTCGCCTGGCTCGCCTACTGCTGCCTGGAGGGCCTGCCCGGCAATCGCCCTAGCGTGACGGCGGCAAAAGGCTCTCGGATACTGGGCGCCATTTACCCAGCATGAATGAAAAGGCCGCGCATCGGCGCGGCCTCTCTGATTCTTTCGTGCGCTCAGATCGAGAAAGATGAGCCACAGCCACAGGTCGTGGTCGCATTGGGGTTCTTGATCACGAAGCGGGATCCTTCCAGGCCTTCCTGATAATCGACCTCGGCACCTGCCAAGTACTGGAAGCTCATCGGATCGACGACCAGGCTGACACCTTCGCGTTCGATGATGGTGTCATCATCAGCCACGTCCTCATCGAATGTGAAGCCGTACTGGAACCCCGAGCAACCGCCACCAGTGACGAACACGCGCAGCTTCAGACGAGGATTGCCCTCTTCGTCCACCAGGTTCTTCACTTTATTGGCCGCCCCTTGGGTGAAAAGCAAAGGAGTGGGGGTGAAGGTTTCAACGCTCATCGTGTGGTTCTCCCGGCGCCAGGCGCCCTGCTACATGTCGCTGCGCAGAATTATCCGCTTGCCCTACCGGGCTGGTCAACTAAACGCCGCCGGTCTGGCGGGCAAAGATGATAGGCCTCGCCGCACCGGCAGGCCAGGCCGGAGGTGACGCCTGGGCGGGCCTTCACTACTATCGCGGCTTCATCCCCCCCCCTCGGGAGCATTCATGCTGTATGTCAAAGCCCTGCATATCATTGCCATGGTTTGCTGGTTTGCAGGCTTGTTCTACCTGCCCAGGCTCTTCGTCTACCACGCGATGAGCGAGGACAACGTAAGCCGCGAACGCTTCTGCATCATGGAACGCAAGCTGTATCGCGGCATCATGACGCCCTCCATGCTGGCGACGATCGGCCTGGGCGGCTATCTGCTCTACCTCAATCCTTATTGGCTGCAGATGGGTTGGTTGCACATCAAGCTGCTGCTCGTCGCCATACTCATCGGCTATCACCACATGTGCGGTGCCCAGATGAAGCGTTTCGCTCGTGGCGAGAATCCACGCAGCCATATCTTTTATCGCTGGTTCAACGAAATACCCGTAGTGTTCCTGCTGGCCATCGTTCTGCTGGTGGTGGTCAAACCCTTCTAACGCACGAGGTCCTCGCCATGTCGCTGCCCGCCCTGCTGAATAATCTGCGCTTGCCAATCGTTGCCTCGCCGATGTTTCTGGTATCGACCCCGAAGCTCGTGCTCGCCTGTTGCAATCAAGGCATCGTTGGCAGCTTTCCCGCGCTCAACCAGCGGGATGGCCATGGCTTCGAGGCATGGCTCGCAGAGATCGAAAGCGGCCTGACCTCGAACGCAGCACCTTACGCGGTGAACCTGATCGTGCATGACAGCAACCCGCGCCTTGATGCCGACCTGCAACGTTGCGTGGACCATCGCGTCCCTATCGTCATCACCAGCCTGGGGGCAGCGAAAGAAGTGGTAGATGCCGTGCACGCTTACGGCGGCCTGGTATTTCATGATGTCACCACCCGCCGTCATGCAGAGAAAGCGGCGCAGGCAGGCGTGGACGGGCTGATTGCCGTCGCAGCCGGTGCCGGCGGCCATGCCGGCACCTGGAGCCCCTTTGCCCTGGTCGCCGAGATCCGCCAATTCTTCGACAAGACCGTATTGCTTGCCGGCGCACTCACCACGGGCCACCAGGTCCTTGCCGCGCAGATGCTCGGTGCCGACCTCGCCTATATGGGCACTCGCTTCATCGCCACCCGGGAGAGTGGCGCCGAGGATGCCTATAAAGCGATGATTCTCTCCGCCCAGGCCGCTGACATCGTGCACACTCCTGCCGTCTCCGGCGTGCCCGCGAGCTTCATGCGCCAGAGCCTGGAAAGCGCCGGTTATGACCTGGCCCGCCTGCGCGATCCGGGTGTCGGCAAACTCAAGCCGCTGGACGAGGAGGCCAAGGCCTGGAAGAGCGTCTGGTCCGCCGGCCAGGGCGTCGGTGGCATCGACGACGTGCCGAAAGTTGGGGAACTGATCGCACGTATTGATCGAGAGTATCGAGAAGCACACACGCAAGCTGGACAGCTCGCCCATCATTGGCCACGCTAGCCGCCAATCTGCCACCAGCCCATAGACAGGGACGTATCATGCAACAACCACGCTTCAAGATCGTGTTCAGCGGCCAGCTCGTGCCTGGCGCAGCACTGGACGAAACCCGTGAAAAGCTCGCCAATCTGTTCAAGAGCAGCATCGAGCAGATCGATGCACTGTTCAAGGGCGACAAGGTCATCCTCAAGCGCAACCTCGAGGAGGCAGAAGCGGACAAGTACCTCGCGGTACTGACCCGAGCGGGCGCCCTGGCAAGCAAGGAAGCGGATACGAGCCAGGGATTCAGCCTGGTGAAGATCGATGAGGAGCCGGTTGCGTCAGGCGCAGCACAGATGCGCTGCCCGAAATGCGGCCATGACCAGGACAAAGCGCCCATTTGCGCCGCCTGCGGCATCGTTGTGGAGAAGTTCCTCGCCCGCCAGGCCAGCCAGGCCGAGGCAACGCCGGCCCCCGGCAGCCCTGCAACCGTCGAGGTCTCGCCCTACACCCCGCCAAAGGCCCAAGTGGCAGCACCAGCGGCGGAATTTGGCGAGCTGAAGGTATTCGGTGTGACCGGCCGTATTGGCCGGGTGCGCTACCTCGGCTGGAGTGCGGTTCTGTTCACCGCCACATTCGGCCTGTATATCGTCGCCGCGCTGCTCGGCCTGGCCGCCGCCTGGCTGGCAGGCCTGCTATTCATTCCAATCATCATCGCCTGCGGGGTCGTCAGCGTGCAGATCGGCGTACAGCGCCTGCACGACATGGGCATGTCCGGCTGGCTATGGCTGCTCACACTGGTACCCTTCGTTGGTGCCATATTCGCCATCGTCATGCTGGTCGTACCCGGCACCGAAGGCCCCAACCGCTACGGCCCGCCGCCTCCGCCCAACAGTACCGCGGTCAAGGTCCTGGCATTTGGCTGGCTGCTCATCCCGGTCGTTATCGGCATACTCGCAGCCATCGCCATGCCCGCTTACCAGGACTATCTGGAACGGGCACAGCAGTATCAACAACAAAGCCAGTAATCCAGCCCGATGCCCGGCTACGCACTCATCACCGGCGCCTCGGGAGGCCTCGGCCTGGCATTGGCCGAGGCCCTTGCGCGGCGCGGGCGAGACCTGATCCTGGTCGCTCGTCGGCGCGACATGCTGGAAAGCATCGCCTGCGAACTGAGCTTGCGCTTTGGCGTCGAGGTGCTGTTTCGCGTTTGCGATCTTGCCGAACCCCTGCAAATGACCGGGCTGATCCAGGAACTGGAGCAGTCCGGGCGCCAGATCGATCTGCTGGTCAACAATGCCGGCATCGGCAGCTCAGGCCTCTTCGTCGATCAGGACTGGTCGCATGAAAAGGAACTGATCGAACTCAACATGCTGGCTCTCGCCCGCCTTTGCCATGACCTAGGCCAACACATGCGCCAGCGTGGCAATGGGCAGATTCTCAACGTGGCCTCACTGGCGGCATTCCAGCCCGGGCCGATGATGAGCAACTACTTCGCCAGCAAAGCCTACGTGCTCCACCTGTCCGAAGGCTTGCGTCACGAGCTTGCGCCCTACGGCGTCAAGGTATCGGTGCTTTGTCCCGGCTGGGTCGCCACGGGCTTTTTCAGGCGCAGCCAACTCAAGAGCGGACCGCTTGAAGCAGGTAAACGGCTCGCCACACCCGAAGAGATCGCCCTGGCGGCCGTTCAGGGGCTGGAGCGCAATCGCGCGATCATCATTCCACGGCGCCAGCATCGCTTGCTGACACTCCTCGTACGCCTGAGCCCACGCGCCCTGGTCCGTCGATTCAGCGCACGCATGATTCGCCCTCTATTGCCCCGGCAATAGCCTCCTCTGCAGGCGTCGCCGGGAGGTAACGCAGATCGGTTACACTTGCCGCCTGCTTTCCGTGGAGGTGATCCCATGACCAGCGAACGCCAGTTCTCCCCTGTCGACCGCCTGCTGATGCAGGCCGATGCCGCGCTGCGCACCCTGCTGCCATTCAGCGGCGCACCCGCGCGGCCCTCGCCGGCGCTCGCCCAGAACGAGTGCGAGATGGACGATGGCGAAGCCCGCCATACGGCCGGCCTGATGCGCATCAACCACACCGGCGAGGTTTGCGCCCAGGCGCTTTACCAAGGCCAGGCACTGACCGCCAAGCTGCCACAGGTGCGCAAGGCCATGGAGGAAGCCGCCGAAGAGGAGGTCGACCACCTGGCCTGGTGCGAACAGCGCATTCGTCAACTCGGCAGCCGCCCGAGCCTACTCAATCCGATGTTCTACGGTTTGTCATTCGGTGTCGGCGCAATGGCCGGCCTGATCAGCGACCGGGTCAGCCTGGGCTTCGTCGCCGCCACTGAGGATCAAGTGGTCAAGCACCTGGATGAGCACCTGCAGCAGATTCCCGCAGATGACGCCAAGACCCGCGCCATTCTCGAACAGATGCGCGAAGACGAGCAGCACCACGCCAACAGCGCCCTCGACGCTGGCGGTCTGCGCTTTCCGCTTCCGCTGAAGTTCGGCATGACCCTGCTGTCGAAGGTCATGACCAAGAGCACTTATAGGATATAAAGCCTGCCACGAGGCGGCTCTGCTGCTGCCCCGCCATTTCGCGATTTTTACCGCTTGGAGCTATTCGATCGGAGCTGTTTTTGCCTACTGATCCAGCTCGACGATTTCGTAGCCGTGGGTGATTTCCACGCCTGCACGACCGAGCATGATCGAGGCCGAGCAGTATTTCTCCGCAGACAACTCCACCGCGCGCTTGACCTGCGGCTCCTTGAGGCCACGCCCCTTGATCAGGAAATGCAGGTGGATCTTAGTGAAGACCTTTGGATCTTCATCCGTGCGCTCGGCATCGAGGAAAGCCTCGCAGCTTTCCACGGCCTGACGGGATTTCTTCAGGATGCTGACCACGTCGAAACTGCTGCAGCCACCCAGGCCGATCAGCAACGTTTCCATGGGGCGAACCCCGAGGTTGCGCCCGCCAGCGTCGGGCGGACCGTCCATTACCACGACATGGCCACTGCCGGATTCACCGAGGAACATCGCCTCGCCCGCCCACTGAATGCGCGCCTTCATTACTTAGAGCTCCGCTGTTCGCAAAAGGCGCGAGTCTAGCACAGTGGCCAATACCGACAGAGGAGTACAATCGTGCGTTTGTCCAGCCCTCAATGTTAGGCTCGTCGCAAATAACGGTTGCGCTCGCTCACGCTCTGTTAATTTGACGACAAGATAATGGCACACTGCATGCCATAACAAGGAAACATCGCTGGGAAGTTTTTATCTTTTTCTGACCGGGGACAGGCATGGTCGCTATAACACTTACACCTAAAATCAAGAACATGGAAAAGTTGCTGGCGCACTGCCATCGACGTCGCTACACCTCGAAAAGCACCATCATCTACGCGGGCGACCGTTGCGAGACGCTGTTCTTCATCATCAAGGGTTCGGTCACCATCCTCATCGAGGATGACGATGGCCGCGAGATGATCATCGCCTATCTCAATCCCGGGGACTTCTTCGGTGAGTTGGGCCTGTTCGAAAAAGAAGGCCAGGAGAAAGAGCGCAGTGCCTGGGTGCGCGCCAAGACCGAATGCGAAGTGGCCGAGCTGGGCTATGCCAAATTCCGCGAGCTGACCCAGCAAGATCCGGAAATCCTCTACGCCCTCGGTAGCCAGATGGCGGACCGCCTGCGTAACACGACCCGCAAGGTCGGTGACCTGGCTTTCCTCGACGTCACGGGCCGGGTCGCTCGCACCCTGCTCGACCTGTGCAAGCAGCCCGATGCCATGACCCACCCCGATGGCATGCAAATCAAGATCACCCGCCAGGAAATCGGCCGGATCGTCGGCTGCTCACGGGAAATGGTCGGCCGGGTACTCAAAAGCCTCGAGGAACAAGGCCTGGTACACGTTAAGGGCAAGACGATGGTGGTCTTCGGCACCCGGTAAAACCAAGGTGGATAAAAAGACCGGCTACCGTCGTTCTTTTTATCCACCTTGAAGAGCGTCAGTCTGGATCGATTGCCACGCGCGCGCCCTTGCCTGGGAAGAACAACCGCTGCAGCTCGGCACCCGGTTCCTGGGCACGCATGAAGGCTTCGCCAACGAGGAAGGCATAGACCTGGCTGATTTCCATCAGTTCGACATCGGCACGGCTGAGGATGCCGCTCTCGGTGACCACCAGCCGATCACGCGGGATGCGTGGCAACAGGTCCAGGGTGGTTTCGAGGCTGACCTCGAACGTGTGCAGGTTGCGGTTGTTGATCCCCAGCAACGGGGTATCGAGGCTATTCAACGCACGCTCCAGCTCTTCGCCGTCATGCACCTCGACCAACACATCCAGGCCGACGCCCTTGGCCACGCTCGCCAGCTCGACCATACGCGCATCATCCAGGCAGGCGGCGATCAGCAGCACGCAGTCCGCCCCCAAAGCCCGAGCCTCGACGATCTGGTAGGGGTCGATCATGAAGTCCTTGCGGATCACCGGCAGCGAGCAGGCGGCACGCGCCTGCCTCAGGTAGTCGTCATGCCCCTGGAAAAAGTCGACATCGGTCAACACCGACAGGCACGCCGCGCCGCCACGCTCATAGCTCTGGGCGATCTCGGCCGGCACGAAGTCCTCGCGCAATACACCCTTGCTCGGCGAGGCCTTCTTCACCTCGGCGATGATCGCCGGCTCCTTGCGTGCGGCCCGCTCCAGCAATGCCTGGGCGAAGCCGCGCGGCGCATCGGCGCCACGGGCCAGGACTTCGAGCTCGGCAAGGCTGACGCGGCCACGCCGTTCGGCGACCTCCTCGACCTTGCGGGCGACGATCTTTTCCAGAACGGTCGGGATGCTCACGCTTGATTCTCCTGTCTGAACACGGCGGTGAAAGACACCAGGTCCTGTAGTTTTTCCCAGGCCAGCCCGGTGTGCAGCGCGTCGTGCGCCAGCTCCACGCCCTGCTTGAGGCTATACGTGAGATCCGCCGCGTACAATGCGGCACCGGCATTGAGGATGATCATTTCCGCCGCCTTCTGGCCGTTTTCCGTCTTGCGCTTGCTCAACGCATCGCGAATCAGCGCCAGCGACGCCTGCGGGCTGTCGACTTCAAGGCCGATAAGGGTCTGGCTCTTCAGGCCAACGTCCTCGGGGCTGACTTCATACTCGCTGACCACGCCGTCTTTCAGCTCGGCGACATGGGTCGAGGCCGCCAGGCTGAATTCGTCCAGGCCGTCACGCGAGTGCACCACCAACACATGTTCGCTGCCAAGGCGCTTGAGCACTTCGGCCAGCGGGCGGCACAGCGCCTGGTTGAACACGCCGACCACCTGATGACGTACGCCGGCCGGATTCGTAAGCGGGCCGAGCATGTTGAACAGCGTACGCAGACCCAGCTCCTTGCGCGGCCCGGCGGCATGACGCATGGCCTTGTGATGGGTCTGGGCGAACATGAAACCGACACCGACGCTGTCGATGCAGCGCGCCACTTGCTCCGGCTGCAGGTCCAGGTAGATGCCCGCCTCTTCCAGCAGGTCGGCACTGCCGCTCTTGCCGGAAACCGCGCGATTGCCGTGCTTGGCGACCTTGCCGCCGGCGGCCGCGACAACGAAGGTCGCCGCCGAGGAAACGTTGAAGATATTGGCGCCATCGCCACCGGTGCCGACCACATCGACCACGTGGCGCAGGTCGTTCAGCTCGACCTTGCTCGCCAGCTCACGCATGGCCGCCACGGCGCCGGTGATCTCGTCGATGGTCTCGCTCTTCATGCGCATGCCCATGAGGAACGCGCCGACCTGGGCGTCGCTGCAGGCACCGGTCATGATCTCGCGCATGACGTCCTGCATTTCCTCGGTGCTGAGGTCGAGCTGGTTGACGATCCGATTGAGTGCTTCGCGAATGTTCATGGACGCACACCCCCGACCTGGCGCAGGAAGTTGGCGAACAGCTCATGGCCCTGCTCGGTGAGGATCGACTCCGGGTGGAACTGCACGCCTTCGATGTGCAAGGTCTTGTGGCGCAGGCCCATGATCTCGTCGACGCTGCCGTCTTCGTGCTGGGTCCAGGCCGTCACCTCGAGGCAGTCGGGCAAGGTTTCGCGCTTGACCACCAGCGAGTGGTAGCGGGTCACGGTCAGCGGATGGTTGAGGCCGGCGAACACGCCCTGGTCCTTGTGGAACACCGGGCTGGTCTTGCCATGCATGGCCTGGCGCGCGCGCACCACGTCGCCACCGAAGGCCTGGCCGATGCTCTGGTGCCCCAGGCAGACACCGAGGATCGGCAGCTTGCCGGCAAAGTGCTTGATCGCTTCCAGGGAAATACCGGCCTCGGTCGGCGTGCAGGGGCCTGGAGAGACGACGATGCGCTCGGGATTCAGCGCCTCGATCTGCGCCACGCTCAGTTCGTCGTTGCGCACGACCTTGACGTCGGCGCCCAGCTCGCCCAGGTATTGCACGACGTTGTAGGTGAAAGAGTCATAGTTATCGATCATCAGCAGCATGGCTTTGCCCTCTGGCTTACTGCGTTGTTCAGTCATGTCTCGCGATCAGCCTCTCGGGAGGATGCCGGTGTCGATCAAGCGAGAAGATGAGACGAAGTGCCCGACCAACAGGCCGGACAGGAGGCGATCAAGCACGCCAGCGCCAACGGGCGTGGGCTTTGACGACGCGCATGAGGAGGGTGCTGCTGGAGTTCACGGACGGATCTCGCGTTACGATGGCCGCACAGTAGCCCAGGCGCGGGCCCCTGTGCAATATCGCTACCGCGAAAGCATGAATGTTTCGTACTCCAGGTCGTCCAGCGAACGCGACAGGCGATGCAGCCCCAGCAACACGCACAACAGCAGCGACAGCGTGAAGCCATAGCCGAAGAAGCTCGGCCCCAGCAATTGGCTGAGCAGGGTCAGGCCGGCGTTGAGCACCACGAAGAGGATGCACAGCTCCAGCACGATGGCGCGCTTGTCGAGGTAGAAGAACACGTTGAGCAGCGCCATGAACACCACCTGCACGCTGACCCCGACCAGATCGACGTAGAACAGCGGCAGGTAATACAGCGAGATGCCCAGCCAGTCGAGCAGACGCGGCGCGAGGAGGAACAGCAGGACCAGGGTCAGGCCCTGGACCTTGCAGATTTCCAGCAGGCCCTGGCGGATCGACAGGACCATCTGCTCCTTCAACTGACCGATGTGGCGCAGGGTCTCGCCGCCGCGAATCGCCGAATAGACACGCTCGTACCACTCGGCGAAGTCCGTCTCGATGCGCACCAGGAACACCGCCATGCCGGGGATGATCGCCAGGTAGGCGAGGAAGATCGGCAGGTCATAAAGGATCGAGGCACGCAGCGGGCCGATCACCGGATTGGAGGTGGCCGGGTTGAACCAGAAGATGAACTTGTCGATCCAGATGCCCAGGTTGTAGCAGAAGCCGCTGGCCAGCAGGCTGACGAACACCTTGCGCTTGTCGAGGAAGTCGAAGGCCACCAGTTGCTTGGCCGGGTACTCGCGCAGGATGTCGTAGAGGAACATGAACAGCAGGCTGCTATGGCCGATCAACAGCGCCAGCAACAAGCCCTCCATCTGTAGCGTGCGCAGGAAGATCGCCGCCAGGATCATCAGGCCGTAGCCGACCAGCATCACCAGCAGAATGCGGTTATAGGCCTTCATCCCGGACAGGAAGATGATCACCATCCACAGGTTGCACAGCACCACGAAGTTGGCCATGACCAGCAGCCGATAGGAGAACGACTGCTCGAAAGCCAAGGACAGCACCAGGATCGACAACGGCCCGGCCACCAGGGTGACCACCAGCAGGATGCCGATCAGGTTGGGCAGGATCGCGTCGTACTGTTTCTCGAACAGGCGGTCGGAAACGAAACGGGTGAAGAACAGCTGCAGGCCACCGGTGAGGATCAGCGAGGTGGCCATCAGGTACGTCACCGTCACCAGGAACTGGTACACCTGTACCTGCGGGATGACGATGCCGATACTGATCACGCCGATCAGCATCACGCTGATGATCGACAATACCCACGGCCCGGAGCTGATCAGGCCGGCATACAGGTACGCGCGCAGGGTCGCGGTGTAGGAGTCGCGGGAGAGGATCTTGCGCAGTTCGAAACCGATGCCGGCCATCAGACACGCCCCATAGCGTCAACGTAGAGGGTGCGATAACGCTCGAGCATCAGCACCTCGGTGTAATAGCGATTCACTCGCATCAGGCCGGTGGCCTGGGCGGCCTGCCAGCGCGGTTGATCGCGCAGCAGACCGAGCATGGCGCGGGCGCTGGCTTGCGGATCGGCGATGGCCACCACCTCGCCGCCCAGGCCGAGGGCACGGTCTTCTTCGCTGCCGCCTTCGATCAGTTCGCGGCAGGAGCCGACATCGGTACTGACTACCGGCGTGCCGGCCGCCCAGGCTTCGAGAATCACCAGCGGCTGGGCTTCGCTGATCGAGGTCAGGACCATCAGCCCCAGTTGCGGCAGCACTTCGTCGATCTTGCGGAAACCGAGGAAACGCACCTTGCCTTCCAGGCCGAGGCTGATCACCAGGTTGTGGCATTCGGCGGCGTAGTCCGGGTCTTCTTCTTCCGGGCCGACGATCCAGCCCTCCGCTTCCGGCATGGCGCTGATCACGCCACGCATGGCACGGATGAAGGTCTTCACGTCCTTGATCGGCACCACCCGCCCGACCAGCCCCGCCACCGGCGGAATACCGGCCGGGCGTTTCTCCAGGGCATCGGCCCACTGCGCCATGGCGATGCCGTTGGGCACCACCTGGGTCTTGCGTGGATCGGCACCATCCTGGATCTGCCGACGGCGGTTGCCTTCGTAGAGGGCGATGATCGAATCCGCCTCGCGATAGGCCAACAGGCCGACGCGCTCGAAGAAGCGAATCCACAAACGGCGGATGTAGCTGACTTCGACATCGAGACTGGTATTCAGCGCCTCGTCCGGGCTCTCGGCGATCCAGCTGGCCTGGGCCAGGTCGATCTTGCGTTCCTTGGTATAGATGCCGTGCTCGCTGAGTAGGAACTGGCAGCCCCAGCTGCGCTTGAGCAGCGCGCCGAGCAGCCCGGCGTAACCGGTCGAGATCGAGTGCAGCATGCGCGCCCGCGGCATGCGCAGGGCCGCTTCGAGCAACGCCAGCAGCGGCGCCTGCATGGTGCGCAGGGTCCAGAAATAGTTGACGAAGGACGGGTCGCTGCAATGGCGTTCGTAGCCGTCGCGAATCGCTTCCCAACTGCCACGGCTGTGCAGCACATCGTCCAGGCTGATCCTGCCCGCCACCAGGGCGTCGAGCAGGGCGTTGCCCTGGGCCGCGCTCGGCTCGTCCGGGTGGTGGAGGAACTGGTGCATGGCCTGCAGTTCCTTGACCGGACCGTCACGGCCGTCGCGCACGGTGGCGGCGCCTGGCTTCCAGGAACTCTCGAGGAAGTGCTCCTCGATATGCATCACGTTCGGCGGAATGGCGTAGTGGCGCTTGCCATAGGCCTCGCGCTGACCGCCGATGAAAAACACGCTGAAGGTCAGCTCGGGAAGGCCGAGGATCAGTTGATTGACCCAACTGGACACGCCGCCACGCACGTAAGGCCAGGTGCCTTCGAGCAACAGGCAGATATCGGCGCTGGCCGCTTCGGGCCGTTGAATGCTCATAACCAGTATCTCGCCAGTGCCGCGAATTGCGGGTGCTGCAACATTTCCTGGGACAGGCCGGCCAACGCTCTGGAGACATCGGAGAAATGCCGACGGTTGAAGGCCAGTTCCGCCCGGAAAGGAATCAATTGAGTGGCCGGCACGCCGTTGTCTTCGGCCTGCTGGAACAAGCCGGCGGCGTCTTCCAGAGCACCTTGTTCGAGCGCTATGCGCCCGGCCAGCACATAGCGCTCGCCCGTGGCTTCGATGGCCAGCGCCGCCTGCACGTGCTCGCGGGCCTGGCTCAGTACGTGGTCGAGCACACTGCCCTGGGCCAGGCCGAGATAGGCCAGCTCCCAGTACCAGTTGCCCAGGCTGCCATGGGCTGCCGCCTTCTGTACGCCCTCGGCGCTGGCCAGCGCCGCCAGGCCGCTCTCGATGCGCTGGTTCACTTCGCTTTCGCGCTGGTCGAGCATCGAATAGGCGAGCAGGCGCACGTCATCGGTCGGGTCACGCAGGGCCATCTTCAGGATCGGGATGGAGTCGCGCCCCGGCATGCGCCGCGTGGCGAACAGCGCGGTGATGCGGGTTTCCGGGTCCGGCGCATGCCGCAACACGTCTTGCAGACCACCATCGTTGAACATCAGTTGTTTCTTGCGCTCCAGCGGGCGGAACGGCAGGTCAGGCACGCCCTGGGCCTGCCACACCTGCTCACTGCGACGGCGCGGCAGGAACAGCGCCGGGAACACGGCAACGGCTACGCCAATCGCCCCCAGCAAGGGCACGAAGAACGACAGGCTGAAGATGAACAGCACGCTCCACGGCAACGGCTGCTTGTAGCGGCGCGGCAACCACAGCCAGACCCCGGCACTGAGCAGCGCACTGCCCAGGCCGTGGGCCATCGCGTAGAGGAAGCAGGCCTGGGCGAAGGGCAACGCGGCGAACAGTGTCGCCCAGCTACCGACCTCGAACAGGAAGGCGCCGCTAAACAGCCACTTGCTGATCATTGAGTCCGCACTCGTTGTAGAGGAAATGCTTCAGCTCGCTCGCCGCATGCCCCGGGGCCATGTCGAACTGGTGGATGCGTACCTGCCGGGTCGCGAAGGTCTGGCCCGGGCCGAAACGCTTGTCGACCAGACTGTCGATGCGTTCCAGATAGCCACGCGCACCCTCGGCCGACGTCAGCGGCAGCAAGACCAGGACACATTCGCTGTCGCGCGAATTGGTCTGCCGCAATTGCAGGTCGAGACCGCGCTGGCTGCCCTGCAGCAGGCCGAGCAGTTCGTCACGATCGGCACCTGCCTGGAACTCGAAGGCGAACAGGCAGGCAGACAGGTCATGGTCGCACGCATCGAACAACACACGCTTGAGGTTCTGCGAGAACGCCTGGGCGTCGGCGCTGCCCAGGCGCAGGGCAGCGCTGTCACTGTGCAGCAGATCGGCGATGTGGCCACAGAGAATCGCCAACAGACTGAGGGTGCGGTCGTTGAAGGCGAAGAACGGCATCTGCTGGATGCCCAGTAGCGCCAGCACGCGGCCCTCTGTATCGATCAGCGGCACACAGGCGAGCAGAGCGGAATGCGCGCGGTGCTCACCGCGCTCCACCAGCTCTTCACGCACGCTGACCAGTTCGCCACGCTCCAGGCACAGCTTGACCAGCAGATCGTCCGGGTCGAACCCGACCAGGTCGCCAACCTGGCTCAGCGGCTTGGCCTCGACCTTGCCCGCAGCCGAAACCCGGTACAGGCCGCAGTTGCGCAGCGAACCGTACGGCACCAGCAGAGCCAGGATCGGATCGGCCATGGCCTGCAACGCATCGCGGCCAGTGGCCAGGTCGCGCAGTTGCTCGCGCAGGTAGAGCAGTGAGCTGCGCAGGCTCAGGTCGTTGCCGGCCACACGCTGTTCCAGGCGGTCATGGGAGATGCGCAGGATGTGGTGGGCACGGGTGAACTCGTCCAGGCGCAACTGGCGGTAGTCATTGGCCAGGTCCAGGCGCTCCAGGCGGCGCTCCCAGATATCGCGGAACTCACCGACCAGCATGCCGCACAGCAGCACGCCGACGATGAACGACTCGGGGATATCGTCGTACAGCCCAGCGACCGCAGAGTGAAAGGCAAGCAGCGCCGCCACCAGCAGCACTGCGCTGACCAGCCCGCGCAGGAAACCGTAGCGCATGCCCATCAGCAATGGCGCCAGCACCAGCCAGGGGAATCCGCCCTCGATCAGCAGCGGATCCTGTGGCGACAGCCAGTAGCTCAGGCCGAGCCCCAGCGCGGTCAGACCGATCGTTTCGATCCAGGACACGGCACCACTGGCGCGAGGCGCCAGGATGAAGTCCTTGTGGGCGGATTCCATGGCCATTTATTGCAACCGCAGGTCGCTGACCAGTTTACGCAGGACTTTCTGCGCATTGCCGGCCAGGCTCTCGCGCGACCAGCCCGAACGCGCGCCGCTGTTGCTCCAGACGATACGGCCGCTGGCCGGTTCGATCACTTGCAGGCTGATGCCTACCGCGGGCTCGCCGTCGAGGCCGTTCTTGTACTGCCACTCCTCGACGCTGCCGGTCACCACGTAGTCGAGCTTCTGCTCGCGGGCCCAGTCGAGGGCCGCGCGCTGACGCTCGCGATCGTCCAGCAGCGGCACGTCGTCGCCCTGGTTCACCGCCGGGTACATGCGTGGCTGCAGGCCTTCCTCGCCGAGTACGCTGAGCAGGATCTGCTCGGCACGCTCACCGGCCTGGGGGGCCTGGGAGAAGTTGACCACCGGGACGATGCCCCACTGGGCACTCGCCGGCAGGGCCGGGCTGTCGGGGCCTGAGAAGCTGGAGCACGCGGCCAGCAGCATGGAGGCCAGCGCCAGGGTCAGAGAGCGGATGGGGTTCATGTTCGTTCCTCCTGATTGATTCGCTTCAGCGCCCGAAGCGGGTGCTGTAAGTCATGCCCAGCACGCCACCGGGCTCGCCATTGCCACCGCGTGGCGCCGACTGATAACCGAAGGTGAATGCCAATTCGTCGTCACCGATCACTTCCATGCCGAGACCGACGTTGATGCCGTAGTTGATCGTGTTGTCCGTCCATTGCCAGCCCGTCATCAGGTCCACCAGCCAGGTGTACTGCGGCCGCTCGCGGTTGAGCGAGCCAGGCAGGCCACGACGCAGGGTGGTGCCGACGTATAACTGGCCGTAGCGGCTCTGCAGCAGGTCCGAGGCACGCGCCTCTTCGATGCGCAGCGGGCCGCCGAGCGATTCGATGAAATCGTCACCGTCGTCATTGGCGATCTCGCGGGTCGCCAGCAGCCGCTCATCGAGCAGGCCGGTCGGACGGTTGTGCTGGTAATCCAGGCCGGAACGCACGGTCCAGGCCGGGCCCTCGAAGAAAATCGCATGATTGAGTTCGACGTTCATCGCTTCGCCATTGCCAAGGTCCTCGCCCTGGCGAGTCGAATAACGGCGATGAGCGAGACTCCAGACCAACTGGTCGCGCGGGGTCAGGCCGTGGCTGCCGGACAGGCTCAGGCCATCGCGCCGGCCCAGGGCGCGCATCAGCCCGGAGTCGTCGGTTTCGCGCTGGTAGTCGAGGGCGACTTCCAGCGCGGTGCGGCTGTCGAGTTCCCAGGTGCGGCTCAGGCCGAAGCCATTGCGGTCCTTGTCGCGGCGCAGGCTGCTGTCGAGGGTCAGCCCCAGGGAACCATCCGCCAGCTCGCGCTCGGCCTTGAGCAGCAGGTTGCGCTCCGTACCGAGCACGGAGGCGTCCAGCGATTCGCCCGAGTAGCGGCCCTCGCTCAAGGTCACCTCGGCGTACCAGTCACTGCCCAGGCTCCGCGCCATGTGCAATTGGACACCGCGGAAGTCGAGGCCGCCGAAGTCCTGCTTGAGCGGGCTGATCTGCATGCCCTGCGGATGGGCCTGATCCAGCGCCACCACCTGGCGCAGCAACTGGCGCTGGGTTGCTTCCGGCTGCTCGTCGCCCATGGCGCTGAGCCCCTCGCCCAGCGCATCCGAACCATGGCCGAGACGCTCCAGCGCCTCGACACGCTGCGCCGGATCGAGGCCGGAACCGACCAGCAGGCGCTCGATCTCGTCGCGGCTGTTGCGGCGCAGTACATCCTGAATCTGCTCATATTGGCTGATCTTCAGGCCACGCTGATGCGCCCAGCCCAGCCACTCGCTCTTCACGCCTTCCTGGTTGACCTGGTCGAGATGGTCGAGGAACTGCTCGAACCACACCTGCAAGGCGCCGCCACCGACCGGCCTGGCAGTACGGGCCTCGGCGCGGGCCGCCATCGGCGAGATGCTGACGGTCACCAGGCGCAGGTAGGTGGCGTACTCCTCGGGAGTGGCCGTGCCCAGGCCCTCCTTGAGCCTGGGCAGCAGGTAGCGGCGCAGACGCATGGCGCTGTCGCCACGGCCGGCGGTTTCCAGGGCATCGGCGTAGGCGGCCTGGACCAGCCAGTCGTCGGGGTTGACTTGCAGGTAGCGCTGGTACCAGCCGAGCGCTTCGGCCTGGTTGTTGAGCATCTGCTGGGCGCTGGCGAAAGCCAGCCACATGCGGCTGTCGGCGCGGGCGATCTGGCGCCATTGCGGCACGACAGAGACCAGTGCGTCGCGACGCCCGTGATCGACATAGAACCACAGCAGGCGCTGGCGGAAGGTGTTATCCATCGGGTAACGAGCCAGACCCTGCTGGTAGAGTTTCTCGGCCTCATCCAGGTGACCGTCACGCTCGGCCTGGAAACCACGCGAAGCGAACACCTGGGCCTCGACGTTGACCTCAGGACGCCTGGCCGCTTCGGCGAGCAGCTCTCGCACCAGCCCCCACTCGCGCAACTGCTCGGCTATCTGCAGGGCATTCACCAACTTGCGCGGCTCACCGGTACGCCGCCAATTGGCGACCATCAAGCCAAGCGCTTTCTCAGGCGCAACCTGCGTGTAGATCAGGGTCAGTTGTTCTTCTTCGTTGGAGAACAGCTTGCCGTCGAGCGCCAGCAAGCGCTCGTAGGATTTCTGGGCATCGTCGTCACGTTCCAGCGCCCAGGCCACCGCCGCGCGCAGGCGCCAGTATTTGACGCTGCGGACCTTGGCGTGATCGACGTCATCGAGCACGCGCCAGGCTCCCGCCAGGTCATACATGCGCCAATACACCGCGGCCCAGTCCAGGCGTTGTTCAATGGTCAGCGGGAAATGCTGGTTCAGCTCGCCCCAGACCTCGCTCTCGGCCTTGTACTGCAAGGTGTTTTCCAGGTTCTGTTGCAGGCGCAGCCAGGCCAGCTTGTGTTGCGGATGGCGCTTCACGTATGCGCGCAGCCAGGTCTCGGCCTGCTCTGGCGTACCACGGGATTCGTGGCCGTAGACCAGGGCATCGAGCTCGGTGTCGCTCAGCATGCGCTGATCGGCAATTTCACCGAGCAGCGGGATGGCCCGATCGAAATCGAACAGCATCGAGGCCAGGCGCCAGGCATATTCGCGACGCGCCGGGTCTTCGTTCTGGCGCAGCCGGGCGATGTAGTAATCCAACGCCTCGACCGGGTGCCCGGTCCATTCGCCAAGAAGTGCCATCTGCTCGAGCCAGGCGCTGTCCTGCGCGTCCACCGTACGCCCGATGCCCCAGGCTTTGTGGATATCGCCAGACGCCAGTTGCAGGCCAAAGTCCAGCTTCAGGGCGACCGGGTCGTTGGGGCGCAGGCTGTACCAATGGGCCAGCAGATCCTCGGCGAGATCGAAGCGCAGCGCCCCCTGGGCGGTTCTCACCGCGGATTCGAGCCAGGCGATATCGGCGTCGGTATTCTCGATATCGGCCAGGTGGCGGACCATCAATTCGGCCGCCTGCTCCGAATGATCGGCGGCCAGCAGGCTGTAGAAGGCCTGTTGCAGATTCTCGTGGCGCGCAGCTTGCAGCTCAGGGTCTGCGGCCAGGCGCAGGTATAGACTGGCCGCCTTTTGCGGCTGGTTGCTGGCCAGGTACCAGCGCGCAGCCTCGGTCTGCCACTCGTTGCGGCGCTGAGGCTGGCGCACGGCCAGATCATCGTAGGCGGTCGCGGCCAGCGCGGGGACGTTGAGGGCCAGCGCATGCTGGGCCAGGCGTTGCAGACGCTCGTCGCTGAGGGTATTCAGGTCCAGCCTGCGCAGGCGCGCCACCAGTTCATCATGCTGCTCGGCGGGAATGCCCTCGGGCTGGGCCAGGGCGTCGAGCAAGTCGAGTTCGAGCCTGTAGAACGGCGCCTCGCGCACTTCGGTATTGTTGGCATCGACGAGATAGAGGCGCGCCTTGGCGTAGTCGCCCAGCTTGATCAGCAGCTCGATCAGGTTCATGCGCAGGCTTTCGTTGTCCGGATGCGCCTGCAGCAACAGTTCGGCATAGCTCGCCTGAACGAGGTCGGGCTGCTTGCCGTCGGGCATGAACACCTCTTCGCCCTTGAAGATGAAGCCCAGCAGGCCGACGACCGCTACCGCGGCGCCACCCAGCGCCCAGGGGCTGAGCAGGCGTGAGCGCTTGTCAGTTACAGATGAGTTGCGCATCGCTCACCTTCTTCATCGGCAACTGGAAGTTCCACAGGCCCGCGCCACCCTGGCCTTGGTAGCTGTTGCCTGCGACGTCGATACGGCAAGCGGTTTGCGAGCGAACCTGCAACTGCAACGGCACCTCGCCGGCAAAGGAAAACACCACACGCTTGTCACTGCGATACTGCCAGTCGAGCAACGGCAGGTTGGCCTGCTCCAACGCCGGGCGCGGGTCGCGGCTGTCGCGCAGGGCGAGCACGGTGGATGGGCCGGCCAGGTGCACGTAGCGGCCTTGCGGCAAATCCCGCACCCCGGCAACGCCGCTGGAGCGCGCCAGGTCCGGCCAGCCCATTTCCGGGTCCAGGCGGACGGTACGCAGCGCGTCGAGGGCGCGCACCTGCCAGCGGCCGTCCAGGCGCAGGCCGAGGCTCGCCTGGTAGAGGCCATGCAGGCGCGGAATGTAATCGCTCATCCACAACGACATGGGATTCTGCGCTTCCATGTCCTTGTAGATGTCGTCCATCACCTTGATCGACGCCTGCTTGGTCGCCGAATAGAAGTGGTAGTAGAGGTTCAGGCCACGCATGCGGCGCGGGCTGTCGGTCAGGGCGAAGGTCTCGATCACCCCGCGGAAGCCGTAGTACGGGCCATGCCAGAGGTTGGTGTAGACGTTCTCGTTGATGATCGGCGCGTAATACTGGACGCCACCCTCGGTCGGTCGGATCAACGGCGACAGGCCGGTCAACGACGGGTTGGCGTAGGTCAGCGCGGTATTGCCGCCGTTGACGTTGGGCAGGCCGCTGTCATACGCGAGCTTGATGGTGTCGGCGCCGGGGTAGGCATCGCCTGGCCAGAAGATCATCTTCACCGGCTTGGCCGGGGTGGTCAGCCGCGCGTTGATGTAGTCGCGCGAGCCAACCACCTCGCGCACGAAGTCGAGTTTGTCGTAGCCGGGAATGGCCATCTTCAACCCGTACTCGGCGTCGAAGTTCTCGCGTTTGGTCGCCAGTTCGGGTTGCAGGAAGAAGGGATGGCTGAAGGTGTGCGTCGCCACCTCGACTTTCGGATCGGCGAAGATTTCCCGGGCGATGGGCTCCAGCTCGCGCGACAGGTGCGGGAACATGCCCTTGGGACCGACCTCCCCCTCGATCACCGAGACCGAGGTCAGGAACGGGTGCGCCTGGATGAAGTCGGCCAGCACCACCTTGCCCGAATAGGGCGAGCCGGTGACCTGGGCGCGCGACACGAAGCCATCGCCATCGATGTGCACGGTGGCGATGCGACGACCGTTCTCGGTGGTCACGTCAGGTCGCGGCTGCGGCTTCAGGTGCAAGGCCCGGGTAAGGAACAGGAATGGATCGATCATCCAGCGCGCCTGCTCGTTGCCCTCCTGCAGCACGTAGGGCGCCAGGGCGTAACCGCCCCACTTGCCGAACGCGGCCGGTACGAAGGGCTGGCCACGCGGCGAGGTCAGGGTGATCGCAGGCGTCGGCCCGCCCTTCGCCACGCCCTGGGCCGGCAGCTCGCGCAGGCGCACGTCGAACGGCGCCTCGAAACTGCCGAACAGCGCCTTGTCGTACTCGACCTTGGCCGGCGGGCCGCTCATCGGAGTGGACAGGCGCTGGATGCCCATGCGCTGCAACAGGGCGTCGTCCTCTACCGGGAAACCGGCGAAAAAGGCCAGCGGCACGTTCTCGTCGAGGCGGGCCGCCAACCAGGGTTCGAAGACACTGGAGGCTTCCGGCGACCCGCTGGTCATCCAGGTCAGGACACCGGCATAGATACCGCCGTTGCGGCGACTGGCCAGGCTGGTGTCGGCGGGCAGGTAATCGACGCGGTAGCCAAGGTATTCGATCAGGCCGCCCAGGTAGGTCTGCGCCGGGTTCTGGCCCAGGTCGCCTTCGCTGGGGTCATAGATCACGGCGATGCGTCGCGGCTGGACTTCCACACCGCTGACGCCCAGCTCGTCGAAGGCCGGCACGCCGACGAACGGCACGAAGCCCTCGTCCTGCAGACGGCGGGCCACGGCACGGGCCTCTTCACGGCGGGCGCTGGGCAGGTAGTCGATGGCCACCACGGGAATGCCCTGGGCCTGCACCGGCTTGAGTTGATCGAGCAACCAGTTGCGCGCCTCGTCGGACACCGGCGCATAGCGCTTGGTCGCCGCATCCCAGCCATGATGAATGGACTCCGCGGCGATAGCGGCTGGCACCCCCGGCAAATCCGGCAGGACCTCGAAGCCACGGTTGAAGAACAATTTCAGCCCGGGCCGCTGCGCATGCAGTTCGCGAATAAACGCTACCAGCGCCTGGCGCTGCGGCTCGCGCTGCGCTTCGGGCAACAGGTTGAAACTGTCGAGGGTATCGAGGAACAGTCCGGAGAACCCCTGCCCGGCCAGTTCGCTGGCGCGCTTGAGCAGGTGCTGGCGCCAGGCCGGGCTGGTCAGGTCCATGACCTGGCTGTTCCAGTTATCGTTACGCACCTGGCTGGCACCACCGTCCAGCATGCCGAGATCGCCGTCGAACTCTCCGATGGAGAGATAGGCGAACGGCACGCTGCCTTGCTTGCGCAGGAACTCGGCTTCCTTGGCACCGGCATGGCCGGGCTCGAGCACGACCCAGTCGAATTGCGCCAGCTCAGGCAGCGGCGGCTGGTCGGCATACCACAGGGCGACACTGTTCGGCGCCTGCTGCGCGGCCATGCCCAGGGCGGGAACCAGGAACACAACGAAAGCAGCCAGCCACCGGGACAAGCACTTGCATTGGAAGAGCTGACGCTGAGCGTTCCTTGCCATATCTGCCGCTACCTGAATCGATTCCGTTCGCGAGATCCAGCCTCAAACCCCACGGTTACGTTAATGCGAGGCGTTACCCGGTCAGGCATGCCCCAACGAAAGAACTGACCGCCCTCAGGCCAAGCGAACACGCGAGACGCGCCACCAGGCACCCTCGGGAAAACTCAGGAAAAAGGAAGAGTTGCCACACGCCAAACGTGCCCAACAGAAACTCAGTGTCGGTCTTGTCACGCTGTAATCAGGCTGGCGATCCTAGTGGCCTCATGCGGTGAAGGCAAGAGGCCAGCAGCGATTTCCAGCAAAAAAAGCCAATTTAATGGCTTTCCATTATACACACGTCAATTAGCCGTCAATTCACTCAGATGGACTAGTCGCCAAACTGACGGCGCGGAACATGGCGCGCCGCTTGTTCAGCGTTTCTTCCCATTCCAGGGCGGGCACGGAGTCGGCGACGATGCCACCACCGGCCTGGACGTGCAGCTCGCCATCCTTGATCACCGCGGTGCGGATGGCGATGGCGGTATCCATGTTGCCGTTCCAGGCAAAGTACCCCACGGCGCCACCGTAGATGCCGCGCTTGACGGGTTCGAGCTCGTCGATGATCTCCATCGCGCGGATCTTCGGCGCGCCGGACAAGGTGCCGGCCGGCAGGATCGCGCGCAGGGCGTCCATGGCCGTCAGCCCGGGCTGCAGACGGCCCGTCACGTTCGACACGATGTGCATGACGTTGGAATAGCGCTCGATCACCATCTTCTCGGTCAGCCTGACCGAGCCGGTGTCGGCAACACGCCCCACGTCATTGCGCCCGAGGTCGATGAGCATCAGGTGCTCGGCAATTTCCTTGGCATCGGAAAGCAGGTCCTGTTCCAGCGCCAGGTCGGCCTCCTCGGTAGCCCCTCGCGGACGGGTACCGGCGATCGGACGCACGGTGATCACCCCGTCCTCGGCCCGCACCAGCACCTCCGGCGAACTGCCGACCACATGGAAGTCGCCGAAGTTGAAGAAGTACATGTAGGGCGTCGGGTTGAAACAGCGCAGCGCCCGGTACAGGTCGATGGGCGCCGCCTTGAAGTCGATGGTCATGCGCTGCGACGGCACCACCTGCATGCAGTCACCGGCCAGGATGTACTCCTTGATGGTGTCCACCGCGCGCTCGTAGTCCTCGCGGGAAAAGCTGGAGCGGAATGCCGGCTCTTCACCGCGCGCGACACTCAGGTCGAGACCACGGCGCGGAGTGATCGGCCGGCGCAGTTGTTCGAGCAACTCATCCAGGCGCTGGCGCCCCTGCTCATAACCATCGGCGGCGGCCGGGTCGGCCAGAACGATGGCGTGCATCTTGCCCGCCAGGTTGTCGAACACCACCACGGCATCGGACACCATCAGCAGGATATCCGGGGTGCCCAGCGGGTCGGGATTCGGACTGGCGCCCAGGCGCTTCTCCACATAACGCACGCAGTCATAGCCGAAGTAACCGACCAGGCCACCGTTGAAGCGCGGCAGGCCGTCGAGGGTCGGCACCTGGTAGCGGGCCTTGAACTGCTCGACGAAATCCAGCGGGTCTTCGCACGCGTGACGCTCGGTCTCGACGCCGTCGACAGTGATCACCGCGGTGTAGCCATACACCCGCAGCACGGTCGCCGCCCGCAGGCCGATGATCGAGAAACGTCCCCATTTCTCGCCGCCCTGTACGGACTCGAGCAGGTAGGTGTTCGGCGCGTCGGCCAGTTTCAGGTAGATCGACAGCGGTGTGTCGAAGTCGGCGATGGTTTCGAAAGCCAGGGGGATGCGGTTGTAGCCGTCGGCGGCCAGGCGCAGGAATTCGTCGCGAGTCATGGTAGGTCAGCCTCTTGAGCGCAAGCCCGCGGGCTTGCACTTGGAAAACACGGGGGTTGGAGCAGACACGCCGGCAGGCCGGCAACAATCGATCAGGCGCGCCAGCGCCAACGGGCCAGGGCCTTGATGATTCGCATGTTGGCCAGGTTGAGCCAGTGTTTGCAGGGAGCCGCCACGGTGTTTTCTCTCGACTGCGGGTGTTCGGAGGAGTCGGGCGACAGTAGCGCAGCGCCGTCGCCCAGGCAACCGTCGGGCAGCAGTTGGCGCAGATCGTCGAGCACCAGGCTCGGTTCTTCTTCGGCGATCGGCCGGCCGTGGTTGTAGCCGTAGGTCAGGCCGACACTGGCGACGCCGGCGGCGCGAGCGGCCAGCACATCGTTGCGCGAATCACCGATGAACAACGCCTGCGCCGGCTCGACCCCGGCCATGCGCATGACGAACAGCAGCGCCGCCGGGTCGGGTTTCTTCTGTGGCAAGGTGTCGCCGCCGATGATCCAGCGGAAATAACGACCGATGCGCATCTCGTCCAGCAAGGGGCCGACGAACTGTTCGGGCTTGTTGGTGATCAGGGCCATTTCCACGCCCTGGCCCTTCAACCACTTCAATGTGCTGCGCACTCCCGGATACACCGTGCTGAAGGCGTGGCTGTCGGCATAAGCCTGCATGAACAGTTCCAGGCCGCGCTCGGCCTCGGCAGCGTCCACGGCGTCATGCTCGATCCCGCCGGCCAGGGCACGCCGCACCAGCACCGTAGCGCCGTTGCCGACCCAGTCGCGGACCTGCGCCATGCCGGCGGCCGGGCGCCCCAGCGCGATCAGCATGCTGTCCACCGCAACGGCCAGGTCGGGCACCGAGTCGATCAGGGTGCCATCCAGATCGAACATCACCAGGCGCGGCAGGCCGGCCGGGAACAGCGTGGCCAGGCCGCTCATGAGCGGGCGATCTTGGCCTGGGCCAGTTCCGTGCGCATCGCGTCGATCACCCCCTTGTAGTCGGGCTGGTTGAAGATCGCCGAGCCGGCGACGAAGGTGTCGGCGCCCGCCTCGGCGATCTCGCGGATGTTCTTGACGTTGACCCCGCCGTCGATCTCCAGGCGGATCTCATGGCCGCTGGCGTCGATCAGCGCACGCGCCTCGCGCAACTTGTCGAGGGTGCCGGGGATGAACTTCTGCCCACCGAAGCCGGGGTTGACGCTCATCAGCAGGACCATGTCGATCTTGTCCATCACGTACTTCAGGCTGTCCAGCGAGGTGGCCGGATTGAACACCAGGCCGGCCTTGGCGCCGCCATCCTTGATCAGTTGCAGGGAGCGGTCGATATGCTGGCTGGCTTCGGGATGGAAGGTGATGTAAGTGGCACCGGCTTCGAGGAAGTCGCCGATGATGCGATCCACCGGGCTGACCATCAGGTGCACGTCGATCGGCGCGCTGACGCCGTACTTGCGCAGCGCGGCGCAGACCATCGGGCCGATGGTCAGGTTGGGCACGTAGTGGTTGTCCATGACATCGAAGTGCACGATGTCCGCACCCGCGGCGAGAACCTTGTCCACATCTTCCCCCAGGCGGGCGAAATCGGCGGACAGAATGGACGGGGCGATGGAAAAGGGTTGCATGGAATGCCTCGGGGCGGATCACGGTGGCGCAGATTGTAGCCTGAGTCGCCCAGCGAGGCAGTTGTCACATATCAGTTTTGCGTTTCGACCATGGCCGGGTCGCCCGCCAGCGACCCGACATGCGTCACTCAGAAACCGCCGTGCGCATCTTCTCGCTACGCCCGCGCAGCCACTCCAGCACCAGCAGCAGGACGATGGAGAAGCCGATCAGCAGGGTCGCCGCGGCGGCGATGGTCGGGCTGAGGTTCTCGCGGATGCCGCTGAACATCTGCCGTGGCAAGGTCGCCTGCTCGGGGCCGGCGAGGAACAGCGTCACCACCACTTCGTCGAACGAGGTGGCGAAGGCGAACAACGCGCCGGAGATCACCCCGGGTGCGATCAGCGGCAGGGTCACCCGGCGGAACGCGGTGATCGGCGATGCGCCGAGGCTGGCCGCCGCCCGCACCAGGTTGTAGTTGAAGCCCTGCAGGGTGGCCGAGACGGTGATGATCACGAACGGCACGCCGAGCACGGCATGCACCAGGATCAGCGACAGGTAGCTGTTGCCCAGGCCCAGCGGGGCGAAGAACAGGTAGCTGGCGACGCCGACGATGACCACCGGGGCGACCATCGGCGAAATCAGCAGGCTCATGATCAGCGCCTTGCCACGGAACTCGCCCCGGGTCAGGCCGATGGCCGCCAGGGTGCCGAGCACCATCGCCAACAAGGTCGCCGCCGGAGCGACGATCATGCTGTTACCCAGCGAGCGCATCCATTCGGCCGAGCCGAAGAAGTCGCTGTACCAGCGCAGCGAGAAGCCTTGCATCGGGTAGACCAGGAAGGTGCCGGAGTTGAACGACAGCGGCACGATCACCAATACCGGCAGGATCAGGAACAACAGCACCAGCGCGCAGAGGATGCGCAGGGTCCAGAACCACAGGCGCTCGACCGGGGACATGTAAGGACTGTTCATCATTCTCTCCTCAGCCCAGGCGCAGGCGACTGGCGCCGACCAGCCAGCTATAGACGACGTACAACAGCATGGTGGCGAGCAGCAGCAGGCCGCCCAGCGCCGTGGCCATGCCCCAGTTGATGGTGCTGTTGGTGAAGAAGGCGACGAAGTAGCTGATCATCTGGTCGTTCGGGCTGCCCAGCAGCGCCGGGGTGATGTAGTAGCCGATCGACAGGATGAACACCAGCAGGCAACCCGCGCCGACACCGGCCACGGTCTGCGGGAAATACACGCGCCAGAAGCTGGCGAACGGGTGGCAACCGAGGGAGATCGCGGCACGCATGTAGCTCGGCGAAATGCCCTTCATCACGCTGTAGATCGGCAGGATCATGAACGGCAGCATGATGTGCACCATGGCGATGTACACGCCGGTACGGTTGAACACCAGTTGCAGCGGCTGGTCGATCAGCCCCAGCTTCAGCAGCAGGCCGTTGATCAGGCCGCCGGACTGCAACAGCACGATCCACGCCGCGACGCGCACCAGGATCGAAGTCCAGAATGGCAGCAGCACCAGGATCATCAGCAGGTTGCTCTTGCGCGTAGGCAGGTTGGCCAGCAGATAGGCCAGCGGATAGGCCAGCACCAGGCAGAGAACCGTGATCACCACGCCCATCCAGAAGGTGCGGGCGAAGATGTCGAGGTAGATCGCCTGGTCAGGCGTGGCGACGGCCAACTCACCGAGGTCATCGATACGGTGGTCGAGGGCCGCCAGCAGGTAATAGGACGTGGTGCTGCTGGCGTTGCGGCGGATCGCCTGCCAGTAGGCGGGGTCGCCCCAGCGCTCGTCGAGGCTTTCCAGCGCGTCCTTGTAGGAGGCCGGCTCCTCCTTGAACGGCAGGGCGCGGCCGGTCTTGGCCATCAGGCTGCGGTAGCCGGCCAGTTCCATGTTCAGGCGCTTGGAAAGATCGCCGATGGTCTGGTTCTTGCGCGCGTCGACCAGGTCCAGGCTCAACGCCTTGTACACCGGCTCGCCAGGCAGCGCCTTGCCATCCCACTGCGCGATCGCCTCGACGGTGCGCGGCAGTGCGCTGACCACCTCGGGGTTGTTCACGCTCTTGTAGAGCAACGCGCCGATAGGCACGAGGAAGGTCAGCACGAGGAAGACCAGCAGCGGCAGGATCAGGCCCTGCGCCTTGAGTCGGTTCATCCGCTCGGCACGCGCCAGGCGCTGCTTCAGGGATGGACCCGGGGATTCGTTGAGGGAGACGGTGGCAACCATCGCTAGCTCCGGCATATCAGGCCGACGGGTATCGACCGGGAAAATGAGGCGAGGGCCTTCGCCCTCACCCCTGCCCCTCATGACGAGGGAAACGCGTACAACTCACTTCGGTACAGGCGCTTACTTGGCAGCCCAGGCGTTGAAGCGCTGCTCCAGTTGCTCGCCGTAGTCCGCCCAGAAGGTGACGTTCATGGCGACCTGGTCCTTGATGTTCTCAGGCGTGGTCGGCATGTCGTTCAGCAGCCCCTTGTCGAGCAGCGCGACGGCAGCCTTGTTGGCCGGACCGTAGGCGATGTTCTCGGAGTAGATCTTCTGCTGCTCGGGCTTGACCGAGTAGGCGATGAATTTCTTCGCGGTCTCGATATCCTTGGCGCCCTTCGGAATCGCCCAGGCGTCGAAGTCATAGATACCGCCGGTCCAGACGACCTTGAGGTTGCTCTCCTTCTGCACGGCGGCGATGCGGCCGTTGTAGGCGGAGCTCATGACCACGTCGCCGGAGGCGAGGAATTGCGGCGGCTGGGCACCGGCTTCCCACCACTGGATGCTCGACTTGATCTCGTCGAGTTTCTTGAACGCGCGGTCCTGGCCGTCTTTGGTCGCCAGTATGCTGTAGACGTCCTTCGGCGCGACGCCGTCAGCCATCAGGGCGAATTCCAGGGTGTACTTGGCGCCCTTGCGCAGGCCGCGCTTGCCCGGGAATTTCTTGGTGTCCCAGAAATCGGCCCAGGTCGCCGGTGCGCTCTTCAGCTTGTCGGCGTTGTAGGCCAGCACGGTCGACCAGACGAAGAAGCCCACGCCGCAAGGCTGGATGGCGCCATCGACGTAATCCGAAGCCTCGCCGAACTGCGCCGGGTCGAGTTCCTCGAACAGGCCTTCGTCGCAACCGCGAGCCAGTTCGGGGGATTCGACCTCGACCAGGTTCCACGACACGCTGCTGGTGTCGACCATGGCTTTGACCTTGGCCAGTTCGCCGTTGTACTCGCCGGCGATGATCTTGCCGCTACCGGACTTTTCCCAGGGTTCGTAGAACGCCTTGACCTGGGCATTCTTGTTCGCGCCGCCGAAGGACACCACGGTCAGGTCGCCCGCCATTGCCGGGGCGGCACAAGCCAGACCGAGGGCCAGAGCGGTCAGTTGTACGCCGCCTCGTTGCAAGAGCTTCAACATTATTGTTTCTCCAGTGCTGGTTGGTATTGCGCCGTGAGCTGTCAGTCCGCCAGAAGCGGATCGAGCGCACGGACGTGCTCCACTTGCCAGCCGAGCGGTACGACATCGCCAACCTGCAGGCTGGCGTCGAGCTCGGCAATCGGCTGTTTGACGAAGAAGTCAGGCTTGCCGCACACCTCGAGACGGATGCGGACGTGGTCGCCCAGGTAGATGAACTCGGCCACGCGCCCGGAGAAGCGGTTGGCGCACTGTTCGCTGGAGCCATTGAGACGCACGCGCTCGGGACGGATCGACAGGGTCACCGGCTCGCCCGGCTGGCCGACATTGATCGCCAGCGCCTCGACCTTCTCGCCGCGCGGCAGACCCACCACGCAACGCTCGCCATCACGACTGAGCAGTTGGCCGTTGAGACGGTTGTTCTCACCGATGAAGTTGGCGACGAAGGTGTTGCGCGGCGACTCGTAGAGTTCACGCGGCGGGGCGATCTGCTGGATCTCGCCCTGGTGGAACACGGCCACGCGATCGGACATGGTCAGGGCTTCGCCCTGGTCGTGGGTCACGTACACCACGGTCACGCCGAGACGTTCGTGGATGTGCTTGATCTCCATCTGCATGTGTTCGCGCAGTTGCTTGTCCAGCGCACCGAGCGGCTCGTCCATCAGCACCAGTTGCGGTTCGAACACCAGCGCCCGGGCCAGCGCCACGCGCTGCTGCTGGCCGCCGGAGAGCTGGGCCGGATAACGGCCGGCGAAGTTGTCGAGCTGGACCATGCCCAGGGCACGCTTGACCCGCTCGGCGACGTCGGTCTTGTTCATGCCGCGCACCGAGAGCGGAAACGCCAGGTTCTCGGCGACGGTCATGTGCGGGAACAGCGCGTAGTTCTGGAACACCATGCCGATGTCGCGCTTGTGCGGCGGCACGTTGTTGATCGAGCGCCCGGCCAGGAGGATCTCGCCATTGGTTGGCGTCTCGAAGCCGGCGAGCATCATCAGGCTGGTGGTCTTGCCCGAGCCGGAGGGTCCGAGCAAGGTCAGGAACTCGCCTTTGCGAATGTCCAGATTGAGGTCTTTGACGATCAGGGTCTCGCCGTCGTAGCTCTTCTGCACGCCACGAAAACTGACCAGCACATCGTTGGAAGGAGTATCGGCCATCACCGCACCTGTGGTTCTTGTCTGCTTGGATCAAGCGTAGTGGCACGGCTATGCCCTGCAAATCGGGCGCGATGACAAATTGCTATAAGGCGGCAGGAAGATGGTTTGTAGGGATTGCCCTACAAGGCAGGCACCCGCTTCAGGCTGCAAGTAAAGCGAGAAAACCGGGGAGCGCTTTCGCTTTGCTTGCAGCCTGGAGCCTTGGAGAGGCTATTTCGCCCAGGCCTCGAAACGCTTCTCCAGCTCCGGCCCATTGGCGGCCCAGAAGGCCACGTCCATGCCGACGGAGTTGATGATGTTCTGCGGCGCAGTGGGCAGGTTGGCCAGCACCTCCGGCTGCAATTGCGCGGAGGCGTTCAGGTTGACCGGGCCATAGGCGATGTTCTCGGCATACACCTTCTGTTGCGCCGGCTGGCTGGCGAACTGGACGAACTGCTTGGCCAGGGCGGTCTTCCAGGCGCCCTTGGGCAATGCCCAGTAGTCGAAGTCATAAATCCCGCCGCGCCAGCTCAAGGCCAACTGCGGCTGCTCGCTCCTGGCCGCGGCGATACGGCCGTTGTAGGCGGAGCTCATCACCACCTGGCCGCTGCCCAGCGCCCGCACCGGCTCCTGGCCGGACTTCCACCAGACGATCTGCGACCTGATCTCGTCCAGCTTCTTGAAGGCCCGCTCGACGCCCGCCGGAGTGGACAAAGTGGCGTAGACCTCATTGGGCGCGACACCGTCGGCCATCAAGGCGAACTCCAGGTTGTACTTGGCCCCCCAGCGCAGGCCGCGCTTGCCCGGGAATTTCTGCAGGTTCCAGAAGTCCACCCAGCCATCGGGCTGGCCTTTGACCTTGGCGCTGTTGTAGGCCATCACCGTCGACCAGACGAAGATGCCCACGCCGCAAGGCTGCAGGGTGCCAGGCACGTAGTCGCTCGCCTTGCCAAAGGCCGCAGGGTCGAGCGGCTCGAACAGCCCCTCCTCGCAACCACGGGCCAGTTCCGGCGCCTCGACCTCGACCACGTCCCAGGAGACGTGGCTGATATCGATCATTTCCCGCAGTTTGACCAGGTCGCCGTTGTAGGAGCCGCGTACCACGGTCGTCCCGGAAGATGCCTTGAAGGGGTCGTAGAACGCGACTTTCTGCGCATCCTTGTTGGCCCCGCCAAACGAAATCACCGTGATGTAGTCGGCAAGAGCGGATGCCGAGACCATCGAAGCGCCCATGACCACTGCGGCGCCGAAAACCTGCTTCTTCATCGTTGTTATCACTCCCTGAGTGCTGGCTGCCGCGATCATAGACCGGCGCGACGCGGCCGGCCACAGACAGATCGCCGCAAGCCCTGCACTAGAGGGTTTTCTACCTCTCTAAACGCACTACACCAGCTTGTGCTCCATCGCATAACGCACCAGGTCGGCCACCGAATTGCTGCCCAGCTTCTGCATCAGCCGCGCCTTGTGCGTGCTCACCGTCTTGCTGCTGATCGACAGGTGCTGGGCAATCTCGTTGACGCCCTCGCCCTGGACCAGGCGCTCGAACACCGAAAACTCGCGTTCCGATAGCAAGGCATGGGGCGGCCGCGAATCGGTCAGGCCAACCTCGAACACCATGCGGTCGGCGAGGTCCGGATCGATATAGCGGCCACCGGCCGCCACCTTGCGAATCGCAGTGAGCAGCAGCGCCGGGTCGCTGTCCTTGGTCGCATAGCCCGCCGCGCCGATCTTCAGCGCCCGTGCCGCCATCTGCGCCTCGTCGTGCATGGACAGCACCAGCACCGCTGGCGGATTGCTCAGAGCGCGGATGCGCGGGATGGCCTCCAGGCCGTTGACGCCGGGCATGGAGATGTCCAGCAGGACCACCTCGCACGCCACGCTGCGCAGGGTCTCCATCAGTTGCTCGCCGTTGCAGGCCTCGCCAACGACCTGCAGGTCCTTGGCCAGGCCGATCAACTGCTTGATGCCCTCACGGACGATGGTGTGGTCTTCGGCTACCAGGACACGGATCACGCTGCTTCCTCTCTATCGATTGCCACCCGCGCATACAGGCTGGTGCCCTCGCCCGGCTGGCTGTGTAGCTGCAAGGTACCGCCCAGCATCAGCATGCGCTCACGCATGCCGACCAGGCCGAAAGATTGCGCGCTGGTCGCGCCCGGCGCAAAGCCCTGGCCGTCGTCGCTGATGCTCAGGCACAACTGCTCGCCTTCGAGCTTCAGGCTCACCTCCACCGTGTGCGCCTGGGAATGGCGCAGGACGTTGGTCAAGGCCTCCTGCAGGACCCGGAACAAGCCGACCGCCTTGGCATCGGAAATCGACGGCGGCGACTCCGGCACATCCACCTGACAGAGGATCTGGCTGCGCGCCTCGAAGCGCCTTGCCTGCCACTCGATGGCCGAGCAGATACCGGCATCGAGGATCGGCGGGCGCAGGGCGGTGGCCACGTCGCGCACCAGTTGGAACAGGTTGGCGATCAGCTTCTTCATGCTGCCCAGGCGCTCGCGCAGGCCCGCATCGCGCTCGCCATAGGCCAGCTCGCACATCGAGGTTTCCAGCTTGAGCACGGTCAGCACCTGGCCCAGCTCGTCATGCACCTCGCGGGCGATGCGCGCCTTCTCTTCCTCGCGCACGCTCTCCAGGTGCGCGGACAACTCACGCAACTGGGCACGCGATTCGGCCAGTTGCAGCTCGATCTGCTTGTTCTCGCTGATGTCCCAGACCACCCCATCCCAGACCACCCGGTCTTCGTCGAGCTGCCGGGCGCGGGCACGAATGTCCGCCCAGCGCGACTCACCGTCGCGGGTGACGATCCGCCCCTGCCAATACCAGTCGGCAGCGGCGGCGAAGGCGTGATCCTGTACCGCGTGATAGGACGCCTTGTCATCCGGGTGAACCAGGCTGCGCAGGCCGAAACCCGGGGCCATGACCGTCGAGGCGGGGTAGCCGACCAGGCTTTCGCAACCGTCGCTGATAAAGGCGAACTCAGCCTGGGCATCGGCCTGGCTGCGCTCCAGGCGGAACACCAGGCCAGGCACGTTGGCGGCGATGCCCTTGAGCCGCGACTCGCTTTCCAGCAGCGCGGCATGGGCCCGACGGCGTTCGGTGACGTCGGTGATATACACCACCAGGTACTCCGCATCGCGAAAGCGCAGAAAGCTCAGCGACACGTCCGCCGGCATGCTGGAGCCATCGGCGCGCAGGCAATTGCTTTCGAAGCTGAGCGGGCCCTCTTCATTGCGCGCGCGACGCCACAGGTTCAACCAGCGATCCATGCTCAACGTCGGCTCCACCAGCACCAGCGGCCTGTCGTCCAGCCCCCCCTCGGCGTAGCCCAGCATCTGTCCGGCCGCCTGGTTGACGTAGCGCACATGACTGTCCCAATTGACCCAGAGGATGCCGACCGTGCTGTGGTCATTGGAGAACTGGGTCAGGCGCAGGGCATTCTCCGCCGCCTCGCGCACCGCCAACGCCTGGCGTGCGGCCAGCAGGCTGTGTTCCAGGCGACCACGCTGGCGGCGCACCACCATCAGCAACGTCGTGGTGATGCCCAGCAGGGTGAGCAGCAGCAGGCACAGGTTGCGCCAGAAGCGCGGCGAATCGCTCAGCCCTGGCGCCTTGGCCGTCAGCCAACGCTCCTGCAACTGCTCCATGGTCGCGACCGGTAAGGCCTGCAGAGCCGCGTCCATGATCCCGGCCAGCTCCGGCCAGTCAGCCCGGGTGCCGATACGCAGCAACTGCGGTGAGCCGATATCGGCGACCACTGCCAGTGGCACGAACTCCGCCTCCTGACTCAGACGGCTCAGTTGCGCCTGGTCGATCACCGCGAATCGCGCGCGCTGCTCCAGCACCGCCTGCAGCGCCTGGCGGTCCGAGGCCTGCGGCAGCAGGCGCAGGTTGAAATAGTTGCCGCGCAGGTAGTCGGCCACCGCGCTCGGCACCCGCGTGGCGATCAGATCATTCTCCTCCAGTTGCTCCAGCTCGATCCCCACGCCCCCCTGGCGCTCGCCAACCAGCAGGTGCGGGACGCGCAGGTACGGATCGGAGTAACGCCATAGGCGCAGTCCTGCCGGGCTCTGGCTCAGCCCTGGAGCCAGGTCGATGCGGCCCTTGCGCAGGGCCTCTTCCAGCGCCTGCTGATCGGCATAGCCATGCCAGTTGAATTCGACCGGCAGCCCCTTGAACACGGCTTCGAGCAACTCGACGCTCATGCCCGACAACTGCTGTCGACGGCGCTGGTACTCGGCATAAGGCGCCTGTAGCACAACACCGACGCGCAGCCGTGGATGCTCGGCCAGCCAGCCCCGTTGCGCCGGGCTCAGCACCGCCCCGGCGGGTACGGCGGCGGCCCACGACCAGGCCGGGCAAATCAGCAGCAGGGCCAGCACGATTGGTTTCATTGAATTGCGTTCCACGGCTCGTTCGGAGCGCCTGACAAACAGGGCGCGAGCGCTTAGTCTGCTCGAACCGACCGCCAGGCAGAAACCCCCGCGATGAAATCCCCCGTACGCCAGGTCCTGTTCGCCGCCACCATGGCGTTGCTGCCAGCCATGTGCCTGGCCGCTGACGAGCCCGCCCAGGCGCCAGCCGATGCCCCCCCGGCTAGCCCGCCGAACGAACGTGCCGCGCTGGCCGAACGCAGCGCCGAGCGGGCCAGTGCTCTCGAACGCCTGCTACCCAAGCGCGAACAGAAGGTGCTGAAAGCCGGCGACAGTGAATTCCTGTCCTTGTGGAAACCGGCCAACCGCGCCGAATCGACCGGTATCGCCATCATCATTCCAAGCGATGGCGAAAGCGCGAACTGGCCTCTGGCCGTGGGGCCGCTGCGCAACAAACTGCCCGATGCGGGCTGGAGCACCCTGGTCCTGTCCCTGCCGGATCGCCAGCCAGCGCCCGCGGAGACGTCGCCGAGCCCGCCCGCGCCGGAGCCGTCGAACGACGACAAGAGCACACCGCCGGCAACGACCGAAGCCGCCGACCCGCCGCCAGGCAGCGAGCCGGCCAACGCGGCCGTCGATGCTAGCCAATCCGCCCATCCCGTGGCCGATCCGGCCGAACGGGTTTTCGCCCGCATCGAGGCCGGCCTGGGCTTTGCCGAAGAACAGAAGACCAAGGCTGTCGTACTCGTCGGCCACGGCGAAGGCGGCTACTGGGCCGCGCGTTTCGTCGCCGAACGCAAGCCGGCGCAGGTCGCTCATTTGATCGTCATCGCACCGCAGGTGCCCGTCGGGCTCCAGCCTGCACTGGACGAGCTGGTGCCGGCATTGAACATCGCGGTGGGCGACTTCTACTACAAAGACAGCGCAACGGAGCAGGACGCCGCCCGCCTGCGCCTGCAAGCCAGCAAGCGCGAGAAGGACAAGCGCTACACCCAGGTCGCCCTGAACGCCATCCCTGGCAATCGCGACGACGAGCAGGAGCAACTCTATCGGCGTATCCGCGGCTGGCTGGACAAGCGGATTCCGGGAAGCAAATAAGCAGATCGCACGTCAGCAGGAACGGGCAATCTGTGCCGTTGCGGGATGTACGCTTGTCCTCCTCAAAACCCCCGCCGCGAGCGCACCAGCTCATAAGCCTGATGCAGCGCGCCGGTGCGTTCGGTGGCCGCGCGAATCTGTGCGGGCGTCGCCCCGGCGCCGGCGAGTTTGTCCGGATGATGCTGGCTGAGCAGGCGGCGGTAGGCGCGCTTGATCGCCGCCGGCTCTGTCGCGCCATCCACCCCCAGCAAACGCAGTGCCGCGTGATAGTCGCCTACAGGCGCCACGGAAGGTCGTTCTTGTTGCTTGGGCCGGTATTCGTCGGCCATGGCGCGCAGGGCATCCTGACTCCAGCCCAGCCAGCGCGCCCACTGGCGAATCAGCGCCTGTTCGGCGGCACTGACCCGGCCATCGGCCCAGGCCATTCGCCAGCAGGCGCGCAACAACACCTCGGCACGCTCCGGACGCTGGCGCAACGGTTCGAGCGGCGCCCGCATATCGTCCCGGCCCTGCTTGCCACGGGCGAATGCCTCCATCGCCCGGCGCCGGGCAGACTCATCGAGCCCCAGGCGCTGCATTTCCTCACGGGCCAGCTGGATATGCGACTCCAGGACTCTGCCGTCACTCTTGGCCAGGCGACCGAACAGAGTGAATAACAGGTCCTCGTCATCCAACTCGACTGCAGCGCCCCGAAAACGGCCACGCACAGCCGCCCAGGAGGTGAGCTTGAGACGGCGGTCAAGCACCTGCCCCAGCAACGCGCCCAGCAGCGCACCAGGAATGCTGGCCAGCGCCCACCCCGCCACGGCGCCGAGCAAGGTCACCGGCCAGAACATCAGGCCGCCCCCGCCAGCAGGCGCTCGACTTCGGCCAGGCGCTCATGGGTGCCAACGTCCACCCAGCGGCCGCTGAAGCGCTCGCCGCTGACCAGGCCCCTGGCCATGGCCGAGCGCAGCAAGGGCGCCAACTTGAACGCAGCGTCCGCGCAGCCGGCGAACAACGCGGGATGCAGGACCGAGATGCCGCTGTAGGTCAGCGTTTCCTGGCCTTCTTGCGCCTCGCTGACCAGCCCATCGAGCAGGCTGAAATCCCCACGAGGATGGTGCGCCGGGTTGTCCACCAGCAGCAGATGAGCCAGCCCGGCCAGCGGCCGGTTCAGGGAACCGAAGTCGAAGTCCGTCCAGATATCGCCATTGACCACCAGGAACGGTTCCTCGCCCAGTAAAGGCAAGGCGCGGAAGATGCCGCCGCCGGTCTCCAGCGGCTCCCCCTCGGGCGAGTAGGCAATGCTGACCCCCAGACGCGAGCCATCGCCGAGATGATCCTCAATCTGCTGGCCGAGCCAGGCATGGTTGATCACCAACTCGGTAAAGCCCGCCCTGGCCAGCGCCCGGATGTGGTACTCGATCAGTGGTACACCCCCGGCACGTACCAGCGGCTTGGGCGTGTGCAAGGTCAACGGACGCAAACGCTCACCCTTGCCGGCCGCGAGAATCATCGCCTTCATGCCGAACGTGCCTCATCCGGCAGGCTGGCCAGCAGCGACTTGAGCGTCGCGAGTTCCGGGCGGCGTTCGATCACTGCATCTATATAGGCAAAGAAGCGCGGCACATCGGCCACATACTTCGGTTTGCCGTCGCGATGGCAAATCCGCGCGAAAATGCCGATCACCTTGAGATGGCGCTGCAGCCCCATCAGATCGCTGTCGCGGTAAAACGCCTCGAAACGGTCAGGCACGGCGATGCCGGCCTCACGCGCCAGGCTCCAATAGCGTTCGAGCCAGGTGCGCACCCGCGCCTCGGGCCAACTGAGGAAGGCATCCTTGAACAGCGACGTCGCGTCATAGCTGACCGGCCCATACACCGCATCCTGGAAATCCAGCACGCCCGGGTCGGGCTCGCTGAGCATCAGGTTGCGCGGCATGTAGTCACGGTGCACGAACACCCGCGCCTGAGCCAAGGCGCTGCTCACCAGCAGATCGCAGACCTCCTGCCACTGGCGCTGCTGCGCCTGGTCCAGGTTCACGCCTAGGTGGCGCTGCAGATACCAGTCGGGGAACAACTGCAGCTCGCGGCGCAACAGCGCATCGTCGTAGCTGGGCAAGCCGAGGTCCTGCGGCAAACGCTGGAAACCGACCAGGGTGCGCAAGGCCTGCTCGAACAGGGCATCGGCATTGCCTGCATCGAGCACCTCCAGCCAGGTTTGCCGGCCAAGGTCGTCGAGCAGCAGGAAGCCACGCTCGATGTCCGCCGCCAGTACCCGGGGCACATGCGTGCCGGCATCGTGCAGCAACCCGGCGATGCGCACGAATGGACGGCAATCTTCCTGCGGCGGCGGCGCATCCATGACGATCAGGCTGCGCCCGGCTGCCTGCCAACGGAAATAGCGGCGAAAACTGGCATCGCTGCTCGCCGGGCTCAATGTGGCAGACGGCACTTCACCCCAGCCGAGAGAAGCGAACAAACTTGGCAAACAGTCGTCCAGCCAGCCTTGCAACTGCTGGAGGCGTACATCGTGATCAGGCATTACAGGGTCTCCGACGGCGCTAGCCGTGATGCGGGTCATGCTTTATTATCCGGGATCTTTTTCCGCCCATCGAGAGGCGTGCGGCCTTAAGGCCTACAGCGCGCAGGAAGCCGGACATACAAGATGGCAGTAAAACTCCCCATGTTCCGTAAAAAATTCCCGCTGCTGGTTACCGGCAGTCTACTGGCCATACAACCCATCGCCGCGCCGTTCTCCAGCGCCGCCGAGCAGTTCGCCTGCCAGGCGTCCACCGCCGGTGGCTGGGCCTGTAATCCCAACGAAACCTCCGGCGCACAACTGCCTCGGCCCAAGCATAACGAGTCATCGGTAAGCTCGACGGAGCCCGCCGGCGATGCCGAGGTCCAGAGCGCCGGCAAGGATGTCGCCACCACGCCAGCCCAGCAGCAGGCCGTCAAGGTCACCGAGAGCAAGGGCCGCGGCCTGAGCAGCCGCAGCGAAGACTACAGCCACCTGGACTGGGTTCCGCGTGACAAGCTGACCGCCGCCCAGCTCGCCGAAGTCGGTCCGTATTGCGAAGGCTCCTATATCGAGCCGCTACGCCCCGGCATCAGCGACAAGACACCGATGAACGAGGCGCCGACCTTCGTTTCCGCCAAGGCCTCGCGCTACGCTCAGGAGAGCCAGACCGCGACCCTCGCCGGCGACGTGGTCCTGCGTCAGGGCAGCCGCCAGGTCGAGGCCGACGAGGCGAACCTGCACCAGGCGGAAAACCGTGGCGAGCTGGTCGGCAATGTCCGCCTGCGTGACAACGGCGCACTGATCGTCGGCGACCGTGCCGAGATCCAGCTGGACAACGGCGAGGCGCAGATCGACAACGCCGAGTACGTGCTGCATCAGAGCCATATCCGCGGCAGCGCGCTGTACGCCAAGCGTGAAGACAGCGCCATCATCCGCCTCAAGGATGGCACCTATACCCGCTGCGAACCCGGCAGCAACGCCTGGCAGCTCAAGGGCAACAACGTCAGCCTGAACCCGGCAACCGGCTTCGGCACGGCGACCAACGTCACCCTGCGGGTCAAGGACATTCCGGTGTTCTACACCCCGTATATCTACTTCCCGATCGACGACCGCCGTCAATCCGGCTTCCTGGTGCCGAGCTTCAGCACCGCCAGCGATACCGGCTTCCTGATCTCGACGCCTTACTACTTCAACCTTGCGCCGAACTACGACGCCACACTCTATCCGACGCTGATGACCAAGCGCGGCCTGATGATGGAAGGCCAGTTCCGCTACCTGACCAAGAGCAGCGAGGGTGAAGTCGGCGCCGCCTTCCTCGATGACCAGGAAGACGAGCGCAAGCTGCAGTCCGAGTACGAGGACAAGCGCTGGCTGTATACCTGGAAGCACACTGGCGGCCTTGATTCGCGCCTGCTGACCGAGGTCGACTATACCGACATCAGCGACCCGTATTACTTCCAGGACCTGGACAGCAACCTCAAGGTCAGCAACGAAAGCTACGTCAACCAGCGTGGCACGCTGACCTGGCGCGGCGACAGCTTCACCGCGAAACTCAATGCCCACGCCTATGAAATGGCGACCATCAGCGACATCACGCCATACAACAAGCTGCCACAGGTGAGCATCAACGGCAGCCTGCCGTTCAACCCTGCTGGCCTGCAGTTCACCTACGGTGCCGAAGCGGTACGTTTCGAACGCAGCTTGCGCAATGGCAACTACATCGACGAAGACGGCAATCCCGAGACGTGGTACGACGAGCGCATCAAAGGCCTGGCACGCGCCAACGGCACGCGCCTGCACGTAGAACCCGGGGTGAGCCTGCCGCTGAACTGGTCGTGGGGCTATGTCAAGCCGACCATCAAGTACCTGCAGACCAACTACGACCTCGACCTGGACAGCCAGGGCGAGGCACAGATGGCCGCCAGCGGTGAGGAATTCAAGAGCAGCCAGAGCCGTGGCGTGGGCCTGTTCAGCCTCGACAGCGGCCTGTACTTCGACCGCGACACCCAGTACTTCGGCAGCAACTACCGGCAGACCCTCGAACCGCGCCTGTTCTATCTCTATGTACCGGAGGAAGACCAGAGCGACATCCCGGTCTTCGACACCAGCGAAACCTCGTTCAACTATGAATCGCTGTTCCGCGAGAACCGTTTCTCCGGCAAGGACCGCATCGGCGACGAGAACAAGTTGTCGTTCGGCGTGACCAACCGCTGGATCCAGGAAAACGGCTTCGAGCGCCAGCGCTTCCGCATCGGCCAGGCCTTGTATTTCGAGGACCGCAAGGTACAGATGCCGGGCATCGACTATCGCGACCGCCAGGACGCCACTGCCCAGGTTTCGCCGATCGCCCTCGACTACCAGTTCCGCTTCAACCGCGACTGGCGCCTGACGTCCGACTTCAACTGGGACCCGGACAGCAAGAGCACCCGTTCCGGCAGCGTGATGTTCCACTACCAGCCTGAAGACAACCCGGGCAAGATCGTCAATGCCGGCTACCGCTACCGCAATGACTCGGTGCACTACGACCAGTCCACCGGTACCTGGAAAGTGGGCGGCAGCGACTTCGGTGTCGAAGGCCAGCCTGGTTACATCAAGGATTACTACAAGATCAGCCAGCACGACATGTCGGTCATCTGGCCCATCGTGCCGCAGTGGAGCGCCATCGGCCGTTGGCAGTTCGACTACAACCGCAACCGTACCCTCGAGGCCTTCGGTGGCTTCGAATACGACAGTTGCTGCTGGAAGCTGCGCCTGATCAACCGTTACTGGGTCGATTACGACGAAGTCAGCCTGCGACCGGACGACAACAACTCCGGTGACCGTGGCATCTTCCTGCAAATCGTCCTCAAAGGTCTGGGCGGCGTCGTCGGCAACAAGACCGAAACCTTCCTCTCCAATGGAATCCAGGGTTATCGCGAACGTGAAGAACAAGCTTTCTGATTGCCTGCGCCCGCTGTTGCTGGGCGCCGTTCTCCTGGGCGCCAGCAGCGCCCAGGCAGCCGTACAACCGCTCAATCGTGTAGTGGCCATCGTCGACAACGACGTGATCATGCAAAGCCAGCTGGATGAGCGCATCCGCGAAGTCGAGCAGACCATGGCCAAGCGCGGCGCCCAGATGCCTCCCATCGAAGCCTTGCAACAGCAGGTGCTCGAGCGCCTGATCACCGAGAACCTGCAATTGCAGATCGGCGATCGTTCCGGTATCCGCATCGCCGACGAAGAGCTCAACCAGGCGATGGAAACCATCGCCCAGCGTAACAACATGAGCCTGGACCAGTTCGCCGCCGCCCTGCGCAACGACGGCCTGTCACTGCAGACCGCCCGCGAGCAGATTCGCCGCGAGATGGTCATCAGCCGGGTACGCCAGCGCCGGGTGGCCGAGCGTATCCAGGTCACCGACCAGGAAGTGCAGAACTTCCTCGCCTCGGACCTGGGCAAGATGCAACTGTCCGAAGAGTTCCACCTGGCCAACCTGCTGATCGCGGTCTCCGAAGGCGCGTCGTCGAGCGAGATCCAGGCAGCGGAACGCAAGGTCGCCGAGATTCACAGCCAACTGCAATCCGGTGCCGACTTCGGCCAACTGGCGATCGCCAACTCCGCCAGCGAAAATGCCCTGGAAGGTGGAGACATCGGCTGGCGCAAGGCCGCCCAGTTGCCGCCACCCCTGGACCAGGTGATCAGCAACCTGAGTGTCGGCGGCGTCACCGATCCGATCCGCACTCCGGGCGGCTTCATGATCATCAAGCTGCTGGAAAAACGTGGCGGCGACACGCTGGTCCGTGATGAAGTGCATGTGCGCCACATCCTGATCAAGCCCAGCGAGATCCGCAGCGAAGCCGAGACTAAGCGTCTGGCCGAGCGCCTCTATCAGCGCATCACCTCGGGCGAAGACTTCGCCGAACTGGCGAAGAGCTTCTCCGAAGACCCGGGCTCGGCGCTCAACGGTGGCGACCTCAACTGGATCGACCCCAACGCGCTGGTACCGGAGTTCCGTGAGGTGATGGCCAAGACGCCGACTGGCGAACTGTCCAAGCCCTTCAAGTCGCCTTACGGCTGGCACGTTCTGGAAGTCCTCGGCCGCCGCGCCACCGACAGCAGCGAGAAATTCCGCGAGCAGCAGGCCCTCAACATCCTGCGTAACCGCAAGTACGACGAAGAACTGCAGACCTGGCTACGGCAGATCCGCGACGAGGCCTACGTCGAAATCAAACTCTGATTTCGCGCCTCGCTGAGAAGCCCGGCTGCTGCCTCGCAGAGCCGGGCTTTTTTTCGCGCCGAGTTTCGGAAGGGTTAGAATCGCTGCACAGACAGCCGCTGACAGGCCGCTATTAGGCAGGAGCGGACATTCGTTACGCCGTCATTCCCGCGCAGGCGGGAATCCAGAGGACTAGAAGCATCTGGGCTCCCGCCTGCGCGGGAGTGACGGCTAAACACACCGTGTAAGAACGGTTATCGCACGATGTCCGCTCCTACCTCGCAGCAGCCACTAAAAACAATGCCTCGGCCGCCACTAGCCTGGCTCCCCGGAGAACATGCCATGACCACCGTTTTCGCCCTGACTCCCGGAGAGCCTGCCGGTATCGGCCCGGACCTGAGTCTATTGACCGCCCAGCAACGGCAGTCGCAGCCAGTCGTCGCCATTGCCAGCAGAACCGTACTGGCTGAGCGCGCTCGCCAACTTGCTCTGAAGATCGAGCTGATCGACGTGGGCCCCGGTAACTGGCCAGAGGCGGCAGCGCCAGCCGGCAGTCTTTATGTCTGGGATACGCCGGTAAACGCCCCCGTAGTGCCCGGCCAACTGGACAAGGCCAACGCCGGCTACGTCCTGGAAACCCTGGTTCGTGCGGGCAAAGGCTGCCTGGACGGCACCTTCGCCGGGATGATCACCGCGCCGGTCCATAAAGGCATCATCAACGAGGGCGGTATCGCCTTCTCCGGCCACACCGAGTTTCTCGCCGAGCTGACCCACACCGGACAGGTGGTGATGATGCTCGCCACCCACGGCCTGCGCGTCGCCCTGGTGACCACCCACCTGCCGCTCAAGGACGTTGCCGCTGCCATCACCCCAGAGCGCCTGGCCCGGGTCACGCGGATCCTCCACGCCGATTTGCGCGACAAGTTCGGCCTGGCCAATCCACGCATCCTGGTCTGCGGTCTCAATCCCCATGCTGGCGAGGGCGGCCACCTGGGGCGCGAGGAGATCGAAGTCATCGAACCGACCCTGGCACGCTTGCGCGAAGAGGGGATGGACCTGGTCGGCCCACTGCCCGCCGACACGCTGTTCACCCCCAAACACCTCGAACAGTGCGATGCCGTATTGGCGATGTACCACGACCAGGGCCTGCCCGTGCTCAAGTACAAAGGCTTCGGCGCCGCGGTCAATATCACCCTGGGCCTGCCAATCATTCGCACCTCGGTCGACCATGGCACCGCCCTCGACCTGGCAGGCAGCGGTCGAATCGATACGGGCAGCCTGAAGGTCGCCCTGGAAACCGCCAGTCAAATGGCGGCGGCTCGCGAAGAGCGCGCCTGATAACTGCATTTTTCCTACACTGGCAGGACTGCTAAGATCCGCCGTTCGCTTTTCCGCTTCCAGCTTCAAGCTTCAAGCTTCAAGCTGCTCCCACTGGAGCTGCCTTCAGATGTCCGAATACCAACACCGCGCGCGCAAGCGCTTCGGCCAGAACTTCCTGCATGACGCCGGCGTCATCCATCGCATCCTGCGTGCCATCCATGCGCGTCCGGGCGAGCGCCTGCTGGAGATCGGCCCCGGCCAGGGCGCGCTAACCGAAGGCCTGCTCGACAGCGGCGCCCAGCTCGACGTGATCGAACTCGACCTCGACCTGATCCCGATCCTCGAAGCCAAGTTCGCCGGCAAGCCGAACTTTCGCCTCAACCAGGGCGACGCACTGAAATTCGACTTCAACCGCCTCGATGCCGCGCCCGCCAGCCTGCGTGTGGTCGGCAACCTGCCCTACAACATCTCCACGCCGCTGATCTTCCACCTGCTGAGCAATGCCTCGCTGATCCGCGACATGCACTTCATGCTGCAAAAGGAAGTGGTCGAGCGCCTGGCCGCAGGGCCGGGTGGCGGCGACTGGGGTCGCCTGTCGATCATGGTCCAGTACCACTGCCGCGTGGAGCACCTGTTCAATGTCGGCCCCGGCGCCTTCAATCCGCCACCTAAAGTCGACTCGGCCATCGTCCGTCTTGTACCTCATGAGACACTCCCTCACCCGGCCAAGGATCATCGCCTGCTCGAACGCATCGTGCGCGAGGCGTTCAACCAGCGCCGCAAGACCTTGCGCAACACCCTCAAGGGCCTGCTCGATGCAAACGCCATCGAAGCGGCCCAGGTGGATGGCGGCTTGCGCCCCGAACAACTCGACCTCGCGGCCTTTGTCCGTCTTGCCGACCAACTGGCGGCGCAGATGGCGACCCCACAGGACTAGACTCTCAATGAGCCAAAGCGACTACCAGATCGACGTCAGCGTGGAAACGCGTTTTCTCCCGGACCAGTCCGATCCGCAGCAGAGCCGTTACGCCTTCGCCTATACCGTGACCATCCACAACAGCGGCGCCCAGGCGGCCAAGCTGCTCAGCCGCCACTGGATCATTACCGACGGCGACGGCAAGGTTCAGGAAGTGCGCGGCGCTGGCGTCATCGGCCAGCAGCCGCACATCGAGCCTGGCGCCAGCCATACCTACAGCAGCGGCACGGTAATGGCCACCCAGGTCGGCAGCATGTACGGCAGCTACCAGATGATCGCCGATGACGGCATCCACTTCGACGCCACCGTCGCGCCCTTTCGCCTGGCCGTTCCGGGGGTCCTGCACTGATGGCGACTTATGCGGTTGGTGATCTGCAAGGCTGCCTGACGCCACTCAAGTGCCTGCTCGAACATGTCGGCTTCGACCCGCAGCAGGACCGCCTCTGGCTGGTCGGCGACCTGGTCAACCGGGGTCCGCAGTCGCTGGAGACCTTGCGCTTCCTTTATTCGATCCGCGACGCGCTGGTTTGCGTGCTGGGCAATCACGACCTGCACCTGCTGGCCGTGGCGAACAACGTCGAGCGCCTGAAAAAGGGCGATACGCTGCAGGAAATCCTCGATGCCCCGGACCGCTCCGAGTTGCTCGACTGGCTGCGCCAGCAGAAGCTGATGCACTACGACGCCGAGCGCGACACAGCCCTGGTGCATGCAGGCATCCCACCGCAATGGACGATGGAAAAAGCCTTGCGCCGTGCCGCCGAGGTCGAGGAGGTGCTGCGCGACGATGCGCGCCTGCCCTTGTTTCTCGACGGCATGTACGGCAACGAGCCGGATCGCTGGAGCAAGGACCTGCATGGCGTGACGCGCCTGCGCGTGATCACCAACTACTTCACGCGCATGCGTTTCTGTACCGCCGATGGCGTACTCGACCTCAAGTCCAAGGAAGGCGTGGGCACCGCGCCCGCCGGCTACGCCCCCTGGTTCAGCCACCCGCAGCGCAAGACCCGTGGGCAGAAGATCATCTTCGGTCACTGGGCAGCCCTGGAGGCACGCTGCGACGAGCCCGGGATCAGCGCCCTGGACAGCGGTTGCGTGTGGGGCGGCAGCATGACCCTGATGAATATCGATAGCGGCGTGCGCCTGCAGTGCGCCTGCAAGGAGACTGGAACATGAGCGAGTTCAAACGCATTTCCCCGGAACAGGCCCAGTCCTTGCGCGACCAGGGTGCCGTAGTGGTCGATATCCGCGATCCACAGAGCTTCGCCAGCGGCCACATCAGCCAATCCCTGCACCTGGACAATCATTCACTGGCGGACTTCATCGCCCGGGCGGACTTCGACAAGCCACTGATCGTCAGCTGCTACCACGGTAACTCCAGCCAGGGCGCAGCCGCTTACCTGGCCAACCAGGGCTTCTCCGAGGTGTACAGCCTCGACGGTGGCTTCGAACTATGGCGCAACCAGTTTCCCCAGCACGTCAGTCATAGCGAAAGCGAATAAAAAAATTTTCTGACCGCAATCCCCCGTCATTGCTGCGCTCCAGCACAAGGGGGACGAACGGTCGCCCTCGCTAATTCGCTCCTCCACCTTGAACTTGCCGAAAGCCGACTACTCTTTAGTTCGAGGCCATCCAACAGGGAGAGCCGGCACACCGGTTCCGGGCCTTTCGGCAGCGATCTTTGGTGTTTCAGGGGAGACTCGGCAGACCGTCCTTTCGGCCACTCCCGCACCCGCCCGAATGTCCCGTCCCGGATTCACGCAGCGAGCGAGGTGCAGACATGAGTATTTTCAGCCACTTCCAGCAACGTTTCGAGGCGACCCGCCAGGAGGAGTACTCGCTTCAGGAGTACCTCGACCTGTGCAAGGCGGATCGCAGCGCCTATGCATCGGCGTCCGAGCGTTTGCTGATGGCCATAGGCGAGCCGGAGCTGATCGATACTTCGAGCAACTCTCGCCTGTCGCGAATCTTCTCCAACAAGGTCATCCGCCGTTACCCGGCGTTCGCCGACTTCCATGGCATGGAAGAGTGCATCGACCAGATCGTGTCCTATTTCCGTCATGCGGCCCAAGGCCTGGAAGAGAAGAAACAGATTCTCTATCTTCTCGGCCCAGTCGGCGGCGGCAAGTCGTCCCTGGCGGAAAAACTCAAGCAATTGATGGAAAAGGTGCCCTTCTACGCCATCAAGGGCTCTCCGGTATTCGAATCTCCCCTGGGGCTGTTCAATGCCACCGAAGACGGCGCCATCCTCGAGGAAGACTTCGGCATCCCGCGCCGCTACCTGAACAGCATCATGTCGCCCTGGGCCACCAAGCGCCTGCAGGAGTTCGGCGGCGACATCAGCCAGTTCCGCGTGGTCAAGCTGTACCCGTCGATCCTCAACCAGATCGCCGTGGCCAAGACCGAACCGGGCGACGAGAACAACCAGGACATCTCCGCGCTGGTCGGCAAGGTGGATATCCGCAAGCTCGAGGAATTCCCGCAGAACGACGCCGACGCCTACAGCTACTCCGGCGCGCTGTGCCGCGCCAACCAGGGCCTGATGGAGTTCGTCGAGATGTTCAAGGCGCCGATCAAGGTGCTCCATCCGCTGCTCACCGCGACCCAGGAAGGCAACTACAACAGCACCGAAGGCCTCGGCGCGATTCCCTATAACGGCATCATCCTTGCTCACTCCAACGAATCGGAGTGGCACAGCTTCCGCAACAACAAGAACAACGAGGCCTTCATCGACCGCATCTACATCGTCAAGGTGCCGTACTGCCTGCGCGTTTCCGACGAGATCAAGATCTACGACAAGCTGCTGATCAACAGCTCGCTGGCCAACGCCCACTGCGCGCCGGACACCCTGAAGATGCTCGCCCAGTTCTCCACCCTCAGCCGCCTGAAGGAACCGGAGAACTCCAACATCTATTCGAAGATGCGCGTCTACGACGGCGAGAACCTCAAGGACACCGACCCCAAGGCCAAGTCGATCCAGGAATACCGCGACGCGGCCGGCGTCGACGAAGGCATGAACGGCCTGTCGACCCGCTTTGCCTTCAAGATCCTGTCCAAGGTGTTCAACTTCGACCCGCACGAAGTCGCCGCCAATCCGGTGCACCTGCTCTACGTGCTGGAACAACAGATCGACCAGGAACAATTCCCCGCCGAAGTCCGCGAGCGCTACCTGCGCTTCCTCAAGGAATACATGGCGCCGCGTTACATCGAATTCATCGGCAAGGAAATCCAGACCGCCTACCTGGAGTCCTACAGCGAATACGGTCAGAACATTTTCGACCGCTACGTGCTGTACGCGGACTTCTGGATCCAGGATCAGGAATACCGCGACCCGGAAACCGGCGAGATCCTCAACCGCGTCGCCCTCAACGAGGAACTGGAGAAAATCGAGAAACCAGCCGGCATCAGCAATCCGAAGGATTTTCGCAACGAGATCGTCAACTTCGTGCTGCGCGCCCGCGCCAACAACAACGGCAAGAACCCGACCTGGCTCAGCTACGAGAAGCTGCGCGTGGTGATCGAGAAGAAAATGTTCTCCAACACCGAGGACCTGTTACCGGTCATCAGCTTCAATGCCAAGGCGAGCAAGGAGGATCAACAGAAGCACAACGACTTCGTCACCCGAATGGTCGAGCGCGGCTACACCGAGAAGCAGGTCCGCCTGCTGTCCGAGTGGTACCTGCGGGTTCGCAAATCGCAGTAACAGCAGTCATGGGCGGCAAGCCACGCTGCAAGTAGAAGCCCCGCTCTTACTTGCAGCTTATGGCTTGCGGCTTGCAACTGCCCCGGAGGGGCTATGAGCTATGTGATCGACCGTCGCCTGAATGGCAAGAACAAGAGCACGGTGAACCGCCAGCGCTTCCTGCGGCGTTACCGTGACCACATCAAGAAGGCCGTCGAAGAGGCGGTCAGTCGGCGCTCCATCACCGATATGGAGCACGGCGAGCAGATCAGCATTCCCGGTCGCGATATCGACGAGCCGGTGCTTCACCACGGCCGTGGCGGCAAGCAGACCACCGTTCACCCTGGCAACAAGGAATTCACCACTGGCGAACGCATTCCTCGCCAGCAAGGTGGCGGCGGCGGTCGCGGGGCGGGCAAGGCGAGCAAATCCGGCGAAGGCATGGACGAGTTCGTGTTCCAGATCACCCAGGAAGAATTCCTCGACTTCATGTTCGAGGACCTGGAGCTGCCCAACCTGGTCAAGCGCCACCTGACCGGCGCCGACACCTTCAAGACCGTGCGCGCCGGCATCAGCAGCGAGGGCAATCCCTCGCGCATCAACATCATCCGCACACTGCGCTCGGCCCACGCGCGGCGCATCGCCCTGTCCGGCAGCAGCCGGGCGCGACTCAAGCAAGCCTTGACCGAACTCGAACGCCTCAAGCGCGAAGAGCCGGACAACCTCGGCGACATCCTCGAACTGGAGGCCGAGGTCACCAAGCTGCGCGGCCGCATCAACCGCGTGCCGTTCCTCGACACGTTCGACCTCAAGTACAACCTGCTGACCAAGCAGCCCAACCCCAGTTCCAAGGCGGTGATGTTCTGCCTGATGGACGTGTCCGGCTCGATGACCCAGGCGACCAAGGACATCGCCAAGCGCTTCTTCATCCTCCTGTACCTGTTCCTCAAGCGTAACTACGACAAGATCGAGGTGGTGTTCATCCGCCACCACACCAGCGCCAAGGAAGTCGACGAGGAAGAATTCTTCTACTCGCGGGAAACCGGCGGCACCATCGTCTCCAGCGCGCTGAAAATGATGCAGGAGATCATGGCCGAGCGTTACCCGATCAACGAATGGAATATCTACGCCGCCCAGGCGTCGGATGGCGACAACTGGAATGACGATTCACCGATCTGTCGCGATATCCTGATCAACCAGATCATGCCGTTCGTGCAGTACTTCACCTACGTCGAGATCACCCCAAGGGAGCACCAGGCGCTGTGGTTCGAGTACGAACAGGTCGGTGAAGCGTTCGCCGACACCTTCGCCCAGCAGCAACTGGTGTCGCCCGCGGACATCTACCCGGTGTTCCGCGAGCTGTTCCAGCGCCGACTCGTAACCTGAGGAGCCGCGACATGAGCGACAAGAAGCGCCAACCCATTTCCACCGGCTCGGAATGGACCTTCGATCTGGTTCGCCAGTACGACAAGGAAATCGCGCGCCTGGCCGAACGCTATGCCCTCGACACCTACCCCAACCAGATCGAGGTGATCACCGCCGAACAGATGATGGACGCCTACGCCTCCGTGGGCATGCCGCTCGGCTATCACCACTGGTCCTACGGCAAGCACTTCCTCAGCACCGAAAAAGGCTACAGCCGCGGGCAGATGGGCCTGGCCTACGAGATCGTGATCAACTCCGACCCGTGCATCGCCTACCTCATGGAAGAAAACACCATGTGCATGCAGGCGCTGGTGATCGCCCACGCCTGCTACGGCCACAACAGCTTCTTCAAGGGCAACTACCTGTTCCGTACCTGGACCGACGCCAGTTCGATCATCGACTACCTGGTGTTCGCCAAGCAGTACATCATGCAGTGCGAGGAGCGTCATGGCATCGACGCGGTGGAAGACCTGCTCGATTCCTGCCACGCCCTGATGAACTACGGCGTGGACCGCTACAAACGCCCCTACCCGATCTCCGCCGAAGAAGAGCGCCGCCGCCAGAAGGACCGCGAAGAACACCTGCAACGGCAGATCAACGACCTCTGGCGCACCATTCCCAAGAGTGCGACCAAGAACCAGGAACAGGACAACAACCGCTGGCCGTCCGAGCCGCAGGAAAACATCCTCTACTTCCTGGAAAAGCACGCGCCGCTGCTGGAGCCCTGGCAGCGCGAGGTGATCCGCATCGTGCGCAAGATCGCCCAGTACTTCTACCCACAACGCCAGACCCAGGTGATGAACGAAGGCTGGGCCACCTTCTGGCATTACACGCTGATGAACGACCTCTACGACGAAGGCCTGATCAACGACGGCTTCATGCTGGAGTTCCTGCAGTCGCACACCAGCGTGATCTTCCAGCCCGGCTTCGACAGCCCCTATTACAGCGGGATCAACCCTTACACCCTGGGCTTTGCCATCTTTTGCGACATCCGTCGCATCTGCGAAAACCCCACCGAGGAGGATCGCCGCTGGTTCCCCGACCTGGCCGGCGCTGACTGGCTGAGCACCATCAAGTTCGCCATGCAGAACTTCAAGGACGAGAGCTTCATCCTGCAATACCTGTCACCCAAGGTGATCCGCGACCTCAAGCTGTTCAGCGTGATGGACGACGACCAGCAGGACGAGATGATCGTCCCGGCGATTCATGACGAACCCGGTTACCGGACCATCCGCGAAACCCTGGCGGCACAGTACAACCTCGGCAATCGCGAGCCCAACGTGCAGATCTACAGTGTCGACCGCCGTGGTGACCGCTCGCTGACCCTGCGCCACCAGCAGCACGACCGCAAACCGCTGGGCGACTCCACCGACGAAGTGCTCAAGCACCTGCACCGGCTCTGGGGCTTCGACATTCACCTGGAGGTTCGCCAGGGCGAGCAGACCATCGGCACCCAGCACGTCCCGCCCCGTGGCGAGCACGACAGCCAGAGCGAGTACCCGCGCCTGGACCTGGCCATCCCGCCGATCTGAGCCAGGCCGCCGCTGACCACGACAGCGGCGGCGGCCTTGGCTTATCCTCCGCGCTCGGAGGATTCACACATGCAGATCTACAAGGTTGGCGGCGCCGTGCGCGACCGCCTGCTCGGCCGCCCGGTCAGCGACGTCGACTGGGTCGTGGTTGGCGCCAGCGCCGAAGCCATGCACAAGCAGGGCTTCAAGCCCGTGGGCGGGGACTTCCCGGTGTTCCTCCACCCGCAGACCGGCGAGGAATATGCCCTGGCGCGTACCGAGCGCAAGTCGGGCAAGGGCTATGGCGGCTTCGTCTTCCACGCCAGCCCGGAGGTCACCCTGGAAGACGACCTCGCCCGCCGCGACCTGACCATCAACGCCATGGCCGAAGACGACAGCGGCAACGTCGTCGACCCTTATGGCGGCCGGCTCGATCTCGACGCACGCCTCCTGCGCCATGTCTCACCGGCATTCGCCGAAGACCCGTTGCGCGTGCTGCGCGTGGCCCGTTTCGCCGCACGCTATGCGCCCCTGGGGTTTCGCATCGCCGGAGAAACCCTGGAGCTGATGCGCCAGCTCGCCGAATCCGGCGAGCTGGAAGCATTGACCGCAGAACGCAGTTGGAAGGAAATCTCCCGCGCGCTGATGGAACCCAGCCCACAGGTATTCATCGAAGCGCTGCGCGATTGTGGCGCCTTGGCCAGGATATTTCCGGAGTTGGACACGCTATCCGCCGGGCACCTGCGTCAGGCGCTGGCACGACTGCAATCCAGCGCCGCAGCCGAGCACCCACTTACGGTGCGCTGGGCCTGCCTGCTGCAAGACTTGGCGGCACAGGCGATATGCACGATCAACCAGCGGCTCAAGGCGCCCCGTGAATGCCAGGAACTGGCACAACTGAGCGCTCAGTACCTGCCGCTGGCACAGGAGAGCGCAACGCCCCCTGCCGCCGCCCTGCTCGACCTGCTGCAACGCTTCGACGTCTACCGCAGGCCCTCGCGCTTCGAGGAGTTTCTCGCCGTTTGCCGCCTGCAGCCGCCGCTCTGCGGGAGAGCCGAATTATTCGAGCAGGCCGCCGAGGCAGCCCGAGCCGTTGCCATCCAGCCGCTGATCGAGCGCGGCCTGCAGGGCGCGGAACTGGGCGAAGCGCTCAAGGCCGAGCGTCTCGCGGCCATCGCGACGCTCGTGCACTCAGGCTAAAGCCCGGACATCTTCTGGATGGCGGCCTTGAGCTCGTCGTCCGAACAATCGGCGCAAGTGCCTTTCGGCGGCATGGCATTCACGCCGGAGATAGCCTTGGCCAACAGACCGTCGAGGCCACCCTGCTCGTCGGCGCGCTTCTTCCAGTCGGCGCCATCGCCGATCTTCGGCGCGCCCAGCACGCCAGCGGTATGGCAGGCACCGCAATGGGCGGTCACCACTTGGTCAGGAGACTTCGCGCCACCGCCAGCGGCAACTGCGGCGACCGCATTCACGCCCTTGCACTCCTGGCCCTGGACGCAGACTTCGCCCACCGGCTTGATGCGTTCGGCGATGGCATCGTTGGTCGCGGCCTGAGCGCCGGCGGCCCATAGCACCAGGACGGCGGCATTGGCCGTCAGCATCTTTCTTATCAGGTTCACGGTACACCCTCATCGTGGCTATACAGGCCCGCGGCCACGGTTTTCGCGGGCTTGAGAAAGTATAGCGACAGCGGTCGAAGGCCGGAATAACCCAAGTTGTCGCAGGGGTATTAGCCGCGCGCCGCGAGCCAGTGGCCTGCGGCGACCTTCAAGCTTTTTCGATCAAGGCCCTGGCCAGTTGTGCCGGCGATACCGGCTTGTGCAGCAACGGCACGCCGCTGCTACGCGCCTCGCGCAGACGCTCGGGGGCGGTATCGCCCGTGATGATCAGCGCCGGCAGTGGATAACCGACCGCGGCACGAACCTGGCTGATCGCCTGGGCACCGGTGCGGTGCTCGCGCAGGCGGTAGTCGCTGATCAGCATCTGCACCGGCCAATCGGCGACCTGCTGCAAGGCTTCGTCGATATGCTCGGCGGCCCGGCATTCGCAGCCCCAGTTGCCGAGCAGTTGCAGCATGGCCTCGCGCACGATGTCGTCGTCCTCGATCACCAGCACGCGCATGCCGCATAGGCGCTCCATCTGCAACTGCGAGGCAGTGTTCAGCAGATCCGCACCGATACCGTCCCTGGCCAGCGGCAGGCTCAGGCGAAACACACTGCCCTGGCCCGGACGCGACACCAGGCTCAGCTCATGGCCCAGCGAACGGGCCAGCCCTTGGCTGATCGCCAGGCCGAGCCCCAGGCCCTTTTGCCGGTCACGCTCCGGGTTGCCCAACTGGTGGAACTCGCGGAACACCTCGGCCTGCTGCTCTGGCGCAATGCCGATGCCGGTATCGAAGACCTCGATGGACACCGCATTGCCACGCTTGCGACAGGCCACCAGCAGGCCGCCGTGCTCGGTATAGCGAATCGCGTTGGTGATCAGGTTGCGCAGCATCAGTTCCAGCAGTGCCGGGTCGGAATCCACCGCCAGGTGGGTTTCACGACTGCGATAAACGATGTTCTTGGCATCGACCTGGCTGCCCAGTTCGTTCTCCAGCTTGTTCAGCAGCGGCTGCAAATGGAAGGAACGGCGCTGCGGCTCGATCACGCCCGCCTCGATGCGCGAAAAATCCAGCAGGGTATTGAGCATCTGTGCCGATGCCTGGCCCGCCATGCGCGCATTGCCCAAGACCTTGCGCTGCAGCTCGGACAACTCGCCACGCGCCAGAACCTCGAGGAACAGCTCCTGGGCATGCACAGGCTGGCGCAGGTCATGGCTGGCCGCGGCAAGGAACTTCGACTTGGCCAGGTTGGCATCTTCGGCCTTTTGCCGGGCCTGTTCGGCGCGTTCGGAAGCCACCCGCAAGCGCTCGACCAGCTCCAGGTTCTCGAACCGCAGGGCAATGGATTGCCGCGACGAACGTTGTATCAGCAGAGCCTGGCCGATCTGCCCGACGATATAGAGCAGGCAACCGACGGCCAGCACCTTGTAGGGGTTGTCGTCGAGTGTCCACAGGCGGCAGGCGACGATCAGCAAGTGGGGAATCTGCATGCTCGCATACAGTGGAAAAACCGGCGCCAACAGCGACACCGCATTACCACTGACCCCAGCCAGCGAGGCCATGACCAGCAACTGGTAGGGCAGCGGTGCCTGGCCCATGACGATCCAGGCCAGGGTGCCCCAGGCCAGGCCTTCGAACACCTTGATCAGCGCCATGCCGAGGATCAGCCGCGAAGCATTGCCGACAGTGACACCCCGGTGCAGGGCGAACATCGCATAGCTGACGCAGGTCACCCTGCCGCCGACCACCATGGCCAGCCAGGCAAGCATGAGGTGGAGATTCTCCGGGGTCTGCAGGGTCAGCGTCAGCACCACCGCCAACGTGCTGCCCAGCAGCAGCGAGTTCTTCATGCCGTTGAACACCAGGCGCACCTGCTCGATGCGGATGTTCTGCTCGGGCTCGCTGCCGGGCGCTGGCCTCAATTGACCAGGCCCAGGCGCCGGGCCACGAACGCCGCCTCGGAGCGGCTGGACACCTGCAGAGCGGCAAGCGTGGCCTGGACATGCACGCGCACGGTGTTTTCCGAGAGGTTCATGCGCCGACCGATCATCTTGTTCGACAGCCCACGGCTCATCAGGTCGAGCACCTCGCACTGGCGCGGCGTCAGCTTGATCGCCTGTTGCGCAACGACGCCCTCCGGCACGCGCTCGCCAGTGATCGGCATCTGGCCACGGAGGACCTGTTCGACCAGCTCCAGCATCCGCGTCGGCGTCTCGGCCTTGCAGATGAAACCCTGCGCCCCACGCGCGAGTGCCTCATTCACCACCTGCGAGTCCTGGATGGCCGACACCATCACCACCTTCGCCAGCGGCCACTTGCGCTTGAACACGGCAATCCCATCCAGGCCATTGAGGCCTTCGAGCTGCACGTCGAGCAACAGCAGGTCCGGCTCCTCGCAGGGGCAAAGCAGCGCCTCGTCCAACGAAGCCGCCTCGAAAATTTCCACGTCCGGTAGTCCGGTGGTCAGCACCATGCCGATCCCGGAACGGAACAAGGCATGGTCGTCGATAAGTAGCAGGCGTCTGGTCATGGCGGCCATTCAAGCGTGCGCATAAGTCCCGCGCAAGCTCTTAGTCCTAACAGACTACGGCGAGCACCTGGGCCGCGACCTAGAGCGGATCACTCTCGGCCTCTGGGTGGTTGCCAGCGCGCATGCCCGCCACGGACACCATCCGCCCCATCCGTGAACTCACCAGCCTCCCTGGCCCGCCCGATACGAATGACCGGGAACCCTGCTCGCTGTCGGTCGCCCTTTCCCCGATGTCGCCGAGAGGCGTAGAATCACGGCATTCCTCGCCAACCATCCTTCGGCGGGCCAGTGAGCTGGCCGCGTGAACGGTAAACCCGTTGCGCATCGCGGCTCCTCCGAACGCACGGTCATCTGCCGTTTGCCACCGGTCCCATGCGCTCACGCAACGCACATAACCAGACACCTGATTAGCCGCAGGAAACCGTCATGCCTGACTATCGCTCGAAGACCTCCACCCATGGCCGCAACATGGCCGGTGCCCGTGCGCTGTGGCGCGCCACCGGGATGAAGGACGCAGACTTCAAGAAACCGATCATCGCCATCGCCAACTCCTTCACCCAGTTCGTGCCCGGCCACGTGCACCTGAAAGACCTCGGCCAGCTGGTCGCCCGCGAGATCGAGAAGCACGGTGGCGTGGCCAAGGAGTTCAACACCATCGCGGTGGACGACGGCATCGCCATGGGCCACGACGGCATGCTCTATTCGCTGCCGAGCCGCGAGATCATCGCCGACTCCGTCGAGTACATGGTCAACGCCCACTGCGCCGACGCCATCGTCTGCATCTCCAACTGCGACAAGATCACCCCCGGCATGCTGATGGCCGCCCTGCGCCTGAACATCCCGGTGGTGTTCGTTTCCGGCGGGCCGATGGAAGCCGGCAAGACCAAGCTGGCCAGCCATGGCCTGGACCTGGTCGACGCCATGGTCATCGCCGCCGACAGCAGCGCCTCCGACGAGAAAGTCGCCGAGTACGAGCGCAGCGCCTGCCCGACCTGCGGCAGCTGCTCCGGCATGTTCACCGCCAACTCGATGAACTGCCTGACCGAAGCCCTGGGCCTGTCCCTGCCGGGCAACGGCTCGACCCTGGCCACCCACAGCGACCGCGAGCAACTGTTCCTGCGCGCCGGCCGCCTGGCCGTCGAACTGTGCCAACGCTACTACGGCGAAAACGACGAAAGCGTACTGCCGCGCAACATCGCCACCCTCAAGGCGTTCGAGAACGCCATGATGCTCGACATCGCCATGGGCGGCTCGACCAACACCATCCTGCACCTGCTGGCCGCGGCCCAGGAAGGCGAGGTGCCGTTCGACCTGCGCGACATCGATCGCCTGTCGCGCAAGGTGCCGCAGCTGTGCAAGGTGGCGCCGAACATCCAGAAGTACCACATGGAAGACGTGCACCGCGCCGGCGGCATCTTCTCCATCCTCGGCGAACTGGCCCGTGGCGGCCTGCTGCACACCGACGTGCACACCGTGCACAGCCCGAGCATGCGTGACGCCATCGCCCAGTGGGACATCACCCAGAGCAGCGATGAAGCGGTGCATCACTTCTTCAAGGCCGGCCCGGCAGGCATCCCGAGCCAGACCGCGTTCAGCCAGAGCACCCGCTGGCCGAGCCTGGACGACGATCGCGCCAACGGCTGCATCCGCAGTGTCGAGCATGCCTATTCGCAAGAGGGCGGCCTGGCCGTGCTGTACGGCAACATCGCCCTCGACGGCTGCGTGGTGAAGACCGCCGGTGTCGACGAGTCGATCCTGGTGTTCGAAGGCAACGCCAAGGTCTTCGAGAGCCAGGACAGCGCCGTGAAGGGCATCCTCGCCGACGAAGTGAAGGCCGGCGACATCGTCATCATCCGCTACGAAGGCCCGAAAGGCGGCCCGGGCATGCAGGAAATGCTCTACCCGACCAGCTACCTGAAATCAAAGGGCCTGGGCAAACAGTGCGCCCTGCTCACCGACGGTCGCTTCTCCGGCGGCACCAGCGGCCTGTCCATCGGCCACGCTTCGCCGGAAGCCGCCGCCGGTGGCGCCATCGGCCTGGTCAGGGACGGCGACAAAGTGCTGATCGACATCCCCAACCGCAGCATCAACCTGCTGGTCAGCGATGAAGAACTGGCCGCGCGCCGCGTCGAGCAGGACCAGAAAGGCTGGAAGCCGGCCCAGAAACGCGCCCGCCGCGTGACCACCGCACTCAAGGCCTACGCCCTGCTCGCCACCAGCGCCGACAAAGGCGCGGTGAGGAACAAGGCGTTGCTGGACGGTTGATCACCACCTGCTAGAAACCAGCCCGGCACGGTGCCGGGCTGTTGCGGAAGCGGGGTTGATCGATTCAGAGGCGTTTCCTTGCATGGCAACTCCTCAAAACCGGGGTACTCGCCGAATCACCAAGCGTAGGTAAGGTTCGACGTCACGGTGCGGCCACGTCCATAGAAGCATTCCCACACGCCAGTACAGCCGCTGATGTATTCCTTATCGGTCAGGTTCTCCACGTTCATCTGTAGCTTGAGCCCTTTGACGTTCAGCCTGGACTTGCCAAAGTCGTAGGACAGCATGGCGTCATAGACGGTGTAGGCAGGTACGGTGAAATGATTGCTCGCCGTTGTCGTACCGTCGGTTTGGCCAACATAACGAGCACCGATTCCTGCCCCCAGCCCTGCGAGCATCGTGTCCCCCGTCAGCGCGTAATCAAGCCAGAGCGACGCCGTCATCGGTGGCACCCCTGCCGGATGCCGTCCTTCACGGCCATCGTTGTCTTTGGTGTACTCGATATCGTTGCGCGAGAACGCGGCGATGATGCCGAGGTTGTTGCTCAGGCTGGCCTTGCCTTCGACCTCGAAACCCCGTGAGCGCTGCTCGGCGGACTGGCTGCTGAAGCCTGGGTTCTGCTCGTCCGAGGTCAGCACATTCTTCTGATCGATCTGATAGACCGACACTTGAATGAAACTGTTCTGTCCAGGTGGCTGGTACTTGATGCCTGCTTCGTATTGCTTGCCGGAGTATGGTTCGAACTCATTGCCCAGCCAGTCGGTACCAGAGGTCGGCAAAAACGACTCCGAATAGCTGACATAGGGAGTCACGCCACTTTCGAATGCGTAGCCGGCACCGATGCGTCCGGTGAATTTCTCATCCTTGGCCTTGGTATCCACCACCACGCCAAAGCGTGGCTGCGTACGGTTGTTGTCCGTTTCAGCCCAGTCGTAACGGCCCCCCAGGGTGACGAACCACTGGTTCCATTTCAGTTGGTCCTGAACATACAACCCGGTCTGGGTTATGGTGTTGTGCCAGCGGTTCGGGGAGCCGAAGGTGAAGGATTGGCCATAGACCGGTGCATATAGGTCGATGATCGGCGACTCACCCTCGTAGGAGTACAACCCGAGGAACGTCGAAGCGAAGTGGTAGTAGTCGAGGCCAATCAGCACCGTATGCTCTATATCTCCCGTGTTGAACCTGGCCTGAGCGGTGTTATCCATGCCGAACACCTTGTTGGTTTGAGCCCAGTTCACACCGTAGCGGGTCATATGGCTCTGATCGTTCTCCCCGGTTAAGGGATTGGCCACGAAACCATAACCATGCAGCGGGGCTACGTAGTGATCATCGACGTAGGCATAACGGCTGTTCTGCCTAAGCGTCCAGGTATCGTTCAGCTCATGGCTGAACTCATAGCCGATCACGAATTGCTCTCGGTCGAAAGCATTGGTGTCGGGATCACCGATAAAACGGCTGCGCTTGATCTTTCCATTCGGGCTATCGAATCGGCTGCCAACCGAGGGCAACCCCTGCGATTCAGGTACATCGTTGTCTTTCTGGTACTGCCCATACAGAGTGAGAGCGGTCCGATCGCCGATGTTCCAGGTGAAGCTCGGCGCGATCAGGAAGCGCTGCTGCTGCGCATAGTCGATTTCCGAACCTTGCTCGGAGCCCAGCAGGGTCAGCCGGTACAGATAGGTCTTCTGCTCGTCCAGAGAGTCTGCGATATCCAGAGCGCCATAGTGACGATCATAACTGCCGCCCCCCAGCACAACCTCCCTGACAGGAGTCGCTGACGGACGCTTCGATACCATGTTGACGACACCGCCAGGCTCATTGCGCCCGTAGAGAACCGAGGCCGGCCCCTTCAGCACCTCGATGCGCTCCAGGGTATAGGGATCGACCTGCAAGGCCCCGCCGATGCTGCCGCCACCGTATGGCAGGTGCAGACCGTCGAGGTACAACGGTGTCGGGGAGAAACCGCGAGAAGTCGGCTCATCGAAACTCTTCGAACGGTCAACAAAACCGCCCGTGCTGATACCTGGCGTATAGCGCAACGCCTCGGTCACGCTCTGCGAGCCCCTGACCTTGATTTCATCCTGGGTGATGACGTTGACGGTTTGCGGAACGTCCAGCAGCCCGGAATCCGTCTTGGTTGCCGTGGCACTGCGCTGGGCGACGTAGCCATCGACATGTCCGGTGGCCGACTCCAGGCTGCGGCTGGTAATCGTCGTGGCCCCCAGCGCCAATGATCGCCCGCCCTGAGCGAGCGGCTCCAACGTCACCGTATCGCCATCGACAAAACGTGCCGCCAGCCCGGTACCGGCCAACAGGCGAGCCAATGCCTCGCTCTGGACATAGCTGCCGGAAACGCCGGGCGAATGCAGATCGCGGGTCAGCTCGGCAGACACCAGCACCTGAGTTCGGGTCACGGCCGAAAACGCGGCCAGCGCTGCATCGAGCGACTGCGCAGCAATATCGAAGCGCAGTACCTGCTGCTGCTCCGGAGCCGCTGCGGCAGCGACAGCCAGGTGTGGAACAGCGGCCAATGCGATGGCCAGAGACAGCAGCGACGGCAGGCCGCACTGGCGAGCAGTAAGGTGATGCATGAAGAACTCCCCGATGATCGAATCCATATCGGCGCACTGGGCACTACTTGCGAGTGCTTGTAATTCGCGCCTCATCACCAAGGACGACGGCCCCGCAAAAATCCCTGAAGTTTTTTGCAATCGATCGTGGAGTTTCTACTTGCCGCCGCGCAGCACCGTCAGATAAGGCGTGTAGTGCTCGACCTGCAGGCCCAGGGTCAATTGCAATGCACGCAATACAGCCTCGGGCTTGTCGATCTCGAAGACCCCCGAAACCGGACGACTTTCAAGTGCCTGGTCAGCAACCAGCAACCGGCCCGGCCAGTAGCGGTTCAACTCAGCGATTACCTCTCCTAGCGCCTGTTGGCGAAACACAAGTTGGCGCTGACGCCAGGCAAACGCCTGGGCCGGATCGAAATCACTCAGCGAAGAAAGCTGCCCTCGCTCCAGCGCAACAGACTGGCCCGGCGCCAGCACCACGGGTGACCCGCCTTTGACGCTGGCTTCGACACGGCCTTGGGCAAGCCGTACACGGGTATGGTCAGCCTCGCGAACCACATCGAACTGAGTGCCCAGCACGCGCACTTGCAAGCCATCACTTTCGACCACGAAAGGCCGACTGACATCGTGGGCGACATCGAACCAGGCTTCTCCACGCAGCAATTCGACACGACGTTCAGCGCCACTGAGCTCGACGCGCAATGCCGCGTCGGTGTTGAGTTCGATACGTGATCCGTCGGCCAGCTCGACGGTTCTGGATGCTCCCACGGCGGTGTAGTAATCGGCGCGCAAGCGGTCTGGCCAAGGCGTCTGCCAGGCCAGCCCCAAGGCGAGCAACAGTGCCGCTGCGGTCGCCCAAGGCCAGGTCTGACGGCGGCGTGCGGGAGCCGTGTGGTACACCTCCCGCGCGGCAGGCATCAGTGCGGCCAGCAGAGTCTGAGCTTCGTCCCATGCCAGAGAATGGGCCTCGCCTTGTTGCAGCCAGATCGCGAAATCCCGGCGATCCTGCTCGCTGACATCCTCGGCCTGCAGACGAAAATGCCAGGCGCTGGCCTGGGCGAACAGTTCGTCGTCATTCATGGCTGGGGATTCCTTGCTCGCAAATTCGGGCGCAATCGAGCCTTGATGAAAGCCCGGCAATCGATCAAGGCCTGGCGCAAATGATATTCCACACTGCGCGCAGTGGTCGCCTCGCGTTCGGCGATCTCGCGATAGGTCATACCCTCGACGTGATACAGCAGGAAAATGCGGCGGCGCTGCTCAGGCAACGCACCAATCGCATCCTGCAAAAGTGATTGTTCCCGCTCGGCGGCCAGCCGCTGCAAGCCATCCGGCTGGCTGCACTCCGGCTCCTGCTTGGGCATCTCGCCCTCGACCTGGCTGCGCCGCTGGGCCTGGCGCTGGTGATCGAGGGCCAGATTACCGGCGACAGTGAAGAGAAATGCCCGCAGGTTGTCGATGCGCTCGGTGTCCGGCAGCCGCGCCAGACGTAGAAAGGCTTCCTGCGTCAGGTCGGCCGCCACCTGGCGATTGCCCGTACGCCGGGCGACGAACGCCTCCAGCGCTTTGCGCTGTTCGAGAAACAGGCGGGCAAGTTGGGCATTCCAGGACGGCACGTCGATGCAGCTCGAAGTGAAGAGGCGCGCACGCTAGCAGATAATGAGATGAATTCACAAATGCAAGCCTTTCAGCGTGGACGATCCTCTCCAGCGCCCGTCAAGCGACTTCGTCGCCTCGGGCGCTTACTTGCAGCTTGAAACTTGTGGCTTGAGGCTGCTCTTCTCCCTCCCCTAGAATCGCGCTCTTTTGCGGAGCCACGCCAGCATGAGCGCCCCCGAACAGAACACCTCCGAGCGCAACGACCTGGTCTACGGCCTGGAAGACCGCCCCGCGCTCCCCGTTGCCCTGCTCGCCGCGCTGCAGCACCTGCTGGCGATCATCGTGCCCATCGTCACCCCAGGCCTGTTGATCTGCCAGGCGCTGGGCGTATCGGCGCGCGACACCAACCTGATCGTGTCGATGAGCCTGGTGATCTCCGGCATCGCCACCTTCGTCCAGTGCAAGCGCTTCGGCCCGTTCGGCGCCGGGTTGCTGATCGTCCAGGGCACCAGCTTCAACTTCGTCGGCCCGCTGATCGCCGGCGGTGCGTTGATGGTGAACAACGGCACGCCGGTGGAAGGCGTGATGGCGGCGATCTTCGGCGTGGTGATGGCCGGCTCGTTCATCGAAATGGGTGTGTCGCGCATCCTGCCGTTCGTCAAACGCCTGATCACCCCGCTGGTGACCGGCATCGTCGTGCTGATGATCGGCCTGACCCTGATCAAGGTCGGCCTGATCAGCATGGGCGGTGGCTTCTCGGCGATGGCGGGCGGCACCTTCGCCAATGGCGAGAACCTGCTGCTGTCCGGTACGGTGCTGGCGATCATCGTCGTGCTCAACCGCATACCGGTGGTATGGATGCGCAGCGGCGCTATCGTCATCGCCCTGGCCGTCGGCTACGGCCTGGCCGGCTACCTCGGACGCCTGGACTTCACCGGCATGCACCAGGCCGAGCTGTTCCAGGTGCCGACGCCGCTGCACTTCGGCCTCGGTTTTTCCTGGAGCCTGTTCATCCCGATGCTGGTGATCTACCTGGTCACCTCGTTGGAAGCCATCGGCGACGTCACCGCCACCAGCAAGGTTTCCAGGCAACCGGTGCAAGGCCCGCTGTGGATGCAGCGGATCAAGGGCGGCGTGTTGGTCAACGGTGCCAACTCGCTGCTGGCCGGGTTGTTCAACACCTTTCCCAGCTCGATCTTCGCCCAGAACAACGGCGTGATTCAGTTGACCGGCGTGGCCAGCCGCTACGTCGGCCTGTGGATAGCCGCGATGTTGATCCTGCTCGGCCTGTTCCCCAGCGTCGCCGGGGTGATCCAGGCGGTGCCGGAGCCGGTGCTCGGCGGCGCGGTGCTGGTGATGTTCGGCGCCGTCGCTGCGTCCGGCATCAACATCATCGCCGGCGTGCGCCTGGACCGCCGCGCCCTGCTGATCATCGCCGTGTCCCTGGCCCTCGGCCTGGGCATCTCCCAGGTTCCCGAGTTCCTCGCCCACATGCCGCAGGCTCTGCGCGCGGTGCTGGAGTCCGGCGTGGCCACCGGCGGTATTTGCGCACTGCTGCTGAACTGGTTCTTGCCGGAGTCGGCGGAGCAGGACGACGCCCGTGCCTGAACGGATAGAGGAAGACCGAAACGATGCAGGCCTTTGACGCCTGCATCATTTATTCTTTCTCCCCATGACGCCTTCCCTACGCATCGGCGTGATCGCCGACACCCACGGCCTGCTGCGCCCTGAAGCACTGGAAGCCCTGCAAGGCTGCGACGTGCTGCTGCACCTGGGCGACATCGGCTCGCCCGGGATTCTCGACAGCCTGCGCGCCCTGGCGCCGCTGCATGTCGTGCGCGGTAACAACGACACCGATGCCTGGGCCGACGCCATTCCCGAAACCCTGGAGCTGGAGTTCGCCGGCGTGCGCCTGTACCTGATCCATGACCGCAAGCAATTGCCGATCGATGCGCAGGCGGCAGGTATCGACATCGTCCTGTCCGGCCATTCGCACAAGCCGCTGGACGAGGTTCATGACGGCGTCCGCCACTTCAACCCAGGCAGCGCCGGGCCGCGACGCTTCAGCCTGCCGATCAGCGTCGGCAGGCTGGTGCTTGAGAGAGGGGAAGTAATGACCGAATTGATCGAACTGCCGCCGGCTTTGGCCAGCGGCCGTCAGGGTCAGAAGTCGTAGCGGGTGGTCAGCATCACGTTGCGCGGTTCGCCCCAGGAGTAGACGCTGTAGAAGTCCATGATCGTCAGGTACTTCTTGTCCAGCAGGTTGTTGACGTTGAGGGTCGCGGACAGGTTATCGGTCACTTGATACCTGGCCATCACGTCGACCAGCCAGTAGGCGCTCTGGCCGAAATCGACGGTTCCCGCCGTCGGATGGCTGACCTCACCCCAGCTCCGGCTCTGCCAGCGTGCACCTCCACCGACGGTCAAGGGCTCCAGTGCGCCCTTGAGGTTGTAGGTGGTGTAGAAGCTGAAGATATCCTCCGGCTCGACGGTGGAGAGTTTGTCGCCATCTTGCCGTGCGACCTTGTGGGTATAACCGGCCTGGGCATTCCACCCCGGCAACAACTCACCGGAAATCTCAGCCTCGTATCCCTTGGTAACGACGCCATCGGCAGCCTCGTAGGCTGTTTCGGTCGAGTTCTGCACGTTACCAACCGCAACGCCGTAGTTATCCTGCCTGATCTGGAAATAGGCCAGGCTGGCGTTCAGGCGGCCCTCGTAGAATTCGCCCTTGATCCCGGCTTCGTAGCTGTCACCTTCGAGTGGATCGAGCGTGGAGCCAGTGACCGTGCGAATCGACTGTGGCTTGAAGATGCTGGTATAGCTGGCGTAGAGGGAGAAGTTGTCGTTCAGGTCATAGATCAGGCCGGCATAGGGAACGACCACGCCGGTTTCGGTCTGGGTTTCGTGACTGACGGGCGGGTCGTAAACGCTTTTGCTCTTGCTGACGTTGCGGTAGTTGGCCAGGCGCGCGCCCAGCATCAGTTTCAAGTCATCCGTCAGGCTGAAGCGCGAAGCCGTATACAAGCCGTTTTCCCAGGTCACCCGGTCATTTTCGCCAGTGTATTGCCAGGCGGGCTCGGGAATATCGCCGCTCCACTCGTAGAAATTGCCGACAGCCCCGGCATAACCGGTCTGAGGGCCCTTGCCATCACTTTCCCAATGGCTGCGTTTTACGCTGCCGCCAATAACCAGTTCATGTTCGCGCCCGAACAACTGGAAAGGACCGCTCGCATAGACATCCACCGCATCGCTGGTGGTCTTGCCGACATACTTGCCCAACCAGAGATTCACCCCGGCTCCGGTTTCAGGGGTTGGATTGCCGGAGGCGGCGGCACCGAGCGCCGCGTCATAGCCATTGATCTGGTGGTTGAGCTGCGCCTTGGCCACCCAGCCGTTGTCGAACTGACGTTCCAGCGTGGCGAAGACCGTCCGCGTGTACTGGTCCCAATGGCTCCAGTCGGCGGCGTTACTGAATGAGCGGGAGACCTTGTTGAAGTCGCCCACGCTGTTGAAGATGGGATTGCCGCCCCAGGTCGATCCCTCGGGATTGCTGTCCTGATAGTCGGCACCGACCGAGAGCAAGGTGCTCTCATCCAGATCGAATTCGAGTATGCCGTAGAAAACCTTGGTTTCCCGCTCGTAGCGATCCTGAACCGAGTGTTTGTCCTGGTAGGCCGCGACCGCACGCCCACGCACGTTGCCACTTTCGGTCAGCGGCCCGGCGACATCGACCTCACTGCGGTAGGTATCCCAGGACCCTGCGCCCAGGGTGAGATGGCCACTGAATTGGTTGGTCGGCTTCTTACGGATCAGATTGATGGTCGCGCCCGGATCACCGCTCCCGGTGAGCAGCCCTGTTGCGCCTTTAAGCACTTCGATGCGGTCGTAGATAGCCATGTCGCTCAGCGTATTACCCGAGGAGTAGGCCGAATCACGGGTCATCGGTATGCCATCGTATTGGAAATTGTTGATGGCAAAGCCCCGCGCGTAATACTCGTTACGCTCCGAGTCGTAAGTGACGATGCTGACGCCCGGCGTATGCCGCATCACGTCGTCGATACTGTTCAAGCCGAAGTCGTCCATCTGCTGGCGTGTCACCACGCTGATGGACTGTGGGGTCTCCCGAGGCGTCAGCACCAGGCGGGTAGCCGTGGCGATGCTGCCCGGCGTGTAGGACTTCGACTCTTCGGTGATGGTGCCGAGCTGGTTGCTGGTGACCGCCGTGGCCTCCAGCTCCAGAGTGCTGGCCTGGGAGTCGGCGGCCGACGGCTCGGATTCCGAGGGCTCGGCCGCCCAGGCAGGAGCACTGGCACAACTCAAGGCAATGGCAAGCGCAAGCAGGCTTGGCCCTGCGGGAACGTTGCAGGGAGCGGTTTTTCTGAAAGAAGCGCGATGGCGCATGGCGTCGAACCTTTTTTGGTTTTAGAGCCACAAACGCTATCACCTCTCATTAGCATTAACCATGCTAATGATAAACATTCTCGATACATGGCACGCCTCGGATCATTGCGCAGGCACCAATAGCACGCACGGGCGGTCTACAATCGCCCACCCGTGTCTTATCCGATGGAGCCCAACATGACCCTCGACGAACTCAACGCCCTGCCCGGCGTCACCGCCAAGCCTGACGTCGCCACCGCCGACTTCGTGTACAACCACACCATGATCCGGGTGAAGAACCTTGAGCATTCGCTGGATTTCTACACCCGTGTGCTGGGTTTCACCCTGATTGAGAAAGTCGATTTCGAGCAGGCCAAATTCAGCCTCTACTTCGTCGCCCTGATCGCCGACAAGTCGCAGATCCCCAGTGATCCGGCCGAGCGTCATCTGTGGCGCAAATCGGTTCCCGGCATGCTGGAACTGACCCACAACCACGGCACCGAGAACGACCCCGAGTTCAGCTATCACAGTGGCAACAGCGATCCACGCGGCTTCGGCCATCTGTGCGTTGCGGTGCCGGACATTCGCGCCGCCTGCGCGCGCTTCGAGGAACTGGGCGTGACCTTCCAGAAGCGCCTGAGCGACGGCAGCATGAAGGACATCGCCTTCATCAAGGACCCGGACGGCTACTGGGTCGAGATCATCCAGTTCACCCCGGTGGTGTGAGTCAGCTCGTCCCCATGTAGCGCCCGGCGCGGTGGTTGATGGCCAGGACCAGGTTCAGGGCCACCGCGCCCAGCACCGACAAGGCCACCTTGTCCGTTGCGACGATGAAGATCGCCGCCGTGACGATGCTCGCATCGGCAACCATCTGCACCATGCCGGCGCGCAGGCCGAAACGATCCTGCAGGTACAGCGCCAGGATGTTCACTCCACCCAGGCTGGCGCGATGGCGGAACAGCATGAGCAGGCCAAGGCCCATGGCGAAACCGCCGAAAGTCGCCGCATAGAACAGGTTGAGTTCGGCGAAACGCACCCAGCGCGGGGTCAGTTCGGCGAACAGCGACACCAGCCCCACCGCGCACACGGTGCGCAAGGTGAAGGCCCAGCCCATGCGCCAGATGGCCAAGGCATAGAACGGCAGGTTGAGCAAAAAGAACGCCAGGCCGAATGGCCACCCCAGGCTGTACTTGACCAGCAACGCCAGGCCCACCGTGCCTCCGGTGAGCAGCCCCGCGTGGCCGTAGAAGGCGATACCCAGCGCCACCATCGCCGTGCCGCAGAGCATGGCCAGGGCATCCTCCCACAACGGATGGCGCATCAGCAGCGAGGAACGATTGGGCGAATCAGTCATGCTCAGGCCTCGGCCCGGCGATCAGCGGGCCGCTTGCAAACGGGAAGCGAAGGATCAGGCCTGGCGCCTGACCCAGGTTTCGAAGCGATACGCCGGCGCCTGCTCCAGCGCTTCGTGGTTCTCGGACTCGCTGCAACGCCAGATGGCATCGTCCACCGGCGGGAACAACGCATCGCCCTCGGGCATCAGGGCGATGCGCGTCAGGTAGAGGCGATCGGCATGCTCCAGGCCCTGCTCGTAGAGCTGGGCGCCGCCGATCAGCATCAGTTCCTCGACCCCCTGCTCGTGGGCCCAGGCCTCGGCGCGCAGCACGGCGGTATCCAGCGTGGCGAAGACCTCCGCGCCATCGAGCCGCAGGTCCGGCTGACGGCTGACCACGATGTTCAGGCGGCCGGGCAAGGGACGGCCCAGGGATTCCCAGGTCTTGCGGCCCATGATGATCGGCTTGCCCATGGTCAGCGCCTTGAAGTGCTTCATGTCGGCCGGCAGGTGCCAGGGCATTTGGTTGTCGCGACCGATCACGCGGTTTTCCGCGAGGCCGGCGATCAGGCAGAGAGGCAGGGTCTTGTTCATGGCGTGGAGGATACCAGAGGGGCGCGGACAAGCGAGCGCAGCGGCGTCGTTTCTGCCCGCAGGATGCGTGGAGCGACAGCCATCCGACAACTGCGGCCTGTGCTCTCCCGTTACATTCGAAAACAGAACACTCGACGAATCGTCATCTGTTCGATGGCAGTCTTGCGCTCCCTCATACCGCAAGGAGACCAGCCATGTCCTGTCACTCCACCCTGCGGCATTGGCTGGCGGTCTGCAGCCTGACGTTGCCTCTCAGTGCCTTCTCCGCGCCGGACCCGGTGCAATCCGCCATCGACTGGGCCGCCGAGCAGCCCCGTAGCACCAAGGGTCATCACCCACGTGGCGAAGGCAAACCATTGGTGATCGGCCATCGCGGTGCCAGCGGTTACGTGCCCGAACACACCCTGGCCGCCTACGCACTGGCAGCGCTGCAGGGCGCCGACTACATCGAGCCGGACCTGGTCTCGACCCGTGACGGGCAACTGGTCGCCCGTCACGACAACCAGCTCGACCTGACCACCGATGTCGCCGAGCACCCGGAATTCGCCGAGCGCAAGCGCACCCAGAGCGTCGATGGCGTCAGCCTCAGCGGCTGGTTCAGCGAAGACTTCACCCTCGCCGAGATCAAGACCCTGCGCGCCATCGAGCGCATTCCACAATTCCGTCCGGGCAACGCACGCCTGGACGGCACCTTCGAGATTCCCACCTTGCAGGAAATCATCGAGCTGGTGAAAAGCCTGCAGAAGAGCCAGCACCGACGCATCGGCCTGTACATCGAGACCAAGCACCCGACCCACTTCCAGCAGCTCGGCCTGGCCCTGGAACAGCCGCTGCTGAACACCCTGCAACGCAACGGCTACCGTGACCGGCGCGACCCGGTCTACATCCAGTCGTTCGAAGTCGGCAACCTGCAGCAGTTGAGCAAGCAGACCTCGATCCGCCTGGTGCAGTTGTTCGACGCCGGCCAGCCCTACGACCAGGTGGTGCAAGGTACCGGCCTGAGCTACGCCCAGATGGCGACGGCCAAGGGCCTGAAGGACATCGCCCGCTACGCCAGCGGTGTCGGCCCGGAGAAGGGCTACATCATCCCGCGTGACGCCAATGGCAACCTCGGCCAGCCGACCACCTTCGTCGCCGACGCTCACGCGGCGGGCCTGCTGGTGCATCCGTTCACCTTCCGCGCGGAAAACAACTTCCTGCCCACTGACCTGCGCAGCAGCGACAAGCTCGACGAACGCGGCGACATCGACAAGGAGATCCGCGCCTTCCTCGACGCCGGCATCGACGGCCTGTTCATCGACCAGCCGGATATCGCGGTGCGCCTACGCACCAAGACGGGCCGCTGAACGACGGCCTAGGGTCTGTTGCCGTTTCGTCGCGACCGCGCCGGAGCCCGTTTTTATACGAGGCGAGGCGCGAGATGCGAAGTTTAGTGAGCTAAATGAGCCATCGAGTAACGCTGCATCGTATAAAAACGGGCCCGGCCCTGCGGGTTGTGCGAGAAATAACCCCCGCTGTCGTTGCAGGACTTGGTAAGGGAATGACCATTGCCTGCGTCCTGCGCCTAACCGGGGGTTATTTCTCGCGACAACGCGGCTTGCGCCGAAACGGCAACAGACCCTAGCGTCCAGCCTCAAGCGCTCTTATCGATCGCCGTTACGGGTTATCCTTCCACTTCACCCCGGTGGAAGGGAAACCGCGTGTCCGACAGTCCTCTTACCCCGCTGCAACGCCTGTGGCTGTGCGAAACCATTCGCCTGCGCGAAGAACACGCCGGCCCGCTGGAAGACAGCGAGGCCAATCGCCATGCCCGCCTGGCCGGCCAGGACCTGGGCCAACGCATCGAAGCCCGCGCCCTCTGGCTCGCCAAGCGCGATGGCCAACGCCAGGCGTTGCGCCACTGGCTGCAAGGCGCACGGCTGGCCCTGCTGGTGCTGGTCATCCTGGCCCTGGCCAGCGGTGCCGGCCTTGGCGTCGCGGCGCTGGGCGATGGGCAACGCCCGGTCAACGTGTTCTGGGCCCTTGGCAGTCTGCTCGGCGTGCATATCCTGATGCTGAGCGGCTGGTTGATCAGCCTGCTGCTGGCGGGCGACCAGGGTGCGGCGCTCGGCCGGCTGTGGTGGTGGCTCAGCGCCAAACTCGCCCGCGATGCCAGGGCCGCGCAACTGGCGCCCGCCCTGGTCCTGCTGCTGCAACGACGGCAACTGAACCGCTGGTTGCTCGGCTTGCTGGTGAACGGCCTGTGGCTGGTGGTGCTGGGTTGCGCATTGCTGATGCTGCTTGCCCTGCTGTCGACACGTCGCTACGGCTTCGTCTGGGAAACCACCCTGCTCGGCAGCCAGACCTTCGTCGCCCTGACCCAAGGACTCGGCGCGCTACCGGCGCTGCTCGGCTTCCCGGTGCCCGATGCGCTGACCATCCAGGCCAGCGGTGCCGGCGCCCTGGCCAGCGAAGGCGCGCGACATGCCTGGGCCGGCTGGCTGCTTGGCGTGCTGCTGGTCTTCGGCCTGCTGCCGCGCCTGCTGCTCCTGCTGCTGTGCCTCTGGCAATGGCAGCGCGGCAGCGCCCAGCTACGCCTGGATCTGGAGCAGCCCGGCTACCGCCTGCTCGCCGAGCGCCTGCATCCGCCCAGCGAGCGGCTGGGGGTGATCGACCAGGCGCCCGCCGATCTCGCCCGCACGCCACTCGATACCCAGCCCATCAGCGGCAACGGTGCCCTGCTGGTCGCCATCGAACTCGACCCATTGCGCGCCTGGCCACCCGCATTGCCCAAAGGCGTGGCCGATGCGGGCATCCTCGACAGTCGCGAACAACGCCAGCAACTGCTCGAACAACTCGGCCGCTTTCCGCCCGAACGCCTGGCCATCGCCTGCGACCCACGCCGCTCGCCCGACCGCGGCACCCTGGCGTTGCTCGAAGAGCTGGCGCGCAGTGCTCACGAGACGCGGATCTGGCTGCTGCAACCGCCAGCCGGCGAAAGCCTCGACAGCCAGCGCCTCGGCGACTGGCATGCGGCCCTGGACGAACGCGGCCTGCGCTGGGCCGACTGCGCACCGCTGGCCTGGCTGGAGAGTGGCCATGACTAATGCCCTCAAACTCGCCGTGGTCGGTCACACCAACGTCGGCAAGACCTCGCTGCTGCGTACCCTGACCCGTGATGTCGATTTCGGCGAAGTCTCGCATCGCCCCAGCACCACCCGCCATGTCGAAGGCGCGCGCCTGTCGGTGGCCGGCGAGGCGCTGCTCGATCTCTACGACACGCCCGGCCTGGAAGACGCCATCGCCCTGCTCGATTACCTGGAGCGCCTGGAGCGCCCCGGCGAACGCCTCGACGGCCCGGCGCGCACCGCGCGCTTTCTGGATGGCGCCGAAGCCCGCCAGCGTTTCGAACAGGAAGCCAAGGTGCTGCGCCAGTTACTCGCCTCGGACGCCGGCCTCTACGTGATCGACGCCCGCGAGCCGGTGCTGGCCAAGTACCGCGACGAGCTCAGCGTGCTGGCCGCTTGCGGCAAGCCCTTGCTGCCCGTGCTCAACTTCAGCGCTCATCCCCAACAGCGCGAGTCGGAGTGGCGCGAAGCCCTGGCGCGCCTTGGCCTGCATGCGCTGGTGCGGTTCGACACCGTGGCGCCGCCCATCGACGGTGAACGGCGCCTGTACGAAAGCCTGGCCCTGCTGCTGGAAAGCGCGCGGCCGAAGCTGGAACGCCTGATCCTCGACCACGAAGCCCAGGCCATCGCCCGCCAGCAGACCGGCACGCGGTTGATCGCCGAACTGCTGATCGACTGCGCCGCCTGCCGGCGCAGCGTCGCCAGCGAAGCGGGCCTCGAACAACGCCAGGTCGAAGACCTGCACAAAACCATTCGCCAGCGCGAACAGGGCTGCGTCGAAGCCCTGCTGCGCCTGTACGCCTTCCGCAAGGACGACGCCCGGGCCAGCGAGTTGCCGCTGGCCGGCGGGCGCTGGGGCGACGACCTGTTCAACCCGGAAACCCTGCGTCAGCTAGGGGTGAAGGTCGGTGGCGGCATGGCCGCGGGCGCGGCGGCCGGCGCCGGCATCGACCTGCTGGTCGGCGGCATCACCCTGGGCGGCGCGGCCTTGCTCGGCGCGCTCGCCGGTGGCGGCCTGCAGACCGCGCGCAACTATGGCGGGCGCCTGCTCGGCAAGCTGCGCGGGCAACGCGAACTGACCCTCGACGATGGCGTGCTGCGCCTGCTCGCCCTGCGCCAGCGCCACTTGCTCGCGGCACTCGGCGCCCGGGGCCATGCCGCCACCGAGGCCATCCAACTGGACGCGCCCCGCGACCAGAGCTGGCGCGAAGGCAAATTGCCGGACGCCCTGCGCAAGGCACGCGCCCACCCCGAATGGTCATCGCTCAATCCCGCTGCCCGCCTGGAAGATGCCGAGCGCCATCTACAGGTCCAGGCCCTGGCCAGGCAACTGGAGTCCTGACCGTCTTCACGCTCCTGGGATGGCTCGCTGGCCAACGCATCGGCAAAGAGACAAGATAACCGCCCCTTTTCCATGGCCAGGGATGGTTGATGCGACACCTGATGATTTGCCTGTGGCTGCTCAGCTTCGTAGCGGCAGCCGATGTCACGGTCAACGACGTGACCGGACTCAATCCGATCCGGGTCGAGCAGGTGCTCACGCCGTCCACGGTACAAGACGTGGTCGACGCAGTCCGCCAGCACGCCGGGCCGATCAGCATTGGCGGCGGCCGCTTCAGCATGGGCGGGCAGACGGCCACCGAAGGCACCCTGCAACTGGACATGCGCCATCTGGACCGGGTTCTCGAATTGTCCAGCGAGCGCCGCGAAATCCGCGTGCAGAGCGGCATCACCTGGCGTGCCTTGCTCGAATACATAGATCCGCACGACCTTTCGCCGCAGATCATGCAGTCCTACGCCAACTTCACGGTCGGCGGTTCGCTATCGGTCAACGTGCATGGGCGTTACGTCGGCGAAGGACCCTTGGTGGGCTCGGTCCGTTCGATTCGCCTGGTACTGGCCGACGGCAGCCTGATCGAGGCCAGCCCCAGCCAGAACAGAGAATTGTTCTATGGTGCCATTGGCGGCTATGGCGGCCTTGGGGTCATCGTCGAGGCGACTCTCGGCCTGGTGGAAAATACCCGCCTGGCGCGGGAAAGCCAGGTCATGCCGCTGGGCGAATACCGTTCCTGGTTCGCCCGCAATGTCGCCACGCAGGATGATGTGCTGATGCATAACGGCATCCTGTATCTCAACGACTTCGCCACCGTGCGCGCAGTGTCCTACCGGCGCACCGATGCCGCGCTGACCGAGCCCGCGCGGCTGACACCGCTCGATCAGTCCTATCGCCTGCAGCAAGGCGGCATTCGCCTGAGCGCTTCGCGTCCCGGCCTGCTGCTGCGCGAAGCCGTGCTCGACCCGTTGCTCTACAAGCGCCCCAAGGTGCAATGGCGCAACCACGAAGCCAGTCTCGACGTCGCCGAACTAGCGCCGATCTCCGGGCCGGACTTCAGCTATGTGCTGCAGGAATATTTCGTCGCCCCCGAGCAACTGGAGCATTTCATCGGCGAATTGGCTCGGTTGACGCGCCAGCACGATGCCACCCTGATCAACGTCTCCATCCGCCATGCCAAGGCCGACCCCGGCACCCTGCTGGCCTGGGCGCCGCAAGAAACCTTCGCCCTGGTGCTCTACTACCGCCAGGGCAGTTCCGAGAGCGAACGCCGGAAGACCGCAGCCTGGACCCGCGACCTGATCGCCGCGGCGCTGGCCTGCGGCGGTCGCTACTACCTGCCCTACCAGATCCATGCCAGCCGCGAGCAGTTTCTCCAGGCCTACCCTCGTGCGCCAGAGTTCTTCGCGCTCAAGCAACGCATCGATCCTGGCTACAAATTCCGCAACCGGTTGTGGGATGCGTATTACCGTCCCCAGCGGCACTAGTGTGGTGATCGTGCAGCGTTACGCCAGGAATCTCGACCCCAGGGACACACCATGAGGACACCCACCCCGGCCAGCCTGTGCCCGGAGCTGGCCCGCGTGCTGAGCACCGAGCTGAGGCGCGGCAACGTGCTGGCCCGGCAGCCGGAGCGCACCGACTGGCCAGCGCGCGGCTCGGTGTTCGCCTCGCTGCGGCATGACTTCAGGAGCGATGTGCGCCACGTGCCGACGCCCCTGCGTCATGGCCTGTGCAATGACCCCCACTACGGTTGGTACGAAGAGCTCTACTGCGAGGAGCACGGGCACTTGCTGGTCGCCGGCAGCCCGCGCCTGGGCAAGACCTGATGAAGGAAACACAGATGAACATCGGCAACCTGTACCAGGACAGCGCCGCGCCCGCCCAAGGCGAGCGCTTCGAGGCACTGCTCAGCCATCGCAACCTGGTGATCGAACGCATCGTCAGCTCCGGTGTGGCCGAGCCGATCGACTACGTGCAGGAGCAGGACGAGTGGGTCACCCTGCTCCAGGGCCATGCCGTAATGACGGTGGATGGCGAACGCGTCGAACTACAGCCGGGCGACCACCTGTTCCTGCCCGCCGGCATGCCGCACCGGGTCGAGCAGACTTCAGTGGGCGCGGTATGGCTGGCGGTGCATCTGCATCAAAGCGAGTAGCCGATCAAAACGCTTAAGGCTGAACGGGAAACGCAGGATGGGTTGAGGCAGGAGCGGTCGTTCCACGAACACCCGGTCCACACTCAATCGTCATTCCCGCGAAGGCGGGACAGCGGCTCCATCGCTGGACAGCGCTTGCGCTGGCCCGAAGGGGAACCATCCAAATGCACCGAGTCTTCTGGGTTCCCGCCTTCGCGGGAATGACGGAATAACGAATGTCCGCAGTGGCCTCGAAGCCGCCATTCGAACGAGCTCGCCAAGATCGTGGACAGGTGCTTAGAAATTCGCCGGCGTCGTCGCGCTGATCAGCCGCGCCGGTTTGTCGAAGGGATTGCGGAAACGATGGGTCTTGCTGCTTTCGAAGTAGTAGCCGTCGCCCGGTTCGAGCACGAACACCTGGCCGTTGACCGTCAGTTCGAGCTGGCCTTCGAGCAGCATGCCGGCCTCTTCGCCATCGTGGGCGAGCATTTCGTCGCCGGTGTCGGAACCTGGCGGGTAGGTCTCGTCGAGGAAGGTGATCGCCCGGCTCGGATGCGCCTTGCCGATCAGCTTCATGGCCACGGCGCCGCTCGACAGGTCGGTCAGCTCGGCGGCGCGATAGACCACCTGGGGCTGGTTCTCCTGCTCCATCTCAAGGGAAAAGAATTCCACCAGCGACATCGGGATGCCGCCCAGTACCTTCTTCAACGAACTGATCGAGGGGCTGACGCTGTTCTTCTCGATCATGGAAATGGTGCTGTTGGTCACGCCTGCCCGCTTGGCGAGTTCACGCTGGGAAAGGCCCTTGAGCTTGCGAATGGATTGCAGTCGAACGCCGACGTCCAATGCGGGTGTCCTCCTTGAGGAACGGGTAGGGAAAAGTGGCCGTATCATGGGCCCGACGTTCAGTATTTACAACGTCTTGCCCATTAAAGCCTGCCCCGTCCAAGTCGCCATCCGACGAAACGGGGCCCCCTGCCCGATCAGCCCCCGCAGTAGATTCGCGGCACCCGCTTGAGGTTGCAGAACAGTTGGTAGGGAATGCTGCCAGCCTGGATGGCGACATCGCTGGCCAGCACGTCACGGCCCCAGAGTTCGACCCGGCTACCGAGGCCGGCATGCGGCAGGTCGGTGAGGTCGACCGTGAGCATGTCCATGGACACGCGACCGATCAAACTGCCCGGCTTGCCGTCGATGGCCACCGGTGTGCCGGTGGGCGCGTGGCGGGGATAGCCGTCGGCATAGCCCATGGCGACCACGCCGACCCGGGTCGGCCGCTCGCTGATGAAGCGCCCGCCGTAACCGACCGGCTCGCCAGCCGGCAGCTCGCGCACGCCGATGATCTTCGACTCCAGGGTCATCACCGGATGCAGGCGCTCGGCCACGGCCTGCGTCTGTTCGAACGGCGTGGCGCCATAGAGCATGATGCCGGCCCGTACCCAATCGTTCGCCGACTGCTCGGGAAACAGCTGCGACCAGCCCATGATCGCAGGCGAATTACGCAGGCTGACTTCGCTGCCCAGGCTCGCCCGGGCCTGCTCGAACACCGCCACCTGCTCGGCGCTGCGCGTGCTGTCCAGCTCGTCGGCACGGGAGAAGTGGGTCATCAGCACCACCTTGGCCACCTTGCCGCTGGCCAGCAGGCGCTGGTAGCCGTCGCGGTACTCGGCCGGGTGCAGGCCAACCCGGTGCATGCCCGAGTCGAGCTTGAGCCAGACGGTGAGCGGGCGTTGCAACGCGGCTTTCTCGATGGCTTCGATCTGCCAGTTGGAATGCACCACGGTCCACAGGTCGTGGCGCTCGATCAATCCCAGCTCGTCCGCCTCGAAGAAGCCTTCGAGCAACAGGATAGGTTGGCGGATACCTGACTCGCGCAGCTCCAGCGCTTCCTCGATACAGGCCACGGCGAAACCATTGACCTCGTCGCCCAGGGCCTGGGCGCAGCGCACCGCGCCGTGCCCGTAGGCATCGGCCTTGATCACCGCCAACGCTCGCGCCCCGCTCGCCTCACGGGCCAACCGGTAGTTGTGACGCAGGGCTTGCAGGTCGATCAGGGCACGGGCGGGGCGCATGGTTCGCTACTTCTTTTCTGGTTATCGGAATGGCCCGCCGCAGCGGGCCGACAGCATCAGGATTGGGCGGCGACCACGGTCATCTCGACCCGTACGCGAGGGTCGTACAGCGCCGCTTCGACACAGGCACGCGCTGGCGCCGTGCCTTCGGCGACCCAGGCATCCCACACTTCGTTGAGACCGGCGTAGTCAACGGCGATGTCCTTGAGGTAGATGGTCACCGAAAGGATCTTCGACTTGTCGCTGCCAGCCTCGGCCAGGAAACGATCGATATTGGCCAGGGTCTCGCGGGTCTGCGCGCGGATGTCGCCGCTGTAGTCGTCAGCCAGTTGCCCCGCCAGGTAGACGGTGCCGTTGTGGATCACGATTTCGCTGAAGCGCTTTTCAGTGCGCAGGCGCTGGATGGACATGCTTGTGGTTCTCCTTGGAATTGCCATAACGGAAGATGTCCAGGCCTGCGGCGCTGATCTGCGGTTGCTTGTTCGCCATCAGGTCGGCGAGCAGGCGACCGGAGCCGCAGGCCATGGTCCAGCCAAGGGTACCGTGTCCGCTGTTGAGGAACAGATTGCGAAATGCGGTGGCGCCCACGACCGGCGTGCCGTCCGGAGTGGCCGGGCGCAGGCCGGTCCAGAAGCTCGCCTGGCTGAGGTCGCCGCCCTGTGGATAAAGATCCGCGGTGATCATCTCCAGGGTTTCGCGGCGACGCGGGTTGAGCGACAGGTCGAAACCGGCGATCTCGGCCATGCCGCCGACGCGGATGCGCTGGTCGAAACGGGTGATGGCGACCTTGTAGGTTTCGTCGAGGATGGTCGAGGTCGGCGCCATCGCCGGGTCGGTGATCGGCACGGTCAGCGAATAGCCCTTGAGCGGGTAGACCGGCAACTGGATGCCCAGCGGCTTGAGCAGGTGCGGGCTGTAGCTGCCGAGGGCGAGCACGTAGCGGTCGGCGGTCTCCAGCTTGCCATCGACCCACACGCCGTTGATGCGGTCGCCGGCGAAGTCCAGGCGTTCGATGGTACGCCCGAAGCGGAATTCGACCCCCAGGTCACGGGCCATCTGCGCCAGCTTGCCGGTGAACATCTGGCAGTCGCCGGTCTGGTCGTTGGGCAGGCGCAGGGCGCCGGTGAGTTTGTCGGTGACGCCAGCCAGGGCCGGTTCGACCCGGGCGATACCGGCACGATCGAGCAGCTCATAAGGCACACCGGACTGCTCCAGCACGGCGATGTCCTTGGCGGCGCTGTCCAGTTGCGCCTGGGTGCGGAACAGCTGGGTAGTGCCAAGCTGGCGTTCTTCGTAGGCGATGCCGGTTTCCGCACGCAATTCGTCGAGGCAGTCGCGGCTGTACTCGGACAGGCGCACCATGCGCTCCTTGTTCACCGCATAGCGAGCCGCAGTGCAGTTGCGCAGCATCTGCGCCATCCACAGGTACTGGTCGAGGCTGCCGGTGGCCTTGATCGCCAGCGGCGCATGCTTTTGCAGCAGCCACTTGATGGCCTTGAGCGGCACGCCCGGCGCGGCCCAGGGCGAGGCATAGCCAGGCGAGACCTGGCCGGCGTTGGCGAAGCTGGTTTCCAGGGCCGGGCCATCCTGGCGGTCGACCACCACCACCTCGAAGCCCTGGCGGGCCAGGTAATACGCACTGGCAGTACCGATCACACCGCTGCCAAGTACCAGAACACGCATCGTCGCCTCCCAGACCACCGGCCCTGCCAGTGGAAAATCAGCCAAGCATCTAATGCGGGCAAGTATAGGAAGGCGCGAGCAGGCGTTTTCACCGTTTAAATGGCTATATTTGGCGATTAAAAGCGCAGCAATGGCTGGATACAGGAACAGGAACGCCAGATAATGCCGCTTTTACTACAGCCAACCAGTTGATTTACCCGTCTGCTATTTGCGCACCCACTTGCCATTGACCTGGATGTACTGGCCCGACGGTGTTTTCTCCAGCGCCTTCTGCCCGGCCAGGGCTTCGACGTCGCCCAGTTGCAGGCCGTTGTCCTTGGCCAGGCGCTGGTATTCGGCGCGGCGCGCCTGGTTGATCTGGGCGGCGATGTCCGCTGCCTGGCCGCTGCTGTTGACCACCCCGAGGTAGCCGTCGGGCTGCTCGCCGACCTGGCCGGCGGCCTTGGCCGAGCCCAGGGCCGACATCGCTTCGTTGAGGCTGATGGCCAGGGCCGGCAGGCTCAGGCAAAGGGCGATCAGGCCGAGGCCCAGTTTGCTACGCAGTTTCATGTGCGACTCCTTAGAAAAGACCGCTCGACTCGTTGATGATCGAATCCAGGGCCTTATCGACCTTGATGTAGATCTCGTGCTCGATCTTCACGTTGAGGTTGATGTTGATCGGCTCGTTGGGCACCGCCAGTTGCACCGTCGGGGTACAGGCGGCACACAAGCAGGCGAGCGCGAGAGCGATGAATGACGCACGCTGGCGCATGGCTAACTCCTGGTGGGTGACATGGCGTCTCATGGCGCCGGGCTGTTGCGCTGGCGCAGGCGTTCCTGCACGCGCTGGCGGATGGTTTCGCTCACCTTGTCGGTGAGTTGCAGGCTGGTCAGCAAGGCGGGCACATCCTCTTCCAGGTTGACGTTGAGGTTGATCGGCCGGCCTTTCTCCAGGTCCGGATTGCGGCCTTGCAGGCGCAGGCCGAGCGTGAGCTTGCCGTTCTGATCGTAGCTGACGGCGCTGTCGAGCACCTCGTAATGGAAGTCATCCAGCGCATCGGACACCAGTTTCATGCCGGGGTTGCTGCGCCCCAGCGCCTTGATCTTCTCCGAACGGAATTGCAGTACGCCCGGCGCCTGGGCGGCGACCCTGCCCTGCTCCACCCGCACCCCGCTGGCATCCACCAGCAGCGGCAACTGACCGTCGATGGTACCGGTGCCGGCCAGGCCCTCGGCGGGATAGACGCGCAGCACCTCGGCCAGTTGCAGGCCCTTGATCTGCAATGGCAAGCGTTGCGCGGGACGGGACAAATCGACCTCGCCCGGTGCCAGCCAGACTTCGCCGCCGAACAGGCCGGTACGTGCCTGCTGCCAGGTCACCCGGCCCCTCAACGGCGCGCTCAAGGTAGTTTGATAACGCCCCTGGAAACTCAGCGGACCAATGGGCAAGCCAGGGTTGGCCTGTTGCACGGCCAGGTCGGGCAACTCCAGATTGAGCTGGTTGTCGCGTAGCGCCAGGTTGGCGCTGCCGCTCACGCCGCGCAGCTCGCTGCGGTCGTAGATGCCGTCGAGCCCCTTGAATTGCAGGCTGGCATCGGCCGACAACGCTTTCGCCGACGGTGGCAGGCGTAGCGCCAGTTTTCCTTGCAGGCGCCCGTTGGCCAGTTCCAGCAGCGCCGGCCAATCGACGAAACTCTTGCTCAGCGGATTGCCGGCGCGAAAGAACAGCTCGCCCATCGCGGCATTCAACTGGACGGTGCCATCGGCAGTGCGTACGCCGTCGATATCCAGCGCCAGCTCGGCATCGTTGCTCAGCTTGCCGCGCCAGCTCTGCCGGCTCAGGTCGGCCTCGACCGTGCCCTTGAAGCGCCAGCCAAGCGCATGCAGGTTGGCCTGCTGCAACGTGCCGACGCTGATGCTTAGCGGACCTTGCGCCAGCAGCGGTCGTTGTGGATCGCCGGCTTGCAATTCGAGACCGGCCGGTTCGATCTTCACGGTTTGCGCGGTGATCGCCTTGCCCACGTCGAGCTGCCCTGCCGCCAGGCTGGTGCCGGGCAGCAGCTTGATCTGCACGCGCCGCTCGGCGAACTGACCGTCCAGCTTGATGTTCGCCGCCAGGCTCTTGAGGGTCAGGTCATCCTGGCGCAGTTGCGGACTTTGTAGATAAGCGTCGAGATCGAAGCGACCACTGCCGTCCTGCACCCGCTGCAAACTCAGCGGGTCATCATTGGCTACCAGCTGTACCTGCCAGTTGGCAGTCAGGCGAGCGGCGGCCTCGGCATGCAGCAAACGTTCATCCGCCGCCTGCCACTGGCTGATCCAGGCAAACAGGCCACGGGTATCGCTCAACTGTTCGAGCTGTAGACGACCGCTCCAGGCGTCGCCCTGCAACTGGCTGGACAGCGTCAGTTGCGGCTTGCCGTCGAGGCTCACGTCGGCCTGCAATTGCCATTGCTCGTCGCGGTATTGCAAGGTCGACTGCACGACGAACAGTCGTTCGCCCTCATGCAACTCGACCCGCAGGCTGGCCGGCTGGGCGCTCTGGTCGAGATGCAGGCCGCCTTGCAGCAGGCAGCGTTCGGCGGCGCAGGGCAGGTCGAGGTTCAAGGATTCGATATCGACGCACAGGGGAATCCAGCGCAGGTTGTCGAGCAGGGCCTGGGGATCGCTGGGCGCTGCATCGTCTTGCCCGGCCTCGGTCGGCGGCTGCCAATTCATGGTCAGAGTTCGCGCAGCGAGGGACGGAAGCAGCGGTTGGCCGTCTTGATAACGCGGCCAGGCCAGCTCGATAGCATTGCCTTGCAGGCTGAGGCGACTGCCATCGGCGGCAGCACGTTCCACCTGCAACTTATCCACAACCAGCCCGGCGCGAGTCATGTGCCAGTCCAGCTGGGTCACCCCCTGAGCGACCAGCAGGCGATTGAATGCCAGGCACACGCCCACCACGAGCAGGATGACGATCAGCAGGAACCAGGTCAGGCGGCGTGAGCGCATGACAGCTCTCTTCCATGGGTGTCGACATGTGACAACACGTTTTTAGTTTCGTAGGGTGGACAAAAAGAGCGTTGTCCACCCTACGGTTGCATTCAATGAACTGGCTAGGAGCATATGACCACACGATCAAGCCAGTGTTTTTCACTGGCTGGCCGGCTATATTCTCGGTCAATTTCTCGCAACGAGCGAATCACCGCCAGAGCACCGACCATGAGAACCCAGCACCAGAGCCGGCGCGAGCTGGACAAGATCGACCGCAACATCCTGCGCATCCTACAGGAGGACGGTCGCATATCCTTCACCGAACTGGGCGAGCGCGTCGGCCTGTCGACCACGCCGTGCACCGAGCGGGTCCGCCGCCTGGAACGCGACGGCATCATCATGGGCTACCACGCCCGGCTCAACCCGCAGAACCTCAAGGCAAGCCTGCTGGTGTTCGTCGAGATCAGCCTGGACTACAAGTCCGGCGACACCTTCGAGGAATTCCGCCGCGCCGTGCTCAAGTTGCCCCACGTGCTCGAATGCCATTTGGTCAGTGGCGACTTCGACTACCTGGTGAAAGCGCGCATCAACGAAATGGCCAGCTACCGCAAGCTGCTCGGCGACATCCTGCTCAAGCTGCCGCACGTGCGCGAGTCGAAGAGCTACATCGTGATGGAAGAGGTGAAGGAATCGCTGACCTTGCCGGTGCCGGAATAGAGCCGCAAGCGGCGAGTTGAAAGCAGAACGCCCGCGAGTTGCGGGCGTTTCGTTGTGTACCGATCGTTCACGCGCAGAGCGTGAACGATCATCGGCGGATAAGCCTCACGTTGGCTACGCGCTCCGTTCCACCCTCCCCGCTCAATAGCTGTACTTCAGTGAAAACATGAAATTGCGTGGCGCGCCATGGAACCCGTAGCCGCTGCTTACGGAAGTGAAATGTTCCTTGTCGAACAGATTATTCAGATTGACGGAGCCAGTCAGATTCTCCGTGATCTCATAGCGAGCCATCAGATTGACCAGTGCATAGCTGCCTTGCCAGTACACGCCCTCACCAATTCTGCTCTGCCAGTTCATGCCGCCGCCTATCGTGAGCTTGCTCAGAGCGCCTGGCATACGATAGGTGGTGAAGGTCTTCAGGTTATGCCGGGGCAGTCTCGTGAGGATGCGCTCGTTGTCCTTGTCAGTGGTGACGCTATAGGAATAGCCACTGGTGAATTGCCAACCTTCGGCCAGCTCTCCATTGAGCTCCAGTTCCACGCCCTCGGTCGTGGCGGAATCTGAAACGTCGTACATGAACGTATCGTTATTCCAGACTGCCAGGTTCTCTTGTTCGTTCTTGAACACGGACAGGCTGGAAGTAAGACGCCCATCATTGAAACTGGCCTTGATACCGGCTTCGTAGCTGATGCCTTCTTCCGGCTTCAGGGGGGTGCCGTTGTATTCGATTACGTAGTCGTCCTGCGGCTGGAATATCTTGGTGTAACTGGCGTAGAGCGACCAGGTGTCGTCCAGAGCCTGCACGATGCCCACATAGGGAATGAATACTCCGCTTTCCCGGCTGCGGACATCCTCAGCGCCCGGGTATTCCATGACTCGCTTCCAGTCGATGACACGGCTCCCCAGGAGGAGGCTGGTACTGTTTGTCAGTTGGAAGCGGGAGCTTGCATAGGCGCTGTACTGATATTCGTTGCGCACATTATTCCCGTAGTCGATGAATTCGGGTTTGGGCATGGCGCCAACGTCATAGAAATTGGGAATGTTCCTGTCGTAGCTGGGGGACAAGCCCATACTCGGGCCCTTGGCCCAAAGATCGGACAGGGTGAGCCCGGTAATCAGTTCATGTTCACGCCCGAAGAGAGAGAATGAGCCCGTGGCATAGGCATCCAGGCCGATTTGCTCGGAATTGCTTATCCATCGAGAGGGCCAGAGTGTTGCCCCGGTTCCCGTGGCCTGATCGATCGCGCCCCTTATGTTGGTGACAAGCGCATCGTATTCATTCTGGGTGTAGTTAAGCTCGACTTTCCCGCTCCAGCCGGATCCAAACTGCTGTTCGAGAGAGACGAAAGCATTGTTCAGCTCTTGGTCGTAATGAAGCCACTCAGGCCATTTGTAATCGTTTGCGCTGGAGTTGATTCTCTGTCCGTTACTGAAGAACAGCGGCGTGGCCCTGAACTGCGAGTTGCTGTCCCGCGTCAGATGGCTGAAGCCCAAGGTGAGCAGGGTCGTGTCGCTCAGATCGAATTCGCTGACGCCGTACAGAACGAAGTAATCCTGTTCGTAACGATCGACCCAGGCATGCTGGTGCTTGTAGTCGGCCACCAGGCGTCCGCGAATGCTGCCGCTTTCATTGAGTGGCCCGGAAACATCCATCCCACTCCCATAGCGCTGCCAGTTGCCCGCCTCGGCGGTGAGGTTGGCCTGAGGCTCGTAAGTGGGTCGCTTGCGAATCAGATTGACCGTCGCCGATGGCATTCCCAGGCCGCTCATCATGCCGCTCGCGCCTCGTACCACCTCTACCCGGTCATAGATGGCGGTGCTGTGCAGGTCATTGCTCAACAGGGAGGAGGTCGGTACACCGTCGATCTGGAAATTGTTGATCCTGGAGCCACGTGACATGAAGTCGGGGCTGTCAGCACCGACGTTGGAGTTCTGTACGATGACACCCGCAGTGGCGTTCAGTGCATCGATTATGTTGTCGAGCTTCTGATCCTCCATGCGCTGCCGGGTCAGCACGGTTATCGACTGCGGGGTGTCCTGCGGCGACAGATTCAGACGCGTGGAACTGCTGGTGGAATAGGTGGTGTAGGACCCGGTTCCCTCCGTGGTTGAACCAGGCGCCTTGCCGGAAATAGATACAACGCCGATCTCAAGAGCGGCGACATCTGGCGAAGGCGCCGCCACGACGTAACTGCCGTCCCCCGTCTTCTCCAACTTCAGGTCAGTGCCACGCAGCAACCGCTGCAACGCCTGCTCCACACTCAGCTCGCCCTTCAGGGCCGGCACATTAAGTCCTTCAGCGATATCGGTCGCGAACAGGATGCGGCTGCCGGTCTGCCCGGCCAGGGTGTTGAGCGCCTGGTCCAGCGGCTGGGCCGGCAGGTCCAATGGGTAGGTGGCGTCCTGGGCGTGCAGGGTCGAGGCCAGCAGCAAGCCGGCGACGAGGACGGAAAGGCGGCTGCGCCGTGAGGGAAAACGGGTCGATGCGATGCTCATGAAACTCCCCATGGAACGATCTGGTTATTGGTATTCACAGGGAGTGGCGGATGAGCATTGGACGATGTTGAGGTCGGGCGAAAAATATTTTTCCTGATCGTTCCCATGCTTTGTGCAGGAGCGATCCGAATGCCTACCGGCCACTAACGACGACGCTGCCATCGGCGACCCGTGCAATGCGCACCGGCAGGATCGATGGCAACAGGTTGACCAGCGACTCGATGGCCGCGCTGTCGTATTCGCCGGACATGCGCAGGCCGCCGAGTCGCTCGTCGGCCAGGCGGATCGGGGCCTGGCGATAGCGCTGGATATCGGCGATCACGTCGCGCAGCGGAGTGCCGTCGAAACGCAGCTTGCCGTGTTGCCAGGCCGTGACGCGCTCGCTGTCGGCGAACGTGGTCGCACTGATGGCTCCATCGCTGGCCAGCACCTGTTCGCCGCCGTGCAACTGGCGTGACGACAGGGCGCTGGCGGAGACTTCGACCGCGCCTTCGAGCACCGCCACAGCGACGCCACGGCTGTCGCTGCGCACGTTGAACACCGTGCCGATATCGCGTACGGCCACACCCTGGCTGCGCACGATGAAGGGCTTGGGCCCATGGGTCACGCTGAAGGTCGCCTCGCCCTCCAGCAATTCGAACTGGCGGCTGCGCAGGCGCTGCTCCACGCGCAAATGGCTGGCACTGTTGAGCTGGACCTGGCTGCCGTCGGCCAGGGTCAGGCTATGCCGCTGGCCGATTGCAGTGAGCACGTCCTCGCTGCGCCACGCCGGGTCGATCAGCCACACCGCGCCGCCCAGCAGCAGGATCGACAACGCGCCGCCGGCCAGGCGCTTGCGCCGCTGCTGGCGTGCGGTCTGCGCCTTGGCTTCGGCGAGCAATGCTTCGCGCGACGGGACGCGGGCACGCAGCGCCTGCTCGAAGGGCGCCAGCGGGTCGCGAGCATTATCCTGCTCGGGGCGCTGCGGATCGCTCATGGCCGACCCGCCAGGGCCAGGCGTGCCGGCTCCCAATCGCGGGCGATGATGCGCATGGCACGGGCGAAATGCTGGGTGACCATGTTCACCGAAACGCCCAGTTCCTCGGCGATTTCACGTTGCGGCATGTCGTGGATGCGGTGCAGCAGAAACACCTGGCGCGCCCGTGCCGGCAGCGCGTCGATGATCGCCAGCAAGGCATCGAGCTGTTGCTCGAAGTCCAGCGCCACGGCGCCGTCCAGTTCATGCACGTGCCAGTCGGGAATCTCGGCCACGCCTTCGAAGCGCGCGTCACGGGTACAGTCGGCGCGGCGACGGTCGATGGCGCGGTTGAACGAGGCTTTGCGCAGGAAGGCGAACGGCAGCTTGATCGGCTGCTGTGGGGGCTTCTCCAGCAGTTGCACGCACACATCGTGGATCACTTCGCGAGCGAACTGGCTGCCCTGGAAACGCCGGCGAATGTAGTCGACCAGATCGTCGTAATGCAGTGCCAGGGCACCGATCAGCTCAGTGTCGGGTGAGGACTTGGTCATTGCCGGGAATCGCAGCTATTTGATAGTGAGTCGCATTATAGCGACACGCAGGTGATTGCCTAGGGGCCTTACCATTTTCAGCCAGAGGGGCGGTATGGAGGCAGGAGCGGACGTTCGAGATTATTTGCCGTCACTCCCGCGAAGGCGGGAGCCCAAATAAAAAAGCGCTTCTGGGTCCCCGCCTTCGCGGGGATGACGGTTAAATACACCGCGTAATAGAGTCACCGCACGAGTGTCCGCTCCTGCCTCAAAGCTGCCCAGCCTGACCGGGAGGAATGCGGCCTAGAACCTGAACGTCACCCCCAGCTCGGCGCTGCGCGGTGCGCCGATGTACACCTGGGTCGAGGAATAACCCGAGTATTCACCGTAGAAACGGTTGGTCAGGTTACGCCCGCGCAGGGTCACGGTGGCGTTCTTCAGCTCATAGGCGAGCGAGGCGTCGAGCAGGGTGTGGCCTTTGACGAAGTAGGTGTTGGCGGTGTCGGTATAAAAGCCGCTGGCATGCTTGAGCGAAGCGCCGATGCTCACGGGCAGGCGGTCGAAGGTGTAGGTCAGGCCGGCGCTGGCGGTGGTGTGCGGCACGTTGACTGGATGATTGCCGGCACGATCCGCACCGCCCGCCTCGCGCAGTTCGGTGTAGCGCGCATCGACCAGCGCCAGGCCGAGGTCGGCACGCAACTGGCGGGTCAGTTGGCTGGCCAGGCTCAGCTCCATGCCCTTCGACACTTGAGTGCCGCCCTGCACGGTCAGGGTCGAGTCGTTGGGGTCGCGGGTGAGGATGTCGTCCAGTTCGATCCAGTACAGCGAACCGAGCACACTGGTCGTGCCGTCGAACAACGACGCCTTGAAGCCGACTTCCACCGAGCGCCCCTTGGACAGGTCGAAGGCGCCGTTGGCGGTGGAGATCGTCAGCAGCGAAGACACCGGCGTCACCGCCGTGCTGTATTGGCCGTAGAGCTGCACCTCCGGGGTCAGTTCGTACACCGTGCCCAGGCGCCAGGAGAACGGCTCGTAGGTCGGGTGGCTTTTCTGTTCGGTGCCCAGGTTGAGGTCGTCGATGGTGCGCCGCAGGTCGATGCGCTCGTAGCGCAGGCCGCCGACCAGCAGCCAATCGTCGCTCAGGTTGAAGGCGTCCTCGCTGAACAGCGCGAAGTTTTCCACGTTGCTCTGGTAGACCAGGTTCTTGCCGCTGCCCGGCCAGTTCGCGGCGGCGCTGCCCGGCATGCTGCCGACATCCGGCGCGAGTGGGTCGACCGAGCTGAGGGTGCCGTTCTGCCGGGGGTTGGAAAAGTCGGTGTAACTGTACTCGCCGCCCAGCGTGAAACGATTGCGATGGCCACCGATGAACGTATCGTTGGCCAGGCTCAGGCGCTCGCTCCAGAACTGGTGGTCGTGGCTGATGCGCTGCACCGTGCGGTCCAGCCTGCCCGTGCTGCGGTTGTAGTTCTGCTCGCCGGAGAGGAAGAAGGTGCGCCGCGCCTCGTAGTAGCTGAACAGGTTGTTCAGCGTCCAGTCATCGTTCAGGCGCAGGTCGGTGGTCCAGCGCAGCATGTTGCTGCGTGCCCCGGAGCTGGCGCCGTCCGGGTTGTAGTTGGTACGCCGGGCACTGCGGTCGACCACCAGGCCATAGGGGTTGTCGACGATACTGCTGGGGTTGCTCGCCGCCGAGGCGGCCACCAGCGGCGCGCCCTGGTAGGTGGAGGCGTACTTGTCGTAGAAGTGGTCGAAGGCGACCAGCATCGACAGGTCGTCGTTGGGCTTGAACAGCAGGCTACTGGTCAGGCCGAAGGAACGGGTGTCCTGGTCCTCGACGTCGTAGAGGCTGTCGGACTGGCTGTAGGCGAGGTCGGCGCGCACCGCCACGCTGTCGCTGAGCGGCTGGTTGACGCCGATGGCGCTGCGCCGGGTAGCGAAGCTGCCGTAGCTGAGCATGCCGTCCAGTTGCTGGCCGTCGAGGCTGGCCTTGCGCGTGATCATGTTCACCGCGCCGCCCAGGGCGCCTTCGCCGTAGAGCACCGAGGACGGGCCTTTCAGCACCTCGATGCGCTCGTAGTTCCAGGTATCGACATCACGCGTGGTGAAGGTCGAAGAAGCCACGCGCACCCCATCCTGCAGGACATTCACGGCGTTGCCGGTGAAGCCGCGCATGCTCAGCACCGCCGGGTTGCCCGGCACGTTGCCGACGGTGGCGCCATTGATGTCGGCGAATGCCTCCTTGGTGGTGCGCAGGCCCTTGCGCTGCATGTCGGCCTGGGTCTTCACCTCGACCGTGGCCGGGGTTTCCCGCGCGCTCAGGCCAAGGCGGCTGCCGGTGGCATTGGGCTGATCCAGGTGCAGCGGATCGGCACTGGCGTCATCGCTGATCTGCACCGGCGCCAGGTTGAGTGTGTCGGCCTCTTCGGCCAGGACGTGATGGCTGCAGATCGGCATGAACAGCAGCGCGGAGAGGTAACGCTTGAAAGAAAAAGTCATCGCTCACTCGTTGAAAGCAGACGGACAGGCACGGCGGCACGACGCGGTCGCGCAGCCAATGATTCGAAGCGGTCTGGATCAGGCGAGCCATTGCGGCGGTGCGCGACTGCGTGAGCTGGAGAAAAACGGTGCCGCCGGCGAGCGCAGCGGCCGTATGACGACGAGGTCGGTACTGCCGGGCGCGGCAGGCAGGTCGAGGAAAAAGTCGAAACGGCCCAGCGCCGGGTGCTGGAACAACAGGGAACAGTAACCGCAGGCGTCGAGGTCGACAGCCTGGAAGGTCTTCGCCGGCTTGGCGCCATGCGCCATCGCGGGCATGCCAGCCATGCCGCAATCGGCCATCGACATCTGACTGTTTGCGTGATGCTGGCCAGCCCCGTGCAGCCACGCGCTGCCCTGGCCGATCAGCGGCCCGAGCAGCACCATGAGCATGGCGAAGCCGCCCAGCCAGGCACCGACCCGTCGATAGCTGGGCTGGCGTCGCCAGTGCCGCTCAGGCCTGCTGGCTGACAAACCGTCGCCGTCCCTGGCGCATCGTCACGATCAGATCGGAGGCGATGAACGCCAGCAGGCAGATGCCGAACAGCGGCAGGGAAATACCCAGCAGCACGCCAGCCAGCGCGATGCCGACACGCGCCCCCGGGCCGAAGGCACGCCAGGCATCGACCAGGGTCGGCTGCCGGCCACGGGATGAACGCCGCCACCAGAGCAGGTAGCCAAGGCCGGTCATCAGCACCACGCCGACGCCGGTCAGCGCCAGCAATACCTGATTGGGCAGGCCGAACAGCACGCCGACATGGGCATCCACTCCCCAGCGGGTGAGCTTGGCGGCCAACGGGTACTGGGCGAAGTCGACCCGGTCGACGACCTGCAGGTTACGCGGGTCGATGGCCACCGCATCGACCTGGGTCGGCCAACTGCGGTCGACCTCGCTGACCGTCCAGGCACTCGTATCGTTCTGCGGCGGCCGGAGTTCCACCTTGGCGGCGTCGATGCCGGCCGCGCGCGCGGCTTGCAGCATGTGGTCGAACATCATTGGCGCGACGCCATGGCCAGCGTGCTCATGGGCCATCATCTGCATATGGTGCTCGGCGTGCTCGTCGGCCATTGCCTTGGCCTGGCCGTCTAGCTGGGTGGAGACGCTGGGCGTGGCCCAACCGAATTCCTTGCGCAGCACGCCGATGTTGTCGCCCGCCAGGCGCGACCAGGTCAGGCCGGTGGCGGAAAAGAACAGCAGGCCAAGCAACAGGGTCAGGCCCAGCACGCTGTGCAGTTGCAGCACGCCACGCCCGCTGCCGCGCCGCTGTGCCCACAGGTACAGGCCGCCGAGGGCGGCGACCCACAGCCAGGAAGCGGCCAGTTCGCTGTACAGGCGCCCGGCTTCGCCGAGCATCAGGTTGCGATGGAACTGGTCGAGCCAGGTGCGGATCGGCAACACGCCGCTGGTGCCGTAGACCTTTAGATCACCCTTGACCTCGGCGCTGGCCGGGTCGATGAAGATCGCCCGGCTTTCCGAGGCGCCATAGCCGGGCACGCTGAACATCACCCGTGTGGTATCGCCGGCATGGGGCGCCGGGCGCACGGCGAAGACCGTCGATTCGGCGCCGACGAAAGCCTGCGCCGCCTGCACCTGGTGGGCCAGCGGCATGGCCTGGCCAGGGCTGTCGGCATGCAGGGCCGATGCATAGATGCGGGCCTCGATCTGCGGCGTCAGGGCATAGCCGATGCCACTGAGCGCGGCGACCAGCAGGAACGGCCCGACGAACAGGCCAATGTAGAAATGCAGGCGCCTGAGCAGCATGCCCAGGGCGACTGGAAAGCGGCCGCGAACGGCCATGGCAGAACGATTCATGGTGACGTGCCCGAGTAGGATCGGTGTCGGCGCTTTGCCCCTCACCCAGGCCCTCCGGGCAGGACCTGGGTGAGGGGCAACAAGCCCCACGGAAACGACCAGCTCGCGGCCGCCTAGGGCGCCTGCGGATTGAGCCTGGGGAAGGCGCGCAGCGGTGCCAGGAGGAAGGCCGGGGCACGCTGGCCAACGACATCGCGCCGCATACGGCTCAGCCAACCGAGAACAGTCAGCGCCAGCAGCGCCAAGGGCAGCGAGTTGGCGAAGACACAGTCGCCCGCCAACTGGAACAGCGCGGGATGCGTCGTGCCAGCCGGCTCACCGCCATGCGTCGCATGCGGCCCACAGTCCAGCTGCGCCACGGGCGTGGTGGCGGCAACGGGCTGGCCGTGACCCATGCCGCACGCGATGCCGTTGAGCAACAGCAGCGTCAGCAGGAGCCAGGCGAGGGCGGGACGGTAGGCGTTCATGGGGCGGCAATGTAGCAGCGCCGCACGACGCGGCTCAAGCGACATTCGGGCGCAGTAGCGACGGCCCGAAGGGGGGCCGCCAAGGATGGCAAGCCACAAAAAAGGGGCCAAACAGACCGTGTGAAAACGTAGCGAGCGAAGGTCAGGCAAGGCGAAAAACGGCGAAAAAGCGCAGTTTACGAGCTGTAAATGAGCATTTTGAGCTGTTTTTCAACGCCGCATGACCGAGCGCAGTAGTTTTCACACAGTCTGCGAGGCCCCTTTTCGCATTCACTCAAGGAATCAGAACAGCACGCGGCTGCGGATGGTCCCGGTGACGTGCTGCAGTTTTTCCAGGGCCAGGTCGGAGTACTCGGCGTCGACGTCGATCACCACGTAGCCGACCTTGTCGTTGGTCTGCAGGAACTGGCCGGAGATGTTGATGCCGTTGTCGGCGAACACCTTGTTGATTTCGCTCATCACGCCCGGCACGTTCTGGTGGATGTGCAGCAAGCGGTGCTTGCCCGGATGCGCCGGCAGGGCCACTTCGGGGAAGTTGACCGAGGACACCGACGTACCGTTGTCGCTGTACTTGACCAGTTTCTCGGCCACTTCCAGGCCGATGTTGGCCTGGGCCTCGGCGGTGGAGCCACCGATGTGCGGGGTCAGGATCACGCGGTCCAGGCCACGCAGCGGGCTGGCGAACTCTTCGTCGTTGGACTTCGGCTCGACCGGGAACACGTCGATGGCCGCGCCGATCAGGCGCTCTTCCTTGATCGCGGTGGCCAGGTGATCCAGCTCGACCACGGTGCCACGAGCGGCGTTGATCAGGATGCTGCCCTGCTTCATCGCACGGATTTCCTTCTCGCCGATCATCCACTGGGTGGACGGCAGCTCGGGCACGTGCAGGGAGATGATGTCGGCCATGCCCAGCAGGTCGTACAGGTTGCTGACCTGGGTGGCGTTGCCCAGCGGCAGCTTGGTCACGGTGTCGTAGAAGAACACCTGCATGCCGAGCGCTTCGGCCAGTACCGAGAGCTGGGTGCCGATGGAGCCGTAGCCGATGATGCCCAGCTTCTTGCCGCGGATCTCGAAGGAGTTGGCCGCCGACTTGATCCAGCCGCCACGGTGGCAGGAGGCGTTCTTCTCCGGAATGCCGCGCAGCAGCAGGATGGCCTGGGCCAGCACCAGTTCGGCGACCGAGCGGGTGTTGGAATAGGGGGCGTTGAACACGGCGATGCCGCGCTCGCGGGCGGCGTTCAGGTCGACCTGGTTGGTGCCGATGCAGAAGCAGCCGACCGCGATCAGCTTCTTGGCCGCTTCGAAGACGTCTTCGGTCAGTTGGGTACGCGAGCGGATGCCGATGAAGTGGGCGTCGGCGATCCGGGCCTTCAGCTCCTCGCCTGACAGGGCGGTCTTGAGGTACTCGATGTTGCTGTAGCCGGCAGCCTTCAGGGTGTCGACAGCGTTCTGGTGCACGCCTTCCAGAAGAAGGAACTTGATCTTGCTCTTGTCGAGAGAGGTCTTGCTCATCGGAGTACCTGTGGATCGCGGAAAGGTCAGTCAGGGTGCCCGCTCAGCGCCGGCAACAGCCTTGGGTCGTGATAGGACGATCCAAGGGGGGCGTATGTTAGCATGTCTTCTCATTTCCTTGCCCGGGTGCGACCTGAAACATTCTCAGAGCGACCATGAACGAAGCGAGAGTTGCACGATGACCACAGCTGCCCAGCTCGACCTGCTGAAGACCCTGGTAGATCCCGGAAAGGTGCTGACCGACAGCGCCGCCCTTGAAACCCACGGCAAGGACTGGACCAAGCAGTTCGCGCCCGCGCCCAGCGCCGTCGTCTTTCCCAAGACCGTCGAGCAGGTCCAGGCCATCGTGCGCTGGGCCAACCAGCACAAGGTCGCCCTGGTGCCATCCGGTGGCCGCACCGGCCTGTCGGCGGCGGCGGTGGCAGCCAATGGCGAGGTGGTGGTGTCGTTCGACTACATGAACCAGATCCTCGCCTTCAACGAATACGACCGCAGCGTGGTCTGCCAGCCCGGCGTGGTCACCGCCACCCTGCAGCAGTTCGCCGAAGACAAGGGCCTGTACTACCCGGTGGACTTCGCCTCCGCCGGCTCCAGCCAGATTGGCGGCAACATCGGCACCAACGCCGGCGGGATCAAGGTCATTCGCTACGGCATGACCCGCAACTGGGTGGCCGGGCTGAAAGTGGTCACCGGCAGCGGCGAGCTGCTGGAACTCAACCGCGACCTGATCAAGAACGCCACCGGCTACGACCTGCGCCAGCTGTTCATCGGCGCCGAAGGCACCCTGGGCTTCGTGGTCGAGGCGACCATGCGCCTGGAACGGGCGCCGAAGAACCTCACGGCAATGGTCCTCGCCACCCCCGACTTCGATTCGATCATGCCGGTGCTGCACGCCTTCCAGGGCAAGCTCGACCTGACCGCCTTCGAGTTCTTCTCCGACAAGTGCCTGGACAAGATCCTCGCCCGTGGCGACGTGCCCGCGCCCTTCGAGACCCGCACGCCCTACTACGCCCTGCTGGAATTCGAGGCACTCAACGAGGATGTGGCCGGCGCCGCCCTGGCCACCTTCGAGCACTGCGTGGAACAGGGCTGGGTGATCGACGGCGTGATGAGCCAGAGCGAGCAGCAACTGCGCAACCTGTGGAAGCTGCGCGAGTACATCTCGGAAACCATCAGCCACTGGATTCCGTACAAGAACGACATCTCGGTGACGGTAAGCCAGGTGCCGGCCTTTCTCAGGGACATCGATGCCATCGTTGCCAGCGACTACCCGGACTTCGACGTGCTCTGGTACGGCCACATCGGCGACGGCAACCTGCACCTGAACATCCTCAAGCCGGAGAGCCTGGCCAAGGAAGAATTCTTCGCCCGCTGCGCCCAGGTCAACCTGCGGGTGTTCGAGACGGTGCAGCGCTACAACGGTTCGATCAGCGCCGAACATGGCGTCGGCATGACCAAGCGCGACTACCTAGGCTACAGCCGCAGCGAGGCGGAAATCGCCTGCATGAAAGCGATCAAGGCGGTATTCGACCCGAACGGCATCATGAATCCAGGTAAGATCTTCGCGGTTTGAGGCTACAGGCTCAATGCGTCGAACGGGTGCTTCGAGGCAACAGCGGACATTCGTTATTCCTCCGTCATTCCCGCGAAGGCGGGAACCCAGAAGCGCTTTTTTATTTGGGTTCCCGCCTTCGCGGGAATGACGATTGAGTGTGGAGTGGGCGTTCGCAGAACGTCCGCTTGTGCCTCGAACCTGACCTGGCCTGCTACCCAAACCCGCGTTCCCCACGAACATCCAGGAGCCACGATGAGCTACAAGCACCAGTACACCGACGGCACGCCAATCCACTTCCCACTGGGCAAGGTGGTCTGCGTCGGCCGCAACTACGCCGAGCACGCCAAGGAACTGAACAACCCGGTGCCGACCGAACCGCTGCTGTTCATCAAGCCGGGCAGTTGCACCGTGGCGCTGGAGGCGGATGGCTTCGCCATTCCCCAGGATCGTGGCGAAGTGCATTACGAAGCGGAGATCGCCGTGCTGATCGGCAAGCCGCTGTCGCGCAACCCGAGCGTCGAGGAAGTGCGCGATGCCATTTCCGGCTTCGCCCCGGCCCTGGACCTGACCCTGCGCGACGTGCAGGCCAGGCTCAAGGAAAAAGGCCTGCCCTGGGAACTGTCGAAAGCCTTCGACGGCGCCTACGTGCTCGCGCCCTTCGTTCCGGGCGACAGCTATAGCGACCTGACCGACATCGGCATTCGCCTGAGCCTCGATGGTGAGGTGCGTCAGGACGGCAACAGCCGCGACATGCTCAATCCGATCATCCCGTTGATCCAGCACATCAGCGCCCACTTCAGCCTGCAATCCGGCGACGTGATCTCCACCGGCACGCCGGTCGGCGTCGGCCCGCTGCACAGCGGCCAGCAGGTCGAGATATCGCTGGCCGGGCAAGCCAGCTTTTCCAGCCGGGTGCTCTGAAGAAACGGCCCAAAACCGTTTGATCGTTCCCAGCCACGGCTGGGAACGATCATGCTTGCAGGTCGAGGCTGCTTTTCACGATTTCTTCACGTCCCAAACGATAAGATTTCGCATCTTTGGTCCGACAGAAAAGAAGTCGTCGATGTCCCGTTCCCGTCTGCGCTGGTTGATCGCTCCTGGCCTGCTTTGCGCCAGCGTGGCGCTTATCGATTACCTGCACCTCGATGACCGCGCCTGGTACTGGCTGAAGGAAAGCCAGTTGTCCCAGCCTGAGCGCGACGCCAGCATCTGGCTCCCCGGCTATCACGTCGAGATCGATGCCAAGCCGCTGGATGGCCTCGAGGAGGACGAGACCTCCGACCTGGCCTACAACCCGCTGACCGACACGCTATTCACCGTGACCGGCAAGACCCCGCTGCTGGTCGAACTGACCCGCCAGGGCGATATCGTCCGGCGCATTCCCCTGCTCGGCTTCTCCAACCCGGAAGGCGTGGCGATCCTCGACAGCGGCGACGTGGCCATCGTCGACGAACGCCGGCGGACCCTCTCGGTGCTGCCACTCGACCCACAGACGCGCGAGCTCAAGGCCAGCGACTCGCTGGAGTTCGACCTTGGCTTCGCCGACTCCGGCAACAAGGGTTTCGAGGGTATCGCCTGGAATCCGCAGCAGAATCGCCTGCTGCTCGGCAAGGAGCGCGAGCCGATCTCCATGTACAGCCTGCCGGGCGACGACAGCCAGGCACTGGCCCAGGCCCTGCAGCCGCTGCCCAGCTACGGCCTGGGCATGCGCAACCTGTCGGCGCTGAGCATCGACCCGCGTACCGGGCACATCCTCGTCCTGTCGGCACAATCCAACCTGCTGCTGGAACTCGACGAAGACGGCCAGCCGGTGAGCTTCATCAGCCTGCTCGGCGGCTTCAACGGCCTTGACCGGCGCATCCCCAGGGCCGAAGGCGTGGCCATGGACAACCACGGCACCATTTTCATGGTCAGCGAGCCGAACCTGTTCTACGTGTTCCGCAAGAGCGATGGGGCACGACTCGCCAGTGTCGAGCAGGCGCTGTGAGACGAGCGTTAAGCTTCGCTTCAGACAGCCCCGCGCGCGCACAGGTATCCTCGCGCCACCCTGCATTATCCGAGCCCACTCCATGCGTTTTCTAACCACTCGCCGGCTGCTCGTCGGCCTGTCGCTGTGCACACTGCTCGTCGTCGCCCTCGCCGCCCAACACTTTCGCCTGTTCGAGCGAGGCTGGTTCATGGCTCGCCAATGGCAGCACGCCAGTGAATGGCAACATCGTTCGATCTGGCTGCCCGACTACGTCGCCGATATCCAGGCCCAGCCCATCGAGGGCCTCAGCGATGTGTCCGCGCTGACCTACGATCCGGGGCGCCACACGCTGTTCACCGTGACCAACAAGAATCCCCACGTCATCGAGCTGTCCCTCGACGGCAAGGTGCTGCGCCAGGTGCCATTGACCGGTTTCAGCGACCCGGAAGCCATCGAATACATCAGTCCGGGCGTCTACGTGATCATCGAGGAGCGCCTGCAACGCCTGGTCAAGGTGCATCTGGAAGACGACACCCAGGTCATCGATGCGACCTATGCCCAGCAGTTGTCCCTCGGTATCGGCCTCAATGGCAACAAGGGTTTCGAAGGCCTGGCCTACGACCCGATCAACCATCGCCTGTTCGCCGCCAAGGAACGCGACCCGGTACGCATCTACGAGATCCGCGGTTTTCCCGGCACCAGCCAGGACGCGCCTTACTCGGTGCATGTGGTCGACGACCCCGAGCGCGATGCCCAGTTGTTCGTCCGCGACCTCTCCAGCCTGCAGTACGACGAACGCAGCGGCCACCTGCTGGCGCTGTCCGATGAGTCGCACCTGGTGCTGGAGCTGGATGCCGACGGCAAGCCGATCAGCAGCCTGTCGCTGCTCGCCGGGCAGCACGGCCTGAAGGCTCGCGTACCGCAGGCCGAAGGCGTGGCCATGGATGGCGCGGGCAACCTGTACCTGGTCAGCGAGCCGAACCTGTTCTACCGCTTCAAGCGCGCCGATTGATCAACCGGCGTCGAGCTGGCTCTTGAGGCGGTCGCGAAAGCTCTGGATCAATGGCTCGCGGGAACGGCCACGGCGCAGCGCCAGGGAGAACGGCGCCTGGTAGCCGAAGGTGGTCGGCAGCAGGACCTTGAGGCGTTTCTGCTCGGCCCACGGCTGGGCATAGTGTTCCGGCAAGTAGCCGATATAGGCGCCGGACAGCACCAGGATCAGTTGTGCCTCCATCGACTCCACGGTCGCCGCACTGTGCTTGAAACCATGCCGCGCCAGCTCGGCCTGGCTCCAGTAACCGCGACCGACCATGCGCTGCTGGGTGATCACCTCGGCCGGAATCCGCCGCCGGTCGTAGAGCGGGTGCCGGTCACTGCAATACAGCCAATGCTGCTCACGGTGCAGGGCCTGGTAGATCAGGCCGTTGCTGCGCAGGGAAAAGGCACCGATGGCCAGGTCCAGGCGGTTCTCCAGAACCCCCAGTTGCAACTCCGCCGGGCTGAGCACCGCCAAATGCAGATGCACTGCGGGGTGTTCTTCGCTGTAGGCGCCGATCACCTCGACCAATGGCAGGGCCGGATCACTGACCATCGAGTCCAGCACCCCCAGGTTGAGGGTGCCGCGCAGCTCGCCCTTGAGCGCCGCCGAGTAGCGTTCGAACCCCTCCAGCTCGGCCAGCAGGCGCAAGGCTTCCTGATGGAACAGCTCGCCCTTGCTGGTCAGGCTGAAGCCGCCTCGGCCACGGTGGCACAGCACGAAGCCGAGCTGGGTTTCCAGCTGGCTCATATAGGTACTGATCGCCGAGGTGGACAGGTTCAGCTCCTGCTGCGCAGCGGCGAAGCCCTGGTTGCGCACCACCGAGGCAAACAGGCGCAGCAGCTTGAGGTCAGGCATTCGAGTTCCGCCAGGTGAAGGAGTCGCGCCATCCTACCGACCTTAGTTCATAAATTCCTGAACTTATTATTTGCCTCGCACGATTTTTCCCGGCCACGACGCTCACCAGAATCCGCCCACGACAACCACAACAAATTCGTGAGGCCACCCGTGGATAATTCCCTCCACCAGCCCCTGGGCGGCAATGAAATGCCCCGCTTCGGCGGCATCGCCACCATGCTGCGCCTGCCCCATGTGCAAGCCGCGCAAGAGCTGGGCAAGCTCGACGCCGCATTCGTCGGCATTCCCCTCGACATCGGTACCTCGCTGCGCTCCGGCACCCGTTTCGGGCCGCGGCAGATCCGCAGCGAATCGGTGATGATCCGTCCGTACAACATGGCCACCGGTGCCGCGCCCTTCGACTCGCTGAACGTGGCCGACATCGGCGACGTGGCGATCAACACCTTCAGCCTGCTCGACGCCGTGCGCATCATCGAAGAACACTACGACGGCATCCTCGAACACGGCATCATCCCCCTGACCCTCGGCGGCGATCACACCCTGACCCTGCCGATCCTGCGGGCGATGAAGAAGAAGTACGGCAAGGTCGGCCTGGTCCATGTCGATGCCCACGCCGACGTCAACGACCATATGTTCGGCGAGAAGATCGCCCACGGCACCACCTTCCGCCGCGCCCAGGAAGAAGGCCTGCTCGACAGCCAGCGCGTGGTACAGATCGGCCTGCGCGCCCAGGGCTATACCGCCGACGATTTCAACTGGAGCCGCAACCAGGGCTTTCGCGTGGTCCAGGCCGAAGAATGCTGGCACAAGTCCCTGACTCCGCTGATGGAAGAAGTCCGCGCCAAGGTCGATGGCGGCCCGGTGTACCTGTCCTTCGACATCGACGGCATCGACCCGGCCTGGGCGCCCGGCACCGGCACCCCGGAAGTCGGCGGCCTGACCACCATCCAGGCGCTGGAGATCATCCGTGGCTGCCAGGGCCTGAACCTGGTCGGCTGCGACCTGGTGGAGGTTTCGCCGCCCTACGACACCACGGGCAATACCGCGCTGCTGGGCGCCAACCTGCTCTACGAAATGCTCTGCGTGCTGCCGGGCGTAGCCAAGCGATGAACCGCGACAGCCAGGTGCGCGAAGCCGCTGCCGCGCTGGTGGAGGCCTTCGCCAGCAACGACACGGCGCGCTACTTCGCCTGCTTCAGCGAGGACGCCAGCTTCGTTTTCCACACCCAGGCGCAGCCGCTGCTGTCACGCCAGGCCTACGAGTCACTGTGGCAACGATGGCAGCTCGAAGGCTTCGCCGTACTGGCCTGTCGCTCCAGCAATGCCCACGTCAGCCTGCAAGGCGACGTGGCGATATTCATCCATGACGTAACCACCCGCCTGCGTCTGGCCGGGGAAGAACACCACTTGGAGGAGCGCGAGACCATCGTCTTCCGCCTCCATGATCGGCGCTGGCTGGCGTGCCACGAGCACCTGTCCGCGCCAAGCCTGAACTAGAAAGAGATCGCTTCGGTGTAACCGGCACCGCGAGCGACCCGGCCCTGCATCACGGGGCCTTGCTGCACTGCCTCAACACCGCCACCCGGCGAGCGCCGGGGGTGACTAAAAAGGTCCGCGTGCCTGCGCAGGCCTTCACAACAATCGTGACAGGCACCGGAGAACATCCATGAGTCACTCCACGGCTATCGAAACCTTTGGCGTCGAGCAGATTCCCGACGACCAACGCGATGCATCCCCCAGCGATCTGTTCCGCCTGATCTTCGGCGGCGCCAACACCTTCGCCACCGCCGTACTGGGCAGCTTCCCAGTGCTGTTCGGCCTGTCGTTCCAGGCCGGCCTGTGGGCCATCGTGCTCGGCGTCGCCGTCGGCTCGCTGATCCTCGCACCCATGGGCTTGTTCGGCGCGCTCAACGGCACCAACAACGCGGTCTCGTCCGGCGCCCACTTCGGCGTGCACGGGCGCATCGTCGGCTCGTTCCTTTCCCTGCTCACCGCCGTGGCGTTCTTCTCGCTGTCGGTGTGGAGCTCCGGCGACGCCCTGATCGGCGGCGCCAAGCGCCTGGCCGGCCTGCCGGAAACCGATCTCACCCTGGGCCTGGCCTACGGCCTGTTCGCCGTGCTGGTGCTGGTGGTGTGCATCTATGGCTTCCGCTTCATGCTGTGGGTCAACAAGATCGCGGTGTGGGCGTCGAGCCTGCTGTTCCTGCTCGGCATCTTCGCCTTCGCCGGGCCGTTCGATGCGGCCTACGCCGGCAGCGTCAGCCTGGAGCAACCGGGTTTCTGGGCGGCCTTCGTCGGCGCGGCGCTGCTGGCGATGAGCAACCCGGTGTCGTTCGGCGCCTTCCTCGGCGACTGGTCGCGCTATATCCCGCGCCAGACGCCGAAGTCGCGCATCATGCTGGCGGTGATCGCGGCCCAGGCCGCCACGCTGATCCCGTTCCTGTTCGGCCTGTGCACGGCGACCCTGGTAGCGAGCCAGGCGCCGCAGTACATCGAGGCGAACAACTACGTCGGCGGCCTGCTGGCGATCTCGCCGAGCTGGTTTTTCCTGCCGGTGTGCCTGATCGCGGTGATCGGTGGCATGTCCACCGGCACCACGGCGCTGTACGGCACCGGCCTGGACATGTCGAGCCTGTTCCCGCGCCTGCTCAGCCGCGCCGCCGCCACCCTGCTGATCGGCCTCGCCGCCATCGCCTTCATCTTCATCGGCCGCTTCGCCTTCAACCTGGTGCAGAGCGTGTCCACCTTCGCCGTGCTGATCGTTACCTGCACCAGCCCGTGGATGGTGATCATGATCCTCGGCCTGATCGTCCGTCGCGGTCATTACCACGCCGACGACCTGCAGGTGTTCACCCGCGGCCAGCGCGGCGGGCGCTACTGGTTCCAGCACGGCTGGAACTGGCGCGGCCTCGGCGCGTGGATTCCCAGCGCGGCGCTGGGCCTGTGCTTCGTCAACCTGCCGGGGCAGTTCGTCGGCCCGCTGGGCGAACTGGCCAGCGGCGTCGACATCAGCCTGCCGATCACCCTGGGAACGGCGGCGCTGCTGTATCTGGCGCTGCTCAACCTGTTTCCCGAGCCCGCGACCGTCTACGGCCCGGCCGGCCCGCGCTGGGTACGCCTGAAAAGCGCCACGCCAGCCCGCATGAGCAACGTCGAGGCAGCCTGAGCAGGGCCTGACGCGTTTCCAACAGCGGGCGTCAGGCGCCCGCTTCAATCCAGCTAAAAACGAGAACAACACTATGTTCCTGGATATATTCGTCGTCTTCATATACGCCGCCGGCATGCTGCTGCTCGGCTGGTACGGCATGCGCCGCGCGCGCAGCCAGGAGGATTACCTGGTCGCCGGGCGCAACCTTGGGCCGGCTTTCTACATGGGCACCATGGCCGCCACGGTGCTCGGCGGCGCCGCGACGGTCGGCACCGTGCGCCTGGGCTATGTGCATGGCATTTCCGGCTTCTGGCTATGCGCCGCCCTAGGCGCCGGGATCCTCGTGCTCAACCTGTTCCTGGCCAAGCCGCTGCTCAAGCTGCGCATCTACACCGTCACCCAGATCCTCGAACGGCGCTATACGCCGATGGCGCGCCAGGCCAGCGCCGTGGTGATGTTCGCCTATGCGCTGATGATCGCCGTGGTCTCCACCCTGGCCTGCGGCACGGTGTTGCAGGTGTTGTTCGACCTGCCGTTCTGGGGCGCCATCCTGCTCGCCGGCGGCGTGGTGGTGGTGTATTCGAGCATTGGCGGCATGTGGTCGCTGACCCTCACCGATATCGTCCAGTTCGTGATCAAGACCGTCGGCCTGATGTTCATCCTGCTACCGATCTGCCTGTACCGCGTCGGCGGCTGGGACGAACTGGTGGCCAAGCTGCCGGCCACCGCGTTCAGCCTGGGCACCATCGGCTACGACACCATCCTCACCTACTTCCTGATCTACTTCTTCGGCATCCTCATCGGCCAGGACATCTGGCAGCGTGTGTTCACCGCCCGCAGCGAAGGCGTGGCCCGCGTCGCCGGCAGCCTGGCCGGCGTGTACTGCGTGATCTACGGCCTGGTCGGCGCGCTGATCGGCATGTGCGCCAAGGTGCTGCTGCCTGAACTGGACAACGCCAACAACGCCTTCGCCGCCATCGTGCAGAACGCGCTGCCCAACGGTATTCGCGGCCTGGTGATCGCCGCCGCGCTGGCCGCCATGATGTCCACCGCCAGCGCCGGCCTGCTCGCCGCCTCGACCACGCTGACCGAAGACCTGCTGCCGAAGTTGCGTGGCGGGCGGCCCTCCAGCCTTGGCCTGGCACGCACCTTCACCTTCCTCACCGGCCTGCTGGTCCTGGCCATCGCCCTGGTCGTCAACGACGTGATCGGCGCCCTGACCCTGGCCTACAACCTGCTGGTCGGCGGCATCCTGATTCCGATGCTCGGCGCCATCTACTGGAAACGCGCCACCACCACGGGCGCCATCGCCAGCATGGCCCTGGGCTGCGGCACGGCCCTGGTGTTCATGGTCCGCGATGGACTGGAAGCCAACACGCCGATCTACTACAGCCTGGCCATCGGCCTGCTCGCCTTCGTCGTCGGCAGCCTGCTGACCCGCCCGCAGAGCCGCATGACCAGCCTGGCCTGAGCCCCTCATTCACCTGACGATGCCGGCCCCCGGGCCGGCGTTTCGCCATTCACGCAAAGGAACCCGTCATGACCACCTGTGGAGAATTCCTCGTCAAGCAACTCGAGCACTGGGGCGTCGACACCGTGTTCGGCATTCCCGGCGTGCATACCGTCGAGCTGTATCGTGGCCTGCCGGGCAGCGCCATCCGCCATGTCACCCCGCGTCACGAACAGGGCGCCGGCTTCATGGCCGACGGCTACGCGCGGGTCAGCGGCAAGCCTGGCGTGTGCTTCATCATCACCGGGCCGGGGATGACCAATATCGCCACTGCCATGGGCCAGGCCTATGCCGACTCGATTCCCATGCTGGTGATCTCCAGCGTCAACGAGCGGCATCGCCTTGGCTTGGGCAATGGCTACCTGCACGAGTTGCCCAACCAGCGCGGGCTGGTCGCCGGGGTCAGCGCCTTCAGCCATACCCTGATGAGCGTCGAGGAACTGCCTGCCGTTCTAGCCCGCGCCTTTGCCGTGTTCGACAGCCAGCGCCCGCGCCCGGTGCACATCGAGCTGCCGCTGGACATCATCACCGCAGCAGCCGATCACCTCAGCCTGCAGCCGCGCGTGATCACCTCGCACCCAGCAGCGGATGCCGCCTTGATTCGCCAGGCCGCTCAGCGCCTGGGCGAAGCGCGCCAGCCCTTGCTGCTGGTCGGCGGCGGTTGCGTGGCGCACCCCGATGCGGTGCGACAACTGGCCGAGGCACTGGATGCGCCCACCGCCCTGACCATCAATGCCAAGGGCCTGCTACCGGCGACCCATCCGCTGCTGCTCGGCAGCAACCAGTCGCTGGTGCCGGTGCGCCAACTGGCGCTGGAAGCCGACGTGGTGCTGGCCATCGGCACCGAACTGGGCGAGACCGACTACGACGTGGTGTTCGACGGCAACTTCCGCATTGGCGGCGAGCTGATCCGTATCGATATCGACGCCGAGCAACTGACCCGCAACCATCCGCCGCGCCTGGCCATCCACAGCGATGCCGGCCTGGCCATCGCCGCCCTGCTGGCCGAGCTGCCGGCTGGCAGCACGCGCAACGACAGCCCGGGCGCCGCGCGTACCGCTGCCGCGCAACGGCAACTGGCCGAGGACTTCAGCGGCTGGGCGCATTACCGCACGCTGTTCGACTGCATCCTCGACGTGTTGCCCGACGCGCGCTTCGTCGGCGACTCGACCCAGACCGTGTACAGCGGCAACCACCTGGTCGAGCTGGATGGCCCGCGCCGCTGGTTCAACGCCTCCACCGGCTACGGCACCCTGGGCTACGGCCTGCCGGCGGCCATCGGCGCCAAGCTGGCCGAGCCGCAACGCCCGGTGATCAGCCTGATGGGCGACGGCGGTATCCAGTTCACCCTGCCGGAACTGGCCAGCGCGGTCGAAGCCAAGGTCGGCGTGATCATCCTGTTGTGGAACAACCAGGGCTACGGCGAGATCAAGCGCTACATGGAACGCCGCGACATCACGCCGCTGGGCGTGGACATCTACACCCCGGACTTCATCGCCATCGCCCGCGGCTTCGGCTGCCAGGCCGAGCGTGCCCGCGACCACGCACACCTGCAAGCGCTGCTGCGCGACGCGCCAACGGACCGGCCGCTGCTGATCGAGATCGCCGAAGCGCCGCCTTTCGCCCCCTGAATCTGTCACGGAACCGCCCTATGAACATGCCTCACTACATCGACGGCCAATGGGCCGCTGGCGAAGGCGCTGACGTACTCAGCGTTTTCGAACCGGCCCTCGGCCTGCCCTTTACCGAACTGCGCGCCGCCAGCCCAGCCCAGGTCGATCGGGCCGTGGCCGCAGCACGCCGGGCACTGCCCGCGTGGAAAACCAGCGCCTGCGCCGAGCGTGCCCGCTACCTGCATGGCTTCGCCACGGCCCTCGGCGAACGCCGGGGCACGCTGATCGCCCTGCAAATGCGCAACAACGGCAAGCCACGCCATGAAGCCGAGGTCGACCTCGACGACGCCATCGCCACCTTCAGCTATTACGCCGGGCTCGCCGAACGCCTGGACGACCAGCAGAACCGCGAAGTCGCCCTGGCAGTTCCCGGTTTCAGCGCCCACACCCGGCTGGAAGCGGTTGGCGTGGTCGGCCTGATCGTGCCGTGGAATTTCCCGCTGGTGACCAGCGCCTGGAAGATCGCCCCGGCGCTGGCCGCAGGTTGCACGGTGGTGCTCAAACCCTCGGAAGTTACTCCGCTGATCGAACTGGCCTACGGCGAAATCGCCAGCGAACTCGGATTGCCTGCGGGCGTGTTGAATATCGTCGGCGGCAAGGCCGAGGTCGGCGCAGCGCTGAGCAGCCACGCCGGCCTGGACAAGCTGTCGTTCACCGGCAGCAACGCGGTGGGCAGCCGGGTCATGCACAGCGCTGCCGAGTTCTGCCGCCCCGTGACCCTGGAGCTGGGCGGCAAGTCAGCGATCGTCGTGTTCGATGACTGCGACATCGACCAGGCCATCGAATGGATCATCGCCGGCATCTGCTGGAACGCCGGGCAGATGTGCTCGGCCACTTCGCGCCTGCTGGTCCAGGACGGTATCGCCGACGCATTGCTGCCACGCCTGGGTGAGTCTCTCGACAAGCTGCGCGTGGGCAACCCGCTCAGCGAAGAGATCGACATGGGCCCGTTGACCAGCCAGGCGCAGTTCGCCAAGGTCAGCGAATACTTCGCCATCGCTCGCGACGAACACCTGAACTGCCTGGCTGGCGGCGTGGCGCTGGAACGCACAGGCTGGTTCGTCGCGCCTACGCTGTACACCGATGTGCCTGCCGAGAGCCGCCTGTGGACGGAAGAAATCTTCGGCCCACTGCTCTGCGCACGCCGTTTCGCCAGCGAAGAGCACGCCATAAGCCTGGCCAACGACAGCGCCTTTGGCCTGGTCGCCACCGTTGCAAGTGCCGACCTGCAACGCGCCGAGCGGGTCGCCAACGCCCTGGAAGTCGGCCATGTGTGGATCAACTCGATCCAGGCGGTGTTCGTCGAAACCTCGTGGGGCGGCGGCAAGGGCAGCGGCATTGGCCGCGAGCTGGGCCCCTGGGGGCTGAGCGCCTACCAGGCGGTCAAGCACGTGACCCGTTGCCTGTAGGCCATAGTCCAGCCCGGGCGCTCGACGGCCCGGGCCGGTCATGCGGATACGCTCAGGGGCGAACCGCTGTGACCTCGATCTCGACCCGCCAGGCCGGGTGGGCCAAGGCAGCGATCTGGAAGGCGGAGCGCGCAGGCAGGTTGGGTTGCTTGGCGGCCGGCCCGAAGAACTGGGTATAGCCCGCCATGAAGCCATCGAAGTCCATCTTGCCGCCGTTCTCAGGTCCGCCGACCAGAAAGACCTGCATTTTCACGACATCGCCGAGGCCGAGGCCGAGTGCCTTCAGTTGCTGCTCGATCTGCTCCAGCACATTGATGGTCTGCGCCTTGGTATCGCCGAAGGCTTGCAGAGAATCCTTGGCCGCCTTGGCGTCTATCACCGCCGGAACATTGCCACTGAGATAGACCGTGGCTTTTCCTGCCGGCACCTCCACCGCCGACGAAATGGGAAAACTGCCGGCGCCATGGCGCACGATATCCTGCGCCAGAACGCTTGTTGAAGCGGCCACTGTCACAGCCAATGCCGCAACGGTCTTCAATGTGAATTTCATACTGTCTCCTAAATGATGACCTGGGATTGTTTGTACGAATTACCCGTGCGCTTCATTTCAGCGTGATGGGTCGGCACCGGTGAATGACCTGTGCCGCCACAACCGGGCACGAGCAGGGCGTTTAGGAAAACCGATAAAGGCTGAAGGATTGCGGGTCCAGAATCGGCTCTTTGCCAAGCAGCAGGTCCGCAGTCAACTCGGAAGAAACCGGACTTTCCGTCATACCCCAGCCGGTTGCCGTATTGATGACCAGGCCTGGATATTCATTGACCCGCGAAATAATAGGGTTCTCATCCGGGGCGATCGCCATCGCACCGCTCCACTGATCGATCAACTTCGAATCCTTGAAGGCGGGGAATTCGACTTTCAACTTTTCCAGCGACGCATCAAGTTCAGGAATATCAGGAGCAGCGGTCATCAGCCTGTTCTCTTCGAACGGCGAAACTTCGTCCAGTTTCCAGTGTGTCGGTCGAATGAAGGAATCGATCAACTGCCTGTTCAGCGAGATGTGTACCGGGAAATCGGGAAGTGCCAGAAGCGGCAGATACTTGTAGCCGTAGGTGAAGGACTCCTTGACGACCGGCGCGACGACCACGCGGGGCGAAGTCGCGTAGGTGCCATCGGCCTGTTCGCGAAAGTAGATATTCCCGGGCAAGGCAACGTTTCCGCCCGGCGCATTGGGCGCGGCGCTGATCAGTTGCTGGGACTGGTAGGCGGGCAACGTGGGGACATCGACCCCCAGGTTCTGCATGAACAACCTGGACCAGGCCCCGCCGGCCACGACGACGCGGCTGGTCTTGATCGCGCCTTTCTCCGTGACCACATCGGAGATGGCTCCTGCCTGGGTTTCCAGGCCTCTCGCCGCGCAGTTGGTGTAGATCCTGACGCCTATCTTCTTGGCGTATTCGGCCATGACGAACGAAGCGATTTCGGCATCCAGGCTGCCGGAGTCTTCCTCGAATCCAGCGATCGTCCAATTGGACGAAGCGCCGCGCAGGCGTTGTTCGAGTTCACTGCCTTGGATCATTCTGGTCTTGAAGGGAAGGTCGCCCGCTACTTCCTGGGTTTTGGCCTTGATCCACGTTCTGACACTGTCCAGGTCTTCTTCATCGAAAGGCACTTCAACCCGGCCTTGAGTGCGATAACTGGTGTCGACACCCACTTTGGCATTCATCTCTCGCCAACGCTGTTTGGCAAGATGGTGCAACTGGAATGTCGCATCAGGCATCTTGTAAGTCATGACCTGGCCATAGAACCTGCAGGACTGTTCGCCAGCAATATCGCCCTTTTCAACAGCCACTACGGACAACCCACGTTCGGCGAGGTTGATGGCGGTCATGATGCCCAGGATACCGGCGCCAATGACCACTACGTCGGCCTGTTGTGGAAGCGGCCCCTCGCTGCCCGCAACGAAGCCAGACCTGGGTTTGCCGGGGATCAATCTACCTTCGCGCGTCAGCATGGGCGTTAGAACCCCCGCGCCCCCGACAACCGCCACGACACCGCCGCCGATCAAAAACTTTCGCCTGGTCACTCCCATGTCAGAACTTTCCTTATTTCGAGGGTAATCGACATTAAAATGGGGCGACACCATAACATGGCGTTTTTAAATAAAAGTTCTGGGAAAAATAATAGAAAGTTAAGGTTTTCTTTAACTATTCAAACAAACAGCGGATCAAACTCGTAATAGCAAGACCAAGTCGAGTGATAACTAACGGCCGCATTATCATTATGCCGAGCAGGCAATCTCGTTACGTTCGAGCCTGCGGCGCGTCGAGTCCTTGGGGCTTGGCCGCCGAGCAGAAACGATGGCGCGAGGAAAAGCACCGCCTGCGCACCGCCAGTGCACACCATTCGCTCATCGTGCACTGCCACGGTTCAAGGCGTCCCCCAATGGAACGCCTCGAAAAAAACCGTAGACCGCCCTGGAAGCACCGTAAAACGTGGCCTTCACATTTTCAGGCAGAGTTGGCACGCCCCCTGCAATAAGACAAGTATTCCCAGTTTCGGGGACCTTGGTACAGGCAGGCCGGGGATTCCCCTCTTTTACAAGCACACGAAAGGCCACTCCCCGGAGTGGCCTTTTCGTTTTTCAGCGATAGTTCTCGCGACGGAAGATCAGCGGCGTGGCGCCCGTGTAGATACCGAAGGTGGCGACGCCGCTGGCCGCACTGTAGGTGCTGCCATCCCAAGGGTATTTCAGCCAGTTCGGCATGCCGTTGAACAGCGCACGTACGGAACCGTTATTGCCGGCCCCCGGGGCACTCAAGGCGATGCTGCCGTTAACCCCGGCGGCAGGCACGGTGACGGTTGCCGTGGTCTCGCCGGCGGACAGGTTGGCGGTGTAGGTATCCAGGGTCAGAGCCCCCAATGCAGCAACATTGGTGCAGGTATCCAGCCCCTCGTTCTGGAAGGTGTTGGAACTTTGCCAGCTCTCCAGCACCACGGGCAGGCTCAAGCCTTGCAGCTCCGAGCCGCTGGCATTGCCGATACGCAGGCGCCCCAGGCGAATATCGCTGCCGGCGAAGTCGAAGCTGTAGCCGGTGCAGGCGGTGCCGCCCACGCAGGCGCCATCCTGGTCGGTCAGCGCGGCAGCGAGGAAGCTCTGGCGCACGGCGGCGGTGACGGGGTAATCGTCAGCGCCTGGTGCTGTCGGCTGGTTGTAGACCAATTGCTCGCCACTCCAGACATAGCTCTTGGCGCCGTCGCCCACGGTGCTGTCGCTGATGCCGGTGGTGACGCTGCCCTGCGTCCCGAGCCTGGCATTCAACCCCGTACGCGAAGCGATGACCGAGAGATAAGCCTGTCGCACCGGCGTATTGAGCCGCCAGAACTCGCCACGGTCGTAATTGCTGGTCACCGCGCCTTGCCGGTTGTACCCCGTGACGGTCAAGGTCGGGTTTTGGTTGAAGGCAATCGGCTGCCCCTGGTAACTGAAGGCACTGCCGCAACTGGTCTTGAGCGAAGCGCTGCCAACCGCGCCGAGTGAAGCAGGCATGAAACGACCGATGTAGTTGCTGGTGCCGCCACCGATGGCTTGGCCGAAGTATTCGGGTGGCACGGCCGTGACGCTGATGATGCCGACCTCCGGGAAGCTGGCAGTGCTCACGGTCTGGTTACCAGGAACATGGCTGTAAGTCACTGGCGTGAGGCGACCGCTGCCGCCAGCAGGCGCTGCGAGCGTGGTATTGAGCGTGATGCTGGCAAGCTGGAAGTTGGGGGTCTTGGCATTGCTGCACAACGCCGCCGCGCTCCGTCCCTGGTTGTCGCTGACCCAACTGACCGCCGCGATACGCAGTGGAAAACTATCACCGGCGCGAATCCCTCCCGCGAAGACCGGGCAACCCGCGACGCTGGCCGCAGTGCAGGGATTGGAGGGACTGATGTTATCCAGGTCGGTCTGTAGGCACAGCCCATAAGGGCGGCTGACAAAACTGGTCGCGCCGATCATGACCAGGCCGGCATCGCCTGTAGCGGCACTGCCGCCATAGGTGGCGTTGACCAGTATTTTCCCCGCATCCCTGTACATCGCCGTCAGCGGGGCCGTGGCCGTATTGTCGAACGTCAGCGTCAGCGGCGTTGCCGTACTGCCGACGGTGGTGCCGTTGAGCGAAACCGGCATGCTGCCGCTGCCTGGATCGCTGTATGCCGTAGTGAAACTGACACTGCGCGAACCCTCGAAGCCTGGCGCGCAGCTCTGGGTCGTATCCTTCTTGACCGCCTGGATGGTGCCGCTAGAACCTTTGGCGGCCAGCATGTCCGGGAGCGTGATGATAAAACCGCTGTCCTGAAAGCCCACCGTACAGTTGGCGACGCTGGCCGGAGCCGCTACAGAGCCAATCCGGCATTGCGTCTTGTTGAGGGCAAGCGGGGCAGAGGACGAAGCAATGCCCAGGGTTGCATTCTCCGCCACCGGGTAACTGACCGAGTAAGTGCCGCTGGTGCCGCCCGTAAAGGTGCTGGGCAGGGTCGTAGTGGTGGCGGAATTACCGGTCGCCGTGACACTGGCGGTCACCGAGTCCGTGTACAGGGTGCAGGCGGCATCCTGGCAGGCTCGTATCGAGGTGATGTTCAGCGGCGCGCAGGTCAGGCCGGTGCTGCTGGACGAGATGATCTCGTAATGATCGATAAGCCCTACCGAGGTGCTGCCACTCGTGCTGCACACCTGCATGTTGTCCATGTCATGGATATTCGCCAGATTGCCTGTAGAGCCGGTCAGGCTGATCAGGAAGTTGCCCGGCAGTGCCCCCTGGGCGCTGCTGGAGCGCACATCGAAGGCCGCGATCAACGTGGTGTAGCTGTTGCCGAGTCCGCTGACATCGCGCTCGACGGTGACCAGGGCCTTGCCCGTCGTGCGCGTGTCGATGGTAATGCGATAGCGATGGCCTGGCGCTGGCGTGGCACTCGCAGCGCTGGCGTCGATGCCGGTGGCAAGCGTCGCGGTCCCGGTCAGGTAGGTGTAACTGCTGGCCGCGCTGCCGCGGATCGCAACGGCATCGCTACGAACCCCGACCCCGCCGACCCGCCCTTCGGCCACCGCGGAGTAGTTACCGAACTCATCCAGGCCGATCCCCAGCCAGCCCCCCGCGAAACCAGTGATTGCGGTCTTTTGTGCGTATCCCAGGGAGCCACCGAAAGCGCCCGGCTGGGGGGTAACCGAGGCATCGGAAAGGATCACCGCGATCCCGTCGGCCCCCCGCGATGAGCTGTTCGAGTAACCGAAATAATCGAAGGTCATGGTGATCAGGCTATTGGCCGTCGGAAACGCTCGCTGGTAAGTCGCGGCCGTGGCGACGTTGCCGCTGTCGTCGGTCAGGCGTAGACGGCCGTTGACGATCCTGGGCACACCGAAGGTTCCGTTGCGGCTGACCACCGACCAATTGGTGGTGCTGAGGGTACTGGCGGAGAAGTCATCGCTGATGCAGGTCTGCCCCGTCGTGCCGGCAGGCGCAATGCAGGCGTTGGCCGGGGTGGAATTGGGCTGGCAATAGCCGACCACCGTAGAGCTGCCGTTGACCCGGATGGTATTGCTGTTGGGCGCGGTGAATGTGCCATAGGCGGTGGCGTTGTTCAGGGTTACGTCACCGACGGACGTGGTTACACCGACCGGCGCCGAAGCGGTGCCCAGGGTGGAGCCGTTGCCGAAGGTCGCCGTGTAGGCCTGCAGGCTGCCTGTCACGTTGGCCTTGTTCAGGCTGACCGAGCCATTGATCGTGTTCGTCCCCGTTAGGGAGCTGGTGGCAGATGCGCCATCGGACAGCGAAATGGTCCTGCCGGACGCGCCGATCGTATTACCGACCAAGGTAAAGCCGCCGGTAGCGACGACATTGATATCGCTGAGAAGCAGCAATGAACTCAGCGTCAGGCTGTCGCCAGACGTCAGGATCACACTACCGTTGCAGGTATAGGTGGGGAGACTGATCGACCAACTGCCCGTACAAGGGGCGGTCGTGCCAAGAATGCTGAATACGTACGTGGTATTCACGGCCATTGCGGTCCCCGCGACGAGAGACAGCGCCAGCAGAAAAAGCAGGCGGACGAGCCAGCGGCCGACAGTGTTCACGGCAACTCCACGACAGTGGTCAACTGCCGGTAAGCGTAGTCCGGCGTATTGGCCGCGCCGTATTCGGCGGTGGCGGTGATCTGGCTGAAGGTCACCGTCTTGTTTTCTTCGGCGATGGCGCCGGCACTGGTCACCGCGCAGGTGACGCCAATGGTGAAACCATCGAGGCTGAAGCTGCCGCTGCAGGTCTGGCTGGCCAGCGCGCGGTTGATGCCCCACTCCAGCCCGGCACGCGCCGACTGGTAGGCGCGCGCTTGCTGGATGGCCAGGCTGGCGGTGGCGCTCTGGGTCACGTTGAGGCGGCTCATCAGCACGATCGCCGCCGCGACGATGATGATCAGGAACATCGCCGCCACCAGGCCGAAGCCACGCTGCCTGTCAGGGCGCATTGTCGACGTGGACCTGTTGCAAGAGCGTGACCACCTCGCCGCCCTTGGCCAGCCCCAGGCTCAGGGTGACCAGGCCGCCACGCAGGTTGCTGCCGGGGTCGTAGCTGAAACTGCAACTGGCGACCGAGTCGACCAGCAATGCGCTGTTGGCGGCGGTGTAGCCATAGCTGCTCGCCAGCGTGGAAAAACTGGCGCGGCGGATCGTGCCGGTGCCGGTGCCACTGGAGTCGGTTCCCACCCCGCTGCAGGTGAAACCGACCACCTCGCGCGCCAGGTAAAAGCGGTGCTGCGGCGAGGCATGCTTGAAGCGGAAACCGGCGATGCCGGTCACGCTCAGCACGCCACTGGCCAGGCTGAACGCCCCGCCGTTGGGGGTGATGACCGCCGGCGTACCTGCCGCGCTGGTGTTGATCGGCGGCCACACGGAGCTGCCGCTGTCGCTGGAGCCGATGTTGTAGACCACCATCCACTGCGCCGCCGCTGCCCCCGTGGCGCTCACGCCCGGGCTGAGCACCTGGATCTGGCAGGCTCCGCTGCCCGGGCAGGCCGGCGGGTCGCTGCGCACCAGCCCACCGGGCAGGTTGGCCCGATAACGCCCGGCCTCGCTGATGGCCAGCAGCTCGAAGGTCTGCGTGCCGCTGGTCCGCAGGCTATTGGGTATGGCCAGGCGGATGTCACGAGACATACGGCTCAACGCGCCACTGGCCAGGTCGACCAGCTCGACCCGCCGGCTCTGGTCGCTCAGGCCTTGTAATGGCCGCGACAGAATCGCACCGATCATGACCAGTACAAGCCCCGACAACAGGATGACCATGACCAGTTCGATCAGGGTGAAGCCGCGTGTCGTCCTTGGCATGGCCGCGACTCAATAACGCGTGCGGTAACCGACCAGGCTCAGCGACTGGCCGCTGGGATCGGTGACGGTTACCAGGATGCGCAACGCATCGGCGCTGGCGATGCCATTGAGCGCCTGGGCGCTGACCTGCACGGTTACCTGATAGGCAGCCAGGCCAGCCAGTGGCGTAGTCGAAACCGGGCTGCGGGGCGCGAAGGGTGTGCCACCGCCATAGGTCAGGCCGTTGTAGGCGCACACATTGTCGAAGGTCGAACGGTTGTTGCCATTGTTGTTGCCGGTGCAGGCCGTGCTGGATGGAAAAGCCTGCAGGGTGATTTCCTCCAGATAACCCTCGGCGATCGCCAGGCTCTGCTGGCGCAACATGGGATCGGCCGAGCGCATGTTGATCACCGCCATGGCGCTGAACAACGCCGCCACCGCGATACCCACCACGACGATGGCGATCACCAGTTCGATCAATGTCATACCGCGCTCGCGCTTCACAATGCGGAGTCCACGAAGCCGGTGCTGCCATATACCGTCATGCTGAAGCCGCCCACCTGCGCGACCGTGCTGCCCGTTGCGCAGGCGCCAGCCGCGTTGACGCAACCGAGTGAGTTGAAGGTCACGTCCAGCGCCGCCTGCACGGTGACCGTACCCGGCGGCGCCGAGGAGAACGTGCCACCTGCCGGGTTGCTCAGCACCGTCCCCGACGTCGCCGTGCCACAAGCCGCTGCATAGGTCAGCGAATAGCCGCTGGAATTGATCTGCGCGCGGACCGGACAACCACTGGCCAGCGCCAGCTTCTGGGCATAGCGCACGGCAGACAAGCTCTCTTCGTAGAACAGCCGCTCATCGAAGGGCTGCCGGCTGAAGAAACGCGGCCCCACCACGACGGCAAGCATACCGATGATCACAAGGGTCATGATCAACTCGACGAGGGTGAAGCCGCGCATGACGATCAGTTGCAGTTGGCGGAAGTGAGCGCCGTGGACGTAATGGTGGGCGCGGTATCCGCTGCCGCCATCTTGTAGGTGAACTTGCACGCAGCCTTGTTCTTGGCCTGGACCTCATAGGTGTCCGCGGTCGCCGTAACGATCGTGAAATCGGACGAGTCGGTGGTCGCTATCTGCGCCGCGCTGCCTATGCCGGCATCCGTCGGGGCAGGGTATTTATTCACCATGGTGATGGTGGCGCTTTCCAGCGTGATACTGCCGCTCGCGTTCTTGGCGAGCGCCGCCGAGTGGGCAACGGCCGAAGCCGATTTGACCGAGCCAAGCGCCCCCTGCATCGCTGCCAGGCGTGCATCACCACTCAGGTCCGCAAACCTCGGCAGCGCGAACGCCGCCAGAATGCCCAGGATGACGATGACCATGATCAACTCGATCAGGGTGAAACCCTTTTGCTTCTTCATCTGTATAGCTCCCTGAGTGCGCTCACTCGTTGAAAGTCGTGGTCACTACACCTGTCGTCGAGTTGTAGACGATGGTGTCGTTCTGGTCGTCTTTCTGATAGGTGTAGGTGCACTGGCTTGTGTCGCTGGTCGCCACGTAGTCGATATCCGAGTCCGCCAGGGCAGCCACCTTCGGCGCGGAACCCTGGAGCAGCGCGCCCCACAGGGAAACGCAATCCAGCGTTCCCGCAGTACCCAACGGCCAGCCCGAGCTGTTCACATCGACAGTGCCGTCGCCAAAACCCACCACATCGGTATTGGGCGTCGCGATGCCTTTGCTTCGATTGACCTCCCATTGCGAGCGCACAAGCAGCACTGCCGAGGCCAGTGCCCCGCCCGCGCCCTGGACAGCAGCGCGATGCGCATCCTTGGTCGCATTCATGAAGCGCGGCAAAGCAATCGCCGCCAGGATGCCGAGTATCGCGATCACCACGACCAGTTCGATCAAGGTGAATCCCTGATTCGCTTGCCTCTTCATATCCGTCCCTCGGTGATGAGGCCGGCCAGCCCATTGCGCCGCCGGCACCGCTTCCAGTTCCAAGGCTGCGCCCTGGTCGCCGTGCCCATCACTGCGCCGGGCACCGTTATCAAACGATAGACGCAGATTCTCCGTTGTTCCCGGCCGCAGCCTGGCTAATCGACAAAGTGCTCACATCTGGCCCTTGGCCGCCGAGGCCAGCTCCCACATCGGCAGGAACACGCCCAGGGCCAGGACCAGGACCATGACGCCCATTGCGATGATCAGCAGCGGCTCGATCGCATCGGCCAGCCGCTTGAGGTCGTAATCCACTTCCTGCTCGTAGAAATCGGCCACCTCGACGAACAGCTCATCGAGGGCGCCGGTTTCCTCGCCGACCGCCATCATTTGCAGCACCAGGGGGGTGAACAAGCCGCTGGCAGATGCTGTGCGGGTCAGCGCCTCGCCGCGTTCGACCCCCTCGCGCATGCCCAGGATCGCCAGGCCGATATGCAGGTTGCCGACGCTGGCACTGTTGATCGACAGGGTCTGCAACAGCGGCACGCCGGCGCGGTACATCATGGCGAAGGTGCGGGTGAAACGCGCCAGGGCGATACGCTCGAAGATCGGGCCGACGATCGGCAGGTGCAGCTTGATCCGGTCCCAGCGCAGGGCTCCGGCTTCGCGCTTGCGCCAACGGATGAAGCCCAGGACACCGGCGACAACGAGGATCAGCATCAGCCACCAGTAGTGCTGGAAGAGCTCCGACAGGCCGATGAGCAGACGCGTCGGCAACGGTAACTGGGCGTTGAACTGGGCGAAGACCTTGGAGAAGGCAGGGATCACGAACAGGTTGATCACCACCATCGCCACGCCCATCGCCGACAACACGAACAGCGGATAGCGGGTGGCCTGCTTGATCCGCTTGCGTGTCTCGCGCTCCATCTCCAGGTAGGCGGCCAACTGACGAAAGGCCTGGTCCAGTTGGCCGGTGTTCTCGCCGACGCTGATCATGCTGATGAACAGCCTGTTGAACACCCTGGGATTGGCGTGCAGCGCCGTGGCCATGCTCATGCCGCCTTCGAGGTCGCGGCGCACGTCCTGCAGTACCTGGCGAAAGTACAGGTTGCGGTGCGATTCGCCCAGGCCGCCGATGGCGCGGATGATCGGTACGCCGGCCTTGCTCAGGCTGTACATCTGTCGACAGAAGACGATCAGTTCCTCAAGCTCGACCCGCTTGCGCCGCAGCTTTTCCTTGAGCGCGACGAGCACGTTGTCGTCGACCTGCGGCGCCTGCTCCTCGATGGTCAACGGCGTGATGCGTTCGGCCAGCAACTCGCTGGCCAGGGCATTTACCGATAGGCTCTGCCGATGACCGCTGACCTTGCCTCCACGGGCATCGCGCCCGGTGTAATGGAACTGGCCCACTGCCTTGTTCCCTCCATCAGCGTGCCTGGCCCTGCGTCTCGTCAGTAAGGGTAGCGCAGACTTTCAAGACTTCCTCGACGCTGGTCACCCCGGCCAGGGCGTAGTCCAGGGCGCAGGCGGCAAGAGGGCGATAGTTGGCGCTGGCACGTGCCGCTTCGGCGAAGCCCTGGGGGTCGCTACGACGCAATGCGGCGGCCATCGGCTCGTCCATCTCCAGCAGTTCATAGACCCCGATCCGGCCGGCGTAGCCGCTGTTGTGGCACTGGTGGCAACCGTTGCCACGCTTGAACGTACGCCCGACCAACGGCATGCCATGGATGCTTTCCAGCCAGGCGAGCTGGCGCGGCTCGGGCAGGTGGTCTTCCATGCAGTTCTCACAGACCCTGCGGATCAGGCGCTGGGCGATCACCGCGCTCAGCGAAGTAGCCACCAGGAACGGCTCGGCGCCCATGTCGATCAGGCGCATGGCCGAGGTCAGGGCGTCGTTGGTGTGCAGGGTCGACAACACCAGGTGGCCGGTCAGCGAGGCACGCAGACCGATCTCGGCGGTTTCCTGGTCGCGTATCTCGCCGATCAGGACGATGTCCGGGTCCTGGCGCAAGGCGGCGCGCAGCACGCGGGCGAAGCTGAGGTCGATGCGCGTGTTGACCTGCACCTGGTTGACCCGTGGCAGGCGGTATTCCACCGGGTCCTCGACGGTGATGATCTTGGTTTCCGGGCGGTTCAGCTCGCTCAAGCCGGCATACAGCGTGGTGGTCTTGCCCGAGCCGGTCGGCCCGGTGACCAGCACCAGGCCGAATGGACGCCGCAGCAGGCGGCGAAAACGCCCCAGCATATCCACCGGCATGCCCGTGGCCTCCAGGCTGGATACGCCGCCGGACTGGTCGAGCAGGCGCATCACCACCGATTCGCCGTATTGCACCGGCATGGTCGATACGCGCACATCGATGGAACGGTTCTTCACCCGGATATTGAAGCGCCCGTCCTGGGGCAGGCGCTTTTCGGATATATCCAGCCCGGACATGATCTTCAAGCGCATGACCAGCGCCGAAGCAACCCGTGCCTCTTTCATCACATGCTCGCTGAGCACGCCATCGATGCGCTGGCGAATACGCACCACGCCCTCGTCAGGCTCGATATGAATGTCCGATGCCTTGATCTGCACGGCATCTTCGAACAGGGTCTGCAACAGGCGCACCGCCGGGGCATCGGTGTTGTTGTCGGCGCCAAGCCTGGCCAGGTCGAAGTCGCTGTCCTTGAGTTCGCCCTCCAGCTCGCCAGCCAGGGAGGCGATCTGGCTGGAACGGCGATAGACGTTGTCGAGGGTAGCCAGCAGCTCGCCCTCGCGGACCACGGCCGGTTTCACCCGGTGCTTGAGAATGCGCTCCATCTCGTCGAGGGCGAACAGGTCGAGCGGGTCGGACATGCCGACCAGCAGGGCCCCGCCCTCTCGCGACAGGACGATGGTACGGAAACGCCGGGCCACGGATTCCGGCAGGGACTGCGCCAACTCGGAATCGAACTTGAAGTGCTTGAGCTCGATGAAGGGGATCTTCAACTGCTCGGAAAGCGTCGTCAGCAAGCGCAGCTCTTCCACGAACCCCAGGTCGATCACCGTGCGCCCGAGCTTGGAGCCGGTACGCTTCTGCTCCTGCAGGGCGACCTGCAACTGCGCCTCGTTGATCAGGCCAGCCTTGGTCAGCAGATCGCCCAGGCGCATCTTGCGATTTGGGTTGTCGTTCGGCTGTCCGCTGTCCTCGCTCATCGCTCATCTCCCCAAGGCTTGCGCCCGCTCGCTGGCGAACTGCCGCGAATGCTGTTCGAGGCCGCTGCCACGCAGGGCCAGCAGGTAATGACGCCGCGCCTCCTGGGGCTGTTCCTGCTGGTCGAGGGCAATGGCCAGGCCCAGTTGCCAGGTGGCCTCGGTCGGGCGCAATTCGACCAGGCGCCGGTAGAGGCCCGCGCTCTCGCGCCACTGCCCGGCCTGTTGATAGGTCGCGGCGAGCAAGGCGAAATAGGTCGGCTCCTGTAGCAGGGGTGGCGCGTGCTGCTCCAGGGTCGAGATCGCGCCAGCCGGCTCCCCGCCCTGCAACTGGGCGCGCGCCAGCAGCAGGCGCAAGCCACTGTTGTCCGGGCGCCGCCGCAGTTGCTCCGGCGCCCAGTCCAGCAGGCGCTGGCGCTGGTTACCCGCCAGGTAGGCACGCGCCAGCCAGCGGGCGACTTCGGGATCGTCGGGGCGCGTCTTGTTCAGGGCTTCGAGGTCGCTGATCGCCCGGGCCGGGTTGCCATCCTGCAAGGCCTGGCGAGCCAGGCTCAGGGCATCGGGCTGGTACGGCGCGATCCGCACCTGGGGCGGGCCGGTCGGTTTGGCGGGCGTCGGCACCTCGCCACGCGCAGGCTTGGCCGACGCCGTGTTGGCTGGCGCTACCGGCTTGTTCGCCCAGGCCGGCGGCGACGGTTCATTCACAGGCGCCTCAGCCTCGGCGGCAGGCAGGTCGTCGAGGTCCAGTGCCGCTTCGGCAGCAGGCGCGCTGTCGAGCGGCACCTCGATCCACAGCACCCAGCGATCTCCCGCCGCCTCCAGGCGGTCACGCACATCCAGGCCGTTACCCAGGCCGACCAGCAGGATCTGCACGTTGTTGCCCTGAGGCTCGACCCGCCACGACAGGCTGCGCCCGGTGTTCTGCAGCCGGCCCTGCTGGGTGCCACCGGGCATGGCGAAACCTGGCAGGCGCAGGCTGACCGCGCCGCTCTCTTCGGTGCGCTGGTAAGTCACCGAATGATCGAGCAGCACTTGCAGGACCAGGCCGCGCTGATCGTGCTGCGGCAGTACATCGAGCACCTGCGGCACAGGCGGCGCGGGAACGGCCGCCACTGGCGCGGCGGGCATGGGCAACTGGGCGGCATTCGGATTGAACAGGCGGCCCAGCATCAGCCCCACCAGCACGCCGCCCAGGATCACCGCCGCCAGCCAGACCAGGCCGCGATGAATACGCTCGTTGCGCTCGCGTCGCGCGGCCGATTCTTCATCCACCGGTTGCAGGCCTTCGAGTTGCAGGCGCTCGCCCGGTGCGGCGCGACGCGCCTCGAGATCGCGCAGCATGTCGTTGACCAGGCTCATGGCAGCAGCTCCCGCCATTGCCCGAGCCACGGCCAGGCCCCGATCACCAGCAGCGCCGAGAGGGTCGCGGCCAGGCCACACCAGCCCAGCCAGCGGTTGTCCTGGCGCAGGAACGGCCGGGCACCTTCGGTATCGGCCTGGGCCCGGCGCACATGGCGCACCTCGACCTGGCGCTTGCCTTCGCCGTAGGCGGCCATCAGGGCCTTGTGCGCGAGGATGTTGAGCAGCCGTGGAATGCCGCCGCTGCCACGTACCAGGCGGCGAATCGAGGCAGCGCTGAACAGCGGCTCGCCGCGATAACCGGCCACGGCCAGGCGCTCGTTGAGGTAGCGCTGGGTGTCGCGCACGTCCAGCGGACGCAGACGGTAGGAAAAGGTGATGCGTTGGCGCAATTGACGGAACTCGTTGTGTTCAAGGATGGCGTCCAGTTCGGGTTGGCCGAACAGCACGACTTGCAGCAGCTTGGACTGCTCGGTCTCCAGGTTGGTCAGCAGGCGCAGGGCTTCCAGGGTTTCCGGTGGCAGCGCCTGGGCCTCGTCGATCAGCACCACCGTACTCTTGCCGGCGATCGCCAGCTGGATCAGGCGTTGATGCAAGGCATCGAGCACCGCCTGGGTCTCCATTTCGTCGACCCGATCGATGTGCAGCTCACGCGCCAGGGCCTGGCGCAGCCCCACCGGACTCATGCCGGGATTGGGCAGATAGGCGACCTGGAAACGCGCTTCGTCCAGCTCGTTGAGCAGGGTACGGCACAACAGGGTCTTGCCGGTACCGACCTCGCCGCTGATCTTGATGAAACCCTCGCCTTCGCCCAGGGCCACGCGCAGCAGGTTGAGGCATGCCTGGTAAGGCGCCAGTTGGACCAGGAAGCCGGTATTGGGCGTCAACGCGAAGGGCTTCTCGTGCAGGCCGAAATAGGCTTCGTACATGGCTACCTCTGCTCGCGGAAGCTGTCCGCACTCTTGCGCAACTCGTCGAGCCAGACCTCGTCATCGACCACCTGCGGGCGCATGAGGATCACCAGTTCGCTTTTCTCCAGGCTCTTGCGCTGCTGCTTGAACAGGTTGCCGACGATTGGCAGCCTGGAAGCCCAGGGCACGTTGGCGTCGTTGTTCTCGTTGCTGTTCTGCAACAGGCCGCCGATCACCACCACCTGGCCGCTGCGCGCCCGGACGATGGAGTCGGACTGGCGCACGGTGGAGAGTGCCAGGGGCAGGTTGTAGACGTTGTCTTCGCCGAGGGTGATGACCTTGTTCTGGTCTTCGACACGGCTGACCGTGGGCCGCACATGCAGGGTCACCACCCCGCTCTCGTCGATCTGCGGGGTGACATCCAGGGAAATCCCCGAGAAGAACGGCGTCAGGGTCAGGTTCTGGGTCGGCTGGGTGATGCCCGCCACGGTGGTCACCGAGCTGTTGGAGGTCACCTTGGTGACGAAGAACTCGTCGGTCCCGACCTTGATCACCGCCTTTTGATTGTTCAGCGTGGAAATCCGCGGGCTGGACAGCACCCGCACCTGGCCCTGGGTTTCCAGCAACTGGATCAGCCCGCTGAAATCGCCGAAGCGCAGCACCGCGTTGAACACACCACCGATATCCGTGGGCCCGCTCAGGGACTCGGCATCCACGCCGCCACCGATGTTGCTGTTGTCACCCAGGCGCGACCAGTTGATGCCAGACTGGAAGCCATCGCTGAGCTGCACTTCGAGAATCTTGGTCTCCAGGATCACCTGGCGCTGCAGGTTGCGCTGGGCCTGGGCGAGGAAGCTGGCGACGTTCTCCTGGTCGGCGCTGTTGGCGCGCACCACCAGCATGCTCGCCTGCGGGTTGACCATCACGCTGTTGCCCGGATCGTCACCGATGATGCTGCGCACCACCGCTTCCACCTCCTTCCAGAAGTCGACGTTGCTGCGGGTGATCACCTTGCTCGCATTCAGCGTCGTGACCGTGCTGTTGTCGCTGCCGTCATCGCTGTAACTGCTGCTGTCGCTACTGGCGTTGCCATTGCTGTTGCCGCTGTTCTCCACCTGGCCGGAGCTGACCCGGGTGTCCGACTCGCCCAGGCGTTGCAGATTGAGGTAGTTGAGGTCGTAGCTGCGGGTGATCACCTTGTTCGGCAGGATCTGGTAGCCGTAGGTGGTGCGGCGATAGTCGTAGCCATAGGTATCGCGTACGGCGGCCAGCACTTCGTCGAGGGTCACGCGGCGCAGGCTGAAGGTGATCGCCCCTGCCACGTCCGGGTGCACGACGATGTTCTGGTTGGCGCCGTCCATCAGGCTGAGGAAGAAGTCGCGGGCCGGCATGTCCTTGGCCGAGACATCGAAGCGCGGCCCGCCGCCTGGCAGCATGTCGCGCTCTTCGAGCGGTGGAATCAGCGCCGCCTGTACCGCCGGCGGCGGCGTGACCCTGGCGCCACTCTGGCGCAGGCTTTCGTCGAGCACCCTGTTGCTCTGCTCGCGAAGCTGCCGGTCACCGTCGGTGAAGGTCTGGCAGGCGCTCAGCAGGATAAGCCCCAGTACGCCGCAGCTCGGCAGAAATTTGCGCATCGTCGCCCTCACTGGCTCGGTTTTATTACGGGTTCGACCAGGCGCAGCTCCGCGCGCTGGCCCTCTCGCTCGATCTGCACGGCTCGCGGGTAGATCGCCACTAAACGCACGCCATTGCGCAGCTCACCCACTTTCAATGTGTCCCCGTTGATTACTGCCCGACTGCCGCCCGCGCTGCGCAGGATCGCTTGCAGCACCAGCGGCTCGGGCGCCCTGGCCTTTTCCTTGGTTGCCCCCTGCGACGTCGCTGGAGGCTGGGTCGGATCGAGGGGGCCCGCGCCCTGGGCCATGGCACTGCCGAGGACGAGGATCAGCCAAAGGAGTCTAGACACCGACCCACCCCGCCTGGCGACTGAGCGTATAGAGCGTGAGGCTGATCGCCGCACGGCCCGGCCCGGCCTCGCCCACCGTGTAATCGAGGCTGTCCCAGTTGAGCTGCCAGCCCGAGGCCTGAATCGCCTGCAAGTAGGCGATCAGGTCGAAATAGCCGCCTTCCAGGGTCAAGTGCATGCCGTGGCGATAGAGCGTGACTTCGCTGGCGGGCTCAGGCTGGCCCTCGCCCGGTTTGGTTGTGGCCAGCGGATCGAGCCTGATCGGCTCGCTGAAGCTTTCCATGGCCACCAGTTGCAGGCCCTGCTGGCGCTTGAGCAACGCCTGCAGCACGCCGCGCATCTGTTGTGGCGGAATCAGTTCGCGGGTGCTGCGATCAATCCTGTCGAGCAGTTGCCGGGCAGCGGTTTCAGCACTGGCAAGCGCACGCGTGTAGGGCGCATTGGGGTCCGACGCCGCCCTGGCCTGCAGCTCGGCCAGCGCGACGCGAACATCCTGCTGCTGGGCCAGGGCCATGCGGACCGCCGCTTCACGGTTGGCGAGCCGTGTCGACAGGGGATCGGCCACCAGCAGCATGAACAGCGCCAGCAACAGGGCCAGGCCGACGCCGTAGGCCAGCCATTGTTCTCGCGCTTGCAGGTTGCGCCAGCGCTGCAGCAGGGCATTCATGGCTTGGCGTCCTTGTCGTCGATACGGGAAGAAAGGTCGAAATGCAGCAGTTGGTCTTCACCACGCTGGATATCGAAACGGGCGAACTCGCGACCACGGAACACCTCGCTGTCGCCCAGGCGCTTGAGGTATTCGGGCAGCAGGTCCTGGCTCTGGGTGATGCCTCGCAGGCGGATTTCGCCGCCGCCGTTCCTCAGGGTGATGCCATCGAGCCACAGGCCAGCCGCCGGATGCTGCGCGGCGAGCGCCGATAACGCGGCGGCGAACCCCGCACGCTGGTTGCGTGACAAGCCATCGAGATAATCGACCATGCGCAGCAGCTCACGATGGCGCGCTTCACTGCGGGCCAGGCGCAACGGTAATTCGGCATCGAGCGTAGGTTCGACGAAACTGGCCTGCATCGCCACCAGGGCCTGCTGGTCGGCCTGGAGCTGGGCCTGGGCGGCGCTCAGGCGCCCACCAGCCTGGTACAGGCTCCAGGCCAGCCAGCCGCCGTACATGAGCAGCACGACCAGCAGGATCGCCAGGCCCGGCAGCATGTTGGAGCCACGGGGAACGTACTGGCCGACGTCCTCGATCTGGTACAGATTGATGTCTTGCATCAGCCCGTCTCCTGGCGCAATGCCGCACCGACCGCGGTGATGCAGCGAGCCTGCGCGGGCTCGTCCAGTTCGGCGCTGCCTTGGCCGGGAAACAGCTCGCGCAGGTCCAGCGGCGACAGGTTGACCGCCAGGCCGGCAGACAGCTCGCGCAGGATCTCCGTGCCATTGCGCTTGTTCGGCAGCAGCAGCAGGCGGTTGAGGTAGCCCTTGCCCAACTGGCTTTCGAAGTAATCGAGCGAGCGCTGGACTTCCAGGGTCACCTGGGAATAGTCGCCGCCGGCCTCCTCCAGGCCATGCTCGATGCGCCGGGCCATATACAGGTCGCCACCCTGCTGCACACAGATCAGCCCCTCGCGGGAGCGCAGGCGCAAGGTCGCCAGGTTGATGCCCTCGGCGCCAGCCAGCAGGCCCAGGTTGCGGAACGCCATTTCGGTGACATCGATGGCCACCGGCTCCAGCCCGGCCTGGCGCACCAGGGCGCCCCAGACATGCATCCGCGCTTTGTTCAGCACCGCGCAGTAGGCCATGTGCAAGCGGCCACGATAGGCGTCCTGCGGCAGGGTGAAGGCATCGACCACCACTTGCTCCAGTGGCTCGTTGATCAGGTCCCTGATCCGCCAGCGAATCGCGTCGCGCAGCTCTTCGGCAGGCACCTCGGGACTTTCCAGCAGGAGCATCTGGTAGTCGTCCGGGTGCAGCAACACGTTGACCCGCGAGCCCACCAGGTCGAGATCGGCGACCATGCGCCGCAATACCGCGGGCTGCTGGGCGCGTTCGGCATCACGGAACAGGCAGGCACGCAAACGGGGGGCTTCGCCGGCCACACGCACCACGTGCGCCAACGCTATGCCCCTGGGTCTCACTTCGAGTCCAACCAGACCGTCAGTCGTGTTTCTCTTGCGAGCGAACCAAACCAACCCTTGTCCCCTTAGGCCATCCTCGCCTGCCGCAGCGCGAGACGGCTCACTGTAGAATGTGCTTCCCGGCAACGTCCCCGAGCGTGATCATGTTCCACGTCGTCCTGTTCCAACCCGAAATTCCACCCAACACCGGCAATATCATTCGCCTGTGTGCCAACACCGGCTGTCAGTTGCACCTGATCGAACCCCTGGGCTTCGAGCTGGACGACAAGCGCCTGCGCCGTGCCGGCCTGGACTATCACGAGTACGCGACGCTCAAGCGCCACGCTTCATTGGCCGACTGTATCGCGCAAACCTCCAGTGAAAGGATATTGGCATTCACCACAAAAGCCAGTCGCAGCTACGAGCAAATGGATTTCCGCGCGGGCGACATGCTCCTGTTCGGCCCGGAAAGTCGCGGCCTGCCGGTGGATGTGCGCGAGTCGGTCCCGGAAAACCAGCGCCTGCGCATGCCGATGCTGCCGCATAGCCGCAGCCTGAACCTGTCCAACGCGGTAGCGGTGGTGGTCTATGAGGGGTGGCGGCAGAACGGCTTCGCCATGGCGTGAAGAACCGACGGAAGGAGCATGCGCGATGCTCCGACAAACGGCATTGAAATAGGGGGCTGCCGCAACGCCCTGGCCGCCGCACGAAGGCGGCGGATGCCGCGCTCAACGCACCACGATACCGCGGCTGGCCATGTAGGCCTTGGCTTCCGGCACGGTGTACTCGCCGAAGTGGAAGATGCTGGCCGCCAGCACCGCGGCGGCCTTGCCCTCGAGGATGCCGGCAGCCAGGTGTTCGAGGTTGCCGACGCCGCCGGAGGCGATCACCGGAATGCCGACGGCTTCGGAAATGGCGCGGGTCACGCCCAGGTCATAACCGCTCTTCACACCGTCCTGATCCATGCTGGTGAGCAGGATTTCGCCGGCGCCCAGGCCTTCCATCTTCTGTGCCCACTGCACGGCGTCGAGGCCGGTCGGCTTGCGGCCGCCGTGGGTGAAGATTTCCCAGCGCGGCGTTTCGCCCGCGGCCGAGACTTTCTTGGCGTCGATGGCGACGACGATGCACTGCGAGCCGAAACGCGAAGCGGCTTCGCCAACGAATTCGGGCGTGAATACCGCCGCCGTGTTGATCGACACCTTGTCCGCGCCGGCATTGAGCAGGTTGCGGATATCCTGCACGGTGCGCACGCCGCCGCCGACGGTCAGCGGAATGAACACCTGGCTGGCCATGCGCTCCACCGTGTGCAAGGTGGTATCGCGACCGTCGACGCTGGCGGTGATGTCGAGGAAGGTGATCTCGTCCGCGCCCTGCTCGTCATAGCGCCGGGCGATTTCCACCGGGTCGCCGGCATCGCGGATGTTCTCGAACTTGACGCCCTTGACCACGCGACCATTGTCCACGTCGAGGCAGGGGATGATGCGTTTGGCCAGTGCCATATCGGTGCTCTCGCGATTCTGTAGGGTGGGCAACGCTCTGCTTGCCCACCGTGGATCGGTGGAAAATGCGCTGCGGCTTTCCACACTGCGTCTGACTTAACCCTTGAAGCTGTCGCAGAAAGCCTGGGCTTCGGCAACGTCCAGGGTGCCTTCGTAGATCGCCCGGCCGGTGATCGCGCCGATGATGCCCGGCGCCTTGGCGGCCAGCAGTTTGTCGATGTCGCCGAGGTTGTGGATGCCGCCGGAAGCGATCACCGGGATGCGGCTGGCAGCGGCCAGGGCCGCGGTGGCCTCGACGTTGCAGCCCTGCATCATGCCGTCCTTGGCGATGTCGGTGTAGACGATCGCCGAGACGCCATCGGCCTCGAAGCGACGCGCCAGGTCGACGGCCTGGACGCTGGACACTTCGGCCCAGCCGTCAGTGGCGACGAATCCGTCCTTGGCATCCAGGCCAACGATGATCTTGCCCGGAAACGCCTTGCACGCCTCGCTGACGAACTCGGGCTCTTTCACCGCCTTGGTGCCGATGATCACGTAGCTGACGCCAGCCTTGACGTAGTGCTCGATGGTTTCCAGCGAACGGATGCCGCCGCCGATCTGGATCGGCAGGTTCGGGTAGCGCCTGGCGATGGCGGTGACCACTTCGCCATTCACCGGCTTGCCCTCGAAGGCGCCGTTGAGATCGACCAGGTGCAGGCGACGGCAACCGCCCTCGACCCACTTGGCCGCCATGCTCACCGGATCGTCGGAGAACACCGTGGAGTCGTCCATGCGGCCCTGGCGCAGGCGCACGCAGGCACCGTCCTTGAGATCGATAGCGGGGATAATCAGCATGTCTTTTTTCCTAACGTCAAAAAGAGCGACAAGCTGCAAGCCTCAAGCTGCAAGCAGGCGCAAATCAATCTTGGGGCTTACCAGCGTCCGTCCCAGGCCACGAAGTTCTGCAGCAATTGCAGGCCGTGGGTGTGGCTCTTTTCCGGGTGGAACTGCACGGCGAAGCGCGAGCCATCGGCCAGGGCGGCGGCGAAGTCCTTGCCGTAGTGGCCGCGACCGACCACCTGCTGCGGGTTGCCGGCCTCGATGTAGTAGCTGTGCACGAAGTAGAAGCGACCGTTGTCCGGGATGTCGTGCCACAGCGGGTGACGCACCTGCTGGCGCACCTCGTTCCAGCCCATGTGCGGCACTTTCAGCGGCTCGCCGTCCTCGACCATGTCCTTGCCGAAGAAACGCACCTGGCCGGGAAACAGGCCGATGCAGTCGATGCCGCCGTTTTCCTCGCTGTGTTCGAGCAGCGCCTGCATACCGACGCAGATGCCGAGGAACGGACGATCCTTGCTCACCTCGCGCACCAGGGCGTCGAACTCCAGGCGGCGAATCTCGGCCATGCAGTCGCGGATCGCGCCGACACCGGGGAAGACCACGCGGTCGGCTTCACGGATGACCTTGGCGTCGCTGGTCACCAGTACCCGGCCAGCACCAACGTGCTCCAGGGCCTTGGCCACCGAGTGCAGGTTGCCCATGCCGTAGTCGATGACGGCAACGGTCTGCATCAAAGGACTCCCTTGGTCGACGGCATCTGCCCGGCCATGCGCGGATCGAGCTCGACGGCCATGCGCAGGGCGCGGCCGAAGGCCTTGAACACCGTCTCGATCTGGTGATGGGTGTTCACCCCGCGCAGGTTGTCGATGTGCAGGCTGACCTGGGCATGGTTGACGAAGCCCTGGAAGAACTCCTGGAACAGGTCGACATCGAAGCCGCCGACCACCGCGCGGGTGAACGGTACGTGCATCTGCAGACCCGGACGGCCGGAGAAATCGATCACCACGCGCGACAGCGCTTCGTCCAGCGGCACGTAGGAGTGGCCATAGCGGGTCATGCCTTTCTTGTCGCTGACGGCCTTGGCGAACGCCTGGCCCAGGGTGATGCCGACGTCTTCGACGGTGTGGTGGTCGTCGATTTCCAGGTCGCCCTTGCAGTAGATGTCCAGGTCGATCAGGCCATGGCGGGCGATCTGGTCGAGCATGTGCTCGAAGAACGGCACGCCAGTATCGAACTTGGCCTTGCCGGTGCCATCCAGGTTGATCGAGACCTTGATCTGGGTCTCCAGGGTATTGCGCTCGACGGATGCCGTACGGTCGGCCATCTCCAGCTCCACGGGGTCGTTGTACGAAAAAGGGCGCCATTATAGGCCGATAAGCCGCGAACCTAGAAGCTAGGGTCTGTTGCCGTTTCGTCGCGACCGCGCCGGAGCCAGTTTTTATACGAGGCGAGGCGCGAGATGCGAAGTTTAGTGGGCTAAATAAGCCATCGAGTAACGCTGCATCGTATAAAAACGGGCCCGGCCCTTCGGGTGGGGCCGCCTAGGTTGTGCGAGAAATAACCCCCGCTGTCGTTGCAGGACTTGGTAAGGGAATGCCATTGCCTGCGTCCTGCGCCTAACCGGGGGTTATTTCTCGCGACAACGCGGCTTACGCCGAAACGGCAACAGACCCTAGGCCATTTGCATCGACGAAACGCCGATTCCGCACCTGCCAGAAACGAAAAAGCCCGCCGGTGCAAGGCACGGGCGGGCTCTCGTTCAGCCAGCGATCAGTGGAACATCACGATGGCTTTTTGCACGGTGATCCAGATACCCCAGGCCAGCGGGATGCCGACGGCCAGCCAGGCCAGGATGGCCACCGGCGTGGAGGACGGGTTCGCCGACCACTCCAGGCTGGAGCCGCCCTGTGCCGCATCGTGGCCGATGGCGCGCTCGGCGGCCAGTTGCTCTTCGCTCATGAAGTACTTCGGCGCCACCGGGCGCACCAGCAGGTTGCAGATGAAACCCAGCACCAGCAGGCCGGCGAGGATGTACAGGGTGATGTCGTACACCGCCGCGCGCTCCACGCCGATGCTCAGCTGGTATTCGCGCAGGTAGTTGACCAGCACCGGACCGAGCACGCCGGCGACCGCCCAGGCGGTCAGCAGGCGACCGTGGATCGCACCGACCATCTGCGTGCCGAACAGGTCGGCCAGATAGGCCGGCACGGTGGCGAAGCCGCCGCCGTACATGGACAGGATCACGCAGAAGGCGAAGACGAAGAACGCCACGCTACCCAGGTGACCGGCCCATGGCACCAGGGCGTAAAGCAAGAAGCCCAGGGCGAAGAACACGAAGTAGGTGACCTTGCGGCCGATCAGGTCGGAGAAAGAGGCCCAGAAGAAGCGACCACCGATGTTGAACAGACTGAGCAGACCGGTAAAACCCGCGGCGATGGCCGCGATCTGCGTCAATTGCGCGGCGTCGAGCTCGCTGAATGACAGGTTGTTGCCCAGCAGCTTGCCGCCGAACACCTCCTGCAGCAGCGGCGAGGCCATGCCGATGATGCCGATACCGGCGGAAACGTTGAGGCACAGCACGGCCCAGACCAACCAGAACTGCGGGGTTTTCCAGGCGACACTGACATGCACGTGGCCCTTGGTGATCATGGCGTTGTTGGCCTTTTTCACCGGAGCGGTCCAGCCAGCCGGCTTCCAGCCGGTCGGCGGCACGCGGTAGGCCAGGGCGCCGCCGATCATGAACACGAAGTAGATCGCCGCCATGACCACGAAGCTTTCCCAGACCCCGACGCTGGTCGGCGTGGCGAAATGCTTCATCAGCTCAGTGGCCAGCGGCGCACCGACCATCGCACCGCCACCGAAGCCCATGATCGCCATGCCGGTCGCCATGCCGCGCTTGTCCGGGAACCACTTGATCAGGGTCGAGACCGGCGAAATGTAGCCCAAGCCCAGACCGATACCGCCGATCACCCCGGAGCCCAGCCACATCAGCCAGATCTGGTGGTGGTAGACGCCCAGTGCGGAGATCAGCAGGCCGCCGCACCAGCACAGGGCGGAGACCACGCCGGCCTTGCGCGGCCCGGCATGTTCCAGCCAGCCGCCCCAGATCGCGGCAGAGCTTCCCAGGAGCACGAAGAACAGGGTGTAGATCCAGCCGAGCATGGAGATCGGCCAGTCGCAATTGGCACTGAACAGTTGATCGAAGAAGCCGGTATCTGGAGAACAGGCGACCGCTGCGCTGATACCGATGGACTTGGACAGCGGAATCCAGAACACCGAAAAGCCATAGGCCATACCGATACAAAGATGAATCGCGAGAGCCGCGGGCGGAACCAGCCAGCGGTTGAAGCCGGATTTGGCGATGATACGTTCCTTGGACAGGAACGAAGCCTGAGAGGCAGCACCGCTAGGAGTAGTGGCGTCAGTCATGGGTAATTTCTCTTTATGGTTGCAAGCAAACGATGGCGCGACGCGACAGCGCACTGGTGCCAAAGTTCATAAAGAGTAGCATCCGACCGCGACAAAATGACGCGGAACGCCTTCCTTTTTTATTAATTTTGCAGGGGTTTTGTCATTATCTGCGCTGATAAAGACGCGATCTATCAAGTGATAGACAGTATCAATCCATAGGGAGATACAGGCTTTAAACCACTTTCCACAGCTATTGCGCCAATCGGGCCCCGTACCGATCTTTACCTGGAAGCGGGATGTCACGTCGTGCGGAAAACCCCAACTTGCCGCTGGACCGAAGCACGGCCAGCGGCACGAGCGGCTTATCAGAGCGCGATCTGCTCTTCGACAGCCTGCAGTTTGCGACGGGCCAGGGCCAGGTTGGCCTTGGAGCGGTCCAGCACGTAGTAGGCGAACAGTTCCTGGGTCTTGGTCAGCGGGCGGAGCAGGTGATATTGGGTACCCAGGGTGATGAGCATGTCTTCGATGTTATCGTTGATGCCCAGCATCTTCATGGTCTTGAGCTTGGCGCGAACGACCTCGGTGTTGCCGGCCGCCGCCAGCTCCAGGTCGATACCCTGGCCAACCGAACCCAGCAGCATGCCGCTGGAGTAGTCGACAACGGCCGCCGCCAGCGCGCCGTCGAGTTCGAGAAGTTGATTGAGTTTTTCAGTGATAGTGGTCACTTGGTTAATCCTTGATGGTCGTGTTGGGGGAAGTATTCGTGTCGAGCAGGTCCTGCAGGGAGGCACCGATTTCCTGGACGGCGTTTTTCACCGCCCATAAAGCATGTCCGTAGCTGGCGCCCTCGCCCAAAACCAGCAGCAGGACGAGATTGCGATTGGGCCCTCGTACCTGGCGACAGAGCACCAGGCCTTGCTCGCATTCAAGCACCGTGCCTTCGAGCGCACCGAGGGCGAACTCCTTGACGATGGTCTTGCACAGACCGTCCAGCGCCGCGGCCATCGCGGTCGCCTTGCGCCCGGCCGAAGCCTCGATATCGAGCATGGCGATGGGAAAACCATCGGTCGACGACACCACGGCCATGCGCAGCAGCTCGCCGAAGGTATGCTTGAGGCCATCCAGATGCTGCAGGCAGATGCTGCGCAACGGCGAGGTCGGAGTGCTCATGGCGCGGTTCCATCCAGCAATTGATTGACCTCGGCGTTGGCAATCAGGGTTTCGATCAGCAGCAGCACGTTGTGCCGCTCGCGGACATCGGTGGTGAACAACGGCAACGCAAGGCCGCGCTGACGCAGGACATCCTGATAGGCAGCAAGAACCTGACCATGTCCCTGGCGTACGTGGCCTACGCCAATGACCAGGGCACCGCGCCCGACTAGCTCGGGAAAAGCGTCGAGGTACGTCACAAGTTGCTCGCGCGCGCCAGTGGCACCATCGTCGAGCAGCAGGATAGCGCCCATCGCCCCCTCGGCCAGAACCGGCCACATGAAGGAAAAGCGTTCCTGGCCGGGAATGCCGTAAAGCGCGACAGTCTCGCCGTTGTCCAGATGGATTTCGCCGAAGTCCATGGCGACAGTGGTCGTTGCCTTGGCGTGCGACTCGAGATCATTGTTCTCGGCCTCGGTGGTGATCGGCGGTATATCGCTGACCGCACTGATCGCCGTGGTCTTGCCGGCCCCCATCGGACCGATGAAAAGTATCTTCATACGCTCAGGTTCTCTTGAAACCGAGCCCCAGGCGCTTGCGCAGGCGCTGCAGCAAGCCTTGGGGTTGCTCATCGGGGCGGACGCTAGCCGCTACCTTGGAAGTGCTGAAGCGGGAGTCTAACCCAAGCCGGCAACACTCACAGGCATGCAGGAAGCTGGCGACCTCGACCAGTGACGTCGACGCAAAGGCCGCCCCCTGGGCCAGGCTGGCGAACTGCCTGGCATACAAGGCCGACAGGCGCATCATCGCCGGGGTGGTCTGCCATTCGCCGAACAGCGGCCAGGCGCCGATACGATAGGTTGCGCCCGGGTGCGCCCAATCACGGCTCGCACCGGCTTCCTCGCGCAACGCCAACGCCCACACCAGGGCCTTTAAGCCAAACGTGTGAGGCAACTCGCGAATACCGTCGGCAGAGCGCAACTCGATGTCGACAGGCATGCCGGCCAGCCCCGCAAACAGGCGCTGCGCATCGCCCAGGTTGCTGCGCAACAGATCCTGCTCGGGATCGATATGAATGAATAGACCGTCATGGACCAGCACTGCAGGTGCCTCCAGCGCGCCAAGGCGCGCCGCCAACGACGCTTGCGACACGGTTCCGGGACTCGAGGCCGGCCGGTTGGCCAGGCGGGTTTCGCACTCTTCGAGCAGGCTGATCAAGCCAAACAGGCGCAGCGGCCACTCCAGCCGTAATGGCGGTAAATCCGGTAGGGGCTTGAGACGGGCACTGGCACTGGGCGAACCACTGCGCGATAGCGTGATGGTCAAGTCCGCGTTGGCGGACTCGCCTGCATAGGACCACAGACTCTGGGTACGGCCACGCAACATTTTCAGTTGCTGAACCAGCAGCCCCTGCTCGTGCTCGTTAAGCCCTAGGGAGGCGATACGGCGCTCTGTATCGGGTTTCATGTAAATGCAGCCAAGGCGTAGAACCAGCAGAGACCCATGACCTTCTCTTTGGTTCGATCGCATATATGAATATAACGAAGCGATATTTGAACAAGACCATCAGATTGCCATCAATCGTCGCCTTTTACCGATACATGGCGCACAAATCTGACCAAACGGACAATTTCAACGACTCTTTATGCTGGATATGTCTAGTTTTCACGAGCAAACCGGAACGATGCAGCCCTCGTCAGCCGCCAAAGAAAGCCGGTGTGTCCATCCGCATGGTCTGCGGTCGTGGCGACCGGTACTGCGCAGGCTGGACGAGTCCATCACGACCTGATCGGCGGCGCCCCGGGAACCGCTCGCCGGGTTCGCCATCCAACGCCGAGCCATCCATGCCGAGCATGCCAGCGCGTGGCGCCGACCTGGCGCTATACTCGGCCCCCACTATCCAGAACCCATCGCACACAAGGATCCGTCCATGAAATCCATCGGCAAAATCCTGGGCCTGTTATTCCTCGGACTGTTGCTGATCGTCGTCGCTCTCGGCTTCGCCCTGACTCACCTGTTCGACCCCAACGACTACAAGGACGAGATCCGCCAGTTGGCCCACGATAAGGCCAACCTGGAACTCGATCTGAAGGGCGACATCGGCTGGAGCCTGTTCCCCTGGCTCGGCCTGGAACTGACCGACGCCACCCTGGCCAGCGCCGACACGCCCGACAAGCCCTTCGCCGACGTGCGCCTGCTGGGCCTTTCCGTGCGCGTGCTGCCGCTGCTGCGCAAGGAAGTGCAGATGAGCGACATCCGCATCGATGGCGTCAACCTGAACCTACAGCGCGATGCCCAGGGCCGCGGCAACTGGGAAGGCATAGGCAAGCCGGCCCAGGCCAGCAACGATCCGCAACCGCCCACCGAGCAGGGCGTGCCAGCGCAAGCCGAGGCCGCGCCGGCCAGTTCGCCGAGCGATCGCCCGTTGAAACTGGATATCGACAGCCTGAACATCAGCAACTCGCGCATCGACTACAGCGATGCGCAGAGCGGCCGCCAATTCACCGCCGAAGGCATCGACCTGAGCACCGGGGCGATCCGCGAGAGCAGCAGCATCCCGGTCAAGCTCAGCGCCTTCTTCGGCACCAACCAGCCGGTCGTACGGGCCAAGACCGAACTGCAGACCAAGCTGCGCTTCGACCGCGCCCTGAAACGCTACCAACTGGAAGATTTCAAGCTCTCCGGCGAGGCTTCGGGCGAACCCTTGCAAGGCAAGACCCTGGTGTTCTCCACCCAGGGCGAGCTGCTGCTCGACCAGGCCGCGCAGATCGCCGAGTGGAACAGCCTGAAGCTCAATGCCAACCAGATGCGCGCAATCGGCGAACTGAAACTGCGCGACCTCGACAAGACCCCGCAACTGCAAGGCGGCCTGGCCATCGCCAGTTTCGACCTGCGCCAGTTCCTTGGCGAGCTGGGCATCGAACTGCCTGCGATGGCCGATGGCAACACGCTGAAGCAGGTCGAACTGTCGACCCGCCTGGCGGCCTCGCCGACCAGCCTCAAGCTCGATGAACTGAACCTCAAGCTCGACGACAGCGCCTTCACCGGCGCCATCGCGGTCAACGACTTCGCCAAGCGCTCGCTGAGCCTGCAGCTCAAGGGCGACACGCTCGACCTGGACCGCTACCTGCCACCAAGGAAAGACAGCGGTGCGGCGCGCAAGGCGCAGGTCAACGACACCGTCGCCGCCAGCGCCGGCGGCACCACGCCGCTGCCCAACGCCCCCACCGAACAGGCCTGGAGCAGTGAAGCCATCCTGCCGGTCGAGCAACTGCGCAAGCTCGACGTCGATGCCAACCTGAGCCTCGGCACGCTGACCATCACCAAGCTGCCGATCCAGGGCGCCAGCCTCAAGGCCACGGCCAAGGACGGCGTGCTCGACCTCGGCGAGCTGCATGGCGACCTGTTCAGTGGCAACTTCGACGCCACCGCACGCATCGATGCCCGCCCCGACATCCCGCTGCTGAGCGCGAAGAAACGCATCAGCCACGTACCGGTGGAAAAACTCATCGAAAGCCAGGGAGAGAAAGCCCCGGTTCGCGGCCTGCTCGACCTGAACGCCGACCTCCAGACCCAGGGTACCAGCCAGAAAGCCTGGATCGACGGCCTCAACGGCAGCGCCAGCTTCAACCTGGGCAAGGGCGTGCTGGTCGATGCCAACCTGGAACAGCAACTGTGCCAGGGTATCGCCCTGCTCAACCGCAAGTCCCTGGGCAGCGAAACGCGCAGCAAGGACACCGCCTTCGAGGAGCTGGATGGCAACCTGACCTTCCGCAACGGCGTGGCCAGCAACCCGGACCTCAAGGCGCGCATCCCCGGCCTGAACGTCAATGGCAACGGCGACATCGACCTGCGCGTGCTGGGCCTGGACTACCGCCTGGGCATCGTCATCGAAGGCGACAAGCGCGAAATGCCCGACCCGGCCTGCCAGGTCAACGAACGCTACATCGGCGTCGAATGGCCGATCCACTGCCGTGGCCCGCTGGAGCTGGGCGCCAAGGCCTGCCGCCTGGACAAGGACGGCATGGGCAAGGTCGCCGCCAAACTGGCCGGCGACAAACTCAACCAGAAGATCGAAGAAAAGCTCGGCGACAAGGTCAGTCCCGAGCTGAAAGACGCACTCAAGGGCCTGTTCAAACGATGAATCCCCAGCAGTTCTCCAGCGCCGTGCTGGATTGGTACGACCATCACGGGCGCAAGGACCTGCCCTGGCAACAAGACATCACGCCCTACCGGGTATGGGTCTCGGAAATCATGCTGCAACAGACCCAGGTCAGCACCGTCCTGGGTTATTTCGACCGATTCATGCATGCCCTGCCGACCGTCGCCGCCCTGGCCAATGCGGCGGAGGACGAAGTCCTGCACCTGTGGACCGGCCTGGGCTACTACACCCGCGCGCGCAACCTGCAGAAGACCGCGCAGATCGTCATGCGCGATCACGCCGGCGAATTCCCCCGTGACGTGGAAAAGCTCGCCGAGCTGCCCGGCATCGGCCGCTCCACCGCCGGCGCCATCGCCAGCCTGAGCATGGGCCTGCGCGCGCCGATCCTCGACGGCAACGTCAAGCGCGTGCTGGCGCGCTACGTGGCCCAGGAGGGCTATCCGGGCGAACCCAAGGTGGCACGCCAGCTCTGGACCGTGGCCGAGCGCTTCCTGCCCCACGAACGGGTCAATCACTACACCCAGGCGATGATGGACCTCGGCGCCACCCTCTGTACGCGCAGCAAGCCGAGTTGCCTGATCTGCCCGCTGCATACCGGTTGCGAAGCGCACATGCTCGGCCTGGAGATCCGTTATCCGGTGCCCAAGCCACGCAAGGAGCTGCCGCAGAAACGCACGCTGATGCCGATCCTGGCCAACGACGAAGGCGCCATCCTCCTCTATCGCCGGCCTTCGACCGGCCTCTGGGGCGGCCTGTGGAGCCTGCCGGAACTGGACGACCTCGACGGCCTGGATGACCTGGCCAGCCAGCACGGCCTGCACCTGAACGAACGCCGCGAACTGGACGGCCTGACCCACACCTTCAGCCACTTCCAACTGGCCATCGAACCCTGGCTGGTGCACGTGGACGAGCAGGCTGGCGCCGTGGCCGAGGGCGACTGGCTCTGGTATAACCTCGCCACCCCGCCGCGCCTGGGCCTTGCCGCTCCGGTGAAGAAGCTCCTCAAGCGAGCCGCGGATGTTCTGAATGCTGGAGAAACCCCATGAGCCGCACCGTCCACTGCCGCAAGCACCATAAAGACCTGCCAGGCCTCGACCGCCCACCGTATCCGGGCGCCAAGGGCGAGGACATCTTCAACAACGTCTCCAGGCAGGCCTGGGACGAGTGGCAAGCGCACCAGACCATGCTGATCAATGAGCGTCGGCTGAACATGATGAATGCCGAGGATCGCAAATTCCTCCAGGCCGAGATGGACAAGTTCCTCTCCGGCGAGGAATACGCCCAGGCAGACGGTTACGTTCCCCCCAGCGAATGAGCCGACGGACGTAAGCGCCCGTATGTACTGGAATTTTTTTCAGGAAGGCGCTTGACACTGCCCCGCGAAATCCGTTTAATGCGCCCCGTTGCCCAGGTAGCTCAGTCGGTAGAGCAGGGGATTGAAAATCCCCGTGTCGGCGGTTCGATTCCGTCCCTGGGCACCAAGAATTTCAAGGGCTTAGCGCAACGCTAGGTTCAGTTCCTTGCTCCAGAGGTACAGTTTCGGTACATCGCCGATGCTCAGTACTCTGGAGCAACGATGAAAACACTCCCCAAGCATATCCCCTCAGCTCTAATCGAAGCTCACACGCTCAGCTCGTATAGCGTTGTTATTCCCCCTGCACACCTGATGCTCGATGGCGCACTTTTCCGCCAGCATCGTCCACAGGAATTGTTCACCAACTTTCAGTTATTCCCTTCGATGCAGCCAGATGTCTCCATAGCGATGCCTGGCCGCTCCCACCAGATCGAGGGATGAAAGAATGGCAACGTTCGATGAAATTACCGGCAAAAGGGGCACGAGGCACAAAGCCGTCATTCGCCGCAAAGGCTACCCCACAGTCAGCAAAACCTTCCGACTGAAGAGGGATGCAGAAAACTGGGCCAGGGGAGTGGAAGACGAGATGAGCCGTCGCGTCTATATCCATCGCGTAGCCTCGGAAAAGACCACCTTGCGTATGGCGATGGAGCGCTACCTAGCTGAGGTATCCACCACCAAGAGCGAGTCCACGCAAAAGTCTGAGAAAACGAAATCGAAGCCTCTAATTCGGATCCTCGGCTCTTACTCCCTGGCCGCACTAACCCCAAACGTGATCGCCGGTTACCGCGACAAGCGGCTCAATGAAAACACTCAGGTCAAATCGAACAACCCCGCCACGCCTAAACGCAAGGTCAGCGCCAGCACCGTACGTCACGAGCTTGCACTGCTAAGCCACCTGTTCACGACAGCAATTCAGGAGTGGCACATCGGCCTGACTCATAACCCAATCACTGGCGTGCGCAAACCCAGCCCTGGCAGAGGGCGAAACCGTCGACTGCAGGCAGATGAAGAGGACAGGCTACTGGAAGCAGTTAGAGCCTATCCAAACCCTTTTCTAGGGTGGATCGTAGAGCTGGCCCTGGAAAGCGCTATGCGCCTGGGAGAGGCATCAGGCATCACTGTGGAGCAAGTAGACCTGCAGAGGCGCGTCATCATGCTGCCAGACACCAAAAATGGGGATGTAAGGCTCGTCCCCCTGAGCAAGCGCGCAACGGAAGTCATGCGACTTGCCTTGGCCTTCCCCCGCCCCAAGGACACCAATCTCGTTTTCTTCGGAGAGCCCGGCCGGGATGATGTCCGTCGCCCCTACATTTTCAACAAGCCTTGGCGAGACATAAAAACACGCATCGGTATGTCTGACTTTCGATTTCACGACCTCAGGCACGAAGCCATCAGCCGACTGATTTCTGCAGGGGTCACGGATCAGCAGACAGCAGCGATCAGCGGGCACAGATCCATGCAAATGCTGAAGCGATACACACACCTACGCGGAGAAACGTTGGTCGACATACTTGATCGAATCAAACGCTGAAAGAATGAACATCACAGGGGGCTACGGCCCCCTTTTTTTGTCGCAAAAAAGCTCAGCTCGCCAGCGGCAAGACGCTCAAGGTGCTCAAGATGTGCAAGGCGCTCAAGATGCGCAGGCTCTCGAGGCCCCGCGCGAAATGAGGTGGCTACATATTTTTTCGGGTGCTTACCGGTTTTTACCCGTTTTTGTTCACTAGCCACCAGCTATTAGGGGTATTAACACAACGGAGCACCGCTATGACCCCGCAGGTACAGACCCTCAACGACACCCTTCAAGCGCGATACGGCGCGATGATGACAGCGGAAATGCTCGCTGCTGCGTTACACAGGCCGACCGAGCCATTCAGGCAGTGGCTCAACAAAAGTCCTGAACCCTCGGCAGTGGCTATGCGCAAGGCACGCAAAAAGATCGGGAGACGCATCTACTTCGTCACCGTAGAGGTGGCTGGGATCATTGCCGGCGAAGAGGCATCCGAATGAGCAGCAGGTATCAAGCAGTTCTGACCCCTGCCGCCAACGTAGTACCACAGCCCATCTCATGGCTCTGGGACAAATGGATAGCTCGCGGAAAAATCAGCATCCTCGCCGGCGCAGGCGGATGCGGAAAAACGACTCTGGCACTATCCCTAGCAGCGATTAACTCTATTGGAGCGGCCTGGCCAGATGGAGCCCCAAGCCGTGGCCCCGGCAAGACGTTTATATGGTCCGCTGAGGATGATATTGAAGACACTCTCACCCCCCGCCTAATCGCAGCAGGAGCGGATCTAAACTCGGTTTTTTTCGTCAGCGGACGCCAGAACGAGCATGGCGAACTCCAGCCATTCAACCCAGCCCGGGATTTCTCGCTGCTCCATGAGCGAGCAGAGCAAATTGGCGGCGTCTCTCTACTGTTGATTGATCCGATCGTCTCACTCGTGTCTGGCGACATGCATAGGGCAAACGACGTTCGTAACGCACTCCAGCAACTGGTCGATTTTGCAGCCAGATGGAACTGTTCAGTTTTGGGCATCACACACCTCGCGAAGGGGGCGCAACTGAGCTCTCCTGCGGACCGCATCATCGGGAGTCAGGCATTCTCCGCTTTGGCCAGGACGGTGCTGATCGCCACCCAGCAAGAGTGCAGTACCTCTCGCATTCTCGTACGCGCCAAATCGAACATTGGGCCCGATCATGGAGGCCTTAGGTACGAGGTGGAGGAGACAGACCTACCTGCAGGCCTCACATCGACACGCGTCGCCTGGGGGGAGACCGTTAGCGGTTCCGCACGCGAACTATTGGCCGACTATGAGATTCAAGATGATGGCCCAAGGAGCCAGCTTCAACTCGCTACCGAGTTTCTACGTGAAGCATTGGCCGATGGTCCTATACCGACGACAGAGCTGGAACAGGCTGCAGAGACAGCCGGGCTTGCATGGGCCACAGTGCGTCGCGCACAACGCAAAATTGCGGTGGCACGGAAAAATGGAGCCGGCGGGTCGTGGGTTTGGGCACTACGTAACGAAGGTGATCAAACTGCTCAAACTGCTCACGGCCCAAGTTAGCACGACCATTGGTGGGTAATTGCACAGACTTACCCACCTGGTTGCACTCGACTTGACTGGCCTTTACATCGAATCTTACCGGCATGCATCATCACCCTGACTTGCAAGGCACGCCCCGTAAAGCCAGAGGAAACCGACAGTGCCACACCGTGCTCCAGCAGTCTGACCAGACATAATTTTGAAGATCACTATGCCCTTTTCAGGGCTAGACCATAAAATAAAAATTTGGATCCGATTCGGAGAAAACGTGCCAAATATAGAAGGTGATATTCAAAATCGCCCCAAAGAGCTATATGCATTCCCTAATTATAGTAATTTGCCTGACGAGCCATTCCAGATAGATCTCGCCGGCGCTGCCGGGGAATTTCTCGCTAACGAAATCTTCGATTTAGATGGAGTGCAGCCTCTTGAATCGACTATTTTAAACCTATCAAATGAAACATTCGAAGGATTGCCAGTTATTGGTGTTAATCCTTCGGAAGAGGCCATTGAATTTTACAGAAGGCGTGGCGACACTTTCCAAATGGTCAATGTGGTTGTTTGCTGCCATTCTTTTGAAAGGCGCGAAGGGAAGCTTTACGCATTGCCTTACCATGTCTCTCTGCGCCCTGCTCAAAAAAATGGCTTGCCACAGAAGGTAGGTGTCGACTGGATCGCCAGATATGATTTAGAAAGGGTTCTAGACGGACGCCCACATTACATAGGATATAACCCTTTTGACACCGCCTTTGGGCTGTACGCGGTGGGCCCTGTTCCCATCAGCAAAAACGTATGCTCAGATGTGATCGGATTTGTTTACAACATCTACGTCATCGCCTCCGAATATGTGCCTAAGGATGTCATAGATCCTGGCTTATGCACGGCACTACTTGGCGAGACACAGGGTATTCTTGGAGATTATCGAAAATTCAGGTTCAAGAAATACTTTAAGAAATTCACAGAAACGAGCCCTATAAAAATCTGGGGATGCGATTCACCCATTGAGCTTTTCCTTCTGCAGGCCATGAGCCAAATTGGATTACATCCTAAAATCCAGATGCTTATTTACCCTGACGGGTCAATATTCCCGTCATTACAGTCGATGTGGGAAGATGGCATTCGCACCCGTAAGCTTTCGAAAATCATTACAGAGGCTGACTTTTTCTTTGAAAAGGAAAAGGTCGCTGTATTCTGCGACTCCAAAGCCCATCACACGTCAGCCGAGGCTTTGGCAAAAGATCTCGCAATTGATAAAAAATTGGAAGCGATAGGAGTTCGCTCTTTTAGATTGGCGGGTACAGAAATTGCTGACTCTCCTGTCCGCTGCGCTGCAAAGCTCAAAGCGTATTTGAGTACAAGTTTCTGAACACAGAAATGAAAGGGGGCAGTCCCCCTACGGAACCATGCCCGTAGACCGTACCGCCCCTCAGTGCCGGTAGCGAATCACCTCTAAGCCGAAGCTACCTCAATGATTCACCGCATATACCGGGTGACTCATCTTACCTAGCAATTTTGCTTTCGCAATAGCCTTCGCAATCATCCTCCTCGGTGAGGGCTCCATGCTCTAGGCATATCGTTTCTACCCAGCCCAGCGAACCCCTGACAGGAATCGGAAAGGCACTCCAGCGACGCCTGATCGTCCGCCAGCCCATATACGAAACGCAGGCCGTCCTGTCGGATGAGGTGGAGCTTCCCCGACTTAATCTCGGCCTCCAACTCACGAGCAGCCACCACTCGGCGAAGCGCTGTGTTCACCGTCTCGATGCTGGCAGTGTCGCCCTTGAGCTCCATTACCGCCACCATCATGAAGCCGGTTCCTCCAGCGTAAACTCCATCGTAGCTATCGCCGCACCCCGCCAAAGCAGCACTCGCAGCCAGCACCGATAATCCTCTTCTCATACAGCCCCTCCCAGGACAAATACGCCCGGCGCTACCAGCGCTCGGGCAACACAGAAAAGTTCGCGCCCATGCACCCCGAGCACCCCGCCAGCAAGGGCGCACGCATGAATGCCTACGAGCATGGCTAAGTGGTTACGGCCTCGCCGTTCGAGCCAATGCATCAACCCCCAGCTGGGAATCAGCGCAGCCGTCGACCACCACAGTGCCGGCATGGGTAGACCTAGCAGGCCTACCAACGAGAACAACGCCATATGGGCGCAAAGATAGGCAGCAAAACCGAGAACAACAGGCCGAGCGTCAGCAGCATGGGTCATGGTGAAAACCTCCACGTTGAATGAGGCATCACCCTCGCTCGATCTCGTGCGTGCCAGTAGACCCAGAGAAGAAATTTACGCCGCTCGCGGATAATGGCGGATTTCCACGGAAGGCCACGGAAGGCCACAGAAAGCAACGGATACCCACGGAGAGCGGCAGAAATCGACGGGTAATAACGGGAAAAAACCTCTGAATTTAGAGCCTTTCGACCACCCCACAGCCCCATCCACGTACTCGTAGGCCCCACACACACGGAAAATGACGGAAGCCCACGGAAAGCGACAGAAAGGGACAGAAAGAGAGGGATCATTCGCCACCTTCCATCAGCGGCAGCCAGAAAAAACTCGGTTTCATGAGTGCCACTCGCAGTAGCTCCACTCCCTGCCGCTGATACCACTGCAGCACAGGCAGGAGATTACCGGCCTCATCGGCATTAATCGGCGGCATTGCACAGCTGCAGGGGATCACACACAGCCTGACTCGCCCCCTGCATAGTTGCAGATCCACAAAAACGACCCTTCTTCCTGGAGCGACAAGCGCTGCCGCGCCAAGAACTCGGACTGCGACCTCGAGCTCCAACTCCAGCACCTGGCCAGCGTGCGCGTTAGCCCCCATGCGCGCCTCAAAAACATTCACCGGCCAGCTCCAAGAAGAAGGTGCCCCGGGCTTGAATCCTGGATCCTGCAGATACCTCAAATCGACCAGGTCGGGATCTCTCATCGCCGGCAGTCCTCTGCTTTGGCAAAGTGGTACGCACTCCGCTCCACGCAGAACGCCCACCACCAGATCCTCACCGCTACGCGCATCGGCACAGGCCGGCCCAGCGTCTGAAACCAATTGCTCAGATCTAGATGCATCTGCACAACCGAGGGAGGACTGGCATGCAAAACAGATTTCGAAGCATCGAGGCGTATCGCCGCCCTGGACAAGATGAAGGTCGCCAACCTCATTTGAGATATTCCATGATGGCGGAGCGCTCTGCATCGCAGACACCTCTTAAACGATTGACCCTCGTAGCGATCTGCTCGGCCTGCAGGTAGGAATCGAGTGGCTGATGCTCGAGGGAAATGATCGAAACCGATGCCCAGGAAATGGCAGCTAGACGCGGCCCAGGCAATACATGGATAGCTCTACAACCTAACGACGACAGTTGCGCATCGAGCTCAGTGATCCATTCACCAGGAACGTGTGGCGGGACGAGTGTCATAAGGCCTCCGAAAGGTTGGAGACCCTATCTTCACCCGTTTATTGCGTGCCACCAGGCCAACCCGCTGGCCGTAGATGCTCAGGCACCAAAGCTGCCAGCGATTCCCTCAGTGCACTGCGCTGCAGAGATTCGTCGTCGCGCAGATCCTCCTCCCAGCAGCTCGCACTCAGACTTGCCAGTGCCTGCTCACGGGACTCACCGAGCACGGCAAGAACCTCCATGGAGAATGCATCGTGATCAACGGCAAAGGCGAGCGCCCGAAGCACATAGGCCGAGCTCGGCTGAGGCCCTTTTGCGTCGGCCTCAGCATTGAGAGTCAGCATCACACCATCTACCAGCGGATCATCAATCTGTACCAGGTTCATCATTCAGGATCCTTCGGTGGGTTAAGCGAAATCTTCTCTCGCAGACGCCTCTTCCTCTGCTCCCAGTTCTGCCTGCCTGTGCTTGCATCGCCACCAGTTCGAGGGTGAGAGGTGTGGTGGGACGTCATGACCGTGCGCTGATGCAAGGCGCGAACTGTTCGACTAGCAGCAGCTGCCCCAGCTCCACCGCCAGAACCAGGATTCCCACCGCCATCTCCTCCACCTGGACGTTCCTTAGGCGCTCTGCCTGATCCAGCACGCTTCACCATCTTGCCCGCCCCTCCCAAACCGCCAGCCACGCTTGCTATTCCGCTAGCCAGCGTGGAGACAGTGGCCACCGCTCCCGTAGCAGCTGCTGCCAATGGCCCGATCGAAAAGCCTGTCACCCAGCCAGCGGCTACAAAGGACGCACAGATGATGAACATCCCCGCCCATTGCAGTACGCCCATAATCGAATCTATGTCGGTTCCGTTTCCTGACCACCCGCTAGCAAGAGCAGACTGGTAAACCGCAGCTCCCGACATAGCGAACGAGGTTCCGATAACCAGGAACTGAGTGAAAACGATTGCGAGCGCTGTAAAGAAGATTCCACCCAGCCAGGTCTGAAAGCCTCTGAAACCCAGCACGGCGGTACTGAGCATGAAAATCGGTGCAATCAGCAAAAGCAGCCACAGCAGAACCGCTAAGCCAGTAACGTATGCCGGCAGGTACGCATACATTTCCAGCCAAGCCTTCTCGTTTTTGACGCCCTGAACGACTGCAATACCACCGGTCACCGCCGACCACGCCCCTTTTCCTTCTGCACTCCCTGTCATCGAGCGGTTAAGCGTTCGCTGCCATGCCAGTGCCGCAGCGACACGCCCACCCTCGGTGTCAGCACGCTGACCCGAGGAAGGCTTACCTCCAGTCGCCAGAAGGGCCTTGTATGACTGCTCAGCCGCAAACTGGGCAGCCTTGTATGCCTCTACGCAGGATCCTGGGTAAAAACCCTGTGACGCGCCTTGCGCGCCGCCAGCAGGCCAGGCAACAGGTTCCAGCTCGAATGGCGCATCTGCCAGGGACAAATACGAGTTTTTAGATTCTGCAGTAGCTCTCTTCTCATATATCCCGACCCAGTGCTCCTGCGAGGGCAGCAGGTATGGGCGGCTATCCGACGGTTCAAAACCGCGCCCCTGCTCCTCTAGGAATTCACGTCCTTCGGCACGCCGGCTACGGATAGCAGATACATCGAGGCCCTTATTAACTCCATCCCATACGCCATCCATGCTGAGCAGGTTGCCGCTGGCCACTTTAATCGCGCTGAGCGCACCGCTATAGGTTGCGGTCGCCTGCGCGAGAAAACCAACCTCCTCATCAGGAATGCCTAGTCCAGATCCGCCAGCGAGACCAATCGCATGCAGGGCCTCCAGACTGATGCTGCCATCCTGCACGACAGCTCCGTCTGGTGTGCATTGCGCGTTGTAGTCGCGAACAAGGCGCGCAAGGTCTGTTCCCTGGAAAACCGCCGCCGCACGATCAGCCGCAGCTTGTTTAATCGCTGCACTGGGCATAATCGCCCCGTTGGCCCCCATCCGCTCAGCGAGCCCGCTCACACCCAAGCCCAGCAGCTGTCTGGTGCCGATAGCCAACTGGTGGCCGGCCCAAACGATCTTCGGAGCCGGAACCCTCGCACTCTCGGAAATCTGAATGCTCGCCGGACCGAGTCCCCAACCGAGGACGAACCAAGTGACGGCACAAAAACCGAGCGTGCGGAAAATTCCAGCCCGCGCCACGTTCAGCACAGCAAGGGCCAACATGGCATAACTGATCCCGGGAACCATCGGACGCACAGAGTTGGCTATGGACTCGAACATCGGAGCGGTCAAGATCATCAAATCCGCAACGAGCTGATCAAATCCATTGATCATCCAGTCGAAGCCCTGGAGATCCTCAGGGCTCATTGGAAGCCCCTAGCCCGCCACCAGGCGATGCTGCGTTGCCCAACGCCGCCAATCAGACAAACAGCCCAGGTTACGAAAGCCAGACACCCTGCGCAGAAAAAGGCGAACCATCCCAACCGAAAAATTGGGTTGGAATACCAGCTCCCTGCGACACCAGCTGCCAGCAAAACCACGACAAATATGACTAACGCAAACCAACCTGCCACCCTGCCAATACGATGCATCGAGGAGTCCTCACTCTCACCTGATACAAAGCATCATCAGCCGTGAATAAGGCACCCGCCACCCAAAATACCCTCGCCAAATACCCCCTCCGATACATCGGCAAAAACTCGGTTTTCAGGGCCGCATTTCCCTCCTAGCGAACAGCCGAGCGAAGCTCGGCTGGCGGCGCTTTAGCGCCGCTGTGCCAAAGGCACACGCGCCGGGACGGCGCGCTATGTCAGGGTCCTTCGCTACGCTCGGCCCCTTACATAGCGCGCCGTCTAGACAGTCCGTGAATATTCAATGCGCCACGTTGACCATCGTGCGCATATCGCTAGGATAGACTTACCCATCGAGTACATTCCCCAACAGGAGTACTCACCCGATGCACTCCCCGCGCTCTCGCGGCGATGCATCGGCGGGGAGGTGTAAGGTGCGCTCTCGCACTTACACCTCTGCCCGCTATCCCTTGTCTCTGCAGGGGGTTGTCGGCGAACGCTCCAGATATGGCTATCTGGCACGCGGCAATACCGCCCGACGCTGTGGCTATCGTCAATGCCCGGTCTAATGGTGCTTGCTCAGCAGCATTGGAGTTACACCGAGCTAAACACCTCAGGGTGTCCATCGCTAAGCGATGCTGGAGTCCCCGGACTCCTGACCTCTGCGGTACTTACGCTCTCGAGCAAACAGCAAAAGGTGCCTAGCACGCTGCCACTGGCAGAAAGTCCCTGCTGAGAAGGGGCAAGGTCTCGTAGTCACGAGATCGACTGGCCTTAGGAATTCGCCATGGAAATTGATGCGCAGCTTTTGAGTTGCAGCTCGTTTCCAGCGGATATAACTAGATGGCCATGTTTCATCTTACAGATCCCAACATGGCGACTTACCTCCTGAGCCCACACGCTGAGGCTCTGCTATTGCGCGCCCGCCAGGGCTACACGCAACGCATGCTGCAACTCTACCTACTGCATGAAACCGGCGTCTCCGTCAGCCAGCCCACGCTATCTCGCTGGCTCAGATCCAGCAGTGCACGAGCATTTACGCCTCTGCCCCAAGACAGGGAGTACATTCACTACCAGTCCCTTTCCAGGATGAGCCATCCGCCACGTCGCTATAGACGCAGCCTGTACCGCTGGAGGGGCTTCATTCAGCACCTCCGACAGCATGGACACTCCCTACAGGGGATTCTGATTGCCCTCGAAGCCCAAGGAGTTAGAAGTTCAATTCGCTCAATCCGCAGGGAGCTAGCAACGCTATGAGTAGAAAAGGCAGCAAGGGAAAAAACCGAGTTTTCGCCAAACCGTCTACGCAGGCGAAACGCGCCTGCATCGCTATGTTCAAGGCAAAGAATATTTCCTCGATTGGCACATCCAATACTTACCAGGACGGCCTAACCAGGTTTGCCGAGTGGCTAGAAAAGAATCGCTGTGGCCCTCTTGAGCAATCAGCCTCATTAGCGCGAGCCGAGCGATTTCTGGCTGAACGCGCCGGCTTAGTTGGCCAAAAGACACTAGATCGCGATCGCCAGGCGGTGCAGGCATTGCTGCGCTGGCAAGGTAAGCTGGATGAGAAGACGCGGATCAAGGTCATTCAGGCTGATAAAGCGCAGACGCTGGTACCCCGCGCCTATGCGGCAGACCAGGTCAGTTTGATTATCCAGAGGATGACGCCGCAGAATGCTTTAGCTGTGGAGATAGCCCACGCTGCTGGCCTGCGAGCACATGAGTTGATAACACTAGAACGGCGCGATGAGACGGCTCCGGATCCTCGACCTGCAGATCCAGAGAAATTTGCCGGACTGGAAGACCATGTGATCTACGTGACCACCGGGAAAGGCGGCCTCAAACGCGAGATCGCCATTCCTCAGCACTTGGCAGAACGGCTGGAGACAACCCGCCTAGACACACCTCGTACTAGAAGAGACCGCGGAACGCTCTACCGTCAGAAATACGACATAGGCGGCGGCCAGGCCTTAAGCCAGGCATTCAGTAGGGCTAGCACGTTGCAACTAGCGTACTCGACTGGGCTCCATGGAGTTCGTCATGACTATGCCCAGCAGAGTGATTACCGAGCATTGCTCCATACGGGAGACACCGAGCGCGCAAAACTAATAACCTCGCAGTTACTGGGGCATTTCAGGCCAGAAATCACGGAGGTATACAGGCGTTAAATTAGCGATGACCTTAATTTAGTGCTCGAGCGAGCATTGTCGCGGAGAAGTCCGATGCATGTAGTAGAAATTGACGCAGGCGGCTCAATAAGAAGCCCGCATCTAGAGTTCATCGAAACCCAGCGCGAAGGCAAGCAATACTGGGGGGCCTATGTTGTCCGCAAATTCGACAAGGTTGTGCCCGCAGATGGCGCGCTTCTCCTCAAGGACAAAGTGGCTCGCGAGTGGTTCGAGGTCAGTTACGTACCTAAAGGCGTTTACCTGGGCTTCGGTGGTAAGTTCTTAGAACCCGATGGGACGCTCGTAAAAACGAGCTCGTTTTGGTACGTCGTAGAAAAATCTCGGTCGATGATCACCCTAGAGCAGATTCCAGAGGAGTCCGTTCCTCACTTGTATGAAATCGATCCTGCGATGAATCCCAGCGTTCGCTACCTGGCAGAAGAAATCTGCCGAGCCCGAGAGCATCTAGATCGGCTGGAACGAATTCTGGCAGGCATGCAATTGCCGCGCTGAGGTGTAGTCTCAGCCGGTAGGGCCCTTGTTCAAAGTTGAGTATCTTGAGCGCCTTGCTCACCTTGAGCATCTTGAGCCACTTACTACTGACGCGCTGCGCTTGTCGGGCAGGCTGCACTACGGCGGCTAAAGCCCCCTCCGTTCGCCCGCCTTTATCCCTCACAATGGCAATTCAAGACAGCAAAACTCAGGGATGTAAACGCCGTCGAATATCCGCTTCGGTATCCTCCCTCCTTGCCTCATGATCGTATGTCTTAGCTAGCGCCATCAGTAGCTTCGAAGCAACAAACGGATGAGAAACCTGCAGTGCCTTCCCCCACACCCGGTACTTGTCAGCAAGCGCACGCTCTTGCTCCCCCCCCTCGCCCCTCATATGCACACCGCGCGAGTTATAAACCCCCGTGTGAGCCCCCCGCATCATCGCTTCCGACTGAACATCTTCCATCACAGTGCGCACCGCCTCACAGGGCCAAACACCGTCCTTACCCTCAGGCGCATGTGATAGAAGCTCGCCAAGACGGCCGTCCCCAACGTCTGCTCGGCTCAGCTCGTTGCAAGACTGCCGGACATTTGCAATCCACGTCGCCAAGCGGGCCTCGTTAATCTCACCAGAAGCACCCTGACCTGGAATCCGAGCCAACGCATTCAGCAGCTTGTATCCGCGCATAGCCATGTCACCTATACGATCAGACGGTACGCAAAACTCCACTGGATCGACCCCGCCATCAGCACGCTTAAACATCCAGCATATAGCCTGAACGTACAGCTCCGGATGCATCTCTACGTACTGTTCAAGGTGAGGAATACTCGAGACCGATCGTCTCGAAAAAGGCTGCCCAAGCACCTCGATATAGGCGAATTCCAAGCCTGCCTTCTGCTCAAGTGACAGACTGGAACAGTCACCCACATGCTTGAACGCCTCCTCTACGTAGTAGGGCTCCAGCATATATTGCCCAGGCAGGTCTCTTCCTCCACGGGCCATCTCCGACATCAATCGGAAAATAAGCTCTGGATCCGTTTTTGATAGCGCATAACGAATGCAAGAAAATGCCGCCCTCGGCCTTTCCGCTTTGAGAAGTCGCTCAATAGCCTCATTTCGCTCAGCCTCTGAATCGCTGATCCAATCTGGTACTACTTCGCTCCAGTACTGAGACTGAATCTGCTCGCCCAGGGTATTTATCAAACTCCAAGTCGAGCGACCAAAAGGAGCGAGCAGCAACAAATCAACCACCGCCTCTTCAGGCAAGCCTTCCATCAAACTCGACAACACCCCACTGCGCCGGTCATCTGGCTGAGCCCGTAACGCTCCGCTAATAAGATTCCTATACGAATGCCCCACGCCCCCGTCTGTGTGGATTGCTTGAAACGCACTACGAAGCAAAGTCACTAATTCAGGCTCAGACAACACGGTTCCGGTGGCAAGAGAGCCAACAATCCAGGCCGCGTTTCCACGCTCCGCCAGCTCACGAATCCCACCGAGCCCACGATGCGCAAGAATGTCGCCTAGCGCTTCTACCCTCAGGCGATTGATCCTCTCTTCGCGCTCACGATGGTCGAGCGTCGCAAAGTCCTCCAACTCGTCCGCAGATTCCTCGACCCATCCAGCGCGGAACAGCCACAAATGCCGATTCACAGTGTCATGAGGCTCTAACGCCTCATAGACAGACTTTCCTGCTATAACCAGCGCCGCATGGTCGCTATCCTTTTTTGCACGCAGCGCAGCACGTCGCGACAGTGTCGATCTCCGAACCTTCTCGCGCATTGCTGCCTTGTCAGCATCACTAGCTTGAGTAGTCGCCCAATCTTCGATCATCGCCCAAACTCGAGCCTGATCCCCTTCATTCAGCCCCTGCAAGCGCTCGACCAGCTCACCGAGCATGTCCAACGTGTAGTGCGTAGGCCAATTTAGTACCAGTGCAACCACTTCCCTCTTAAACTCAAGTACTGGCTTCCATGTCGCAAAGGGCTCACCGTAGCCATAACCATCATCACGCCAACGTGGTTTGTGACTGTAATCACCTATGCTGTTGTGAGGGCTGAGCTCTGCCATACAGATGCGCCAAGCGACATCAGGAAACTTGGCAACAAGATTCTTGAGCAGCCCCACTCTCTGCTGAAGACTAGCGGCGGTCTGTGGCATCCAAGAGCGGAAAACTGATCCCAGTGAGTGCGCGGGCTTGTTGGCCCAGTTGTCCTTGATCTCGATCTCTGAGAGTTGCGCAAGAATAGACACGGCATGCGCAACCGTTTCAGGACTCCAGCAAAGGCCTTCAAGCGCCCAGAGCAGTCCTGTGCGACTTGGAGTAGCGCCGAAAACTCCAGGGCTCACTGGTCGCAAAAGACCATAAACAGCGGGACTTTCAGCCTGAAGGTCTTGTCTGATTATGGATAGGAACTCGCTGGGAGCAGCCTCTGCATAGGTTGGGAGGTCGTGGTCATTGGCCTCCAGCACTCGTGTAGTTAACGGGGGGCTCAACAATTCGCGCACAACGCTATTAACCTCGCTTTCGATATCAATGCCCAGGCGCCCTTTAAAGACTTCATGGCCGTGGACAGAAAGCAATACTAGCGTTTCCGAAATTCCGTCTCGGAAAGCACTGGAGAACTCGCGCACCTTACCCTCGGCTGATGCCCTCCAACGCTGATCTTCCTCCAGATCAAGAGCAGGATCGTCTTCTCCCAGCACGACTCGCGCCACCTCGAAATAACGCCTCAGCTCAGCCTCCGTCACCCCAGCAGCAACGGCGAAGAGTAAATCTAGCTTTGAAATAACCCCCCTTGCCGTACCAGCTGACCACACCGGCGCGTCATTGAGCGTGGCCAGAACCTGGCAATCCTTCTCAAGCTCATCGTAGGGTCGCCCACCGGCCAATTTCACAAGTCCAGCTTTATCGGCCTCATTGCGACTGTCCCATGCTCCAACAAATAGAAATGGAACAAGCTTAGCGGCCGTTTGAGGATCTGCGGCCCAGGCCGGTAACTTAATCGCCGGGAGGGAAGAGAGCTGGCGACGGAGTACCGTTAAAGAACGGCCAGAGGCCTTCGCTAGGCGAGTGATTTCATCCCGGCTCATGTTCATGCTCTCAAGCGCCGCAGTGAACGCCTGGGAGCTTGCTGGCTTAAGCAAGATATTCGGAGAAGCGAGCACCGCGTTGCGGGGATAGACCACAAATGAGTGCATGGATTTTGCGTAAGGCGCTAGCTCTCGCTCCACGTCGCGCGTATAGACGACCGAAATGAAGGTTTGTTTAGCTGAGGCTAACCGGGGCAGAACCCCCGGCCTGTCAAAGACCAACACTCGATCTCGATATGAAGCCAATTCGTCACCGCCCTGCTCGCTGAGTAGCTGAGCAAGGAATGCAAGCGCCTCCTCATCCGAGTCGGCGGCTATCACGAAAGGATCATTAGCAGGACTCGACAGGTAAGAAGCTACAGCCCGTTTAGCATCTTCAATCGCTGAAGCGAATAGACCTCCTACTAACGGCGGACTCGAGACGTCCGCCCAGTCGGCCCAGCATTTGTCGAGTGAACGTACATCTTGAGCCGGGATATGTGTTTCGCTTGCAAACCATGCCTGCCCAGGTAGTGACTGTTCTAGCCACTGCTCAAGATCACTCGCGTCGTATGCACGAACATCTTTCCACTGTTTCAACGCTTGCTTAGAAGCCACCCAAGCACCTTTCCCAGGCCAACGGCGAGGCGTGACGAATATGAAGGTCATCGTCCTGCAAGCTGATGGTTCAAGAGCCTTCACGCTCTTGTCATAGTCTCCATTGGCTTTCGTGCGAGGTTCTTCGTTGGTGCCAAACTCCCACCCCGAACTGCCTTCTGGGACCCATGGCGTACCCTCGCCGGCCTCAACGAGGCCGTCCCAGCCCGGACGCTCAGCATCGTCATTGCCAGGGAAATCAACCTTCGCAAGCCCAACACCTGTCGAGTGGACCAAAGTGCGCAGAAACACTGCAAAGCGGGATCGCGCCTGAATGTTATGAGAAGCCCAGTCTTCGATGGCATTAGCCTTAATCGCCAAAAATGGCGGGACATAGGTCATTGCACTGGCGGGCTTTACTTTCCTACTGGCTTGAGCTGCCTCATATTGGGCCTGCATCTCCATCAGCTCTTTGAGCGGCACCTTAAAAGCTTTCTCCAACCGCGCAGCCATCTCGGCCGACAAGGCTGAATTGCCATTTAGGAGATTTGACAAAGCTGGACGCCCCACGCCCATTAGTGATGCAGCCTTAGTCACTGTCATCCCTGCAGGAATGACCTCCGCCTTGATTCGCAAACCGGGATGAGGAACGTCTTGGGAAGTCATTACTGAGCCCTCCGGGCGCTATGAAGGTCATGGGTAGGGTTGGAAGTAAATTAACTGTATCGTGTAGCGCTACACAATACAAGCCCAACCTTTATTACCTAAGCCCCCTCCTAGAAGCACCCGCCCCACCGCTCAGAGTGAGGTGCGCAGTAGGTGCAAGCGCGCTTCATACTGGTGAAAATAGGTGCACTCGTAAAGACCTCGCAAAACCATCAAACACCGCTCAACATCTTGTTTTTAAAGCCCTTAAGACTTGTAAACACTGTTAAACATGGCTAACCTTCGCCAGTGACACTCGGTAATTGTGTAATTGAAAATCCCCGTGTCGGCGGTTCGATTCCGTCCCTGGGCACCACTGATACTTTTCAGGTGGTGTCAAAGCCATCCGAAACCCCAAGAAACCGGCCTTGAGCCGGTTTTTTGTTGCCTGCGCGTTGGCGCAGTGTCTCCACAAGGGCTATCGCTTGATCTATCGCGCGCTCTATCTGGTACTCGCCTGCGCCACTGCAACCAGCCTAGTGGCTGGCGAGCTGCGGCACGAGCAGACCGAGGATGGCAGCCACGTCGCCTGGTACTCGCCGCCAAAACCTGGCGAAGCGGGCCTGACGGCAATCGCCCGCTATGAGCCAGACCGTCAGCGCCCTTCCCTCTATATCCTCCAGCTCAGTTTTGCAGGTGGCGCCCATCGCTTCGCCGACTGCAAGCGGGCGTTCTGGCGGGTCGACGGCCAGCCGGCGCCGCAGATCGCCACCCACTATTCGCAACGCACCACAGGAGCAGTGCATCTGGAACTGTTCACCGGCCAGCTCAGCCGGGAACAACTGCAGCGCCTGGCCAGTGCGACCACGGTCGAGGTGCAGCTCTGCACGGAGAAGGTAGCGGTCGCGGCGGACGACCTGAACGGGCTGAAGCAGGTGCTCGCAGCCACTCGGGGCTGAACCACGCGCCCTACGGAAACCGCGCCCCCAGTGATGCGCAAGGCGAGCGATCACGCCGCCACGGCAGCCACGAACGATGCCACAATGCGTCCCTTTGCCGGGGAGGGCGATCAGTGATAACGAGAGACTGGCTGGAACAGAAGCAGATCCCACTGTACTTCGCCACGGTGCTGGTAGCCGTCGCCGTCGGCCTGTCGTCCAGCGTTTTCGCCGAATATGCGGCGCTGGCCATCACACCGGCGATAGCGATGCTGATGTATGCCATGTTCCTGCAGATTCCCTTCCTGGAGCTGCGCCAGGCATTCGGCAATCGCCGTTTCCTCGGTGCCCTGCTGCTCGCCAATTTCGTACTGGTGCCACTGCTGGTCTGGCTGCTGACCTTGCCACTCGCCGCCAACAAGGCGCTGCTGGCCGGCGCGCTGCTGGTGCTACTGACGCCCTGCATCGATTACGTGGTGGTATTCACCCACCTGGGCAAGGGCGACTCGCGCCTGGTACTGGCCTCGACACCGTTGCTGCTGTTGCTCCAGCTTCTGCTGCTGCCCATCTACCTGCGCCTGATACTGGGCCAGGAAGCGAGCACGGTGATCGACGTCCGCCCTTTCGTGGAGGCCTTTGCGCTGCTGATCGTGCTGCCCCTGATCGCGGCCGTGGCCACCGAACTCGCGGCGCCCCGCTCGGCCCTGCTGCGCCACTGGAGCAACGGCTGGGCCTGGCTGCCGGTGCCGGCGATGGCTGTCGTGCTGCTGGCCGTGATCGGCTCGCAGATCGCCAGGGTGGTCGAGCAACTTGCCCTGCTCGCCCCCCTTCTGCCGGCATACGTCGCCTTCGCGCTGCTCGCCCCCGCCCTCGGTTTTTTCAGCTCACGCCTGTTTCGCCTGGAGATCGCCGCGACACGGGCGGTGATGTTCAGCTCATCGACGCGCAATTCGCTGGTGGTCCTGCCCTTGGCCCTGGCCCTGCCGGAAACCATCCGCGGCCTGGCCGCCGCCGCGGTGATCACCCAGACCCTGGTGGAACTGATCGCCGAGCTGATCTACCTGCGCGCGATTCCACGACTGGTACGCGCCCGCGCTTGAACCAGCAGGCCTGCCTATAACGGCAACAGAACGCGGAACAGCGAGCCTTTGCCGGCATCGCTTTCCAGTTCGATATGCCCGCCATGGGCGAGCACGATCTGCTCGGAGATGAACAAGCCCAGGCCAAGACCGGCAACCGTTTCAGAACCACTGGCGCGCTCGAACTGCTGGAAAATCCGCGCCTGGTCCGCAACCGCGATGCCGACACCGCCATCGCACACCTCGACACAGGCCCGCGCATCGCGCAGGCCCGCCCGCACGCGAACCGGTTTGCCGGCGCCATAGCGCAGGGCGTTGCTGAGCAGGTTGCTGATCACTTGCTCGATGCGCAGCTCATCCCACACTCCAGGCAGTTCACCGTCGACCTCCAGCGACAACTCGCAGCCGGCATGCTCCATCTGCTGAGCGAAGTTATCGCAGATGTTGCGCACCAGTTGCGCGAGATCGAAGCCTTGCGGCCGGATCGACAGCTTGCCGGTGCGGATGCGCGAGACATCGAGCATGTCGTCGATCAGGCGGATGAGCCGCTGGATCTGCCGCTCGTCACGCTCGAACATGGCCTTGAGCTTGTCTTCGCCGAAGGCTGCCTGATTGCCCCTGTTCAAATGCATCTTGCGCAGCTGGGTGTCCAGGCTCAGGCCGTTGAGCGGTGTGCGCAACTCATGGGAAACCACCGACATGAAGTCATCGCGCATGCGCACCGCGTGTTGCAGCTCGACCTGGGTTTCACGCAATTCGGCGAGCAGTGCGTCCTGCTCCTTGCGACTGCGCTGCAACTCATCCAGTTGCCGGCTCATGACTTTGCGCTGGCGATACAGCTCGACGAACACCGCCACCTTGCTGCGCACCGCATGGCCATCCAGCGGCTTGTGCAGGAAGTCCACCGCGCCGCTTTCGTAGCCTTTGAAGGCGTAGTTGGTATCGCGACCGGCGGCACTGACGAAGACGATCGGAATGTGCTTGGTCTTCTCCGTGCCGCGCATCAGCTCGGCCAGTTCGAAACCGTTCATGCCGGGCATCTGTACGTCGAGAATGGCCAGGGCGAATTCATGTTCCAGCAATAGCGCCAGGGCCTCATCGGCGGATTGCGCCTTGTACACCGCGCGCCTCTCCTCGCTGACCAGCGCTTCCAGGGCCAGCAGGTTCTCCGGCAGGTCGTCGACGAGCAGCAACTTGCTCACGGGCGTATTCAGCATGGGCGGTCATCCAGTTTGGCCAGCAGCGCCGCGATATCGCGCAGACGCAGGATGTGGTCGGGCGTGTGCAGCGCCAGCGCTGCCTCGGGCATGGTCGGAACCTGTGCTTCATCGGGGTCCTGGACGATGCTCAGGCCTCCCTGTCGATGAATCCGTGCCAGGCCCGCCGCGCCATCCTGGCTGGCCCCGGTAAGCAGAACGCCGATCAGGCGCTCGCCATAGGCATCCGCCGCCGACGCGAAGAGAAAGTCGATGGCCGGACGGGAAAAGTGCAGGGGCGCTTCGCCGCTCAGGGAGAAACAGCCTTCGCGCTCCACGGAAAGGTGGTAGTCGGGGCCCGCGACATACAGCGTGCCCGGTTGCAGCGGTTCCTTGTCCCGCGCCTCGCGCACCGGCATCGCCAGGCGCCGGCCGAACAGCTCGGCGAGCAGGCTCGGGCGCTTTTCCGGCAGGTGCAGCACACAGGCGATGCTCGGCCGATAACCGCGCGGCAAGCGCTCGAACACGCTCAGCAATGCCTCGACGCCACCGGCCGACGCCCCGACCACGACCAGCTCGTGGGTCGCGCCGCTCATAGTTTGCGGAACACGCGCTGGGCCCGGTTCAGCGCTTCGAAGCGCTCGGCGTAGGCGGAGAAATCCAGGCTTTCCTTACTGCCCAGGCCGAGAAAGCCACGATGGCACAGCGAGTCGTGGAACAGCCCGAGGGCGCGATCCTGCAGGTGCTTGTTGAAGTAGATCAGCACGTTGCGACAGGAAATCAATTGGGTCTCGGAGAACACGCTGTCGGTGGCCAGGCTGTGGTCGGCGAAGGTCACGTTGTCGCGCAAGGCCTTGTCGAACAGCGCGCCGTCATAGGCCGTGGTGAAGTAGTGGGACAGCGATACCTTGCCGCCGGCCTGTTGATAGTTCTCGCTGTACTGGCGCATGGCGTCGATGGGATAGATGCCACGCCGGGCCTTTTCCAGCGAACGCGGGTTGATGTCCGTGGCGTAGATCAGGGTGCGTTCGAGCAGGCCTTCCTCATGCAGGAGGATGGCCATCGAATACACCTCTTCGCCGGTGCTGCAACCGGCGATCCACACCTTCAGCGACGGGTAGGTGCGCAGCACCGGCACCACTTCCTGGCGCAGGGCGAGGAAGAACTGCGGGTCGCGGAACATTTCGCTGACCGGGATGGTGAGGAACTGCAGCAGTTCGTGGAACGCCTGGGTGTCATGGATGATGCGGTCCTGCAGCGCCGACACGGTGTCGCAACCGAACTGGCGCATGGCGTGCATCACGCGGCGTTCGAGCGAGGCGCCGGAGTAATCGCGGAAATCGTAGCTGTAGCGCAGGTAGATCGCTTCGATCAGCAGGCGCAATTCGATATCCAGGGTGCGCTGCTGCATTCAGATGCGCTCCAGCTTCGGCAGCCACACGCGGATCAGCGAGAACAGGCGGTCCAGGTCGATGGGCTTGGCCAGGTAGTCATTGGCGCCGGCGCGCATGCACAGCTCCTGGTCGTCCTTCATCGCCTTGGCCGTCACCGCGATGATCGGCAGCTTGCTCCAGCGTGGGTCCTGGCGAATCAGGCGGGTCGCTTCGTAACCGTCCATTTCCGGCATCATCACGTCCATCAGCACCAGGTCGATGTCTTCATTCTGGTCGAGCCTGGCGATGGCTTCATGGCCGTTGCGGGCGACTTCCACCCGCGCGCCTTTCTGCTCCAGGGCGCTGGTCAGGGCGAAGATGTTGCGCACGTCGTCGTCGACCAGCAGGATGCTGCGCTCCTCGAATACCTTGTCGCGGCTGCGCGCGGTCTTGAGCATGCGCTGGCGCTCGCTGGACAGGCTCGACTCGACCTTGTGCAGGAACAGCGTCACCTCGTCGAGCAGGCGCTCCGGCGAACGCGCGCCCTTGATGATGATCGAGCGCGAATACTTCAGCAGCTCGGCCTCTTCGTCGCGGGTCAGGTTGCGTCCGGTATAGACGATCACCGGCGGGAAGGAGCAGATGTCCTCGCTGCCCATGCGTTCGAGCAGGTCCTTGCCCTGGATGTCGGGCAGCTTGAGGTCGATGATCATGCAGTCGAACACCGTTCTGCGCAGCAGCTCCAGGGCTTGCTCGCCATATTCCACGGCGGTGATCTCGACGTCCTCGTCGCCGATCAGCCGGGCGATGCTGTCACGCTGGCGGGCATCGTCCTCGACCAGCAACACGCGCTTGACCTTCTGCGTGAACTTGGCTTCCAGGCGAGCGAACACGTCGCGCAGTTGCTCGCGGTTGGTCGGCTTGATCGCATAGCCGATGGCCCCCAGGTGCAGGGCGGGCTCGGCGTAATCGTCGACGGAAATCACGTGCACCGGGATATGCCGCGTCGGCGGGCTTTCCTTGAGCCGCTGCAATACCGCCAAGCCGGAACCATCGGGCAGGCGCATGTCCAGCAGGATCGCGTCCGGCACATGGGCCTGGGCGAGACGCAGGCCCTCGTCGGCGCTGTGGGCGACCAGGCAGAGGTAGCCCAGCTCATGGGCCAGGTCGAAGAGAATCCGGGCGAACTGCGGTTCATCCTCGATCACCAGAACGCGGCGCCCTTCGCCTTTCAGCGTATCGCGGTCGTCAGGGAAGCTCGGCATGACCTCGACCTGGCCTGCCGGCTCGGCCTTGGCCGGGCGCTGCGGCGCTGGCGCCTGGACGTTGGCCGGCAAAACGAGCTCGCCGTGCGCATGGCCGTAGGCCTGCGGCAGCAGCAAGGTGAACTGGCTACCCTTGCCCGGCTCGCTACAGACCTGAATCGAACCACCGAGCAACTCGGCGAGGTCGCGGGAAATCGACAGCCCCAGGCCCGTACCGCCGAAGCGCCGACTGGACGTGCCGTCAGCCTGATGGAAGGCCTCGAAGATGCGCTCCAGTTGGTCATGGCGGATGCCGATGCCGGTGTCGCGCACGAGGAACGCGATGCCCCCTTCGACCCGGCTCACATGCAGGCTGACCGTGCCCTGGTCGGTGAACTTGATGGCGTTGGACAGCAGGTTCTTGATGATCTGCTCGGCGCGCTGGCGGTCGGTATGGAGCTGCGCCGGCACATCGCTGTCGACCTGCACCTGGAACGCCAGGCGCTTCTGGTCGGCCTGCGGCCTGAACACCGTCTCCAGCGCCTCGACCAGGCGCGACACGGGGGTATTCTCCGGGCGCACGTCCAGCTTGCCGGCCTCGACCTTGGCGATGTCGAGAATGTCGTTGATCAGGTTGAGCAGGTCGTTGCCCGCGGCATAGATCGACTCGGCGAAACGCACCTGCTCCTCGTCCAGATTGCCCTTGGCGTTGTCTGCCAGCAGCTTGGACAGGATCAACGAGCTGTTCAGCGGCGTGCGCAACTCGTGGGACATGTTGGCGAGGAACTCGGACTTGTAGCGACTGGCGCGCTGCAACTCGTCGGCGCGCGCCTCCAGCTCCGCCTGGGCCTGGCTCAGCGCAGTATTGTTGCGATCCAGGTCGTCGCGCTGGGCGGCCAGTTCCTGGGCCTGCTCGCCAAGGCGTTCGTTGGTCTGCTCCAGCTCGGCCTGCTGGGTTTCCAGGTGGGCCTGGGACTCGCGCAGCGCGCGGGACTGTTCTTCCAGTTCCTCGTTGGCGGTCTTCAATTCTTCCTGCTGGACCTGCAACTCCTCGTTGAGCTGCTGGGTCTCGACCAGCACTTCCTGCAGGCGCTGGCGATAACGCGCGGCATCGACAGCCGCACCGAGGCTACCGACGATCAGTTCGAGCAGGCCGAGATCACGCTCGCCGAGCGGACGCAGGAAGCCCAGTTCGATCACGCCGTTGACCTGCCCCTCGTTGACGGTCGGCAACAGCACCACCGTCTGCGGCTCGCCGTTGCCAAGGGCGGAGTTGACCTTCAGGTAGCCCGCCGGCAAGCGATCGAGCACCAGCATGCGCCGCTCCTGGGCGGCCTGGCCGACCAGGCCTTCGGCGTTGTAGAAGGACTGCTCGGCGAGCGCCATCTCGCGGGAGAAACCATAGGCGGCGATCCGCTGCAGGCCGCCATGGTTTTCCCGCACATAAGCACCGCCGACCACCATGCCCAGGCGTGCCGCCAGAAACTCGAGCATGTTGCGGCCCAGTTCCGACAAGGTCTGCTGGCCGATCAGGCGCTCGCCAAGCAGGCTTTGCCCCTCGCGCAGCCAGGCTTCGCGCTGCAGGTGCTCGGTATGCGCGACCTGCTTCTCCAGCGAACTGCCGTAGACCCCGGACAGGCGCACCAGCTCACGCCGCCCGAGGTAGGCGAGCAAACCGCTGAACGCCAGGCTGAACGCCAGGTACAGGCCGATGGTCAGGATCGCCGTATTGCCGGCCGCGTCACTGCGCTCCTGGCGCAGGCGCCGCTCGGTGTTGGTGAACGCCTCGTATTGCTCGCGGATCGCATCGGTCAATTGCTTGCCGCGCCCTTCACCCACCTCGTCGCTGACTTTGCCGCTACGCTGGCGGGTCTCGATCATGTCCTTGGCGAACTGCGCCCACTCGTCATGCAAGGCGCCGATGTGCGCCAGGCGGTCGACCTGCAGGGCATTGTCGGCAACCAGCTCACGCAGGCTCGTGAGCTCGGCGCGAATGCGCGGACGGGCACGCTCGTAGGGTTGCAGGTATTCGGGATTGGCGGTCAGAAGATAACCCCGCAGGCCGGTTTCCTGGTCGACCGCCAGGCGCAGGCTCTCGTTGGCGTTGGTCAACACCCGGTCGGTGTGCTCGACCCAACTGAGGACATAGATGAGGTAGCCGATCAGGGCGACGAACAGCACGGCGCCGATAGCACCGATACCCAGCGGCAGCATCACGTTGCGCGCGAGTATGCGGCGAAAACCCATTTCGTCGATCACAGGAGTGGTGGTCATCTTGTTTTTCCTGGCCAGGCTGGCTGAGCGTCCCCACGGGATGCGCAGTGGCCAGCATGGTAATGCGTGCCACACGCAATGACCAACGACAGCGGTGGGAGAAAAAGGTGGAATCTTTTTTTCGGCTTTATTTCAAAGTTGCCCCTTCTTCTGACTTCAGCCCTCCGTATGATGGATCACCGCTCCCCTGGACGCACCGCGATGCCCGAGCCCATAGATCAGACCTGGATCAGCGAAGACTTCCTTGCCGGTGACAGCGTCATGGCCCGGCTGATTCGCGCCAAGGACTGGAGCACATCGACACTCGGCCCCATCGAGCAATGGCCACAGGCGCTGAAATCGGTCCTTGGCGTGGGCCTGAACTCCAGACTTCCGGTCTGCATTTACTGGGGGCATGACCTCAACCTGCTCTATAACGACGACTGGAGCGCCATCCCGGGCGACAAGCATCCCTGGGCGCTGGGCCAGCCCGCGCGGGAGGCCTGGGCCGACATCTGGTCGATCATCGGCCCCATGTACACCGGCATCCTGCAGACCGGCATCGCCGTGCATGCCGAAGACGGCATGCTGCCCATGCAGCGTTTCGGTTACGTGGAGGAATGTTACTTCACCTATAACGTCAGCCCGATCTTCGGCAGCGACGGCAAGCCGGCCGGGCTTTTCAACACGGTCATCGAGACCACCGCCAACGTGCTGCAAGGCCGCCGCCAGCAGTTGCTCGGGCGCCTGCGCGACAGCGTGCATACAGCGACATCGGTGACCGACGCCTGTCGCGACGCCGCGCGCCTGATTGGCGGGGCACCCGAGGACCTGCCGTTCTTCCTGTTCTACGTGAACACCCCCGAAGAAGCCCGGCTGCACGCCAGCTGTGGCCTGGCAGCGGGCCACCCGCTGGCGCCCCTGGAAATAGAGCTGGGCCAGGAGTCCCAGGCCTGGCCGCTGGATATCGCGGCGAAACGGCGAGGCCTGGTGCAGTGCGAAGGCGCCTCCTGCGGCCCCCTCGCACCATGGCCGGAGCCGGTGAACGACGCTTGCGTGTTGCCGCTGTTCACCGAAGGTGGCGCCCAGGAAGCGCTGGGATTCCTGGTGTGTGGCATCAGCCCACGGCGCCAGCTCGACAACGGCTACACCGAGTTCCTCGAAGAACTCGCCAGTTGCCTGGCCTACGGCCTGGCCCAGGTCATGGTGCATGCCGAGGAACTGCGCCAGGCCGCGGAGATGGCCCGGCGCGTCGAACTGCGCACGCGCGAGCGCGACCGTATCTGGTCGTTGTCCCAGGACCTGCTCTGCGTGGTCGACATCACTGGCGTGCTGATCAGTGTCAATCCAGCCTGGAGCAACGTGCTTGGCTGGAGTGAAGACGAACTGCTGGGCAAGACCACGCGCTGGATCGAACACCCCGAAGACCTCGCCAGCAGCGACGAAAAGCGCCAGACCCTCGCCGAAGGCCAGCGCCTCGAGCGTTTCGAGAACCGCATGCGCCACAAGGACGGCAGCTATCGCTGGATTTCCTGGAGCGCGACCCCGGAAAACAACCTGCTCTATGGCAATGGGCGCGACATCACCGAGGAAAAACGCACCGCCGCGGTGCTCGCCGAGACCGAGGCGGCCCTGCGTAGCGCACAGCGCATGGAGGCGGTCGGCCAACTCTCGGGAGGCATCGCCCACGACTTCAACAATCTGCTGGCCGGCATCCAGGTCAGCCTCGACCTGATCGAACGACGCATGCCGGACGAGGTACGCGTCGAACTGGGGCGCTTCGTCCAGGCCGCCAGCGACTCCACCCGGCGCGGCGCGGCCCTGACCAGCAGCCTGCTGTCCTTCGCCCGCCGCCAGGCCCTGGACCTGCAACCGGTGCCACTCAATACCCTGATCGAGGAACTGCGCGAGCAACTCGAAGAAACGGCTGGAACGCGAACCCACCTGATGCTGGAGCTCAGCCCGCAGGCCGGCAACATACGCAGCGATGTCAACCAATTGCGCAACGTGCTCCTGCACTTGACCAGCAATGCCCGCGACGCCATGCCAATGGGTGGCAGCCTGTATATCGCCACACGCACCATCAGTGCCCCGGCCGAAGCCGACATCCCGGCTGGCGACTACCTGCGCCTGGAGGTACGCGACAGCGGCAGCGGCATGGAAAAAGACGTGGCCGCGCGCGCCTTCGAGCCATTCTTCACCACCAAGCCACTGGGCAAGGGCAGCGGCCTTGGACTATCCATGGTGTATGGTTTCATCAAGCAGATCGGCGGACAGATCCGCCTCGACAGCAAGCCGGGAGCAGGCACCCGCGTCAGTCTCTATTTCCCGCGCGATGCCGTCGCGCCCGCAGAGGAACAACCCGCGATGATCGAGCCATTGCCGGTCGAACCCCGCCGAGAAAGCATCCTCGTGGTCGAGGATGCCGACGTGGTGCGCATGCTCACCGTCGAGGTGCTCGAAGAATTCGGTTACCAGGTCCTTCAGGCGGCCGACGCCGAAGACGCCTTGCTCGTCCTGCGCAGCGATGCGCCGATCGGCCTGCTGATGACCGACGTCGGCCTGCCCGGCATGAACGGCCAGCAACTCGCCGTCGAAGCCCAGCGCCTGCGCCCGGGCCTGCGCGTGCTGTTCGCCACCGGCTATGCGGAGATCGTCAGCATCGACGGCAGCGAACTGGCGACGCACATGGACGTGATCAGCAAGCCCTTTTCCCTCGACGACCTGCGCGAGAAGGTCAAGAACCTGCTGGATGGCGCGAATGGCTGACCGGCCGGTCAGCCGACGACCGACCGCCGCGGTACTGGAATTGCAAGGAACAACCGGGTAGGGTGCGCCGCCTGATAGTCCGAGTACGACTCGGCGCGCATTTTCAATCCGCGCGACAATCGACTGTGATGATGCGACACGCTCCATGTCCCCACTCCCGCCATCTGGCTATGCTAACTGCATGATGCCAGGATGGCGGTGACCGGCTGGAGCGCATTTCGAACCGATGAGGACATCCCATGGCAGAGGCCAAGCCCGCGCTGGAAATCCGCAACCTGCATAAACGCTACGGCAAACTCGAAGTGCTCAAGGGCGTCTCGCTGACCGCCAGCGACGGTGACGTGATCTCCATCCTCGGCTCGTCGGGTTCCGGCAAATCCACCTTCCTGCGCTGCATCAACCTGCTGGAAAACCCGCACGAGGGGCAGATCCTGGTCGCCGGCGAAGAACTCAAGCTCAAGGCCGCCGGCAATGGCGAACTGGTCGCCGCCGACAACAGGCAGATCAACCGGATGCGCAGCGAAATCGGCTTCGTGTTCCAGAACTTCAACCTGTGGCCGCACATGACCATCCTCGACAACATCATCGAGGCGCCACGCCGTGTGCTGGGGCAATCCAAGGCCGAGGCCATCGAAGTGGCCGAGGCGCTGCTGGCCAAGGTCGGCATCGCCGACAAGCGCCACGCCTTCCCCAGCCAACTGTCCGGCGGCCAGCAGCAACGCGCGGCCATCGCCCGAACCCTGGCGATGCAGCCCAAGGTGATTCTGTTCGACGAGCCGACCTCGGCCCTCGACCCGGAAATGGTACAGGAAGTGCTTAACGTGATCCGCGCGCTCGCCGACGAAGGCCGCACCATGCTGCTGGTCACCCACGAAATGAACTTCGCCCGCCAGGTTTCCAACAAGGTGGTATTCCTCCACCAGGGCCTGGTCGAAGAACAGGGCACACCCGAGCAAGTGTTCGAATCGCCGCAGTCGGCGCGCTGTAAACAATTCATGTCCAGCAATCGATAACGGAGCACCCCGCATGAACTACAAGAAGATCCTGCTGGCCGCAGCCGCCACCCTGGCCTTCGCCGGCCACGCCGGCGCCGCGGACAAACTGAAGATCGGCACCGAAGGCGCCTACCCTCCCTTCAACCTGATCGACGCCAGCGGCCAGGTCGGCGGTTTCGACGTGGAAATCTCCAAGGCCCTGTGCGCCAAGATGAAAGTCGAGTGTGAAGTGGTCACCTCCGATTGGGACGGCATCATCCCGGCCCTCAATGCGAAGAAATTCGACTTCATCGCCGCCTCCATGTCGATCACCGACGAGCGCAAGCAGACCGTCGACTTCACCGATCCCTACTACACCAACAAGCTGCAGTTCATCGCGCCGAAAAACTCCGACTTCAAGTCCGACAAAGGCAGCCTCAAAGGCAAGGTGATCGGCGCCCAGCGCTCGACCATCGCCGGCACCTGGCTGGAAGACAACCTCGACGGCGTGGTCGACATCAAGCTCTACGACACCCAGGAAAACGCCTACCTCGACCTGTCTTCCGGCCGCGTCGATGCGGTCCTGGCCGACAAGTTCGTCAACTGGGAATGGCTCAAGAGCGATGCCGGCAAGGACTTCGAGTTCAAGGGCGAGCCGGTGTTCGACAACGACAAGATCGGCATTGCCGTGCGCAAGAACGATCCGCTGCGCGAGAAGCTGAACGCGGCCCTGAAGGAAATCGTCGCCGACGGCACCTACAAGCAGATCAACGACAAATACTTCCCGTTCAGCATCTACTGATCCGCTCGAGCGCCACCTAGCCAGTGGCGCTGTTCTTCCTCAATCAGAATAAAGACAGACGATGATTTTCGATCTGCATGGCTTCGGCAACCAACTCGCCGAAGGCACACTCATGACCCTCAGGCTGTCGCTCGCGGCCGTTACCGGCGGGCTGCTGCTCGGGCTGCTCGGGGCTGCCGCCAAGACCTCCAGGCTGCGCCTACTGCGCGGCCTCGGCACGCTCTACACCACCGTGGTGCGCGGCGTGCCGGAAACCCTTTGGGTCCTGATGATCTACTTCGGCACCGTCAGCGGCATGAATGCCCTCGGCGCGCTGTTCGGTCATCCGGACCTGGCCCTGTCGCCCTTCGCCGCCGGCACCTCGGCCCTGGCCCTGTGCTTCGGCGCCTACGCCACCGAGGTCTTTCGCGGCGCGCTGCTGGCGATCCCCAAAGGCCATCGCGAAGCCGGCCAGGCCCTGGGCCTGTCATCAGCGCGCATCTTCTGGCGCATCGTCCTGCCGCAAGTCTGGCGCGTGGCCTTGCCGGGCCTGGGCAACCTGTACCTGGTGATGCTCAAGGACACCGCCCTGGTTTCGCTGATCTCCCTCGACGAAATCATGCGCAAGGCTGGCATCGCCTCGAACGCCACCAAGGAACCCTTCACCTTCTACATGACCGCCGCGGCCATCTACCTGTGCCTCACGGCCCTCGCCATGGCCGTCATGCACCTGGTGGAAAAACGCGTGAACCGTGGCTTCGTGAGGAACGAGCTATGAACGAGTGGGAATTGCTCGTCAAATGGACGCCGAAGATGCTCGAAGGCGCCCTGCTCACCCTGGAGTTGCTGGGCCTATCGGCACTCATCGGGCTGATCCTCGCCGTACCGCTGGGCATCGCCCGCGCCTCCAGGCACTGGTACGTACGCGCCCTGCCCTATGGCTACATCTTCTTCTTCCGCGGCACGCCGCTGCTGCTGCAACTGGCGCTGGTGTACTACGGCCTAGCCCAGTTCGACGCCGTGCGCAAGAGCATGTTCTGGCCGTATCTGCGCGATCCGTTCTTCTGCACCCTGCTGGCCATGTCGCTGCACACCACGGCCTACATCGCGGAAATCCTGCGTGGCGCCATCCACGCCATCCCTATCGGTGAAATGGAAGCGGCCCGCTCGCTGGGCATGTCACGCCGCCAGACCCTGATCTTCATCGTCCTGCCGCGTGCCGCCCGCATCGCCCTGCCCGCCTACAGCAACGAGGTGATCCTCATGCTCAAGGCCAGCGCCGTGGTCTACACCGTGACACTGTACGACCTGATGGGCATGGCCAAGACCATCGCCGCGAAGAACTACCAGTACATGCTGTTCTTCTGCTACGCCGGCCTGTTCTACCTGCTGATCACCCTGGGCCTGACCCTGGTGTTCCGCCTGATCGAGAAACACCTGCGGGTCGATGCCACCCAAGGCCGCTGAGGCCAGAACATGCTCAGCGGCAACCACCTGCTCGAACGCTTCCAGGCCCTGGACGTCTTTCTCCTGGAACACCAGCACTTGTGGCGTCCCAAGCCATTCGTGGCCTTGCGCCTGGAGTGGGAAACGCAACTGCCCGCGCTCTCGACCTGGCTGCGCAGGCGCAGCCTCGAACAGGCCGAAGCGGACCATAACCGCCCGCACCTGATCGAAGCACCCGCGCCCTTTTCCGCACTGGCACGCACCGCCTTGGCGCTCAGCGAAGTCGATGCCTTGCCCGCTATTCCCAGCGCCGCTCCGTCATCACGGCAGAACGTCGACGTGCCCGGGCGCAAATGGCAGCAGATCGAAGCCTTCGGCGCATGCCTGCAATTTCGCCAGGCGCCCGCCCACTGGCTGGACTGGTGCTCGGGCAAGGGCCACCTCGGCCGCTTGCTGGCAAGCGGCGGTGCCGCTGCACTGACCTGCCTGGAACACGACCCGGCACTGGTCGCGGCCGGTCAGCGGCAGAGCGACCGCCTGCACATCGCGGCCCAGCATCGCCTGCAAGACGTCATGGCCGCCGGCAGCGAACTTCACGTGCGTGCCGATCACACACCCGTGGCCCTGCATGCCTGCGGCGATTTGCACGTACGCCTGCTGAAACTGGCCAGCGCGGCCGGCTGTGGACAACTCGCCGTAGCCCCCTGCTGCTACAACCGCATCGCGGGCGAGCAGTACATTCCCCTGTCCATGCCGGCGGCGGCTTCGGCACTGGAATTGTCCCTGGACGACCTGCGCCTGCCCTTGAGCGAAACCGTCACCGCCGGTTCGCGCCAAAGGCGCCAGCGCGACCAATCCATGGCCCGGCGCCTGTCCTTCGACCTGCTGCAACGCCAACTACGCGGCAGTGATGGCTACCTGCCGACCCCTTCCCTGCCTGTCGCCTGGCTGCACGAATCCTTCGAGCACTATTGCCGCCACCTCGCCTCGCTCAAGACACTGGAAATCACCGGGCAGATCGACTGGGACGACCTGGAACGCCAAGGCTGGCAACGCCTCGCCGAGGTCCGCAACCTGGAATTGCTGCGCAACCTGTTCCGCCGCCCGCTGGAACTGTGGCTGGTCCTCGACCGCGCCCTCTACCTGCGAGAACAGGGCTACCACGTCCGCCTCGGCAGCTTCTGCCCATACGAACTCACCCCACGCAACCTCATGCTGCTCGCCGAACGCCCCTGAGTTTTCCCACAAAACCTGTGGATAACTCTGTGAGCAATTTCTGCAGAACCGTCCCAAATCCCCATCCAACCGGACCTGCAAAAAGCCGTTCACTTTTTGATCAGTGGCTTAAAAAGCCAATGAAAACAGCGGATTAATTCTCCAAGCCAAGTTCACAAGCGTGAACCACCTCACAGCAAAAGTGCCATCACCCTCTTTGTGCATAAGCAAATAGCTGTCGATAGCCGAGCTTCATTAAATCTGATTGAGCTAATGGGTTTACTCCAGCTTCGCAATAGCTATAATGGCCGCCCTTGCCGGTATAGCTCAGCTGGTAGAGCAACTGACTTGTAATCAGTAGGTCCCGGGTTCGACTCCTGGTGCCGGCACCATTTTAGGTTCCACTGACATCCTCAGATATCCGTGGAACCCCCGGAAAACCCGCCCTCTGGCGGGTTTTTTCGTTTTGGCGTTCCGTCGGTTTCCACCGCCAGCCAGGGTTCAAAGGGATAAGGTTTGGGATACCACTCAGTTCGATATTGAGGAGTATCCTAATGGCTCGCACCACTGCGCCCCTTTCTGATAACGCCTGCCGCACGGCAAAACCTCGAGAGCGCGAGTACAAGCTCTTCGACGGTGACGGCCTCTACCTGCTCGTCCAAGCCAACGGTCGCAAAGGCTGGAGGCTCAAGTACGTAAAACCCGATGGCCGGGGAGGCCTCACCTCATTTGGCAGCTACCCGGTAGTCGGACTGGCTGACGCACGCCGCAAGCGATTTGAGTTCAAGCAGCAGCTTGCTAACGGTATTGACCCTATCCAGGCCAAGCATCAGGCCAAGGTCCAAGCCGTGATCGACGGCCGAACCTTTGAAAGCGTTGCGCTCGATTGGCACAGGATGATGTCGGCCAAGTGGGTACCAGGCCATGCCAAGACAGTGTTGAGTCGGCTCAAGACTCATGTCTTTCCGTTGATTGGCGAACGCGCCATCGTCGATCTGGACACCTACGATCTGATGCAGCCGTTGGAGGCCATCAAGAAGCGCGGCACTGTCGACGTTGCCTTGAGGGTACAAAACTACCTGCAGTGCATCATGCGCGAAGCCAAACGCCTCAGGCTCATCGGCGTCAATCCAGCTCACGATCTGGTCGGCTCGATCAAGCAACCTCGGGTCATCCATCGCCCGGCACTGCCATTGTCACGCTTGCCAGAGCTGCAAGAGCGAATCGACAACTACGAAGGCCGCGCACTGACGCGCCTCACGGTGATGCTGTCGTTACACGTCTTCGTCCGCTCCAGCGAATTACGCTTCGCCCGATGGAGCGAGTTCGACCTGCAGCGCGCAGTCTGGGAGATTCCAGATACACGCCCTGCCCTGGAAGGCGTCGCCTTTTCCACTCGCGGCACGAAGATGGCTGGCGACATTCACGTTGTCCCCTTATCGCCGCAAGCACTGGCTCTGCTTGAGCAGATCCAGGCAATCACGGGTGAGTTCGATCTGGTCTTCGCTGGCGATAACAACCCGCGCAAACCCATGTCAGAAAACACGGTGAACAGCGCCCTGCGAAAAATGGGTTACGACACCAAGCAGGAAATCTGCGGCCACGGCTTTCGCTCGATGGCGTGTAGTGCACTGATCGAGTCGGGCTTGTGGTCGGAGACAGCCATCGAACTCCAGATGAGCCACAAGGAGCGTAACAACGTTCGGGCGGCTTACATCCACAAGGCCCAGTTCCTTGAAGAGCGACGGATGATCATGAACTGGTGGAGCCGTTATCTCGACGTGAATCGGCAGGAGCACGTCAGCCCCCATGAGTTCGCCAACCGGCTCGGAGAGAACGTCACTCGTCTCAAGGTCAAACGCGCAGTCAGCGAGTGAGTGCACGCCCTCAATGCCAATGCGAGCCGCTTTTCAATCAGGGTCCATCAAAACGGGGTGGCTCCGCCGCCCCATTTTGATGGACCTCGCCGTTAAAGCTCAAAGCCCCGACGATTCCGCAGAAGCGCACTACTGTCCACCGACAGAATTTTTATCCACAGCTGCAAAAAACCCAAAGAATCCATCCTTTACATCAACTATCCACAGGCGTAGAAACGAGGGGTACAAACGCTGTCGTCGACAGCATCCCAGGTAGCCAGGACCTTTGAGGCTACGCCACTTTTGTGGTGGTTCATCCCAAGCGCGATCAGCATCCGGCGGCGCGTGCGATCACTACCCATGTGATGGATGCCTCTTCAGTTCATTGCCACTGCGGCAAATACCTTCACGACTTTTCTGCCCTGCAGCAACTCACTCACTTGGCCATTCCCAGCGCCAACCTCTGCCCGTCTCTTTTCCCAGAAAAGAGACGGGCACTCGTCCCACTGCTGCAGCCCAGCTACCACGGGGCTCTGCCGCAATTCACCTTGTGACAATCCACGTGACAAACACCCATGTCACTAGCAACAGCGATGCAGATGGTGGTGCAGCAGACCAAGGATTGGCCTGCACCTGACTGACAGTCAGGCATGCCCCAGCCATCACACCGCTGCCTTCACCCGACTCAGGATCTCGCGGCGCTGGTTTCGTCAGCCAACCCAGCCTCCACCCGCCCACCGGCAACGGTGATCAGGAGGCCAGATCATGAGATGCCCAAGCTCCCGGACGTAAGGAGCCGCTAGTCCTGCGTAGTGGACAACCCCACAGGCCGCAGGGGCCTTGATCCCTGATAACACTCAGCATTCTTGGCGGGATGACGTGGGGCAAGACCGGGAGGCTTAGGTAGGAGGTAACTGGTATGGCGCTGGTTGGAAAACGAGATGGCCGTAATTTTGGATACGGCAGGCAATTGAGCTATGCAGGGTCGCAGGCGCTGAAGGATATGTTCGGCGGCGGCCACTACGGCACGGTCAAAGCGCATGGTGATCGGTGGCAGGCATTCGTACGCTGGTGCCGGTCGGAAGATGGGCCGGGGTTCAACGATGCGCGGCAGATTGATCGACAGACCTTGCTGGATTACGTCGGATACCTGCGTCAGCAAGTTGAACAAGGCGAAATCGCCATCGTCACTGCGCAGAACCGAATCTCCAGCGTGAACCGAACCATGGCGGCGCTTCGCGGTGATAAGCATGTGAAAGTGCCGAGCCCAAGCAGAGCGTTGGGCATGCAGCGCGACAGTGTGCGTCGCTCAGTGCCGCAAGGCCAAGACCGCGAACAGGTTAAGCAGATAGTCGACGCACTCTGCGAGCGACAGATGCCACGCGCCGCTGCCATCGTTCAATTAGCCAGGGCCACTGGCATGCGCTTGCGTGAGGCCATCCTGGCTGACCTGCCACGGCTATGCCGAGAAGCCAATGACCACGGCAAGATCAACATTCAGGACGGCACCAAAGGCGGCCGTGCCGGTGCTTCAGCGCCGCGCTGGATTACAGCGGATCAGCACGTTAGCGATGCGCTTGGATTTGCGCAGCGTGTTTCGCCAGCGGGTAGCCGAAACCTGATTGCCCCCGACGAAAACTACATGGATGTGCTGCAACACGTAGTACGCCCGGCGCGGGATGTTCTACACACGCATGACCTCAAAGGCTTTCATGAACTGCGAGCAGCTTACGTCTGTGAGCGCTATGAGCAGATCACCCAACACCGCACACCTATCAATGGCGGTCGCTGCTACGAAATAGACCGGAGCCTTGATCACGATGCCCGAAAGCAAATCAGCTATGAGCTGGGGCACGGTCGGATCGATGTGGTTGCGGCCTATATCGGTGGCCGGCATGAGTAAGACATTCGATATGGAACTGTTCCTGGCTGGCGTGCTGACCGGCTCAAACGCGACCCGGCAACGCCACCTGCGCCAGGCGAAAATCATCCAGGCTGAAATCGCAGCACGCTGGCAGCGAGAAACGCCTTGGGCCTGGCAGAGAAAGCATCTGGCTTGGTTTCTTGAACACCGATTGAGCCAACAGAGCGAGGCGACGCGGTATTACTACCTGCTGACGGTCCGATTGCTAGTTCGGCGCCTGCAGACGTCGTGGGTTTTCAATCTTTGAATGGAGGCCTGATAGTCGCGACGAAAGCTATCGCAGCCCAAAGCGGACAGCAGGACCAAGAAATAATCTGTCCCCTTTTTCCCCATGATTAAATTTGAAAATAAAATATAAATTTCTGAATTTATATTTCTTTTACTGACATTCCCCTTCTCAAACGTCTTGTACTAATAGTCATAACTCGTATCAGAAACAAGGAGAGCTAGGATGGCTGCGATTGAGTTAGACCCGACATGGGTAACTGACAGGCAGGACACGACTGGGAGTAGTGATTACGTGGGCGGTGGTTTCTACTCGTCACCTGCGGCACCTCATCAATACCTATACTTTATTAGAGAAGGGAATAATCGGTTCTTCGAACAAAATAGAGCAATATACGACCCGCACTATGAAAGCCCGGACAGCAGTAACTTTATTATTAAAGGAATGATGGGTTTTCTAATTCCGGAGATGGCGGGCTACAAAGGCACCCTCGCAGAACTAAATAAATCAATTCTGACGGAAGCCGAATTTAACTCGATAAAGGCCGCAGCAACAAAAAGCAACTTACTAGCCCAATTTGCACTAGCGGGCTATTCGGCAAATGAGGATATACAAAATGGTGTTCCTCATCAAGTAGCCATAGCAACTCAAACAGCGCTTCTGGTAGGTGCTACTCTTCTAACTGTTTCTACAGCGGGATTTGGGTTACCCGTTGCTTTAGCTGTTGGGCTTATGGCATCTCTTGCAATTGAGGCCTTCGGTGCACAGAGTTTTTTAAATGAATATTTCGCTGGTATTTTAGGCCTTCCTCTTCCATCCCCAGATGAATCTAATGAAAACCAGCCTGGCTTAACTGGTTATCAATTCCATCAAGCCATAATGAAAATTATTGAAAATCCTGCTGAATATCCAGACGCAGAAAAAATGATTTCTGATGCTTTAAAGGAGATTAGCAACATCATAATTGGTAACGAAGTTGATGGGCACCAAGTTTCAGAACTGACTGAGTCCACACCTAGCATCATCAATCTCTCAGAAATAGAAGTTAATGATGGCGGACAAAAAGTATTCGACGCAAGCGACAGTTCAGGTGCTTTCTTATTTGTAACAGATGAAAGTGGCGGCAAAATAATTGGAGGGAATGGAACAAACTGGTTTTTGATAAAAGACACATGGGCAATGGATTTTTTATCTAGGAATCAAATAATAGGTGGATCTGGAGTTAATATATTAGACTTCAGCAACACTGATTATGAAGTGCACATGATGCTTAGCGGGAATGATTATAAAAACGAAAAAATATCAGAGCTTATGAGCTTATATGGTCCACATTTCTTGGACGAGGACATGGCCATGACGCTACGAAACGGACAATTTCCATGGCTAGGGACAGAATATGCAAGTCTATATGATGAGTATAAAAATATAGATATAATCATTGGCTCGCCTTGGAATGATGTACTAGTTGGAGATTGGATTGGTGGCAATACTATCAGCGGCGGATATGGCAATGATCACATCGTAGTTCATGGAGGAAGCAATGTTATAAAATTCTACGACTCTGACTTTTCTCTACCGGGCGAAGAGCTAATTACAAAAACGGTCCATGGTTTGACGCTCGCCCAAGAGGCAGAATACTTTAATGGTATGAACTACACACCAAGTCTTGGCTATTATTACAGACTGGAGCATGACACTCTAGATTTCAGCGCAATGGATGCTGACTTAACTACTGATGACAAGCAAAACTTTAACTGGATTGGTTATAGTGAGTTTTCAGGTACAGCAGGTGAGTTAAGGCTCACATTCGATTTGTATAGTCCCCAGCCTCACTATATCGAAGGTGACCGAGATGGCGACGGTGTTGCAGACTTTGTCGTCGCTTATGAAATTTATTATACAAATCCTTATGTAAGAATGCCTTGGTCACCTTTGATTGACGCAGAGGAAATACTCCTTTGATACCCTCTTCGGCATTCACCATCAATAAGCATAAATTCTAGAGGGCGACATGAGTCTTTATAAATCGATCGTCAATTCTTTAGTTGATCAAAGCCATGTGAGCTATAAATGGGCACCGCTGAAAATAGCTTTCTTGGTTTTCATGTGCTGGTTACTCACAAACTATATATTACTACCTTACACAAAAAACCTCATATTTCTGCAAGATATTGATAGAGCGGCACTTCTGGTTCCAAGTGACTTCAACATGATGTTGTTTTTACCAGCAATTGCTGCTGCCTCAATGGTTTATGCAGGGTCAGCAATACTTCACTTTCTAGCATACTTCAGGATATCGTATTACTCAAAAAGGAAGAGCGCATTAGTCTTAGCTTTAGCTGTTTTCCTTGGGATAGTATTTTTTACGCTATCGTTGAATGCAAAGCTATCCGTTCAGACAGCCTTGAAAAACGGCAAGTACTTTTCCTGCCCTTACTCGTATCACCCTTTATTCGAAGGATTGGATCTGGGCGGTAAGAGGATATACCCTAACATCCTTTTATCTAATAAGGCCTCTACCAGTTGCCCGTGATCCCTGCTGAAAATCCAGAAACGCTTATCCGCGCGAACATGCTCGAAAAGTTTAAGGGCTACGCTGGTTAGCCCTCCCTTCTTCTAGCTCCATCTGTCTTCGAACTCGTATCCAAGCTCTTCCAGCAGACCTCCCCAAAAAGGGGACAGATTCGGCGTGTGCGAATCGCCAATAAATCTGTCCACTTGCCCTCAAGCCTCCTGCCGCCCACCGGTAACAGTGCTCAGGAGGCCAGATCATGAGATTCCCATACTCCCGGAACAATCCCCCGTGAAGGGACAACCCTATCGGCCGCAAGGGCCTCGATCCCTGATTAACACGCAACATTCTTGGCGGGATGACATGGGGCCAGACCGGGAGGCTAAGTAGGAGGCAGCGGGTATGGCGCTGGTTGGAAAACGAGATGGACGTAATTTTGGGTACGGCAGGCAACTGAGTTACGCAGGGCCGCAAGCACTGAAAGACATGTTCGGCGGCGGCCACTACGGCACGGTCAAAGCGCATGGTGATCGGCGGCAGGCATTTGTACGCTGGTGCCGGTCGGAAGATGGGCCGGGGTTCAACGATGCGCGGCAGATTGATCGACAGACCTTGCTGGATTACGTCGGATACCTGCGTCAGCAAGTTGAACAAGGCGAAATCGCCATCGCCACTGCGCAAAACCGACTGTCCAGCGTGAACCGAACCATGGCGGCGCTTCGCGGTGATAAGCATGTGAAAGTGCCGAGCCCAAGCAGCGCGTTGGGCATGCAGCGCGACAGTGTTCGTCGCTCAGTGCCGCAAGGCCAAGACCACGAACAGGTTAAGCAGATAGTCGACGCACTCTGCGAGCGACAGATGCCACGCGCCGCTGCCATCGTTCAATTAGCGAGGGCCACTGGCATGCGCTTGCGTGAGGCCATCCTGGCTGACCTGCCACGGCTATGCCGGGAAGCCAGTGACCACGGCAAGATCAACATTCAGGACGGCACCAAAGGCGGCCGTGCCGGTGCTTCAGCGCCGCGCTGGATTACAGCGGATCAGCACGTTAGCGATGCGCTTGGATTTGCGCAGCGTGTTTCGCCAGCGGGTAGCCGAAACCTGATTGCCCCCGACGAAAACTACATGGATGTGCTGCAACACGTAGTACGCCCGGCGCGGGATGTTCTACACACGCATGACCTCAAAGGCTTTCATGAACTGCGAGCGGCTTACGCCTGTGAGCGCTATGAGCAACTCACCCAGCACCGCGCGCCTATCAATGGCGGTCGCTGCTACGAGATAGATAGGTGCCTTGATCACGATGCCCGAAAGCAAATCAGCTATGAGCTAGGTCACGGTCGGATCGATGTGGTCGCTGCCTATATCGGTGGCCGGCATGGGTAAGCCCTTCGATATGGAACTGTTCCTGGCTGGCGTGCTGACCGGCTCACACGCGACCCGGCAACGCCACCTGCGCCAGGCGAAAATCATCCAGGCTGAAATCGCAGCACGCTGGCAGCGAGAAACGCCTCGGGCCTGGCAGAGAAAGCATCTGGCTTGGTTTCTTGAGCATCACTTGAGCCAACGGAGTGAGGCGACGCGGTATTACTACTTGCTGACAGTGCGGCTGCTCGCTCGACGCCTGCAAACCTCGTGGGTTTTCAATCTCTATCTTTAAGGTCACGACTGATAGCAATCGGCTAATTTGGGGTAGTCCAAGGGTTAAGAACCAAATTCATACGCCAGAAAATTGTTATATGATAACGATCGCCCGCTCCAAGCTTTCGCCCCTAAATCGTCAGCATTTGAGGAACTGCTGTGATGCTTTTGTGTCCCTTGCTGATAGTTAGAGATGGCCATTTATACTGTTTGCGCTGAGGCGATTTTTTGGTGTCGATGATACAATGAGGCTTACTTGGCTTAGTATATTAAATTTCAGTAAGTGTCACTTTGCGGTGCGATGTCAATTACATGAATTTTTTCTAGGAATTAAATTAAAAATGGTACGAGCATATAACTAAGATGTTAAATGACTCATTAATTCGTGCCGCACTGCTGGCTAGATTAAGGAATGCTTATCCTCAGCCTAAAGCTCTCATTGAGGAACTACGAGTTCACAATGGCAACGCTATTGCGGATGTTGTTGCAATCCATAGAGAAGCCCACTGTTACGAAATAAAGGGAGACGGCGATAAAATTGAGAGAATTGCTCAACAAGGTATATATTATGATCTCGCCTTCCGAAAGGTCACTTTAGTAACAACTTCCAAACATATAGAAAAGGCGATTAAAATTGCACCTAATCATTGGGGAATACTCGAAGTAAAAGAAAGTTCTACAGGCAAGATTATCTTTAGACCAATTCGTCAAGCTCAGAAAAGTATCGCATTTGACAAGCAGATAGCGCTGTTAACTCTCTGGCGAAATGAACTATTTGATATTGCAACCAGCATAGAGGGAAAAGTACAGAGCAAGATAAACAGAGACTCTCTATCTTTTCTCATCTCTCAGGCTTTCGGAGCTCAAGAGCTTAGCCTTACGATAGGAAAAGCCCTTGTGCTTAGAACACTTATAAAAGATCAAGCATAAAGGAAATATGGGAATTAATTGTAGGCTTTAAGACACTACCGGGCATAACCGTCGATCCAAGTCCTGCCGCTTTTTCAACCAAGTACAAATCACCTTCTGAGTTTCCGTGTCGGAAGAAACTCTTTGCAACTATAGTTGCAGCAATATCATTGTACTGCTTAAATCCGCGCGGGTGTGTCTTGATGCCACCACCACGTACAATATAGTGCTTGTCCTCGTAAGAGTAGACCACTTTAGGCGCTGTAACGTTTAGCATATTGCGTGGATCAATATCAGAGTCCGAGTAGTCAGGACTCACAATGGTATAGTCCCCAAAAACCACATTATGCCCAGAAAGGCCGACAATAGCATTGCTGTAGATAGCAACTTCGTTACGAAGCAGATGTTTTTCGTTATTTGTTGGAAGTATGTCACCTGCTACTGGGGGGAGTGTAGACCCTGTAATAACAATAGCTTCATACGCATGGTCCGCGGCGGCGGCTATACAGAACGCTTTTATCTGTGCAGCACGAGCAACCGGGTCAACGTCCTTACAAACCCTATTGTCTATAACAAGTACCCATCGATCATACAAACCATTCCCCATTGCTATAAGGTGCAGAATATCCCCCCTAACCAGAGCATAACTGACAAGATCATCGCTGGAGATACGCAAGGCAATTCGCCTATTGCTCGCAGCCTTAGTTACAGCAGGCGTAAATACGCATGCATTCCGATCAGCCGTACGATCTATCCCAACAACTGGGTTAAAGTTTAGATCCTGGGCAAGCATACACGCTGCGAGGTATTCATAGCTGGGACGGCTGCCAATTAGGACCGAGTCCGGAATATCATAGTCATCTACGAAGTACTCGGGGACGCCCTTCATGTTCAGGCAGAATTTCCGAGCGGCAGTTTCTATAGTCTTCTTTAATACCTTATCATCCATATCCTTCTTCAAAGGTAGATCAAAAAAAGGAGCGATAAACTTCTTTCTTTCCTTGCTAAGGGACTTAATCGCGCCAAATTCATTAGCCTTAGCTTTAAGAAATGGAATGTACTTAGGCATCTGAGCTGATCATCCTTTTGACACTTATCTCATGGATAACATTGTTGAAAAGGGTATAGTTCCCCGAATCATGCCTTACAAAGCCCGCTAGAATTGCAGGGTGTATAGAAAGGTTTCGCGCATCCTTAAACAACTCTTCTTCATTACGGTGCCTCCGTACCGAGGCAGATCGCCAATCGCTGCGACTTATGAAGCTCTCTTTGGCAAGCTGGTTTGCCTCAAGCTCAACAATGTCGTCACCAATATCTTCAAGACAATCGAAGTGCGGATCATCAAGCCGGTCATAATGAATTGAAACATGAGACAACTCATGCATCAATGTAAACCAAAAGTAGTCGTATCTATTATATCGCAACGTCATTCCAACTACAGGTGTTCCACATTGAAGCTTAAAGAACCCCCCATCAGTTTTCATGCCGGCAGTTTGAGGTAAAAAAATCAGTGCAATACCATGCTGCCAAAGACAGCTAGATATTTGCTTTAAATTATCAGGATCTAAGGAAAGCCTAGATATATCTCTCAATGCATCTCTGGATAAACCGTTAAATCTTTTAACTTTTCCAGTTGAAACTACAATCTCAGCGTAGCGTTGAACCTGAGAAAGCCAGATGAGCATCTCGGTTTCTTTAACAGTACCGCTACGCCTGAATAGCGCACTCCCAGTCGCTCCCGATAGCAGGTCTTTAAAAATAAGCGGGTCGTTAGACCCTAGTTTTTTAGAAATTTCAGAGTAAACGTTCAACGCCCTGAGAAGACTTTCAGGAGTGCAATCAGATGTAGAGACGAAAAAATCTTCGAGCTCATTTTTATCATCCATTGACTGCTGCTCCGAATTCTTGAGCGGCCTCTTTGGCCATCTCGTAATAATCAAGACGCTCTTTCTTTCGCTCAGGAAAGCAGGTCATACCAATTTTATTATAGTAAGCAGCGGCCTTTGGTAACGAATGCAACGAAAAACCGGGGCGCAGACCTAAGACATCAGTCGCATATTGGGATGCATACCTAATCAAATCAGATCCTATACCTTTAAATCGTGCGGCGCTTAGCGGATTAGGTCTGTTCCATGGAGCAACTGCAACATACTCTATATAAAAAATCCCTTGCCCGTCTATAATACTATCTTTCGGATGGAATATAAGACAAGCAGCCTGGATCGCATCCTCAGCTACATAAAAAAACCAGTCATACTCCTCTGCACTATGATGAATCGCTTTAGCAGTCCATCGCCAGTGAGCATCCTCCATATGTAGATGAGATATCTTTTGTATAAACTCTTCCTCACTTGTTACCGAACTCTGTACACAGCGAAGAATTTCAACATTTTTTGCGGTCCACTCCGTATCACATTGATGGGCTAGCGCGAAATCCCACCCGTGAAGTAGCTGAAATGATACGCTTTGCCCATTAGTATTCGTCTTAATACCAGAAACAAACGCTGATGCTGGAGGGGAAGATGCGACAAGTGACTTGATGCTATTTATATCCATATAACACCGAAATTCAGGAACAATAGAATTTACTACAAAAATCCGGGATGTTTTCTCTGGCAAAAGTTCATAACGCTAGCCATCGCCCTGGTTTCATTTTTGCGAGACTTCTACCAGTTTGAAAATACCAAGCTGCGGAGTAGCACAGTAGCGGGGGGACCCAGCGCGATAAAGGTACGAAATCCATTTCTTCTCTTTCAAAAACTCTCAATTAGCGGAATCACACCAAAAGCCGCCAGCGTGGTGGCACTATAGTATTGCGACATTGTGGTGAATGTCTACGCTCCCTTCGTGATTTGTCGACGCACCAGTTTTGCGTTTCAATCAAGAATTGCCGTTATGCCTGCCCACGAGAAAGGGGCATATTCTTTCTGGCTCTCCGTCCGCTTTTGACAGCAATTTCCATTGGCACAGCCATCGCTGCCCAGACGAGGCAGGCCACGCTACTATTGAGTCGCAGCTCGCCGGAGACCCACCACTCTTCTCTGTTGCTCATCCCTTGAAATACAACTCAAGTTACATTTTTGGAGAGCAATCCAAATACGGTTAGAAATAGCTGAAAATCAGGTATTTTGACCGATTCGATTAATACCCGGAAAAAGGATATTCAAAGGGATAATTCGATTCAAAAAATCAAACAAAAACTATAATAATCATATACATATAAATCTGTTCGACTCTTGGTGCCGCCATACAGCTCAGCTGCATTCCACCGAACACCTTTAAAGCCTCTACAACCCACCCTTTGGAGGGTTGTCCGTTATGACGTTTTACCCACCAGTCGCTCTGCTGCCTTACGATAGGCCTGTTCCCGCTCGCGTTTATCTACAGCGACCACAAAGACGATAACCTCGTGATCGATCACTTGGTAAACCAATCGATATCCGCTACTGCGCAGCTTGATCTTGTAACAGTCCGGCAAGCTATGCAGCCGGTTCGCCTCAACTCTTGGATTGAGCAAAATCGAAACAAGTTTTTTCTTGAATTGCTGCCGGACCGTATCCCCCAGTTTTTGCCATTCCTTTAGCGCTCGCGCATCGAACTCAAGGCTATAGGTCATCCAGAGAAACCTTCACTCGCTGAGGGTCGGCAAGGCGCTCGCGAACGGTTGCAAGCAGCGCTTCATCCTCATCGGTCATCAGTACAGGCTTGAAGGGTAACTGCCCACGCTCGGCGACATATTGCAGCGCTTGGCGCATGAGCTCGGAAGGTGTAACCCCCAACCGCTCAAGCTCACGATAGGCCCGGTTTTTGAGATCGTCGTCTATACGAACATTGATGGATGCCATGATGGCTTGCTCACTGTAATGACAATAGTCTTTACAGTGGTGTAATTCTGAGCATCAGACAAGTGCCTGAAGGACACAAACCGACGAAGGACAAAGCTGCTGCACGCCGCTTCGTTTCCACAAATAGCCATAAAGAGCTGATTTGCTTACAGCTACGCGATGAGGTATCCAAAAAAATCCACCAGATTCCAGCCGCGCGAAAACCGTGCCATCGCAGCAAACAACCGTTCGTCTTGGTGCCGCGCCATTTAGGCCCCTAGAAGTCCACCCAAATCTCTGGAACCGTCGATTCGATAAAGGCTTACACCCTTGTGGCTCGTACGACCGTTCCACTGACCGACACCATCTGCCGCCTGGCAAGCTTGCTGATCGCGCCTACAGACTTTTCGATGGCGAAGGTCTGTACCTCTTGGTGCAGGCTGCAAAGGCGGCGCTTCAGGTGCGGCCAGGAAGGGTTCACTTCGCTCGGCAGCTATCCAGTGACGGGGCTGGACGCTGCAAGCGCCAAGCAGCTTGAGCTCAAGCAAATACGAGCGAAAGGCATCGATGCCGTAGAGTCACTGTCCGAGCAGAGCATTCAGCCTTTTGCATCAGCCATTGCTGGGAAAGGCGAATTGCGCGGCTTCATGGCTTGCTCGTTTGAGCCAACGTTGAGTCACCGATTTGCGCTTGGTATAGAAACGCACACCATCCGGACCGTATGCATGGAGGTCGCCGAATAGCGAACGCTTCCAGCCGCCGAAGCTGTGGTAGCTGACCGGCACGGGCAGTGGCACGTTCACACCAACCATGCCCACTTCGATTTCGTCGCAGAACAGACGCGCGGCTTCGCCGTCACGGGTGAAAATGCAGGTGCCATTGCCATACTCGTGTTCGTTGATCAGCGCCATCGCCTCTTCCAAGCTCTCCACCCGCATGATGCAAAGCACTGGGCCAAAGATTTCCTCGCGGTAGATGGTCATATCAGAGGTCACCTGGTCGAACAGCGTGCCGCCGACAAAGAATCCACCTTCATGACCAGGAACCTTAAAATTCCGGCCATCCAGCAACAGTTTGGCGCCCTGTTCTACGCCACTGGCGATGTAGCTCTCGACCTTGTTTCGGGCAGCATCGGTAACGAGTGGCCCCATGTCCAGGCCTGCTGAAGTGCCCGCACCAATCTTCAGCTCTCGGATCTTCGGCAGCAGTTTTTCGATCAGCTTTTCGGCAACTTGATCACCGACAGCAACCACCACCGAGATAGCCATGCAGCGCTCACCACACGAGCCATATGCCGCGCCCATCAATGCGTTGACCGTGTTATCCAGATCCGCGTCAGGCAACACGACAGCATGGTTTTTAGCACCGCCTAGTGCCTGTACACGCTTGCCGCGCTTGGTGCCTTCGCTGTAGATGTACGCTGCGATGGGGGTCGAACCGACGAAGCTCAGCGCCTTGATTTCCGCGGCCTCAATCAGGGCGTCTACCGCCTGTTTGTCGCCCTGGACAACGTTCAGCACACCTTTTGGCAGGCCCGCTTCGTTGAGCAGCTCGGCGATGTACAGCGTGGCGCTGGGGGTCCGCTCGGAAGGCTTCAGAATGAAGCAATTGCCACAGACGATCGCCAGCGGATACATCCACAGAGGCACCATGGCCGGGAAGTTGAAGGGGGTGATGCCTGCAACGATCCCGAGCGGTTGAAAGTCGCTCCAAGCGTCGATATTCGGGCCGACATTGCGGGTGTATTCCCCCTTGAGCAACTCCGGTGCAGCACAGGCGAACTCGACGTTTTCGATACCGCGCTTGAGTTCACCCGCAGCATCTTCGAGCGTCTTGCCATGCTCCTCGCTAATCAGGCGCGCAATGGCTGCTTCATGCTTCTCCAGCAACTGCTTGAAGCGGAACATTATCTGCGCGCGCTTTGCAGGTGGCGTGTTACGCCAGGCCGGATAGGCGGCACTCGCCGAGGTGATTGCCTGGCGCAGGACATCAGCGTCAGCCAGGCCAACCTGAGCAATCACCTCGCCAGTGGAGGGGTTGTACACATCACTGCCACGACTCGTGCTGACGACGTGGCTGTCATCGATCAGGTGGGGGATTCGTTTGGTCATTTGAGCTCCGTATAACGGGGAAATCGATCTTGAAAAGAGTGAGGCATCACGCCTCAACGGCTGCCTGGATCGCGATCTCGACGAGAATTTCCTCGCCGGCCATGTTGGCCTCGACGGTGGCCCTGCTGGGCAGCGAATGCTGGGGAGCCCAGGCACGCCAGGCTTTGTTCATCTCTTCGAAGTCTTGCACTGCGTGCTTGAGCCATACCTGGGCGAAGAGGATGTGCGACTTATCAGAGCCTGCTGCTTCCAGCAGAGCATCGATACGTTCCAGGATCTGCTGGGTCTGGCCATGCACGTCCTGAGAGCAGTCGTCAGCGACCTGGCCTGTCACGTAAACCACACCGTTGTATACGGAGGCATGGCTGAGGATTCCTGCATAGGGCTCAATGCGTTTGATGCTTGTCATGGTGATCTCAGGTGAGTGGGGATGTGGAGGGCGTTACCGACGGACGCGCCTCAAGAAATCCTGGGTTCGAGGATGCCGTGGCGATTCGAGTACCTGGGCGGCGGGCCCGCTCTCTGCGATGACGCCATCGCAGAGAAAACAGACTTTGTCTGCAACTTCTCTGGCGAAACCCATTTCATGGGTGACCACCACCATGGTCATGCCCTCGCGTGCCAGCTCGCGCATCACCGCCAGCACATCCCCGACCAGTTCCGGGTCGAGTGCTGAAGTCGGCTCGTCGAACAACAGTGCAGTGGGTCGCATGGCGAGGGCCCGGGCGATGGCCACTCGCTGCTGCTGGCCGCCGGAAAGCTGATGCGGCATGCAATCGCGCTTGTGCTGCATGCCAACCTTGGTCAACAGCTCCATTGCGTAGTCGGTGGCGCCTTGCTTGCGCTCACGACGAACCTGCACAGCACCCTCGATGACGTTTTCCAGCACGGTGCGATGGGGAAACAGGTTGAAGCGCTGGAACACCATGCCGACGCTCGCACGCAGTTGGTGGATATCACGGCTTGCAGCATCCACACGCCGATCACCAATATGGATATCACCACCGTCGTAGGTTTCCAGGGCATTGATACAGCGCAGCAGGGTTGACTTGCCCGACCCCGACGGACCGATGAGGCAGACCACTTCGCCAGTTGAAACGTCCAGGCTGATGCCCTTGAGCACTTCGAGATTGCCGTAGTGCTTGCGCACGTTGGATATCGTGATCATTGCTATGCCCTCTTATCGGCGCAGGCGTCGTTCGAGCCAACCGACCAGGAACAACAGTGGAAAACTCATGGCGAGATAGAGCAGGGCAGTCAGCGTGTAGACCGTCATGTTCTGGAAGGTCGACGAGGCGATGAGTTGCCCCGCATGAGTCATCTCCGCCACCGTGATGGTCGACACCAGAGACGAGTCCTTGAGGATCATCGTGAAGGTGTTGGCATAGGGCGGCAGGCTGATGCGCCAGGCCTGAGGCAGTACCACCCGGCGCATGGTCATGCTGGGCTTCATGCCAATGGCCTTTGCCGCCTCGACCTGGCCTTGGTCTACGGTCTGTATGCCGGCGCGGAAGATCTCTGCCTGATAGCCTGCATAACCGATTCCGAGGCCGAGAACACCGGCCTCGAAAGCAGTCAGGTTGATGCCCAGCTCTGGCAGTACGAAGTACATGTAGAACAGGACGATCAGAATCGGCAGGCCACGAATGATGTTGATCGTGGCGCTTGCCGGGTAAGAAAACGCCTTGTTGGGAGACAGCTTCAACAACGCAAGAACGAGCCCCAGCGCGCTGCTGACAAGCAAGGCCAGCACAGAGACCTGGAGGGTCACCACAGAGGCGGCCAGCAGCAGCGGAAGGAACTGAAGAACGTTATCCATCATGACTGGAAGATCTCGCTACGGCTTGAACAGAACCAATAACTCGAGAGCCTGGTGTCACTGGAGCGACCATTTCTTCAGTAACGCCTCAAGACGGCCATCCTTCTTCAGGGCGTCGAGGCCATCGTTGAGCTTGTTCAACACCTCGCGGTTGCCTTCCTTGACCGAGAAACCGATGCTGCCGGACATCTGCGCGCGGTAATGCGGCGCAAGCTTCAGCTTGGGGTTGGCGTTTTTTTGCAGTTGGAATGCGAGAATCGGGGCATCCCACAGACCGACGTCCGCCCGGCCCAGCGCCACATCGCGCATCAGGTCCACGGAAGAGCTGTACGTCTTGATCGCTTTGATGTCGCCGCGTTTCTGCAGGATTTCGATGAAGGTGGTGCCGGTCTCTACGCCCACGACCTTGCCCGCCAGATCGCTCAGCTCCTTGTAGTCGGTATCGTCGCTGCTCTGCTGCAACAAGCCTTCGCCATAGGTGTAGATAGGCTGGGTGAAGTCGACGACCTTTTCCCTTTCTGCCGTGATGTACATCGGCGCGGCAATGATCTGGATCTTGCCAGAGCCGATTGCCGGGATCAGTGCATCGAAGCCACTGGGGACCAGCTCGTAGCTGAAGTGCTGCTCCTGACTGATGGCCTGCATAAGGTCGGGAACGAAGCCTTGAATCTCTTCCGAACCCAGGTCGAGGAAGGTGAAGGGCATACCGGACTTGGTTGTGCCTACCTTGTAGGTTTCAGCCTGAACCACACCGGCGAAGGCCAGGGAACCAGCCAACAAGAGCGAGGTGATCGGTCGTAGTAAGCCGGCGATAGCGTTACGACGGGTGCATTGCATAGACATGGTCAACTCCTTTCATTATTGGTATGGGTCTGAGCGCTTCACTGCCGGACGCAGGTGGTGCCGGTCGGGTCAGGCGCTCTAGGCAGTTGGCAGGTATGTTGCGTTCCGGCTTTTCCAGACCGGATTCAGTCGTGCTCCGTTTTTTTGATTGGCTTGCTCAGCGCATCAGGCGCTCTAGGCTGGCGGCTACTGTGCTCACCAGCGTCCTACGCCAGGGTGCCGTTTCCGGGTTTGCCAGCACGCGATCCTCATTGGCAAACGCGCAGATGATTCCTTTATAGGCAAGCCAGCGGCATGGTTCGGGCTCCCAGCTCGCCAACGAACTGAGCGGCTTGTCCCTGAACACCCAGGGCTGTTCGACCCGCTCGCTCGGCTGATCGAGGATCAGGTCTGCCAAGGTCTGGCCGGCCAGGTGAGTGGCACCGACGCCTTCGCCACCAAACCCGCCGGCTAACGCAATACCCTGCTGCTTGTCGCACAGCATGTGTGGGCGGAACCGGCGAGCCATGCCGAGGTTTCCTCCCCACGCATGGGTGAGGTGAACACCGCGCAGCGAAGGGAACAGCGACTCCAGCAGCATCCGGCGAAGCCCGACCTCGTCGGCGTTTAACTTGAAGTCGGAACGCAGGCGTCCACCGAACTGATAGCCACCGCGAGCACCGAATACCAAACGGTCATCAACGGTTCTCTGGGCATAGGTCACCTGCCGACTGTGTTCACACAGGGCCTGGCCTTGCGCCAAGCCGATTTCGGCCCAACGCTCTTTCGCTAGAGGCTCGGTCGCCACAAGCATGCTCTGAACAGGAATCTGGATCTTTCTGAGTGCCTCGAAGCCGGCGGCATAGCCCTCCACCGCAGGAACGATCCACTGTGCGCCGACCCGAGCCTTGTCGGTGTGTACTGCACGTCCATGCCATCGACTGACAGGACTGTGATCGAAGATAGACACACCGAGGCGTTCGACGGCATCCGCGAGGCCTCGCACCAGCAGGGCGGGGCTGACCGTCGCGCAATGCGGGGAATAGATCGCACCGTAGGCGCCAGCTATGCGTACCTGGCGTTCAAGTTGCTGCGCATCCAGCCAGCGATAGTCGTGCTCGCTGTGCCCCTCTTCGTGCAGAGCCTTCAGTTCCTGGCGCAGTCGAGACTCTTGCTCGGGGTATCGGGCAGCGCAGTTGAGCATGCCGGCCTTGCGATAGTGGCATTCGATGCCTTCTTCGAGCAGTACGCGCTGAACATCGTCAGGGATCGATTGGAGCAGTCGGAACGACTGTTTTCGCTTATCGGCACTCAAGCCTCCAAGCATGCGCGACTCACCCAGCATTCCGCCGATCAGCCAACCGCCATTGCGTCCAGAAGCGCCAAAGCCACTCGTCTGTGCTTCAAGAATGACGATCCTGAGATGCGGTGCCTGGCGCTTGAGGTAATAGGCGGTCCAAAGCCCGGTGAAACCGGCACCGATGATGACAACATCCGCCTCGATGTCCTGGCTCAAGCAAGGACGAGGGGTAAGCGTATCGCCAAGCTGGTCCATCCAGAGGCTGACTTCATTCCAGGCCTGCATGTGCGACTCCCAATCAACGTGCGTGACGAAGACTAGGAGTGGTGAGCGCCTGGCGTCTTGCTTCCGTGCCCGTCAGGAATTTTTGCTGGCCAGTTGCTTCATGTACGCCTTGGGCGACATGCCCGTCCGTTCACGAAAACAGCGATAGAACACTGACAGCGAATTGAACCCCGCCATGAAAGCCAGATCGTCAGGGCGTAGTGCAGGGTTCTCTTTGAGGCGCTCGAGCATCCAGTCAATCCGCGCCTGGCTGAGGTACTGGTAGAAGCTCAGCCCCAGGACCTGGTTGAGCAGATAGGACATCTGGTTCCGCGTGTAGCCAATGGTTTCAGCCAGCCGGGTCAGATCGAATCCTGGCTCAAGGAAGGTCGTGCGGCTGCTGAAGAACTGCTCGAGATCCAGCAGCATGATGCTGAGGTGCTGCTTGGAAAGCCCAAGGCGCTGCCCCTGGTTCTGACGCCCCATGGGGGTGTCTCGGACCATCGTTGCGTATTCGTGAACACGCCAGATCAAGTCGTTCTTGACGGTGACCGCCTCACTGGCACGGAACGAGGCCAGGCGGCTGCTGCGCCTGAGCGACAAGCGCGAGCAATACTGGATGAAGGCGGTGTCGCCATCCACGCGGATGCGGTCAATGTGCTCGAGGCGGTGCTCTTCACTACGCGGCATGCCGGTGCGGATGTAGTCGGCCATGTCGGCGTAGGACAACTGCAAATTGTTGAAGAAATCGTAGTACTCGAGCTCAGGGTGATAGAGCGCGAGGATGGCCTCGATATCTCTCTCGACCCAGGCCTTGTGGTAGCGGGTAATGACTGCCCGGGTTCGACGGGTGACCTGATCCAACTGAGCACCTCACATGATCCAAGGCTTGTTTTGGGCGACCTGAACCCAGCGCGGCAGTACGGTAGTGATTATTGTGCAGCACGTCCGGTGTAGGCACTGGCAATCCCATACGACCAGCGACCTCGGTGCCTCAATCGACATCACTCTACCTTGCAGGCGCCCAGCAGCATAATCCCCGGGCCGCTCTGGCTTCTATCCACATCCTTGAGGAACTGGCGATCCGCTGATGCAGCCAGATCGAACCGCCTGGCAGGTAGCCCGTGGATGCACCGCTCGTACACGAACGCCTGGAGCCAGGCTTCGGGGCGATGACGCATCAGCGCTGTGTCTGGGCGGCGCCCGGCGCAGTATGATGGCGCCCGGGTATTTCATGCAGAACGTAGCGCATGGCCAGGAGAACGCATGGCGACGGAACGGCTGAGCAAAGCGCAACTCAAGGCGTTGGTAAGACGGGTCATCGTTGCCCAGGGCAATGACTTCATCAAGGAGCTGCTGCGCAGCACCAGCAACCGCATTGGCACGACCAAGGAAGACTTTGCCGCCAACCTCGATGCCGCCATCGATGACGACCTCATCACCCAGGCCGCGCTGGAAGCCTGGCTTGCCGAGGTAGAGGGCTGGGGCAACCAGCACCTTTACCTGATCGAACCGCCCGCCATCGACCACGCCACGCTGGTCGCCGGCATTGCCGCGAGCCCCCACGCCAGCCTGCTGGATGCCAGCGCCAGCCTCGACTTCCCCGACACGCTGGAACTGAAGCACATCGGCCTGACGCAGGGCGGCCTGTCGCTGACCTGGCACCAGGGCAAGGAAGCCTGGAACCGCTACAAGCCGAAGGACCGCATGGAGGTCGAGGGCCTGGAGCGCTATCGCCTCGACGCCTATCGCCAGCGCCTGGAGCGCAGCCTGGTGCGCTTCGAGTGGCGCTTTGCCGAGCCCTATTGCGCGGTCCTTATCCACCGCAACCCGGACATCGAGCACAAGGCCGTGTTCAGCGAGGTACGCGGCACGTTGAAAAAGCTCGGCTGCCCAGCGGCGGCCAGCGTTCCAATCCCACTCAACCAGGCGGTCAAGGTCGCCGCCATGCAAGGCAAAGGGGTGCACTCGACCCGCTTCGAACTCGAAAGCGGCTATGTCGAGATGGCCTCCACGCTGCCGGAGGGCGCCATCGATGCGGTGGAACCGGTGCGGGTCGTGCTGCAGAGCGTGGACCCCGACCAGTTCGACCGGGCGCAGGGCATGCTGCTGTTCTCGGTCGAGGGTCACGGAACCAGCCGGCCGCTTGCCGTGCAGGTCCATGGCCACGAAGGCCGGCTGCGAATCCTGGCGCAGTGCAAGCGTGAGGACGTGTTGCGCATCGTCGAACTGCTCTGGGGTTACAACCAGCCATGATCAGCCACTCACCGGAGACCCGCTGGGAAACCGAAATTGCCCGGCGCCTGGAACAAGGCCAGGGCCTGGAATTCTCGCGGGCGCAATTCGCCCAGGCAGTGGACTCGCAGGCGGACGACAGCACCTTGCTGGCCTTTCTCGACAGCCTGGTCAACTCAGCCAGGGCGAGAAGGATCGAAGCCTATCGCTGCCCAATGCGCGCCTGCGGCAAGATGCTCCCGGCAGGCGCGGACGGCACGTCGTGCCCCTATTGCCACAGCGACTATAAGGAGCAGGGCGAAGCGCCCATCGCCGAACATTTCTACCGGCTGAACGGTGAGATCAGCCGCGACATCCGTTGGGTGATCGTCATCCACGGCATGAACAGCCGCGCCAAATGGCAGGAGGAGTTCAGTTGGGAGATCGCCAACCGCCTCAGTTATTCGGCGCCCGTGCTGATCTACAAATACGGCTGGGCGACCATCGACGTGCTGGCGCGCTGGATGCATCGCCGGCTCGCCAGAAACCTGGGCGAACGCATCCGGATCGCCATCCGCCAGGCCGAGAAAAGCCACCGTCCCACGGCACCCGATATCGTCGTGCACAGCTTCGGCAGCCACCTGCTGTCACTGGTGCTGCAGAATCCGGCGTTCGACGACCTGAGGTTCGGCCGGATCATCACCGCCGCCAGTATCGTGCGCCCCGACTTCGATTGGGATCGTCATATCGCCTGCGGCCGGATCGAGGCCATCCTCAACCATGTCGGCGACAAGGACAGGGCCGTGCCTTTCGCCCAGTTCTTCATACCCGGTGCCGGCCCCGGTGGACGGGCGGGTTACCTGGCAAAATCCACGCTCAACGTGCGTACGGAAAGTTTCGGCCACTCGGGCTTCTTCATCGCCGAAAACCTGCGCGTGCTGATTTCGCGCGAAGGCCTGTGGCACGGCTTCCTGACCCGGCCGCTGGCGCACTTCCATCCCGAAGGCGCGTTCACGCCCAAGCCGGACTGGAAACGCGCACCGCTGCCATTGCGCTGCGTCGCCAGGCTACTGGCCTGGACGATCTTCTGTGCCTTGGCACCGCTATCGTGGCTGCGCCGCAGGCTCGATCCGTAGCCGCAGCCAAATGCCTCACAGCCCCCACTGCGAATTGGCGCCGATTCGCGTAGCGCTCTTGGCGGAGACGCTGAGGGCGCTTATGCTCGTCAAATATTCAGAACATAAGAAGCGGAATTTCGAACATGACCGTTCAGCCCCACACGGCCTCCTATTACGCCGCCACCCCGAATCGAACGCTTGTTTTTCCCGCTCTGCAAGGCGAGGAACAGGCGGACGTATGCGTCATCGGCGGTGGTTTTTCCGGCCTCAACACCGCCATCGAACTGGCCCAGAAGGGGCTCTCCGTGACGTTGCTGGAGGCCCACCGGATCGGCTGGGGTGCCAGCGGGCGCAACGGTGGCCAGTTGATTCGCGGCGTCGGTCATGGCCTGGAACAGTTCGAACCGGTGATTGGCGGTGAAGGCGTTCGCGCCATGAAGCTGATGGGCCTGGAAGCCGTCGACCTGGTGCGCCAGCGCGTCGAACGTTTCCAGATCGACTGTGACCTGACCTGGGGTTACTGCGACCTGGCCAACAAACCGCGCGACCTGGCGCATCTGGCCGAGGACAAGGCCGAGCTGGAAAGCCTCGGCTATCGCCATGAACTGCGCCTGCTCGACGGCCAGCACGTGCATGAAGTGGTCGGCTCGAACCGCTACGTCGGCGGCATGATCGACATGGGCTCCGGCCATTTGCACCCGCTCAATCTGGCGCTTGGCGAAGCGGCGGCAGCGGCGTCACTCGGCGTGCGTCTGTTCGAACAGTCTGCGGTCACACGCATCGACTACGGTCCGACGGTGAAGGTGCATACCGCCAACGGCCATATCCAGGCCAAGACCCTGGTGCTGGCCTGCAATGCCTACCTCAACGACCTCGAGCCGCGCATCGGCGGCAAGGTGCTGCCGGCCGGCAGCTACGTGATCGCCACCGAACCGCTGCCAGAAAGCCTGGCAAAATCGTTGATCCCGCGGAACATGGCGCTCTGCGACCAGCGGGTGACGGTCGATTATTACCGCCTCTCGGCGGACCGGCGCCTGCTGTTCGGCGGCGCCTGTCATTACTCCGGTCGCGACCCTGCGGATATCGCCGGCTACATGCGGCCGAAGATGCTCAAGGTATTCCCGCAGTTGGCCAACGTCGCCATCGACTACCAGTGGGGCGGCATGATCGGCATCGGCGCCAACCGCCTGCCACAGATCGGCCGCCTGCCGGACCAGCCCAACGTGTACTTCGCCCAGGCCTACGCCGGTCATGGGGTCAACGCCACGCACCTGGCCGGCAAGCTGCTCGGCGAGGCCATCGCGGGCGAGCAGAGCAGCGGCTTCGACCTGTTCGACAAAGTGCCGCACATCACCTTCCCCGGCGGCAAGCACCTGCGCTCGCCGCTGCTGGCCCTGGGCATGCTCTGGTATCGGCTGAAGGATGCGCTGTGACGGCGCCCTAGTGAAACCGCCCGATCTCCTGGCGTAGCGTCCCCGCCAGGCGCTCCAGCTCCTGGGCGGTATGCGCCAGGTTGGCCACGACTTCGCGCTGCTCGCCGTTGGCCAGGGCGATGCTCTGCAGGTTGTTGCTGAGCACGGTGGCGGTGGCGCTCTGCTCATGCGCCGCCGTGGTGATGGCGGCGAACTGCTCGCCAGCTTCCTTGCTCTGCTCGGCGATCAGGTTCAGCACCTCGCCGACCCGGGCGTTCAGTTGTAAACCGTTGCGCATCAGCTCGCGGCCCTGGTCCATGGTGTCGATGGCGCTGCCGGTCTCGCTCTGGATACTGCCGATCATGCTGGCAATCTGCTCGGTCGCCTCGCGGGTACGGGCGGCCAGGCTGCGCACTTCGTCGGCCACCACGGCGAAACCACGGCCCTGCTCGCCGGCCCGCGCCGCCTCGATGGCGGCGTTGAGCGCCAGCAGGTTGGTCTGCTCGGCGATGGCGGTGATCACGCCGACGATGCCGCCGATTTCCTGGGAGCGTTGGCCCAGCGTATTGACCACCGCGCCGGTGTCCTCCAATGCTTCGGCGATCTGTTTCAGCGCCGCCGAGGCTTCGTCCATGCTGCCTCGTCCGATGCCGGTCTGCTGGGCGTTCTCGCTGGCCAGGCGTTCGGTGTTGGCCATGTTGTCGGCGATACCCTGGGAAGTGGCGCTGAACTCCTCCACCGCGCCGGCCATGCTGGTGATCTCGCCGGACTGCTGCTCGATGCCTTCGTAGGCGCCGCTGGCCAGGCCGGTCAGGGTCTGGGCGCGGCTGGCGACTTCCTGGGAGGCACTGCGGATATGCTCGACCATGTCCGACAGGGCATCGCCCATCTGGTTGAAGTTGCGCGCCAGCTCGCCGATCTCGTCGTTGCTGCTGATCTTCAAGCGCGCGCTCAGGTCGCCGGCACCGAGGGCCTGGGCCTGGCGCACCAGCTCGCCCAGCGGGCGCAGCTTGCTGCGCAGCAGCCAGACCACGGCGGCCACGGTGAGGATCATCGCCAGCAGGCTACCAAGCGCCAGCTGGCCACCGACCGCCCAGGTCACCGAGCGGATCTCCGCCTTGGGCATGGTCGCCACGACCTGCCAGGGCCCGCCAGCGAATGGCACGGCGACGCTGAAGAACGCCTCCTCGCCATCGCTCCAGAACTGGCCGACATCCGGCTTGGCGGTCAATGTCGGCATGATCGCGTTCAGGCCATCGACCTGCCTGGCTCCGGCAGGTTGCACCAGCCAGGCATTCTTTTCGTCGAGCAGCGCCAGGGAGCCGCTCTTGCCGATGCGAAAACGCTGCAGGTTGGCGAATTGGCGGTTCTGCGCATCGGTGTAGTCGAAGCCAACGAACAACACGGCGATGACCCGCCCGGCATCGTCACGCACCGGTGTGTACTGGGTCATGTACAGGCGGTCGAACAGCAGCGCCCGGCCGACATAGCTCTGCCCGCCGATGACCTTCGGATAGGCCGGGCCCTGGCGATCGAGCACGGTGCCGATGGCACGGCTGCCGTCCTGCTTGTTCAGCGACGTGGTGATGCGCACGAAATCGTCGCCATCCCGGACGAAGACCGTGGCCACGCCAGCGGTCAGGTGACGGAATTCATCGACCTGGGTGAAATCGTTGTTCAGCGCCTGGCCTTTGAGCAGCAGTGCCGGCGGCTTCAACGAGGCAACCGCGATGCGTTGCTCATTGTCCAGCGCCAGGCCGTTGGCGAAGCGCTGTTCGAACAGGCTGGCCAGGCGCTGGGTGCTTTCCTTCAGGCTGCCATGGAAGGTATCGAGCTGATCGGCCAGCAGGCGCGCCTCGCTGTCGAGGTGCTGCCTACGGGTGGACAGGTTCGCCGTATCCAGCGAATGCAGGGCGAACAGGGTGCTGCCGGTGGTCAGCAGGACCAGAACGGCGACCATGGCGACAGCCAGTTGCCAGGCGATGCGGGACGGTGAACGAGGCATGGAAATCTCCGGGATACAATGAACGGAGCAAAACGGATGATGTAGCCGCCTATCGGCAGGGGCGCGAGAATACTTGAGTGTTCCACTAAGAAAAACGCCAATAACACAACGCCTCCTCAGCATAGAAGAAGTCCTCGCCCCTCACTGCAACGCGTAGAAACCGGGCGGCCGAGCACCGGGAGGCGCACGCAGCGGGATCAGAGAAAGCATTTCCGCCTCGATCGTCACGGGCCGCCTGCCTTGCCAAGCCCGGCGACATTCGGTCGGTCCGAGCGCCTGCCGCTTGAAGCTTGTCGCCCGGGGCTTGAAAATGATCGCCCCCGTTTTCCCGTGATGGTCACCATGTCCCGACTCAACCCCCGGCAGCAGGAAGCCGTCGACTACATCAGCGGCCCCCTGCTGGTGCTCGCCGGCGCCGGCTCCGGCAAGACCAGCGTGATCACCCGCAAGATCGCCTACCTGGTGCAGCAGTGCGGTATCCGCGCCCAGCACATCGTCGCCATGACCTTCACCAACAAGGCCGCGCGCGAGATGAAGGAGCGCGTCGGCACCCTGCTCAAGGGTGGCGAGGGCCGTGGCCTGACCGTGTCGACCTTCCACAACCTGGGCATGAACATCATCCGCAAGGAATACGCGCGCCTGGGCTACAAACCCGGTTTCTCGATCTTCGACGACGGCGACATCAAGGCCCTGCTGACCGACATCATGCAGAAGGAATACGCCGGCGATGACGGCGCCGACGAGATCAAGAACCTGATCGACAGCTGGAAGAACGACCTGATCCTGCCCGACGAGGCCCTGGCCAACGCCCGCGGGCCGAAGGAGCAGACCGCCGCCATCGTCTACCTGCACTACCAGCGCACGCTCAAGGCGTACAACGCGGTGGACTTCAACGACCTGATCCTGCTGCCGGTGAAGCTGTTCCAGGAGCACCAGGACATCCTGGAAAAATGGCAGAACCGCATCCGCTACCTGCTGGTCGACGAATACCAGGACACCAACGCCAGCCAGTACCTGCTGGTGAAGATGCTGGTGGGCATGCGTAACCAGTTCACCGTGGTCGGCGACGACGACCAGTCGATCTACGCCTGGCGCGGTGCGCGACCGGAGAACCTCAACCTGCTCAAGCAAGACTACCCGTCGCTGAAAGTGGTGATGCTGGAGCAGAACTACCGCTCCACCAGCCGCATCCTCAAGTGCGCCAACGTACTCATCGCCAACAACCCACACGCCTTCGAGAAGCAGCTGTGGAGCGAGATGGGCATGGGCGACGAGATCCGCGTGATCCGCACCCGCAACGAAGACGCCGAGTGCGAGCGGGTGGCCCTGGAAATCCTCACCGAGCACCTGCGCACCCTGCGCCCGTACAGCGAGTTCGCCATCCTCTACCGGGGCAACTACCAGGCCAAGCTGATGGAGCTGAAGCTGCAGCACCACCAGATTCCCTATCGCCTCTCCGGCGGCACCAGCTTCTTCGCCCGCCAGGAGGTGAAGGACCTGATGAGTTACTTCCGCCTGCTGGTCAACCCGGACGACGACAACGCCTTCCTGCGGGTGATCAACGTGCCGCGCCGCGAGATCGGCTCGACCACCCTGGAGAAGCTCGGCAACTATGCCAACGAGCGCAAGCTCAGCCTGTACGCCGCCAGCGACGAGATCGGCCTGGGCGAACACCTGGACGCGCGCTTCACCGAGCGCCTGTCGCGCTTCAAGCGCTACATGGACAACCTGCGCCAGCAGTGCGCGCAGAACGATCCAATCGCCGCGATCCGCAGCATGGTCATGGACATCGACTACGAACAGTGGCTGCGCCAGAACGCCTCCAGCGACAAGGTCGCCGAGGCGCGCATGGGCAACGTCTGGTTCCTCGTCGACGCGCTGAAGAACACCCTCGACAAGGACGAGGACGGCGACATGACCATCGAGGACGCCATCGGCAAGCTGGTCCTGCGCGACATGCTCGAGCGCCAGCAGGAAGAGGAAGAAGGCGCCGATGGCGTGCAGATGATGACCATGCACGCCTCCAAGGGCCTGGAGTTCCCGTCGGTGTACATCATCGGCTTCGAGGAAGAAATCCTCCCGCACCGCTCCAGCATCGAGGCCGACACCATCGAGGAAGAGCGGCGCCTGGCCTACGTCGGCATCACCCGCGCCAAGCGCAACCTGGCCCTGACCTTCGCCGCCAAGCGCAAGCAGTACGGCGAGGTCATCGACTGCACGCCGAGCCGCTTCCTCGACGAACTGCCGCCGGAAGACCTGGCCTGGGAAGGCCAGGAAGATGCGCCCGTCGAGGTGAAAGCCGCACGGGGCAACGATGCCCTGGCCAACATGCGGGCGATGTTGAAGCGCTGAGCCTGCTTCCGTTTCAGTTTGAGTAGCAGCTACGAGACAGGAAAGCCCGTTCGGATTATTTGTCGTCACTCCCGCGAAGGCGGGAGCCCAAATAAAAAAGCGCTTCTGGGTTCCCGCCTTCGCGGGAATGACGAGGTAGGCCCCGGCATGTGCGCCTGCCTGGCGCTCTTCGTTCGCCGCCAGCCATGAGGAGGCATCCATGGATGCCAACCACCTCATGCCCGTCGTCCTCGCGAAGGCGGGGACCCAAATGCTCCGGCGGCTTATCGCCTCACGTTTCTGGGTGATTCCCCTTCGGGCCAGCGCAAGCGCTGTTCAGCGATGGAGCCGCTGTCCCGCCTTCGCGGGAATGACGAGGTAGGCCCCGGCATGCGCGCCTGCTTGGCGCTCTTCGTTCGCCGCCGGCCATGAGGATGCATCCATGGATGCCAACCTCCTCATGCCCGTCGTCCTCGCGAAGGCGGGGACCCAAATGCTCCAACGGCTTATCACCTCACGTTTCTGGATGATTCCCCTTCGGGCCAGCGCAAGCGCTGTTCAGCGATGGAGCCGCTGTCCCGCCTTCGCGGGAATGACGAGGTAGGCCCCGGCATGCGCGCCTGCCTGGCGCTCTTCGTTCGCCGCCGGCCATGAGGATGCATCCATGGATGCCAACCTCCTCATGCCCGTCGTCCTCGCGAAGGCGGGGACCCAAATGCTCCAACGGCTTATCACCTCACGTTTCTGGATGATTCCCCTTCGGGCCAGCGCAAGCGCTGTTCAGCGATGGAGCCGCTGTCCCGCCTTCGCGGGAATGACGAGGTAGGCCCCGGCATGCGCGCCTGCCTGGCGCTCTTCGTTCGCCGCCGGCCATGAGGATGCATCCATGGATGCCAACCTCCTCATGCCCGTCGTCCTCGCGAAGGCGGGGACCCAAATGCTCCAGCGGCTTATCACCTCACGTTTCTGGATGATTCCCCTTCGGGTCAGCGCAATCGCTGTTCAGCGATGGAGCCGCTGTCCCGCCTTCGCGGGAATGACGAGGTAGGCCCCGGCATGCGCGCCTGCCTGGCGCTCTTCGTTCGCCGCCGGCCATGAGGATGCATCTATGGATGCCAACCTCCTCATGCCCGTCGTCCTCGCGAAGGCGGGGACCCAAATGCTCCGGCGGCTTATCGCCTCACGTTTCTGGGTGATTCCCCTTCGCGGGAATGACGATTACTTCGGCGGTGGGTGTTGCGCTTACTGCCGTGTTCGCTCCTGACTCAACATTGCCTGCACCACCCGCGCACAACGCCGTCGCCCCGAACGCGGCCGTCATTCATCCTTTTTCGACTGCCGCCTCACCGCAACCGAACCCTGCCGGGCGCCCTACAACCGTGCTCTGTCACCAGCCCGCACACCCTCTCTCCAGGCCCCGCATGCCCTGGGGCGCAGCCCCTCGCAGGTGCATCCACGCACCGCAATCTTGCATGCCGTTACAGCATGGTCATTCCCGAAAATGGGTATTGGACGCTATGGAACAGGGCCACTTAGCCTGCGCAACCATCGTGTTCACCCACCCGTTGGAGATCCCATGCAGCAAGCCGCCATGCCTCGGAATGACCTGGAACGACAGATCGTCGAGGCCGTTGAAACCCTGCGCGCAGAGACCGTCGACTGGCTGTCGCAACTGATCGCCAAGCCGTCGTTGCTTGGCCAGGAAGCCTCGGCCCAGGCCTGGGTCGCCGAGCGCTTCGCGCAGCTGGATCTGGAAGTCGATAACCTGGTCATCGACGAAGACGCGATCCGTGAACACCCCGGCTATTCGCCCTCGCTGATCAGCTATGACGGGCGCGTCAACGTCATCGGGCGTCACCGGCCACAGCAAACCCGAGGCCGCTCGCTGATCTTCAACGGCCACATCGATGTGGTGCCGGTCGGTGACGCCGCGCTCTGGACCCGCCCGCCGTTCGAGCCCTGGGTCGACGGCGACCGCCTGTATGGGCGCGGCGGTGCCGACATGAAGTCCGGCATCATAGCCTACCTGATCGCCTTCAAGGCCCTGCGCGAGCTGGGCTACGAGCCGGCTGCCGAGGTCATCCTGCAATCGGTGATCGAAGAAGAATGCACGGGTAACGGCGCCCTGGCTTGCCTGGTCGCAGGCTATACCGCCGATGCGGCGATCATCACCGAGCCGACCAACAACGGTGTCATGGCCTGCCAGATGGGGGTGATGTGGCTGACCCTGGAAGTCGAAGGCCACCCCGCCCATGCCGCCCGCGCCAGCCAGGGCTTCTCCGCCGTGGAGATGGGCATGCGCCTGTTCAAGGCCTTGCAGGAACGCGAAGCACACTGGAACGAACCCCAGCATCGCCATCACTGCTACACCCACTCGCACAAGCCGATCAACTTCAACCTGGGCCGTATCGAAGGCGGTGAATGGACCTCCTCGGTCCCCACCCGCTGCCGCCTCGATATCCGCGTCGGCTTCTATCCCGGACGCACCATCGAAGACGTGCGCGGCGAACTGGAGACCTGCATCCAGGATGCATTCGCTGCCCACCCGGCCAGCAAGGATGCGCAATACCGGATTCGCTACGAAGGCTTCAAGGCCGAAGGCTGCGAAGTCGACATGAACACGCCGATGGTCACCTCGCTCAAGGACGTGCACCGCGACGTGCTCGGCACGGAAGTCGCCGAATACACCTTCGAAGGCACCACCGACGCGCGCTTCTTCAACCTCTACGGCGGCATCCCGGCGACCTGCTATGGCGCAACCGGCGACAACATCCATGGCATCGACGAATGGGTCTCCATCGACTCGATCATGGACGCCACCAAGGTTCTCGCCGTGTTCATCGCCCGCTGGTGCCAGCTCAACCCGCGCTGAACAGGCTGTGTGAAAACGTAGCGAGCGACGGTCAAGCAAGGCAAAAACCGGCGAAAAAGCGCAGTTTACGCGTTGTAAATGAGCATTTTGAGCCGGTTTTTAACGCCGCATGACCGAGCGCAGTAGTTTTCACACAGCCTGTGAACCGCCCGTTCGAACAACAAAAACAACAGCAGCACTCATCGATCTGCCGCCAACAACGATTACAGGCACATTCCATGCACTCACCCAGCAGATTTGCCGGCCCCCTCGCCGGAGTCCTCGCTTGCATCGCATTCACCCAACCGGTCAACGCTGAAGAAGGTTTCATCGAGGGCAGCTCGCTCACCCTCAACACCCGTCATTGGTTCTCCAAGGAAATGGCCAGCAAGAGCAACCTGTTCCGCTACACCACCGAGGACGGTCCGCAGACATCCCACGACCGCAGCGCCTGGGTGCAGGCACTGAAGCTGGAGTATCGCTCCGGCTTCACCGACACCCTGGTGGGCGTCGGTGTAGACCTGTCGACCTACACCGCAATCGCCCTCGACCACAGTACCGCCAAGGCGGCGGGGGGCAGCAACCGGATGCTGGTCAATGCCGATGGCGACGTAGTCGACGACTGGAGCAAGCTGGGTATCGCCGCGCTCAAGCTGCGCTTCGCCGATACCGAGGTGAAGCTCGGCCGCCATCAGGTCGATACGCCGATGATGAGTTACTTCGACCTGCGTGCATTGCCCGCCTCGTTCGATGGCGCCTCGTTGCAAAACACCTCCGTCGACGGCCTGACCGTCAAGGCCGGCTACTTCGATCACACCAGCCCACGTGCCGCTGCGGGCACCGAAGAGCTGGCGCTGCAATGGGCCTCGCGTGCGGTAACGCCGGACTTCAACGCTTACGTAGGCGGCGACTACAGCTTTGGCGACGGCTGGCGAACCAGCGCCTATGTATCGCGCCTGGAGGACGTCTGGAATCGACAGTACCTGGGCCTGGCCAAGCAACTCAAATGGGGCGACCTCACCACCCAGGTCCGCATCGACGCCTACAACACCGACTCCCAGGGCCGCGAGCTGGCCGGCAAGATCGAGCAACAGGCCTATGGCCTGACCGTGACACCGACCTACGGTGCCAACAGCGTCAAATTCGGCTTGCAGAAAATCGTCGGTGACGAGTGGTTCGACTACGTGCGCGACTCCAATGCCATGTCGCTGCCCAACGCCATGGGCTCGTACTTCAACGGCCCCAACGAAACCTCCTTCCAGGTGGCGTATACCCGCGACTGGGGCCGCCTGGTTCCGGGCCTGAAGTCACTGCTGTGGTACGTGCGCGGCTGGGGGATCGACGGCACCCACTATGACGGCGGCCCGAACGGCGCCTACACCCTCTCGCCTACCCAGGACGACACCAGCCATTACGAGGTCGGCGCCTACCTGCTGTACACCCTGCAATCGGGCCAACTCAAAGGCGCCAGCCTCGCCGCCGGCAGCAACTGGCTGCGCAGCCACGACAACCAGATCGAAGGCAACGTGGAAGAAGCACGCGTTGTTATCAACGTGCCCTTCCACATTTTCTGAGCCAGGAGCCGACCATGACTTCCCCTACGCTTTCGCTGGACGCGTCGACTGCTGCATCGCCCCTGAGCATCGGCCAGATACGCAAGATCGTGTTCGCCGCCTACCTCGGCAACGCCCTGGAGTGGTACGACTTTTTCCTGTTCGGCACCGTCGCCGCCATCGTCTTCGCCCCGCTGTTCTTCCCCGGAGACGTCCCCGCCGTGTCGCTGATCGGCGCCTTCCTAGCCTTCGGCGCCGGCTTCGTCGCACGCCCCTTGGGCGCGGTGATCTTCGGCCACATCGGTGACCGTTATGGGCGGCGCATTTCGCTGGTCGCCACGGTCATGCTGATGGGCCTGGCCACCACCACCATCGGCCTGCTGCCGACCTACGCCACCGCCGGGATCGCCGCGCCGATCATGCTCACCATCCTGCGCGCCCTGCAGGGTATTGCCGCGGGTGGCGAATGGGGCGGCGCGACCTTGCTCGCCATCGAGTACGCGCCGCCGAAAAAGCGCGGCCTGTATGCCTCGATCATCCAGCTCGGTTCGCCGACCGGCACCCTGCTGTCCTCCGGCGGCGTTGCACTGGTTGCCTCACTGCCTGGCAATGCCTTCCTCGAATGGGCCTGGCGCCTGCCGTTCCTGGTGTCCATCGTGCTGGTCGGCATCGCCCTGTGGATGCGCTGGCACGTCGAGGAAACCCCGGCGTTCAAACAATTGGCCAAGGAAGACAAGACCGAGAAGATGCCGGTGCTCGAACTGCTGCGCCAGGTGCCGGGTCGCCTGCTGATCGGTATCGCCGCGTACCTGCAATGCAACGCCGGCTTCTTCATCATGACCGCGTTCATGATCAGCTACGTGACCAAGACGCTCGGCCTGCCCAGCACAGTGATTCTCAAGGCCATGAGCATCGCCGCCGTGGTGCAGATGATCGTGCTGATCCTCTCCGGTCGCCTCGCCGACCGTATCGGTGCGGTGCGTACCGTGGTGATCGGTTATGTGGTGACCCTGGCCCTGGCCTTCCCGATCTTCTGGCTGGTCGACACCCGTGAAAGCCAGTGGATCACCCTGGGCATGATCGGCGCCCTGGGCATTGCCACCATTCCCTATGCGCCCATCGGCAACCTGCTGGCCCGCCTGTTCCCGCCGCACCTGCAATACAGCGGGCTCGGGCTGTCGGCCAACCTGTCGGCGGTCATCGCCGGATTCATGCCGGCGCTGGCCACGCAGATGCTGGTGATTTCCGACAACCAATCCTGGGGCCCCGCCAGCCTGCTGGCCCTGATCGCCGGGACCTCACTGGTCGGTGCCCTGCTCACCGGCTACGTCACCCGCAAACAACCCTGACCTGGCGCCGCAGCCTTAGAGGCTGCGGCGTTTCCTCTTGAGGATCGCTGTCATGCACGACATCGAACGCCACCTGCGCCAGGAACTGGCGGCTTGCTACCGGCTGGTCGCTCATTACCGGATGAGCGACCTGATCTTCACCCACCTTTCGGTCCGTATCCCCGGTCCGGAACATCACTTCCTGATCAACCCCTACGGGCTGCTGTTCGAGGAAATCACCGCCTCCAGCCTGGTCAAGATCGACCTCGCCGGCCAGCCCGTGGCGCCCACCGGGCACCGGGTAAACCCGGCAGGCTTCGTTATCCACAGCGCCATCCATGCCGCCCGTGACGACGCCCAATGCGTGCTGCACACCCACACCCGCGCCGGTTGTGCCGTCGCCGCCCAGGCCGCCGGGTTGCTGCCGATCAGCCAGTTCGCCCTGACCTTCCACGGCCGGGTCGGCTACCACACCTACGAAGGTGTGGCCCTCGATCTGGACGAACAGGCACGCCTGGTTGCCGACCTGGGCGATAACGACGTGATGATCCTGCGCAACCACGGTTTGCTCAGCGTGGGCCGCAGCGTGGCCGAAGCCTTCATTCGCCTGTTCTATCTGGAGAAAGCCTGTGATGTGCAGATCGCCGCCCAGGCCGGCGGCGACCTGCTGCTGCCGGACACTCCCGTGCGCGAACGCACCCAGCGCCAGCTCAACGATCCCGCGCGCCAACGCAGCGCCCGCGAGCTGGACAACCCGGGCGGCGTCGAACTGGCCTGGCAGGCGCTGTTGCGCCAACTCGACCGTATCGCCCCGGACTACCGACTATGACCCCCCGCACACCGACCATCGCCCTGCTCAGCGCGCGCGACGACATGACGCCGATGGCACAGGCCTGGCAGGCGTTGCACCCCGATCATGACCTGCGCCTGGGCGACGACCTGGGCGCGCTGGAAGAGATAGAGGCCGCTGTCTGCTGGTTCCCGCCTGCCGGCCTGCTGGCCCGCCTACCGCATCTGCGCCTGATCCAGTCGGTCGGCGCCGGCATCGAGCACCTGCTCGACGATCCCGAACTGCCCGCCGACGTGCCGCTGTTCCGCATCGTCGACCCGCAGATGGCGGCCGGCATGGCGGCGTACGTGACCTGGGCAGTGACCAACGCCCAGCGCGGCCTGGATGAGTGCGCCCGCGCCCAACAGGAAAAACGCTGGGCCTCGGTGCAGGTCCGCGCACCGCACACGCACCGCGTCGGCATCGCCGGCCTGGGTGAGCTCGGCGTGCATTGCGCACGAGCCTTGCGGGCGCTCGGCTATCCGCTCGCGGGCTGGAGTCGCAGCGCCAAGACCGATTTGCCAGAGGGCGTGCAAAGCTTCGTCGGCCCCTCGCAACTGCCTGCCTTTCTCGCTCAATGCGAGACATTGGTTTGCCTGCTGCCGCTGACCGAGCAGACCCACGGCCTGCTCGACGCCACGCTGTTCGAGCAGTTGCCGCCCGGCGCGCACGTGATCAACGTCGGGCGCGGCGATCACCTGGTCGAGGCGGACCTGCTGCAAGCCCTGGCCAGTGGCCAACTGAGCCAAGCCACGCTGGACACCTTCAGCGTCGAACCGCTGCCCGCGACGCACCCGTTCTGGAGCCACCCACACATCCGCATCACGCCGCACATCGCCACGCGCACGGCCGTCGAGGTCATCGCCGCACAGACCCTGGAAAACCTCGCCAGCCTGACCACAGGCACCTCTTCACCACGACGTGTACACACGGCCCGTGGCTACTGAACCGATCTGTAGCCAGTTGGGCCGGCCGGAGCCCCTGGCGTATGCTGCGTGCATGAACCTGCGCCGCATCGAATGCTTCCTCGCCGTCGTCGACACCGGCACCGTGACCGCGGCTGCCGCTGCGCTGCACGTCGCCCAACCGGCGCTCAGCCGTCAGTTGCAGACCCTGGAAACGGAACTCGGCCTGCGCCTGTTCGACCACCAGCGCAACCGCCTGCAACTGACCCCGGCCGGCCGCGAACTGGTGCCGCTAGCGCGGCAACTGCTGGACAACGCCCGCTCGGTGAGAGCCGCCGCGCAAAGCTGGTCTGCCGGGCGCATTCGCCAACTGCGCCTGGCCGCCACCCCGGCGACGATTTCCGGGCTGATTGCGCCGTTCATCACCACCCTGGAGGCGGACGATCCGCTGTTGCTGACCCAGGAAGCCCAGCCTTGCCAACTGCATGAGCTACTGCACTCCGGGATCGACATGGTGCTGTCCCCCGCCAACATGAGCGAGGATTTCGCCAGCCTGCGCCTGGGCCCGGTGCCCTTGCGCGCCTACGTGAGTGCCGCGCATCCCTGGGCCAGGGCACAGCGTGTCGACGTCAGCCTCGAAGAGCTGGTCAACGAGCGGCTGATCCTGCACACCAGCCAGAGCATCGCCCGCCAGGAGTTGAACATGGCCCTCGTGCGTACCGGCCTCGCCTACGGCCAGGTGGACGAATGCGATCAGGCGGCGATCGTACAGGCGTTGGCCTCCAGCGGTCGTGGGGTCGGGGTGGTCACCGATCCTCCCAAGTACCCCGGCTGGCACGTCCTGGTGCGTAGCGATGAACAGGTCAGCTCGACTCATCTGGGCGTAGTCCTGCACGCCGCCTGGGATCGCCAGCACTACAGCATCCAGACCCTGGAACGCCTGGCGCAGCGCATTGCGGCCTACCTCGTACACAGCCACGAGCAATTCACCCAGGCGCCATTGGTCCGCCGTTGAGCACGGCTCAGCCATCCGTTCCCAGGCACTGGCACGAGCTGCCCTTCGCTCTGCGCCCCGGCAAGGCGATTGCCAACCCTGCTCCAGCCAACGCGACCAGCGCACTGCACCACAACGCCCGATCCATACCGTCCACCGAATCACTGGCGGCATTGGCCAGTGACACCAGCACCGCCAGGCCGAGCGCCCCGCCGATCTGTTGCACCGTGGAGGCCATGCCCGAGGCCACGCCCTGCTGTGCAGCGGGCACGCCCTGGCCGGCGCAGACCCACATGGAAGTCCAGGTGATGCCCTGGCCGAGGCTCAACAGCAGGATCGCCGGCAACAGGCTCGTATAGCTGTCGACACGAACCAGGCCGGTCGTCTGCCAGGCGATTCCGGCGGCACCGGCAAGCAGGCCGATGATCAATGAACTGCGCGCCCCGAAGCGCGCCAGCAACCGCTCGGCCAGGGCGATGCCGACGGTGCAGAACAGGGTCGCCGGCAAAAACGCCAGGCCAGTCTGCAACACGCTGAAGCCATACACACGCTGGTAGTAGATGGCCAGGAAGTAGTACTGCACGCCATAGCTGCTCATGAACACTGCCGTGATCAGCATCGCCAGCCACAGGCTGCGCTGGCGCAGCAGGTCCAGGTGCATCAGCGGATCAGTGGTGGTGCGCTCGATATGGATGAATGCCGCGAGCAACAGCAGCGCCAGTACGAAGGCGACGATCAATCCGGGTGACTGCCAACCCCATTCCGGCCCCTGGATGAACCCCAACACCAGCAGGCAGCCACCTGCCGTCACGCAGATCGCGCCGGGCAGGTCGAAGCGGCGCCCCGACTCACGGGCAGCATCCGCCGCGATCCAGCGGCCGGCGCCCCAGGCACACGCTGCCGCCAACGGCACGTTGACCAGGAACACCGCTTCCCAGCCGAACCACTGGGTCAACACCCCGCCAAGCAATGCCCCGAGCGCCAGACCCGCTGCCGAAGCCGCGCTCCAGATCGCCAGGGCGCGGGTGCGCGGCGGGCCTTCGGCGAAGTGGGTATTGATCAACGCCAGGGTCGCCGGGAACAGCATCGCCGCGCCAACGCCTTGCACTGCACGAGCAAGTACCAACAGCAACGGTGAATCGGTGCAGCCTCCGGCCAGCGAGGCCAGGGCGAACAAGGTCTGGCCGATGCGATACATGCGCCGACGACCGAGCAGGTCGGCGCAACGCCCGCCGAGCAACAGGCAGCCGCCGAAGGCTACGCTGTAGGCGCTGATCACCCACTGCAGTTGCTGGGCGGAAAACGCCAGTTGCTCGCCGATGCTCGGCAGCGCGACGAACAGGATAGTGGCGTCCAGGGCGATGATCAGTTGCGCGCAGGCAAGTAGCGCAAGCATCAGGCGGGGATGGGCGGAAGGCATGGGCGGGTCCTTGAAGACTGAGCGGACCGGCAGTGTCATTCATGCTCAACGCATGATAAATATCGAACCGAACCTATCAGTAATGATAAAAATCATGGATCTGAATGCCGTCCACCTGCTGCTCAAGGTCGCCGAGCTGCGCAGCTTCACCCTCGCCGCCAATGCCACCGGCATGACCCAGTCCGGCCTGTCGCGGGCCATCGCCCGGCTCGAACGGCAGTTGGGCACACGCCTGCTCAACCGCAATACCCGCAGTGTCAGCCTGACGCCCGACGGCACCGTACTGCGCGACCAATGCGCACCACTGCTCTGCGGCCTGGAAGATGCCGAACGCACCCTCCTCGACCGCCGTTGCGAACCCAGCGGCACCCTGCGCCTGACCGCGCCGGCGGCATTCGGGCGGATGATCGTGCTGCCGCTGCTGGGCGAGTTGCACCAGCGTTATCCACAACTGCACATCGAGAGCACCCTGAGCGATCGGGTCGTGGATATCGTCGAGGATGGCTTCGACCTCGCCGTGCGCACCGGGCGCATCGACGACCAGGGCATGATCGCCCGGCCGTTGCGCGCCACTCGATGGACCTGCGTGGCGACGCCCGGCTACCTGGCTCGACGGGGCACGCCGCAGAACCTCGATGATCTCGCCGATCACGACTGCCTGGCGGTACGTAATCCGCGCGATGGCCGACTGGTCGCCTGGCAGTTCATCGACAAAGGCAAACCCAGGGATCTGGAAGCCTGCGGCCGGCTGATCTTCGACAACGGCGACGCCTTGCTCGAAGCCGCCCACCTCGGCCTGGGCATCGCCCAACTGATGGACTTCGCCGTGGCCGAGGCAATCGCCGACGGGCGCCTGGTCGAACTGCTCCAGCCCTATGCCGGGCGCCAGCGGGAAATCTCCATCGTCTATCCGCCGTCGCGCCAGCGCTCCCCTCGTTTGAAAGTGTTCGCCGATGCCCTGGTGGAACGCTGGGGACGAGAGTGACTCGGCATTCGCTCGGTGCCCCTACAAGTGCGCCGCGTTTTGAGGGAAAATCCGCCGCTTTCGTCGAGCCAGAGGGTGCAGTCGTGGAAGCGTTGAAACAGAAAATACTGAGCGAAGGCATCGTCCTGTCCGAACAGGTGCTCAAGGTCGACGCCTTCCTCAACCACCAGATCGACCCGGCGCTGATGCAGCAGATCGGCCATGAGTTCGCCACGCGCTATCGCGACCAGGGCATCACCAAGATCGTCACCCTCGAAGCCTCGGGCATCGCCCCGGCGGTGATGGCCGGCCTGGAACTGGGCGTACCGGTGATCTTCGCCCGCAAGTACCAATCGCTGACGCTGAAGGACGACCTGCTGATTTCCAAGGTGTTCTCCTTCACCAAGCAGACCGAAAGCACCATCGCCATCTCGGCGCGCCACCTGAGCGCCGCCGACCACGTCCTGGTGATCGACGACTTCCTCGCCAACGGCCACGCCGCCAAGGCCCTGATCGACCTGATCGGCCAGGCCGGCGCGAGCATCGCCGGACTCGGCATCGTCATCGAGAAATCCTTCCAGGAAGGCCGCGCCCTGCTGGAAAGCCAAGGCTACCGCGTCGAATCCCTGGCCCGGGTGAAGTCACTGGTGGATGGCGCCGTCGCCTTCGTCGAATAGAGCAACTGCAAGTTAAAAGCTACCCAGACGCGCTGAGCGCTGAGAAGCGATTCACGATCTCACAATCTCGTTCGAATGACTGCTTCGAGGCAGGAGCGGACATTCGTTATTACTCCGTCATTCCCGCGAAGGCGGGAACCCAGAAGAGCCTTTAGCGCTTTTTTATTTGGGCTCCCGCCTTCGCGGGAGTGACGGTAAATAGTATCGATGTCCACAATTGCCTCAACGCTGCCTGATGAGCCAATCGGAGGTCATGAACAGATTCTGAGCTCTTACTTGAAGCTTGCAACTTAACCGCCCCACAACCGCCACACCGGCCGCTCGATCTCCTCGAGGGCCTCTTCCCGACTCAAGCCGACATCGCGCAGTTGCGATTCATTCAGCCCGACCAATCCCTTGCGGGTGTGCAGACGGCGCAGGAATGCCTGCAACCGCGCCTGAAAAGTCTTGGCCGGCACCTGCCGCCGGGCCGGCAGCACGGCGTGTTCGATGAGGTCGGGCATGATGTTCTCCTTGCACGTATCTGTATGGGAGAACATGATGATTTCCGCAGGGAAATGGATACAGATTCAGGAAAAACCAATTAAAACCATACAGATTGGTTTTTCCTGATCTGAATCCCGCTTTCCAGACCTATCTGTATGGCCCACCCCATGAACCTCTATCGCAACCTCGCCGAGCTGCTTGGCGCACGCATCGAACAAGGCCTCTATCGCCCGGGCGATCGCCTGCCCTCGGTACGCAGCCTGAGCCAGGAACACGGCGTAAGCCTGAGCACCGTGCAGCAGGCCTATCGCACCCTGGAAGACCGCGGCCTGGCCACGCCGCGGCCGAAGTCCGGCTATTTCGTACCACCGGCGCGCCAGCTTCCCGCACTCCCCGAGGTCAGTCGCACGACCCAGCGACCAGTCGAGGTATCCCAATGGGACCAGGTGCTGCAACAGATCGGCGGCGCGCCCACCGATACGCTCATCCAGCTCGGCCGGGGGCGGCCAGACATCAGCAGCCCGACGCTCAAGCCGCTGCTGCGCAGCCTGTCGCGCCTGAGTCGACGCCAGGACCTGAACTGCCTGACCTACGGCAGCCTGTATGGCGACCTTGGCCTGCGTGAACAGATCGCCCGCCTGATGCTGGACTCCGGCTCGCGCATCGCCGCCGAAGAGATCATCGTCACCACTGGCTGCCATGAAGCGCTGCTGACCGCCCTGCACGCCGTCTGCCAACCTGGCGACGTGGTAGCGGTCGAATCGCCGAGTTTCCATGGCGTGATGCAGGCGCTGAAAGGCTTCGGCATGAAGGCCTTGGAGCTGCCCACCGATCCGCTCACCGGCGTCAACCTGCAAGCCCTGGAACTGGCCCTTGAGCAATGGCCGATCAAGGCCATCCAGCTCACCCCCAACTGCAACAATCCGCTTGGCTACATCATGCCGGAAGCCAACAAGCGCGCCCTGCTGACCCTGGCCCAGCGCCATGACGTGGCGATCATCGAGGACGATGTGTATGGCGACCTGGCCTACAGTTACCCGCGCCCGCGCACCATCAAGTCATTCGACGAAGATGGCCGCGTGCTGCTCTGCAGCTCCGTCTCCAAGACCCTGATACCCGGCCTGCGCATCGGCTGGATCGCCCCCGGCCGTTACCTGGATCGGGCGCTGCACATGAAGTACATGTGTACCGGCTCCACCGCCCAGGTTCCGCAACTGGCCCTGGCCGAGTTCATCAAGGGCGGCCACTACGAGCCGCACCTGCGACGCATGCGCGCGCAGTACCAGCGCGGACGCGACCTGATGAGCGAGTGGATCGCCCGTTACTTTCCGCCGGTGGTGAAAGTCAGCCAGCCGGTCGGCAGTTTCATGATCTGGGTGGAAATGCCCGAGGACTTCGACAGCCATCGCCTCAACCGCCTGCTCGTGGAACAAGGCGTGCAGATCGCCACCGGCAGCATCTTTTCCGCCGCCGGCAAATACCGCAATTGCCTGCGCATGAACTACTCGACGACCAGCGACGAAGTCGAGCAGGCGCTGCGCATCGTTGGCGAGACCGTGGCGGGCATGCTCGTCGAGTGAAGGTTATTTCTGCAACGAAACGTTCGATACGCTTGCCCGACCTTCTCGCCAGGTCAGCCAGACGAACACTGCAGCGCCCACAGCCATCAACAGCGGCAGGGCATGACCACTGATCCACTGGCTCACCGCGCCGGTGACCAGCGGCCCGACCAGGCAACCCAGACCCCAGAGTTGGGCAACGTGGGCGTTGGCGCGCACCAGTTCATCATCGCGGAAGCGCTCGCCAATCAGGATCAACGACAGGGTGAACAAGCCGCCGGCGCTGGCACCGAAGATCACCCACAGCGGCCAGATCAGCGGCGTGTGCAATAACAGCGGGACGCCGAGGCTCGAAAGCAGCAGAGCAATGCCACACACCCGAAACAGCGTGAGGCGCGGCAGGCGGTCGGCCAACCAGCCGATGGGCAGTTGCAACGCCGCATCGCCGACCACCACCACCGTGGCCATCAGCAGCGCCACTTCCTGGGTGAAGCCCTGGTGCAGCCCGTAGACCGGCAGCAGGGTCAGCATCATCGCTTCGAAGGCAGCGAACAGCATCACCGCCCAGGCGATGGTCGGCAGCTCGCGACAGAACCCCACCAGGCCACGCCCCGAAGCACTGTGCTCGTCGACCCGTGGCGCCCCGCTACGCCCGAGCAGCAGCAACGAACCGCCGATCAACAGGCCGGTGCCGGTCCAGAAGCCGATGTCGGTCTTGGTTCCCAGGGCGGTAAGCAGGAGCGGACCACACAGCTGGCTCAGCGCGTAACCGGTGCCATACAGCGCCACCAGGCGGCCTCGCCATTTCTCCACGGCCAACTGATTGATCCAGCTTTCACCGAGGATGAACACTACGGTCAGTGCCACGCCGATGGCCAGGCGCAGGACGATCCAGATCGCGTAATGCTGCACCAGCGCCAGCATCGCCACCGATACGGCGCCGACCAGCAGGCACAGTTGCATCAGCAAGGTCGTGCCAACCCGGGCGGCGAGGAAGCCGGACAACGCAGCGCCGAGCAACACGCCAACCGCCGGCGTCGCGGCCATCACCCCGATGGCGAAGTTGCCGTAGCCCCAGCCTTCCAGGCGCAGGGACACCAGCGGCATGGTCACGCCCAGGGCCAGGCCGATGCTGATCACCGCCGCGCAAACGGCGAAATAGGTGCCCCAACGCATTTCCATGACGCTCTCCATCATGATGATCAGGCGAAAGAAAACGGCCGGGCCCTGGAAGGAGCCCGGCCGCCTCGGTGTATCAAGCCTGCTTCGGCAGGCGCGAATCACCCTCGGCAATGGATCAGAGTTTGATCCAGGTCGATTTCAGCTCGGTGTACTTGTCGAACGCGTGCAGCGACTTGTCGCGACCGTTGCCGGACTGCTTGAAGCCGCCGAATGGCGCGGTCATGTCGCCGCCGTCGTACTGGTTGATCCACACGCTGCCGGCACGCAGGGCCTTGCCGACCAGGTGCGCGCGGGACAGGTTGCTGGTCCACACCGCAGCGGCCAGGCCATAGACGGTGTCGTTGGCAATGGCGATGGCTTCTTTCTCGTCGTCGAAGCCGATCACCGACAGCACCGGGCCGAAGATTTCCTCCTTGGCGATGCGCATGGCGTTGTTCACGCCGTCGAAGATAGTTGGCTCGACGTAGGTGCCGCCGGTTTCCTCCAGCACGCGCTTGCCGCCGATGAGCAGCTTGGCGCCGTCGTCATGGCCGGCCTGGATGTAGGACAGTACGTTGTTCATCTGAATGGTATCGACCAGCGCACCGACAGTGGTCTGCGGGTCCAGCGGGTTGCCCGGCTTCCAGCCCTTGAGTGCCTCGACCACCAGCGGCACGAATGTGTCCTTGATCGAATTCTCTACCAGCAGGCGCGAGCCGGCGGTGCAGACCTCGCCCTGGTTGAAAGCGATGGCGCTGGCGGCAGCTTCGGCAGCGGCCTTGAGATCAGGCGCATCGGCGAACACGATGTTCGGGCTCTTGCCGCCGGCCTCCAGCCACACGCGCTTCATGTTCGACTCGCCAGCGTAGATCATCAGTTGCTTGGCGATCTTGCTCGAGCCGGTGAACACCAGGGTGTCGACATCCATGTGCAGGGCCAGGGCCTTGCCCACGGTGTGGCCGAACCCCGGCAGCACGTTGAACACGCCTTGCGGGATGCCGGCCTCGATGGCCAGTTGGGCGATGCGCAGGCCGGTCAGCGGCGACTTCTCGGACGGCTTGAGCACCACCGAGTTGCCGGTGGCCAGGGCCGGGCCGAGCTTCCAGCAGGTCATCAGCAGCGGGAAGTTCCACGGCACGATGGCCGCGACCACGCCGACCGGCTCGCGGGTGACTAGGCCAAGCTGGTTGTGCGCGGTGGCCGCCACCTCGTCGTAGATCTTGTCGATGGCCTCGCCGCTCCAGCGGATGGCGTTGGCGGCAGCGGGCACGTCGACGCTGGTGGAGTCACTGATCGGCTTGCCCATGTCGAGGGTTTCCAGCAGCGCCAGCTCCTCGCCATGGGCTTCGATCAGGTCGGCGAAACGCTGCAGGACTTTCTTGCGCTTGACCGGCGCCATGCGCGACCAGGCACCGGAATCGAATGCTTCGCGGGCAACCTTGACCGCCAGATCGGCGTCAGCCTGGTCGCAACTGGCGACATGGCCGAGCAGGCGGCCATCGACAGGGCTCAGGCACTCGAAAGTGGCGCCTGAAACCGCATTGCGGTATTCGCCCTGGACGAAGGCACGGCCTTCGATCTTCAGGTCCTTGGCACGTTGTTCCCAATCGGAGCGAGTCAGAGCGGTCATCTTGTTGTCCTCGAATTAGGTGTGCTGGATCGACAACCCAGCCAGGCATTCATTCGGCACAGCCGAGTGCCGGCCACACTAAACCAGCGGAACACGAATTTTCAATATTTTTGACAGAATGGAATTTATCGCCTTGCTACGTTCGTTTTATCAAACATAGACTCGACCACCTTTCCTCTTTATTAAGGAGCGGCCATGACCCTGGACAAGATCGTCGACTTCGCCAGCAGCACAACGCCTGCCGAGCACTATCGACCCGCCAAGGAAAAAGTCCTCAAGGGCGATCCCGAGCAGAATGTGCGCAACCACTATTCCAGCCCCTGTGGCCAGTTCAGCAGCGGCGTGTGGGAAGGCGCGGTCGGCCAGTGGACGGTGAACTACACCGAGCACGAATACTGCGAAATCCTGCAGGGCGTTTCGGTGCTGCGCGACAGGGACGGCAGCGCCCGAACCGTGCGCGCCGGCGATCGCTTCGTGATCCCGGCGGGGTTTTCCGGGACCTGGGAAGTGCTGGAGCCTTGCCGGAAGGTCTATGTGATTTTCGAAGCGAAGGGCGCATGAATCGCTGAGTCACAGAAACAAAAAATTGCCGGGAGCAATTTTTGACGTCGCTTGCGACGGCCCGAAGGGTGGCCGCCATGGATGGCAGGCCACAAAAAACCCGCCATGAAGGCGGGTTTTTCGCTTGGAGCCAGACCAATTACTTGATCTTGGCTTCCTTGTAGATCACGTGCTTGCGGACGACCGGATCGTATTTCTTGATCTCGATCTTGTCCGGGGTGGTGCGCTTGTTCTTGTCGGTGGTGTAGAAGTGGCCGGTACCGGCGCTGGACACCAAACGGATCAGTTCACGCATGACAGTCTCCTTAAACCTTTTCGCCGCGAGCGCGCAGCTCGGACAGCACTACGTCAATGCCGCGCTTGTCGATGATGCGCATGCCCTTGGCGGAGACGCGCAGACGCACGAAGCGCTTCTCGGACTCGACCCAGAAGCGATGGTGCTGCAGGTTCGGCAGGAAACGACGACGGGTTTTGTTGTTCGCGTGGGAAACGTTGTTCCCGGTTACCGGACCCTTACCGGTAACTTGACAGACTCTCGACATGCCTCAGCCCTCTAAAACCACATGCCCAACCCGGCATGGGTTGGCCGCTTGAACTCAATAGTCATTTGGCGCTCAGCGCCACGTTTCTCAGGGGGTCTTACCGACTATCTCGCTCACGCATTTGCCGGGCCCCAAGAAAAGAGCGCTACTTTATACCAGAACACCCTAGACCTAGCAAGGCGATGTGCAGGTTGAAAAGCTGTCCACAGGCCAGAGGCGCCGGACACAGGGCATGTGCTGACTACCGCTCGTCGCCCTTGCCGGTTGTCCCGGCTGAGCCGCTTGGTCTAGGGTTACGCCTTCACTCGCTGGAGATGCACCGACATGCGCCTTGCCGCCCTGCCCCTGCTGTTCACCCCGTTCCTGGCGCAAGCCGCCACCCTGGGCGTATGCACCGAGGCCAGCCCGGAAGGTTTCGATGTGGTGCGCTACAACTCGCTGACCACCACCAACGCCTCGGCCGATGTGCTGATGAACCGCCTGGTGGAGCTTGCCCCCGGCAGCAGCGACCTGGTGCCCGGCCTGGCCGAGCGTTGGGAAGTTTCCGCCGACGGCCTGCAATGGACCTTCCGCTTGCGCCCGAACGTGGCCTTCCACACCACGCCCTGGTTCACCCCCACTCGCACATTGAATGCCGAGGACGTGCTGTTCAGCTTCCGGCGCATGATCGACCCGCAACACCCCTGGTACAAGACATCGCCCAGCGGTTATCCACATGCCCAGTCGATGCAGTGGCCCACGCTGATCGAACGGATCGAAGCCGTCGATCCGCTGACCGTGCGCTTCACCCTCAAGCATGCCGATGCCACCTTTCTCGCCAGCCTGAGCATGGGCTTTGCTTCCATCTATTCCACCGAGTACGCGAGCAAATTGCTCGCCGCCGGGCAGACCGACCGACTCAACCGCGAACCGGTCGGCACCGGGCCGTTCCAGCTCAAGCGTTTCCAGCGCGATGCGGTGGTGCGCTACATCGCCAACCCGAACTATTTCGCCGGCAAACCCGCGCTGGACTCGCTGGTGTTCATCATCACCCCGGAAGCCACCGTACGCCTGCAGAAGCTGCGTCGTGGCGAGTGCCACATCGCCCTGTCGCCCAAACCGCTGGATATAGAGAGCGCACGCCAGCAGCACGAGCTGAAAGTCAGCGAAACCCCGGCCTTCATGACGGCCTTCGTGGCGATCAACAGCCAGCATGCACCGCTGGACAAACCCGAAGTGCGCCAGGCGATCAACCTCGCCTTCGACCATGAGCGCTACCTCAAGGCGGTGTTCCAGGGCAGCGCGCAGATCGCCAATGGCCCCTTTCCGCCCAACACCTGGAGCTTCGACCGCAGCCTGCCCGGCTATGCGCACGATCCGGCAAAGGCTCGCGAACTGCTGAAGCAGGCGGGTCTGGAACAAGGCTTCGACACCACCATCTGGACACGTCCTTCCGGCAGCTTGCTCAACCCCAATCCGGGCCTGGGCGCACAGATGCTGCAGTCCGATCTGGCCGGTGTCGGCATTCGCGTGCAAATCCGGGTGATCGAGTGGGGCGAACTGATCCGTCGCGCCAAAGCCGGCGAGCATGACCTGTTGTTCATGGGCTGGGCCGGCGATAACGGCGATCCGGACAACTTCCTCAGCCCACAATTTTCCTGCGCGGCGGTAAATAGCGGCACCAACTTCGCTCGCTACTGCGCCCCGCAACTGGACAAATTGATCGGCCAGGGCAAGACCGACGGCGACCGCCAGGCCCGCGAGCAAGCCTATAAAGAAGCACAGCGCATCATCCACGACCAGGCACTCTGGCTGCCCCTCGCCCACCCGACCGCCAGCGTCCTGCTGCGCCAGCAGGTCGAGGGCTACCAGGCCAGCCCGTTCGGGCGGCAGGACTTTGCCAAGGTGGAGTTGCGCGAGTAAGGGCTGCTTAGAGGCAGGAGCGGACGTCATTACTCGATGTGTTTAGCCGTCACTCCCGCGAAAGCGGGAGCCCAAAAAAGCGCTTCTGGATTCCCGCCTTCGCGGGAATGACGGAGAAATAGCGAACGTCCGCTCCTGCCTCAAAGCCAACCAAACTCCGCCATCGACAGCGGATCGCCATCGCCAATGATGAAGTGATCGAGCACCCGCACTTCGACCAGCGCCAGTGATTCCTTGAGCCTTGCCGTCAACACGCGATCCGCCTGGCTCGGCTCGGCGACACCTGAAGGATGGTTGTGCACCAGGATCACGGCGGCGGCGTTCTGTGCCAGGGCGCGCTTGACCACTTGCCTGGGATAAACGCTTGCACCGTCGATGCTGCCGCGAAACAGTGGCTCGAACTCGATCACCCGGTGCTTCGAATCGAGAAACAGGCAACCGAACACCTCATGCGGCTCGTGACGCAGACAGGCCTTGAGGTAGTCACGCACGGCCTGCGGGCTCTCCAGCGCCGAGTCGCGCTTGATGCGCTCGGCCAGGTGACGGCGGCCCATCTCCAATACAGCTTGCAGTTGCGTGTATTTCGCCGGTCCCAGCCCCAGGTGCTGGCTGAACGAAATCAGGTCCGCTTCGAGCAATTGGCGCAGACCGCCAAAGTCGCGCAGCAGGTGCCGGGCCAGGTCGACCGCACTCTTGCCGGCCACGCCAGTACGCAGAAAGATCGCCAGCAACTCTGCATCGGTAAGGGTCGCCGCGCCCTGGGCCAGCAGCTTTTCCCGCGGGCGTTCCGCCACGGGCCAATCACGAATACTCATAGACATCTCCCTGTCCATTGCACCCACTGTTCCGGTGTGGGCCCTGTGCTATCTTAGCCCGGCTTTTTTGCGCGGTGGCAGGGCCAGGGGAGGCGCCTTCGTCGCATTGCTATCCACACCACATTATTAAGGCAGGCTATGCAGCGGCTGTATCGTAAACGCATCGTTCTGGGCGTCGGCGGGGGCATTGCCGCCTACAAGAGCGCCGAGCTGGTTCGCCGGCTGCGCGATCAGGGCGCGGAAGTACGCGTGGTCATGACCCGTGGCGGCTGCGAATTCATCACCCCGCTGACCCTGCAGGCATTGTCCGGCCACCCGGTTCATCTCGACCTGCTCGATCCCGAGGCCGAAGCCGCCATGGGCCATATCGAGCTGGCGCGCTGGGCCGACCTGGTACTGGTCGCCCCCGCCACCGCCGACCTGATGGCACGCCTGAGCCAAGGCGTCGCCGACGACCTGCTGACCACCCTGGTGCTGGCCACCGACGCCCCGGTGGCCCTGGCCCCGGCGATGAACCAGGCGATGTGGCGCGACCCGGCGACCCAGGCCAATGCCCAACTGCTGGAGCAGCGCGGCCTCAAGCTGTTTGGCCCTGCCGCCGGCAGCCAGGCCTGCGGCGACGTCGGCCCTGGCCGCATGCTCGAAGCCGAGGAACTGGTGCAGCGCGCCGCCGACTGCTTCCAGCGCCACAGCCTGACCGGCAAGCATGTGCTGATCACCGCCGGCCCGACCCAGGAAAACATCGACCCGGTGCGCTACATCACCAACCACAGTTCCGGCAAGATGGGCTTCGCCCTGGCCGAAGCAGCGGTGGAAGCCGGCGCCCGCGTGACCCTGGTCACCGGCCCGGTGCACCTGCCGACCCCGGACCGGGTTGCCCGCATCGACGTGGTCAGCGCCCGCGACATGCTCGCCGCCTGCGAAGCGGCCATGCCCTGCGACATTCTCATCGCCTCGGCGGCGGTGGCCGACTACCGTCCGGAAGTGATCGCCCCGCACAAATTGAAGAAAGACCCCACCACCGGCGACGGCCTGCTCCTGCAACTGGTGCGCAACCCCGACATCCTCGCCACCCTGGCCGGCCGCCCGGATCGCCCGTTCAGCGTGGGCTTCGCCGCGGAAACGGAAAACCTGCTCGGCTATGCTGCACGCAAGCTGCAGGACAAGAATCTCGACCTGATCGTCGCCAACGATGTGGCCAACCCCACCATCGGCTTCAATAGTGAAGAGAACGCGATCACCATCATCGACCGCGAATTGCACGCCAGCAGCTTCGCCCAGACCAGCAAGGGCAAGATCGCCCGCCAACTGGTCGCTTTCATCGCCGAGCGCCAGACCGGCGCCTGACTTCAACCGATAGACACAGGACACTTCATGCACGCACTGCAAGCCAAGATCCTCGACTCCCGCCTGGGCAGCGAATTTCCCCTGCCGCACTACGCCACCCCAGGCTCAGCCGGGCTCGACCTGCGCGCGATGCTCAAGGAAAAGGCCATCCTCGAACCGGGCCAGACCATTCTCATCCCCACCGGGCTGTCGATCCATATCGCCGATCCAGGCCTGGCGGCGCTGGTCCTGCCGCGCTCGGGCCTGGGCCACAAGCACGGCATCGTGCTCGGCAACCTGGTCGGCCTGATCGACTCCGACTACCAGGGCGAACTGATGGTGTCCTGCTGGAACCGCGGCCAGAGCGCCTTCACCATCGAAGTCGGCGAGCGCATCGCGCAACTGGTGCTGGTACCCGTGGTGCAGGCGCACTTCGAACTGGTCGAACAGTTCGACGAAAGCCAGCGCGGCGCGGGCGGCTTCGGCCATTCGGGAACACGCTGACCCACACTCAGGACGGGGAGACGCTCGGTGAAACTGTTCAAGCGCGGCAATGCCACAGAAACACCTCAACTGATCGCCCCGGACGACAAGGCCAAGCCGGACAGGGACCTCAGCCCGCTGCTGCCAGGCGCGCTGACCACCCTGCTCGGCATCGCCGCTGCTGGCGCGCTGCTGTGGTATGCCCTGAACGGCAACGCCAACCACCAGCGGCAGGAGCTGGTCGAGGCCTGGGGCAACAGCCAGGCCAATGCCATCAAGCAGGCCTTGCAGCAGCTCAAGGCCGATACCGAAGCGGCCGCCAACGACCCCGCGTTGCTCGACGCCATCAACAGCCAGGACCACGAGCAGATCGGCGCCGCCGAACACAGCCTGCAGCACTGGCAAGGCGTGGTCGATGCCCACCTCAACGCGCCAGGCCGCGCTGTCCCGGAAACCGGCCGCGCCGGGCCGATGAACTTCGCCGCGCTCGATCTGGTGCATCGCCTGGAAAACGGCCAACAGGCCGCCGCGGAAGCCTACAAGATCGGCGAACGCTGGCTGGTCTACAGCGTCGCGCCCCTGCGCCGCCCCGACAGCGCGCAACTGCAAGGCACGTTGCTGCTGGTCGTCGACCTGCAACGTATCCTCAACACCCTGCCCGAACTGCCAGCGAATGCCGGGCGCGCCGAGCTGGCGCAACGCTTCGGCAAGGGCAACCCGCAGACGCTGGTGCAATACGGCGGCGCGGCCGAGGGCAAGGCCGTCAGCTTCCCGACCGGCAACCCCAACTGGGTGCTGAATTTCAGCGCTGGGCCGGCGATCACCGCCCCACCGATCTCCACTCCACTGCTGGCCATCGCCGTGCTGTTGGCCTTGCTCGGCGCCCTGGTCGGTCTGCACCTGACCCGCTCACGCCTGCTCAGGCAGGTGGACGGCGATGCCAAGCAACTTGGTCAACTGCTTCAGGAGCTTTCTGGCGGAAAGTCGGTCAAAGCGTTCAGCCTGGGCCTGCCGCCCTTGAATGAACTGGCCCAGGCCATCGCGCGGATGCCGCGTCGCAAACAAGAAGCCCCGGCCAGCCACGGGGCCGGCAGTCCGAAAGCCACTGCTGTAACGGAACCCGCGCCCAAGCCGATCGAATTGGCCGACCCGCTGTTCCAAGACACCGATATTCTCGATATCGATATCCTTGACGAAGACCAGGATCTCCTGGGACTGGAGCAAACCTACATGGCCAGCGCCCCGCAAAATCCACCGAAACTGCTCTCAAGCATTTTCCGCGCCTACGACATTCGTGGCGTGGTCGACGACAGTCTCACCGAAGAAGCCGCCTACTGGATCGGTCGATCCATCGGCTCGGAAAGCCTCGCCCAGGGCGAAGCCAACGTCGCCGTCGGCCGTGATGGCCGGTTGTCCGGGCCGAAACTCGTGCAGCAACTGATCCAGGGCCTGCTCGACGCCGGCTGCCATGTCAGTGACGTGGGCATGGTGCCGACCCCGGCGCTGTACTTCGCCACCCACATCCTCGAAGGCAAGTCCGGCGTCATGCTCACCGGCAGCCACAACCCGCCGGACTACAACGGCTTCAAGATCGTCATCGCCGGCGACACCCAGGCCAACGAGCAGATCCAGAAGCTCAAGGCGCGCATCGACGACAACGACCTCGCCAGCGGCGTGGGCAGTGTCAAGCAGGTCGATATCCTCACGCCCTACTTCGAGCACATCGTCGGCGACATCGCCCTGGCGCGCCCGCTCAAGGTGGTGGTCGACTGCGGCAACGGCGTGGCCGGCGTGATCGCGCCGAAGCTGGTCGAGGCCCTCGGTTGCGAAGTGATCTCGCTGTACGGCGAGGTCGACGGCAACTTCCCCAATCACCATCCCGATCCGGGCAAGCCGGAGAACCTGGTCGACCTGATCGCCAAGGTCAAGAGCGAAGGCGCCGACCTGGGCCTGGCCTTCGACGGCGACGCCGACCGCGTCGGCGTGATCACCAACGCCGGCACCATGGTCTTCCCCGACCGCCTGATGATGCTGTTCTCCAAGGACGTGGTCTCGCGCAACCCCGGCGCCGACATCATCTACGACGTCAAATGCACCCGCCGCCTCGGTGCGCTGATCAGCGGCTACGGCGGGCGCCCGGTAATGTGGAAGACCGGCCATTCGTTGATCAAGAAGAAAATGAAGCAGACCGGCGCCCTGCTGGCTGGCGAGATGAGCGGGCACATCTTCTTCAAGGAGCGCTGGTTCGGTTTCGACGACGGCATCTACAGCGCGGCGCGCCTGCTGGAGATTCTCAGCCAGGACAAGCGCCCCGCCGAACAGGTGTTCGCCGCCTTCCCGGCCGATGTCTCCACCCCGGAAATCAACGTCACCGTGACCGACGACAGCAAATTCCCGCTGATCGAACAGTTGCAGCGTGACGCCAAGTGGGGCGACGCCAATCTAACTACCCTGGATGGCGTGCGCGTGGACTACCCGAAAGGCTGGGGCCTGGTGCGCGCCTCCAATACCACGCCGGTACTGGTGCTGCGCTTCGAGGCCGAGACGCAACAAGAGCTCACGCGCATCCAGGATGTATTCCGCGCGCAACTGCATGCCGTCGCACCTGATCTCAAACTGCCGTTCTGACCTACCCTGGAGCCCGTTTCGCAATGACCCTCAATCGTGATGCCGCCACCGAAGTCGCCAAGGTTCTCTCCGAGGCGCTGCCGTACATCCGTCGCTTCGTCGGCAAGACGCTGGTGATCAAGTACGGCGGCAACGCCATGGAAAGCGACGAACTCAAGGAAGGCTTCGCCCGCGACGTCGTCCTGATGAAGGCAGTCGGCATCAACCCGGTGGTGGTGCATGGCGGCGGGCCGCAGATCGGTGATCTGCTCAAGCGCCTGTCCATCGAGAGCCATTTCATCGACGGCATGCGCGTCACTGACGCGCAGACCATGGATGTGGTGGAGATGGTTCTCGGCGGCCAGGTCAACAAGGACATCGTCAACCTGATCAACCGCCACGGCGGCAGCGCTATCGGCCTGACCGGCAAGGACGCGGAGCTGATCCGGGCGAAGAAGCTGACCGTCAGCCGCCAGACCCCGGAAATGACCAAGCCGGAAATCATCGACATCGGCCACGTTGGCGAGGTGTCCAGCATCAACACCGACCTGATCAACATGCTGGTCAAAGGCGACTTCATCCCGGTCATCGCCCCGATCGGCGTAGGCGTGAACGGTGAGTCGTACAACATCAACGCCGACCTGGTCGCAGGCAAGGTGGCCGAAGCGCTGAAAGCCGAGAAGCTGATGCTGCTGACCAACATCGCCGGCCTGATGAACAAGCAGGGTGAAGTGCTGACCGGCCTGACCACCGAACAGGTCGATGGCCTGATCGCCGACGGCACCATCTACGGTGGCATGCTGCCGAAGATCCGTTGCGCCCTGGAGGCCGTGCAAGGCGGCGTGACCAGCGCGCACATCATCGATGGCCGGGTACCGAATGCGGTGCTGCTGGAAATCTTCACCGACAGCGGCGTCGGCACGCTGATCAGCAACCGCAAGCCACGCAACTAAGCGATCAGAGAAACACGACGACAGCCCCAAAGGGGCTGTTTTCGTTTTAGCCAGCGACTCTTGGCCGTTCGATAACAGACTTTTCGCTTGAGTGGCCGCATTGAGGCAGGGGCGGACATCATTACTCGGTGTGTTTAGCCGTCACTCCCGCGAAGGCGGGAGCCCAAAAAAGCGCTTCTGGGTTCCCGCCTTCGCGGGAATGACGGAGGAATAACGAATGTCCGCAATTGCCTCAAAGCAGCCTGCTCGAAATGTCGAAGGGAGATACGTTCTTCAACACGCCCAATGGCTTGGAGCAAAACCTCAGCAGGCCTTAGATACAAGCCACGTGCTGCGCCTTACTGATTGCGCTTGAGCAGGTAATCGAGCCTGGCGCGATCGGCGGCGAACGATGCTGCGGCATCGGCCTGGTTCTTCTGAAAACGCAGGATGTCCTGCTCGGCACTGGCCTGCTCGGCCTTCAGGTTGTCGATCTGCGCCAGCAGGTGCTCAGGCACCTCGCGCCCTGAACGCTCCATGTCGGCCGCCTGGCTCAGCAGGTTGTTCTGCTGGATGCGCAACGACTGTACGTTGGCCTTGGCCACGTCGATCACCCCGCTCAGCTCGGCGAGCTTGCGGTCGCGGGCACGATCGACATCCGCCACGCTGGAATACAGGCGCAGCAACTGGATATCCGAGCCCGCGCGGGACTTCTCCTGCTGCATGCGCTTACGCTCCTCGAGGCTCGGAGCCGGCGGCACCACCTTGACCACCCGGCCCTGCTCGTTGAGCACTTCGTAGCCTTTTTCCATGTACTGCGGCGGGACCATGCTGTCGAGCACGACGATTCCCTTGCCATCCACGTAGCGGTACAGGTCCGCCTGCACCGGCAGGCAGATCGACAACAACAGCATGCAATGGGCAGTACCCTTGAGCATGACCCGAACCCTTCTCTTCAGCGGTAGGGCGTCACTGAACGCCGAATTGCGCGCGATAGCTCTCGACGGCGGGCAGGAACTTCTTCAGTTCAGCATCATCCGCCAGATAGGCAAGTACCTGCTCCAGAGAGACGATGCTGACCACCGGAATGGCGTAGTCGCGCTCGACCTCCTGGATCGCCGACAGCTCGCCCTGACCGCGCTCCTGCCGATTCAATGCAATCAATACGCCAGCTGCCTGCGCAGCCTGTGCCTGGATGATCTGCATGACCTCGCGAATCGCGGTCCCGGCGGTGATCACGTCGTCGACGATCATCACCCGACCGTTCAACGGCGCGCCGACCAGGGTTCCACCTTCACCATGGGCCTTGGCTTCCTTGCGGTTGAAGCAGTACGGCACATCGCGGCCATGCTGCTCGGCCAGGGCCACGGCCGTGGCGGCGGCCAGCGGGATACCCTTGTAGGCCGGGCCGAACATCACGTCGAAGTCGATGCCGCTGTCGACCAGCGCCGACGCATAGAAACGCCCCAGTTGCGCCAGGGCCAAACCACTGTTGAACAGGCCGGCATTGAAGAAATAGGGGCTGGTGCGCCCGGACTTGAGGGTGAATTCGCCGAAGCGCAGCACGCCGCGTTCGATGGCAAAACGGATGAACTCACGCTGATAGGCTTGCATGGAAAGTCCCGGAAGGCTCGATTATTACTAGGATTTTTGGCTAATTGACGATGAGCTCGGGTATCATACATGCACGTGTTTTCAGGGGCCATTTATGCGGATCATCAGCGTGAACGTGAATGGCATTCAGGGTGCGGTCGAGCGAGGTCTGCTCAGCTGGCTGCAAGCCCAGAATGCCGACGTGATCTGCTTGCAGGATACCCGGGCGACTTCCGTCGAACTGGACGACCCGGCCTTTCAACTGGACGGTTACTTCCTCTACGCATGCGAAGCCGAGAATCCGGAACAAGGCGGCGTGGCGCTGTATTCGCGCCTGCAGCCAAAAGCCGTGATTCACGGCCTCGGCTTCGAGACGGCGGATCGCTACGGACGTTACCTGCAGGCGGACTTCGACAAAGTCAGTATCGCCAGCCTGCTGCTGCCTTCCGGCCAGGGCGGTGACGAGAATCTCAACCAGAAATTCAAGTTCATCGACGACTTCAGCAGCTATCTGGACAAACAGCGCCGCAAGCGCCGCGACTATATCTATTGCGGCTCGCTCTACGTCGCCCACCAGAAGCTCGACGTGAAGAACTGGCGCGATTGCCAGCAGATGCCCGGCTTCCTCGCGCCCGAACGCGCCTGGATGGACGAGGTGGTCGGCACCATGGGTTATGTCGACGCCCTGCGCGAAGTCAGCCGTGAAGGCGACCAGTACAGCTGGTGGCCGGACAACGAGCAGGCCGAGATGCTCAACCTCGGCTGGCGCTTCGACTACCAACTGCTGACTCCCGGCATGCGTCGCACCGTACGCAACGCACGCCTGCCACGCCAGCCGCGCTTCTCCCAGCATGCCGCGCTGATCGTCGACTACGACTGGCTGCTGAGCGTCTGAAGACCTGCTGGCGGTAGGCTCAGGCGCGCAGTTTGCGCCAGATGCTGCCCACAATCGTCACACCGGCCAGAACCACTGCGCCGGCGACAATCCCGAACAGAGCATTGAGCAGCGTCGGAGCGAACCAGGCCAGCGGTTCGGCGATCTGCGCCGACTTGAGAGTCAGCGCTTCGACCAGGTGATGCAGCGGCGCGAAACCGTGGGTCAGGATGCCACCACCGACCATGAACATCGCCGCCGTGCCGACCACGGACAGCACCTTCATCAGCCAGGGTGCCAGCCACAGCAAGCCGTTGCCGAGCGCACGGGCGAGCGCGCTGGTGCGTTTGTTCAGGTAGAGACCGGCATCATCCAGCTTGACGATGCCCGCCACCAGGCCATAGACGCCGATGGTCATCGCCACTGCGATTCCTGCCAGCACGGTGAACTGCTGCAGCAGCGGTTGCTGCTCGACCACGCCCAGGGTGATGGCGATGATTTCCGCCGAGAGAATGAAGTCGGTGCGGATCGCACCCTTGATCTTGGCCTTCTCGAACGCCTTGATATCCACAGCCGGATCGGCCAGCGCCTGATTCCGCTGCTCGTGAGCCGCCTGGTCTTCTTCCTTGCTGTGCAGCAGCTTGTGCGCCAGCTTCTCGAAGCCTTCGAAACAGAGAAAGGCACCGCCGACCATCAGCAGTGGCGTGATCGCCCAGGGCGCGAAGGCACTGATCAGCAGCGCCACCGGCACCAGGATCGCCTTGTTCACCAGCGAGCCCTTGCACACCGCCCACACCACCGGCAATTCGCGGTCGGCGGAAACCCCGGTGACCTGCTGGGCATTCAGCGCCAGGTCGTCGCCCAGCACGCCGGCGGTTTTCTTGGCCGCCACCTTGGTCATCACGGACACATCGTCCAGGACCGTGGCGATGTCATCGAGCAGAGCGAGAAGGTTGGCACCGGCCACAGGCAGTCATCCAGGCGAAGGGGAAAAAGTGGCGAGCGACCGACGGGTCGCTCGCCAGGGGCTTACTTGATCAGGCGCAGGCAGAAGGGATAGCGATAGGACTTGCCTTCGTTGGCCTTGATCGAGGCAATGATCAGCAACACCAGCGCACCGATGCCCACCAACCCCGCCAGGAACACGCCAATGACGATGAAGGCCAGGAAGAAGCACACCACGAACGCCAGCACCACGGTGATCTGGAAGTTCAGCGCTTCCTTGCCCTGCTCATCGATGAACGGCGAATTCTCGCGCTTCATCTGCCACAGGATCAGCGGCCCCAGCAGATTGCCGAAGGGGATAACCATCCCGGCCAGCGCGGCCAGATGGCAGAACATCGCCCACTGGCGGACTTCCTGGCTCGGCACCTTGTTCAGACTCTGCTCATCCATTTCCAGCACTCCTTTCAATTGGCCAGCGCGGCGCGCTGCAGTTCGAAAAGCTCGCGTACACCCTGCTGGGCCAGCGCCAGCATGGCATTCAACTCTTGCGGCTGGAACGGCGCGCCTTCAGCGGTGCCCTGAACCTCGATGAAACCGCCGGCATCGGTCATCACCACGTTGAGGTCGGTCTCGGCGGCGGAGTCTTCCAGGTAATCGAGATCGAGCACCGGTTCACCCTGATAGATACCCACCGAGACGGCGGCGACCATTTGCTTGAGCGGTTCGCCCTTGAGCGAGCCACGCTTCTTCAGCACCTTCAGCGCATCGGCCACGGCGACCATGGCGCCCGTGATCGACGCGGTACGGGTGCCGCCATCGGCCTGGATCACGTCGCAATCGATATAGAGGGTGTTTTCACCCAGTTTGCTCATGTCCAGCGCAGCGCGCAGGGAGCGCCCGATCAGGCGCTGGATCTCCAGGGTGCGGCCGCCCTGCTTGCCCTTGCTCGCCTCGCGCTGGTTACGTTCGCCGGTGGCACGCGGCAGCATGCCGTACTCGGCGGTCAACCAGCCTTGACCCTGGCCCTTGAGGAAGCGCGGCACGCCAGCCTCGACGCTGGCAGTGCAGATCACCTTGGTATCGCCGAACTCGACCAGCACCGAACCCTCGGCATGCTTGGTGTAGTTGCGGGTGATACGAACGGGGCGCAACTCGGCGGCGGCACGGCCACTGGGACGTTTCATCGGGAATACCTGTCAGGGGACTGAAAACTGGCCGGCATTATAGAGTGCACGTCGCCGCCGCGACACGTCCGATTGGGCCGTTCGACGCACTGCGCTACAATCCCGCCCCTCATTCACGATCCGAGAGGTAACCCCATGGTGCACAGCATGACCGCCTTCGCTCGCACCGAAGAAGCCGGCAGCCACGGCACGCTGATCTGGGAACTGCGCTCGGTCAACCACCGCTACCTGGAACCGCACCTGCGCCTGCCCGAGTCGTTCCGCGATCTCGAAGGTGCCGTGCGCGAAGCGCTGCGCCAGGGCCTGTCGCGCGGCAAGGTGGAATGCACCCTGCGTTTCGCCGAGGAAGACGCCGGCAAGAGCCTGCAGGTCGACAGCCTGCGCGCGCGCCAGTTGATCGAAGCGGCGCAGAGCGTCGCCGCGCTGATCGCCCAGCCAGCGCCGATCAACCCCCTGGAGGTATTGGCCTGGCCCGGCGTACTGGTCGCCGACGCCGCCGACCCCCAGGCACTGAACAGCGCCGCATTGAAGCTGTTCGACAAAGCCCTCGACGAACTGAAGAACGGTCGCGGCCGTGAAGGTGCCGAACTGGCCAGGTTGCTCAACGAGCGCCTCGACAGCATCCTCGACGAAGTCGCCGCCCTGCGCGAACTGGTGCCGCAGATGCTCGCCGGCCAGCGCCAGAAGCTCCTCGACCGCTGTGCCGAGATGCAGGCCGAACTCGACCCGCAGCGCCTGGAACAGGAACTGGTGATCCTCGCGCAGAAGAGCGACGTCGCCGAAGAACTCGACCGCCTGACCACCCATGTCAGCGAGGTGCGTCGCGTGCTCAAGGCCGGCGGCGCGGCCGGGCGGCGCCTGGACTTCCTCATGCAGGAGCTCAATCGCGAAGCCAACACCCTCGGTTCCAAGGCCTTCGACCCGCGCAGCACCCAGGCCGCGGTCAACCTCAAGGTGTTGATCGAACAGATGCGCGAACAAGTGCAGAACATCGAATAAGTCAGGATACCCGCAATGACCGCCACCACCGGTACGCTCTACATCGTTTCCGCGCCGTCCGGCGCCGGCAAGACCAGCCTGGTCAAGGCCTTGATCGACGCCGTGCCGCGCATTCGCGTATCGGTTTCGCACACCACCCGCGCCATGCGCCCGGGCGAGGCGGACGGGGTCAACTACCACTTCGTCTCCCGCGAGGAGTTCACCGCGATGATCCAGCGTGGCGACTTCCTCGAACATGCCCAGGTGTTCGACAACTTCTACGGCACCTCGCAACGCTGGCTGGAACAGACCCTGGCCGAAGGCATCGACCTGATCCTCGAGATCGACTGGCAGGGCGCGCAACAGGTGCGCAAGCTGATGCCCCAGGCCAAGTCGATCTTCATCCTGCCGCCCACCCAGGACGCCTTGCGCCACCGCCTGACCAACCGCGGCCAGGACAGCGGCGAGATCATCGAGCGGCGCATGCGCGAAGCGGTCAGCGAGATGAGCCACTACGTCGAGTACGACTACCTGGTGATCAACGACGACTTCGCCCATGCCCTGGACGACCTCAAGGCGATCTTCCATGCCAACCAACTGCTCCAGGCGACCCAGCAGCAGCGCCATGCCGGCCTGCTGACCGACCTGCTCGCCTGAACCTGAAAACAGCGCTTCCCTAAATGCTGGTGATTTTTTAAACTGTTCAGTCCGCTCGCCAGACTGGCGACCAGCCCCATTCGCTATTTGCACCGAGGAACATCATGGCCCGCGTTACCGTAGAAGATTGCCTGGACAACGTTGCCAACCGCTTCGAGCTGGTCATGCTCGCCACCAAGCGCTCCCGCCAGCTGGCCACCGGCGGCAAGGAGCCACGCGTGGCGTGGGAAAACGACAAGCCGACCGTCGTCGCCCTGCGTGAAATCGCCGCCGGCCTGGTGGACAGCGACTTTATCGCCCAGGAAGACCTGGTCGAAGAAGAACCCTTCTTCGCCGCGCCGCTGGAAGACGAGAGCAACGAGCCTCTCTGATCGCGATGGGTCGATGCCTGAGCCAGACTGACGAGCGTCAAGGAGCACGGCCTTGGCGAGCATAGACACACTCGCCGATCGGCTATCGACCTATCTCGGCCCGGACCAGGTCAACCTGGTCCGCCGCGCCTACTTCTACGCCGAGCAGGCCCACGACGGGCAGCGCCGCCGCAGTGGCGAGCCTTACGTCACCCACCCGCTCGCCGTCGCCAACATCCTCGCCGACATGCACATGGACCATCAAAGCCTGATGGCCGCGATGCTGCATGACGTGATCGAGGACACCGGCATCGCCAAGGAAGCCCTCACCGCGCAGTTCGGCGAGACCGTTTCCGAGCTGGTCGACGGGGTCAGCAAGCTGACCCAGATGGACTTTCAGTCCAAGGCCGAAGCCCAGGCCGAGAACTTCCAGAAGATGGCCATGGCCATGGCCCGCGACATCCGCGTGATCCTGGTAAAGCTGGCCGACCGCCTGCACAACATGCGCACCCTGGAAGTGCTGTCCGGCGAGAAACGCCGGCGCATCGCCAAGGAAACCCTGGAAATCTACGCGCCCATCGCCAACCGCCTGGGCATGCACAGCATGCGCGTGGAGTTCGAGGACTTAGGTTTCAAGGCCATGCACCCGATGCGCTCCGAGCGCATCCGTGCCGCCGTTCGGCGCGCACGCGGCAACCGCAAGGAAATCGTCGCCAAGATCGAGGAATCGATCCTCGCCTGCCTGCACCGCGAAGGCATGGAAGGCGATGTCACCGGCCGCGAGAAGCACCTGTACAGCATCTACCAGAAGATGCGCGGCAAGCGCCGGGCCTTCAACGAGATCATGGACGTCTACGCGTTCCGCATCATCGTCGACAAGGTAGATACCTGCTACCGCGTGCTCGGCGCCGTGCACAACCTGTACAAACCGCTGCCCGGGCGCTTCAAGGACTACATCGCAATTCCCAAGGCCAACGGCTACCAGTCGCTGCACACCACCCTGTTCGGCATGCACGGCGTGCCCATCGAAATCCAGATCCGCACCCGCGAGATGGAAGAGATGGCCAACAACGGTATCGCCGCGCACTGGCTGTACAAGTCCCCCGAGGACGAGCAACCCAAGGGCACCCACGCCCGTGCGCGCCAGTGGGTCAAGGGTGTGCTGGAGCTGCAGCAACGGGCGGGCAACTCCCTGGAATTCATCGAGAGCGTGAAGATCGACCTGTTTCCGGACGAGGTCTATGTGTTCACGCCCAAGGGCCGGATCATGGAGCTGCCGAAAGGCTCCACGGCCGTCGACTTCGCCTACGCGGTGCATACCGACGTCGGCAACAGTTGCATCGCCTGCCGCATCAACCGCCGCCTGGCGCCGCTGTCGCAAGCCCTGGAAAGCGGCTCCACGGTGGAGATCGTCAGCGCGCCCGGCGCCCGGCCAAACCCGGCCTGGCTCAACTTCGTGGTCACCGGCAAGGCGCGTACGCACATCCGCCATGCGCTCAAGCAGCAACGCCGCTCGGAGTCGATCAGTCTTGGCGAGCGCCTGCTGAACAAGGTACTGGCCGGCTTCGACAGCCACCTGGACAAGATCTCCCCGGAACGCATCCAGCAGACCCTGGCCGAATACCGCCAGGAAGTCATCGAAGACCTGCTCGAAGACATCGGCCTGGGCAACCGCATGGCCTACGTGGTCGCGCGCCGGCTGCTGGCCAGCGATGGCGACGAACCACAGAACGCCGAAGGGCCACTGGCCATCCGTGGCACCGAGGGCCTGGTGCTCAGCTACGCCAAATGCTGCACGCCAATTCCAGGCGACCCGATCGTCGGGCATCTGTCGGCGGGCAAGGGCATGGTCGTGCACCTGGACACCTGCCGCAACATCGCGGAAATCCGCCACAACCCGGAAAAATGCATCCAGCTCAGTTGGGCCAAGGACGTCACCGGCGAATTCAACGTCGAACTGCGCGTCGAGCTGGAGCACCAGCGCGGCCTGATCGCCCTGCTGGCCAGCAGCGTCAACGCCGCCGACGGCAACATCGAGAAGATCAGCATGGACGAGCGCGATGGCCGCATCAGCATCGTGCAACTGGTCGTCAGCGTGCATGACCGCGTGCACCTGGCCCGGGTGATCAGGAAGCTGCGCACCCTCACCGGCGTTTCCCGCATCACCCGTGTCAGGGCCTGACCACGCCGCAAGCCTGCCCATGCGCGACGCCCGGCAATCTTCCCTTGAGCCGCGCGCGCGCAGCCGGTAGCCTCATCGGCTTTCACGCGCAGCGTGTGGCTGCCTCAACCAGGAGCTTCCCATGAGCAAGAGCGTCATCAGCAGCGACAAGGCCCCAGCCGCCATCGGCACCTATTCCCAGGCGATCAAGGCCGGCAACACGGTCTACCTGTCCGGGCAGATCCCGCTGGATCCGAAGACCATGGAGCTGGTGCAAGGCTTCGAAGAGCAGACCGTGCAGGTGTTCGAGAACCTCAAGGCGGTGATCGAAGCCGCGGGCGGCTCGTTCAAGGACGTGGTCAAGCTGAACATCTTCCTCACCGACCTGGCCCACTTCGCCAAGGTCAACGAAGTCATGGGGCGCTACTTCGAACAGCCATACCCGGCCCGCGCCGCCATCGGCGTCGCCTCGCTGCCACGCGGCGCCCAGGTGGAAATGGACGGCATCCTGGTCATCGACTGATATGCGCCAACTCCTGCCCCTCGCCCTGCTCGGCGGCCTGATCGGTTGCTCCAGCCAACCTGGCAATCCAGACGGCATCTGGATCAACCAACCGGTGATCGATAGCGCCCGCGAGGGTGGCTCCCTGCGCGAAACCCTGCTCGCCCACGGGCCGAACCTCGAATGGCGGATCGACAGCCAGCGCGGCAGCGCCACCTACAGCAATGGCTTCGAACTCGGCGAAGGTCGTCTGATCCAGCAGAAAGCGGATACCTGGAGCGTCGACTTCGACGGCGGCCTGCAGGAAAGCCTCAGCCTGGACGACGATGAACTGACCCAGGCTGGCAGCGGTAGCGGCCCGCAGCAGGAATTCCGCAAGCCCGGCATTGCAGTCGCGGCGGATGCGCCGCCCGGCAGCAGTTTCGAACGGGCGCTGTATGACGCCTACCTGGGCGGCACCTGGAAGATTCGCGAAGGGCAAGGCCAGGGCGGACTGGTCATTTTCCATCCAGACGGCCAGGTCGAAGGCCTGCCCGGCACCGACCGCTACGCCCTGTGCCTGGCTGGCGACTGCGCCGCCATGGCCGGCGATCACGACAGCATCTGGCTACAACAGGGCCAGCAGGGCAGCCCTTGGCTGTTCGAACGTGACGGCGACGAATTGCGCATCCAGGAAGCAGTCAACCGCGCCCAGTTCGATGAAGTCCCCGAGTACCATCCGGGTCGCCAGGCCTGGTTGCTCGAGCGGGACTGAGGCGAAACGGGGCAAAGGCAGACGACGGGCACCCTGCCCGTCTCGTTCACGCGCCCCTCAATAGCGTGCCCATGGCGCGGCAAACCAGCGCCAAGCCCAATCCCAGCAATAGCGCTCCACATGAGCGATCCAGCCAGACCACCTGCTCCTCCAGCCAATCACGCCAGCGGGCATGGCTCAGCAAGCGCACCAGCAGCAGATCCCAGAACAACACCACCGCACTCATCCAGGCCATGCACAGCGCCGTGCCCCAGGCCGGCATCGAGGCCTCGCGTAACAGGGTGAACAACCCGGCGTAAAAGATCGGCAGCTTTGGATTCAGGCTGCTGGCCAGCAATCCCTGCCAGACCCCTTCGCGCCAGTGCCCACCTTCCTCACGCCCATCATTGGCGATCAGACGCAGCTCACGTCGAGCCCGCAGCGCCTGCAGGCCAAGCCAGACGAAATAGCAACCACCGAGCCCCTGTAGCAGCCGCCATAACCCGGACTCGCCTGGCGGCAGCAGCTCCAGCGCCAGGACGACCAGCAGCATGCTCAGCAGATTCGCCAAGGCAATACCGAACGCATTGCCGTTGGCCTGGGCCCGCCCCCGCAACAGGGCATTGCGCAGCAACAGAAAGAAATCCGGCCCCGGCGACAGCAAGGCGGCGAAGTGGGTGCTGGCAACCAGCACGAACAAGGTGAACATGGCAGACCTCCGACAACAATCGCCGGCAGTCTGTACTCCGCGTGAACGCGTGGTATTGGAAGAAACTCAGGTCCTGACGCTGCGCTGGAAGCGTCCCGGCGTCACCCCGGTGAAACGGCGAAAGGCGCCGCTGAAATGCGCCTGGTCGTAGAACCCCAGCCCCAGCGCAACGTCCACCAGTGACTGGCCCTTGAGCAACATCCGCTTGGCCTCGCGAATCCGCCGCTGCAACAGATAGGTATGGGGCGGTACGCCATAGGCCTGACGAAAGGCCTCGATCAGATGGCGGGGATGACGCTGCATCTGCGCCGCCATCGCTTCCAGGCTGATGGCCTCGGTGCAGTGCGCCTCCAGGTAGTCGCGCAGACGGCGGATCACACCACTATCGCGCCCGGCCGCCGGCAATGCGCGCAGGCCGCCATGACGCACGAACACCAACTCGAGCAGATCGAGCAGTTCACTCTCCAGGGACAACCCGTCCTGGTTTTCCAGCTCGCTCGCCACGCGGGCCAGCCCGGCGGCGACAGCCCCATCGTCACACGGCGTCAGTTCGGCGAAACCGCGCGGCAAACGTTTACGCCCGAGCAACGCCGGCAAGCGAGACTCCTCGACATACAGCATGCGATAGACCAGTCGTTCCGACTCGGCATGGCCGGTATGCGCTTCCTCGGGGTTCATCAATGAAAGGTGCCCGGCAGGAATCGCATGCCGCGCCCCACGGCACTGATAGCCGCCAACCCCGGACAGAATGGCGCCGATGGCAAAGGCATCATGGCTGTGCCGACCGAACGCCTGGCCGGAGAAGTCCGCATGGAACAGCTCGACACCCGGCAGCCAGGCACTGGCCAGCAGGCGGTTATTGGTCATCGGCATGCTGCAGGATCTGCGCGTAGCCTTCGCGATAGCTGGGGAATCGCGGGCGCCAGCCCAATGCTCGGGCTCGCGCATTGCTGCAGCGCTTGCTGCCGGAGCGTCGCACCGTCTGCTCATCGGACCAGTGGTCGACACCAAGCTGCTCACGCAGCCAACCTACCACCTCGTGCAAGGCCGCCGGCTCATCGTCGACGCCGATGTAGCAGGTCTCCAGCGGCGTGCCACGGTGCGCGGCGAGCAACAGGAAGGCCAGTAGATCGGCACAGTCGTCGACATGAATGCGGTTGGCGTAGAGCGGTGGTTCGCTGACCACTCGATAGCCCTGGCGTACCTGTTCGAGCAGCCACTCCCGGCCTGGACCATAGATGCCGGTCAGGCGCACCACGCTGGCCGGCAGGCCGCTGTCCAGCAACAGGCGCTCGGCCTCGAGCATCAGGCGCCCGGAATAGCGTTCGGCCTCGGCCGGGGAGAATTCGTCCACCCATTCGCCTTGCGCCTGTGCGTAAACCCCGCTGCTGGAGACGAACAGCACATGGCGCGGGCGCTGCCCACACTGACGCATCCATTGCAGTACATGGCGCATGCCATCGACATAGGCGCGCTGGTATCCGGCCTCGTCATGCTCGCTGGCAGCGACGCTGTAGACCAGGTAGTCCAGCCCCTCCCGAGGCCACTGCGGCGGCAGGCCCGCCTGTTGCAGATCGGCCGCGACCGGCAGCACACCCGCCGGCAGCAGCGCCACCTCGCGACGCAGCCCATGGACCCGCCAGCCCTCGGCCAACATGCGCCGGGCAAGGCGCCCGCCCACATCGCCACAGCCGGCAATCAACAGGGTTGGAGTTGCAGGCATTGGCTATCACCTCATGGCAAAGGACAGTTCAGGAAGACAGGCGGTAGCCAATGATAGAGAAAAGTAAAGTGGAAGATACATTGTTACTTTCACAAACAAGAATTACTTGCAATAATGCGGACCCTTTTGCTCTTTAGCCTCCGATTCCCTTTCAGGTCCGGCCAGCATGAACTCGATCTCTTCCAGCTCTCGTCCAATCAATGCAGCCCTGCTTGGCGCATTGGTCATTTCCCTGCTTATCCCGGTAATGGGCCATGCCGAGGAGCCGACAGCGCCGGCCGCTTCGAGCACCGATCACAGCGCCCATGTCGCACCGGCAGCCGACACCGAGCAGCAGGCGCCGCAGCCCGGAGCCGACCCGCATGCCAAGGCCCTGCACGACAAGATCGAGTCGCTCGGCCCGCAAGCGACCCCCGAGCAGGTCAGTGCCGCTCAGCAGGAATACCTGCAGCAGAACGGTATCACTGGCGAAGAGGCCAACCGCGTGCTGAATGACGCAGACTCTTTCGGCGAGCCGGCCCCGCAAGCCATTCCCGAAGAAGCGCCGGTGGTCCACGACCTGTCGCCATGGGGCATGTACCAGAACGCCGACGTGGTGGTTAAGAGCGTGATGATCGGCCTGATCATCGCCTCGATCATCACCTGGACCATCTGGATCGCCAAGAGCTTCGAACTGGTCGCCGCCCGTCGTCGCCTGCGCCGCGAACTGGCCGACCTGAAAGGCGTTCGCACCCTCAACCAGGCCGCCGAGCAGGCACGCGTGAAGAACAGCTTCAGCACCCTGCTGATCGAAGATGCGCGTGAGGAAATCAAACTGTCTGCCGCCGTGATCCGCGAGAAGGACAGCATCAAGGAACGCGTGAGCTTCCGCCTCGAACGCCTGGTCGCCGCCTGTGGCCGCGACATGAGCAAAGGCACCGGCGTACTTGCCACCATCGGCTCCACCGCCCCCTTCGTCGGTCTGTTCGGTACCGTCTGGGGGATCATGAACAGCTTCATCGGCATCGCCAAGACCCAGACCACCAACCTGGCCGTGGTCGCCCCCGGTATCGCCGAAGCCCTGCTGGCCACCGCCCTGGGCCTGGTCGCCGCCATCCCGGCGGTCATCATCTACAACGTCTTCGCGCGTTCCATCGCCGCCTACAAGGCCCAGGTCGCCGACGCTTCGGCCCAGGTCCTGCTGCTGGTCAGCCGCGACCTGGACCACCAGTCCAACGGCGAGCGCAGCTCCTCCCACATGGCCAAGGCGGTTTGAAGCATGGGTCTGCACCTGAAAGAAGGCGCTGACGATCTCCAGGAAAACCACGAGATCAACGTCACCCCCTTCATCGACGTGATGCTGGTGCTGCTGATCATCTTCATGGTTGCCGCACCGCTGGCCACCGTGGATGTGAAGATCGATCTGCCCGCGTCCAGCGCCAAGCCGGCGCCGCGACCGGAGAAACCGATCTACCTGAGCATCAAGGAAGACAAGAGCCTGTTCCTCGACAACGATCAGGTCGACCCTTCTCTGCTTGGCGCGACGCTCGATCGTCTGACCAAGTCCGACAAGGAAAAGACCATCTTCGTCCGCGGCGACAAGGGTGTGGACTACGGCGACCTGATGGTCGTCATGGACAACCTGCGTAGTGCGGGCTACCTGAAGATTGGCCTGGTAGGCCTGGAAACGGTCGGAAAACCATGAATTCAACGCCAGCCAAGCTGTCGCGGTGGAGCGTCAGCATCATTGTTGTGCTCGCGCTACACGCCGGGCTGTTCTACTGGGCGTTCTTCTGGCACCCGACGATGCAGCCCATCGAGCTGCCGCCGGCGGCCATGATCATCGAGCTAGAGCCGCTGCCGCCAGTCGCGCCCAAGCCTGCCCCACCGCCGCCACCGGAGGTGAAACAGGAAGAGCCCGAGCCGATGCCCAAGCTGGTGGAAGCGCCGAAGCCGACGATAGCGGTGACCAAGCCGAAGCCCAAGCCGAAGCCACAGCCCAAGCCACCGAAGCCGAAACCGCCGGAGCCCAAGCCGCCGGAGCCGGATCAACCGGAAGAAGAAGCACCGCCCGCTCCGCCGTCGCCAAACATCGATGAGAAGGCAGCGGCGCCGCAACAGGCACCGGTCAGCGCCCCGAGCCAGGCTGAAATCACTTGGCAGAGCAAGCTGCTGGCGCACCTGGCGAAGTACAAGCGTTACCCGGAAGATGCTCGCCGCCGTGGCTTCGAAGGCGTCAATCGCCTGCGCTTCGTGGTCGACGCTGAGGGTAACGTGCTGTCCTACTCGCTGGTCGGCAAATCCGGCAGCGCGTCACTCGACCGCGCCACGATGGAGATGATCCGCCGGGCGCAGCCACTGCCGCCACCGCCGCCGGAAATGCTCGACAACGGGCAGAAGGAAGTGGTCGCTCCCTTCGTCTACTCGCTGGATCGTCGACGTTAAGAACCGGGTCACGATCTCGCAAGATAGCGAGCATGCGGCCTGCTCCAGCGGAGCAGGCCGCTTGGTTCGATTGAAGACAGCGGCTATGCTTGGCCGCATTTCAATGGACCGCGACTATGACCCTCACCGAACTGCGCTACATCGTCACGCTTGCCCAGGAGCAGCATTTTGGCCGTGCCGCCGAGCGTTGCCACGTCAGCCAGCCGACCCTGTCCGTCGGGGTGAAGAAACTCGAAGACGAACTGGGCGTGCTGATCTTCGAACGCAGCAAGAGCGCGGTTCGCCTCACGCCGGTTGGCGAGGGCATCGTCACCCAGGCACAGAAAGTCCTCGAACAGGCCCAGGGCATCCGCGAGCTGGCACAAGCCGGCAAGAACCAGTTGGCCGCCCCCCTGAAGATCGGCGCCATCTATACCGTCGGCCCTTATCTCTTTCCTCATCTGATTCCGCAACTGCACCGTGTCGCACCGCAGATGCCGCTGTACATCGAAGAAAACTTCACCCATATCCTGCGCGACAAGCTGCGCACTGGCGAACTGGACGCGATCATCATCGCCCTGCCATTCCAGGAAGCCGACGTACTGACCAAACCGCTCTACGACGAGCCTTTCTTCGTGCTGATGCCGGCGGGTCATCCCTGGACCGCCAAGGACGCCATCGATCCTGCGTTGCTGAACGACAAGAGCCTGCTCCTGCTCGGTGAAGGCCACTGCTTCCGCGACCAGGTCCTGGAAGCCTGCCCCGCCACCCGCAAGACCGACGAGAACAAACACACCACGGTCGAGTCCAGCTCCCTGGAAACCATCCGCCACATGGTCGCCTCGGGGCTTGGCGTGTCGATCCTGCCGTTCTCGGCGGTGGACAGCCATCACTATGCGCCTGGCGTCATCGAAGTGCGCCCGCTGACCGCGCCGTCGCCCTACCGCACCGTCGCCATCGCCTGGCGCGCCAGCTTCCCGCGGCCCAAGGCCATCGAACTGCTCGCCGACTCCGTCCGCCTGTGCTCGGTAGCCCGACCCCAGGGTGAAGCAAGCCCGGCATGACCGAACTGGCCCAGGTTTCCGTCACGGCGCTCAAGGGCGTCGGCGCGGCGTTGGCGGAAAAGCTCGCGCGGGTAGGCCTGGAGAACCTGCAGGACATCCTCTTTCACCTGCCGCTGCGTTACCAGGATCGCACCCGCATCGTGCCCATCGGTGCCTTGCGCCCCGGCCAGGATGCGGTGATCGAAGGCGTGGTGGCCGGCGCCGATATCGTCATGGGTAAACGTCGCAGCCTGCTGGTACGCCTGCAGGATGGCAGCGGCACCCTGAGCCTGCGTTTCTATCATTTCAGCCAGGCCCAGCGTGACGCGCTCAAGCGCGGCACCCAGGTGCGCTGCTATGGCGAAGTCCGTCCCGGCGCCTCCGGCCTGGAGATCTATCACCCGGAATACCGCGCCCTGAGCGCAGACAGCGACGTGCCGGTCGAGCAGACCCTGACGCCGATCTACCCGACCACCGAAGGCCTGACCCAGCAGCGCCTGCGCAGTCTCAGCCAACTGGCCCTGGCTCGTCTCGGGCCGAACAGCCTGCCGGACTGGCTGCCAGCGGAACTGGCGCGCGACTACCAGCTTGGCCCTCTGGACGAAGCGATCCGCTACCTGCACCGCCCACCGCCGGATGCCGACCTCGAAGAACTCGCAGAAGGCCGCCACTGGGCCCAGCATCGTCTGGCCTTCGAGGAATTGCTGACCCACCAGTTGTCACTGCAACGTCTGCGCGAGCAGGTACGCGCCCAGCAGGCGCCGCTGCTGCCGAAAGCCACGCGCCTGCCAGCGCTGTTCCTGCGGAACCTGGGGTTCACACCCACTGGCGCGCAGCAACGGGTCGGTGCCGAGATCGCCTATGACCTCGCGCAGAGCGAGCCCATGCTGCGCTTGGTCCAGGGCGACGTAGGGGCCGGCAAGACCGTGGTCGCGGCCATGGCCGCGCTGCAGGCCATCGAGGCGGGCTACCAGGTCGCATTGATGGCGCCGACGGAAATCCTCGCCGAGCAGCACTTCCTGAACTTCACGCGCTGGTTGCAACCGCTCGGCATCGAGGTCGCCTGGCTGGCCGGCAAGCTCAAGGGCAAGGCCCGTGCCTCGGCCCTGGCGCAGATCGCCAAAGGTGCGCCAATGGTGGTCGGCACGCATGCATTGTTTCAGGAAGACGTGCAGTTCAAGCGCCTGGCCCTGGCGATCATCGACGAGCAGCACCGCTTTGGCGTGCAGCAACGCCTGGCCCTGCGGCGCAAGGGTATCGACGGTCGCCTCAGCCCGCACCAGTTGATCATGACCGCCACGCCAATCCCGCGGACCCTGGCCATGAGCGCCTACGCCGACCTGGACACCTCGATCCTCGACGAACTGCCGCCCGGTCGCACCCCGGTGAACACCCTGCTGGTCGCCGACAGCCGCCGCATAGAGGTCATCGAGCGGGTCCGCGTGGCCTGTGCCGAAGGGCGCCAGGCCTATTGGGTCTGCACCCTGATCGAAGAGTCCGAGGAGCTGACCTGCCAGGCCGCCGAAACCAGCTTCGAAGAACTCTCCAGCGCCCTCGGCGAACTGCGCGTCGGACTGATCCACGGACGCATGAAAGCGGCAGAAAAAGCCGCCGTGATGGAACAGTTCAAAAGCGGCGCGATCCAGTTGCTGGTGGCCACCACGGTGATCGAGGTCGGTGTGGACGTGCCCAACGCCAGCCTGATGATCATCGAGAACCCCGAGCGACTGGGCCTGGCCCAACTCCACCAGTTGCGCGGCCGGGTCGGGCGCGGCAGCGCGGCCAGCCACTGCGTGTTGCTCTATCATGCGCCGCTGTCGCAGATCGGCCGTCAGCGCCTGGGCATCATGCGCGAGACCAGTGACGGCTTCGTCATCGCCGAGAAAGACCTGGAACTGCGCGGCCCCGGCGAAATGCTCGGCACCCGCCAGACCGGTCTGCTGCAATTCAAGGTCGCCGACCTGATGCGCGACGCCGACCTGCTGCCAGCCGTGCGTGACGCCGCACAGTCGCTGCTCGCCCGCTGGCCACAACATGTCAGCCCGCTGCTCGAACGCTGGCTGCGCCACGGCCAGCAATACGGACAGGTCTGACATGCGTGCGCTCTTTTGTCCGGAGTCATCCTGCCAGGCCTTAGGCTCTGGTTATACTCGCCCTCATCGTTGCTTTGTTGGATATCGCCCATGACCGAAGTTGCTCTCGCTCCGGACGCCGCGCCGCAGCCCCCTGCCGTTATCAGCCAACTGCTCGAGAAGCTCGGTGTCGCCTACAGCACGCGCCTCGACCACAACGGCCTGCCCGCCCAGCGCCGCGTGCAAGCGGTGCTGCTCGAAGATGAAGTGGGCGCGATCCTGATCCTGTATCCGCAGGACCAACTGCTCGACCTCAATCGCCTGGCCGAGTTGACCGGGCGCAAACTCGCCGCCGTGAAGCCGGAACGCCTGGAGCGCATGCTCGGCAAGCACAACCTGGCCAACCTGCCCGGCCTGCCGCCGCTGACCAGTTCGCCCTGCCTGTACGACGAGCGCCTGCTACAGAACGAGCACCTGCTGGTCGAGTCGGGCGAACCGGGCGTGCTGCTGGAAATCGCCAGCGAAACCTACAAGGGCGTGCTGCTGAACAAGGCCAGTGCCGCGCGTTTCGGCCAGCCCCTGGCGCAGATCCGCATCAATCTCGACCGCCCGGACGATGACCGCGCAGAAATCACCCAGGCGGTGCAAGCCTTCACCGCCCGCCGTATCCAGCAGCGCCTCGAAGAAACCATCGAAATCCCACCGCTGCCGGAAACCGCGCAAAAGATCATCAAGCTGCGCGTCGATCCCGGCGCCACGGTCGATGACATCACCGGCGTGGTCGAGACCGACCCGGCCCTGGCCGCCCAGGTCGTCAGCTGGGCGGCCTCGCCCTACTACGCCGCGCCCGGCAAGATTCGCTCGGTGGAAGATGCCATCGTCCGCGTGCTCGGTTTCGACCTGGTGATCAACCTCGCCCTCGGCCTCGCCTTGGGCAAGACCCTGAGCCTGCCCAAGGATCAGCCGCAACAGGCCACGCCCTACTGGCAGCAGGCGATCTATACCGGAGCGGTGATCGAAGGCCTGACCCGCGCCATACCCCGCGCCCACCGCCCGGAAAGCGGCCTGACCTACCTCGCCGGCCTGCTGCACAACTTCGGCTACCTGGTCCTGGCCCACGTGTTCCCGCCGCATTTCTCGCTGATCTGCCGACACCAGGAAGTCAACCCGCACGTCACGCCGAACTACATCGAGCAGCACCTGCTGGGCATCACCCGCGAACAGATCAGCGCCTGGCTGATGCGTTTCTGGGACATGCCCGAAGAACTCGCCGTAGCCCTGCGCTACCAGAACGACCCGCACTACCAGGGGCCCCAGGCAGCCTATGCCAACCTGGTGTGCCTGGCGGTCAACATGCTGCGCAATCATGGCATCGGCAGCGGTCCTCGCCAGGAAATCCCCGAAACGCTCTACGAAGCGTTGGGAATATCCCGGGAAAAAGCTGACGAAGCCCTGAGCAAGGTACTGCAGGCCGAAGCGGCCCTGCGTGACCTGGCCGCGCAGTTCAACAGCGCAAACTGAGCCTGCGCGCCCGGCGGCGAACAGCGCCGGCAAGCGCCAGTTTGCCAAGCATAAAGCGCCAGCACGGCCTGGGTCTTGCCGACCTCATCAGGCCGCCGGCTTGGCCGGCTTTTTCTTTTTCGGCACGACGTACTTGAGCAGCCCCTGGAACCAGATCACCAATGCGGGATTGCCCTGGATCTGGATGTCCTTGTTCTGAATGCCCTGCATGAAGGCGAGCTGCTGGTTCTTCGCGGTCAAGGTCGCGTAGCCGTACGGCGCATCGCGAAAACCGATGGCGAAGGCCGGCGCCTGGGCGCGCCCGGCATGGCTGCGTACGCGCTGATTGCTGACCTGGTAGACACGCGACACCTTGCCGTCGAGGGTGTGCAACTGGAACACCAGATCCTTGCCTTCGAGCTGTTTCTGCAGGTCGGCGTTGTTGCGACTGGCCCTGGCCATCAGCAGGCCGAGCATCCACAGGAGAAAACGCAATTTCATGGCGCACTGCCTTGTCTTGGGGTCAGTGGCGCAGTGTAACGGCTCGTCGTGATGACGACCGCAACGAGAACCGACCGGTCGCGAATCCAACTGCAGGGGCAGCAACGAGGACAGGCGTCCTCCTGCCCCTGCGAACGGGTATGCGGCCTGCGATCAGTTGATCGAGTCGCGCAGGGCCTTGCCCGGTTTGAACGCCACGGTATTGCTGGCCTTGATCGTCACCGGCTGGCCGGTCTGCGGGTTCTTGCCGGTGCGGGCACCGCGATGGCGTTGCAGGAATGTGCCGAAACCTACCAGGGTGACGCTGTCCTTGCGGTTGAGCGCATGGGTGATTTCTTCGAGAACGGCGTTGAGTACACGGTTGGCCTGATCCTTGGTCAGGTCGGCCTTTTCGGCAATGGCGGCTGCGAGTTCGGGTTTACGCATGAGAAGCCTCTTTGACGGTTTGTTGTTTTTGTGTCCGTGCTGCCCGTCCGGGACAGCGTTGGAAGGCGCCACAACGGCTCTGCGCCGGGGCAGAGCGGAGAATGGCACGGCATGCGGGGGCCGCGCCAGTACCGGCGGCGCTTTCCGCGCCGCATCGAACGGCATTCACGACAGAAAAGGCGCCACTCCCGCCAAAACACCGCGTCATTCGTCAGACGACGAACGTGCTAAGCTCGCCGCCGTCCTCAGCCGCACAAGTCTTCAGACCGTGTCCTCGCCATCTCCGCACTGGCTCGGCCAGGCCGAACTGCCTTCGATCCTCCCTGATCCACACCGCACCTGGTTGTTCGACCAGCAGTCGCTGACCCGAAGGCTGAGCGAACTGAGCGCGAACCGCTTCAGCGTCGCCCTGCTGCAACAGGGCTGGCAGGTTCTGCGTGCCGACGAATGCGCCGCCCTGGGAATTGCCGATGGCAGCGAGGGCTGGTTGCGCGAAGTATTCCTGCTCGGCGCTGGCGAGCCTTGGGTGTTCGCCCGCAGCGTCGCCTCGCGCAGCGCCCTGGAAGACTCAGGCATGGACCTGCAGAGCCTGGGCGAACGCTCCCTCGGCGAGCTGCTGTTCAGCAACCCGGCCTTTACCCGCGGCGAGCTGCAGGCCTGTCGCTATCCCGCGGCCTGGCTGCCGCCCAACGTGCGTGGAACGGACTATTGGGCACGCCGCTCGTGCTTCCGCCGCGACGGTCTCGGCGTGCTGGTGGCCGAAGCCTTCCTGCCGGCCTTCTGGCAACGGCTCGCCACGCCCACCTGAGGCCACGGACTCGTATAATCGCCGTTCACGCCCTAGGGTCTGTTGACGTTTCGGCGCAAGCCGCGTTGTCGCGAGAAATAACCCCCCGGTTAGGCGCAGGACGCAGGCAATGGTTATTCCCTTACCAAGTCCTGCAACGACAGCGGGGGTTATTTCTCGCACAACCCGAAGGGCCGGGCCTGTTTTTGCACGAGCCTGCGTTACTCGATGGCTCATTTAGCCCACTAAACTTCGCATCTCGCGCCTTGCCTCGTGTAAAAACAGGCTCCGGCGCGGTCGCGCCGAAACGTCAACAGACCCTAGAGGACACCGGATGTACACCGCCCTGCTGCAATCGCTGAACCGCCTGCATCCCCGGGCCTGGGACTTCGTCCAGTTGATGCGCCTGGACAAGCCCATCGGCATCTACCTGCTGCTGTGGCCGACGTTGTGGGCGCTGTGGATCGCCAGCAAGGGCGTACCGAGCCTGAAACTGCTGCTGGTCTTCGTCGTCGGCACCGCCCTGATGCGCGCGGCAGGCTGCGTGATCAACGACTACGCGGACCGCCATTTCGACGGCCACGTCGCGCGGACCAAGGAGCGTCCGCTGGCCAGCGGCAGGATCAAGGGGCGCGAGGCGCTGATCCTGTTCGCCGTGCTGATCGTCCTGAGTTTCATCCTGGTGCTGTTCACCAACCTGACCACCATCCTGCTGTCCTTCGGCGGCCTGGCCCTGGCCGCCAGCTACCCGTTCATGAAGCGCTACACCTTCTATCCACAGGTAGTCCTGGGTGCGGCCTTCTCCTGGGGCATGCCGATGGCCTTCACTGCCGTGACCGGCGAACTGCCGCCAGCACAAGCCTGGCTGCTGTACCTGGCCAACCTGTTGTGGACCGTGGGTTACGACACCTACTACGCGATGGCCGACCGCGAGGACGACCTGAAGATCGGTGTGAAGTCCACCGCCATCCTGTTCGGCGATGCCGACCGGGTGATCATCCTCACCTTGCAGGTTCTCGCCCTGCTCTGCCTGCTGATGGTCGGCACGCGCCTGGCCCTGGGCCTGTGGTTCTTCTTCGGCCTGGTCGGCGCAGCCGCCTGTTTCGCCTGGGAGTTCTGGTACACCACAGCCCGTGAACCGATGAAATGCTTCAAGGCCTTCTTGCACAATCATTGGGCAGGGCTGTCGATCCTGCTGGGAATCGTGGTCGATTACGCACTCAAGTAAATCGCCCTTTCGAGGCAGGAGAGGACGATCGAGATCATTTACCGTCACTCCCGCGAAGGCGGGAGCCCAGAAAAAAGGCGCTTCTGGATGATTCCCCTTCGGGCCAGCGCAAGCGCTGTTCAGCGATGGAGCCGCTGTCCCGCCTTCGCGGGAATGACGAGGATATAAACCGATCATCGGACAAGTGTCCGCTCCTGCCTCCATTCCACCACTCACCACAAGGCACCCACGACACTTGCACCGAGCACCGCTGTCACATCGCTGCAATAATTCCGTTATCTAATGCGGCGCACTACTTGAGATACCGAGGCTCGATGAATGGTGGGCAAGAACATCCTGATCGTTGACGACGAGCAGCCAATCCGCGAGATGATCGCAGTGGCCCTGGAAATGGCCGGCTACGACTGCCTGGAAGCGGAAAACACCCAGCAGGCCCATGCCATCATCGTCGACCGCAAGCCCGACCTGATCCTGCTCGACTGGATGCTCCCGGGCACCAGCGGCATCGAGCTGGCCCGGCGCCTCAAGCGCGACGAACTGACCGATTCCATCCCGATCATCATGCTCACCGCCAAAGGCGAAGAGGACAACAAGATCCAGGGCCTGGAAGTCGGCGCCGACGACTACATCACCAAGCCCTTCTCGCCCCGCGAGCTGGTCGCCCGCCTCAAGGCCGTGCTGCGCCGCGCCGGGGCCAGCGACAACGAAACGCCCATCGAAGTCGGCGGCCTGCTGCTCGACCCGGTCAGCCACCGGGTGACCATCGACGGCAAGCCGGCCGAGATGGGCCCGACCGAATACCGCCTGCTGCAATTCTTCATGACCCACCAGGAACGCGCCTACACCCGTGGCCAGTTGCTCGACCAGGTCTGGGGCGGCAACGTCTACGTCGAGGAGCGTACCGTCGACGTGCATATCCGCCGCCTGCGCAAGGCCCTTGGCGATGCCTACGAAAACCTGGTGCAGACCGTGCGCGGCACCGGCTATCGTTTCTCCACCAAAAGCTGAGCCCTGCCGTAAGGAAACCCCAGGTGAACGAAAACTGGCGTGGTGCCATAGCGCGCCACCTGCTGTTGGTAATCGGCCCGGCCCTGCTGCTTGGGTTGATCAGCGGCGAATACGCCTGGGCCATCGTCATCGGCCTGTGTGCCTACCTGAGCTGGAACATCCGCCAACTGCTGCGCCTGCACGCCTGGCTGCGTGATCGCCAGCCGGACGAACCGCCGCCGGAGAGCACCGGCCTGTGGGGCGAGGTGCTCGACAGCATCTACCACCTGCAACGCCGCGACCAGCGCGCCCGTGATCGCCTGCAAGCGGTCATCGACCGGGCCCAGGAGTCCACCGCCGCCCTGCGCGATGCGGTGATCATGCTCGACCGCGACGGCAGCCTGGAATGGTGGAACAACGCCGCCGAAACCCTGCTGGGCCTGAAGATGCCCCAGGACGTCGGCCAGTCCATCAGCAACCTGGTGCGCAATCCGCGCTTCAAGGAATACTTCGACCAGGGCAATTATCGCGATGCCCTGGAAATGCCGTCTCCCGTGGACGATAACCGGCGCCTGCACGTGCAGATCACCCAGTACGGCAACGCCGATCACCTGATGGTGGTCCGCGACGTGACCCGCCTCCATCAACTGGAGCAGATGCGCAAGGACTTCGTCGCCAACGTGTCCCACGAACTGCGCACGCCGCTGACGGTGATCGCCGGCTACCTGGAAACCCTGCTGGACAACGGCCAGGGCATGAACCCGCGCTGGCAGCGCGCCCTGCAGCAGATGCAGCAGCAAGGCGCGCGCATGCAGAACCTGCTCAACGACCTGCTCCTGCTGGCCCGCCTGGAGGCCACCGACTACCCGTCGGACAACCAGCCGGTCGCCATCGACCTGCTCCTGCTGGCGATCAAGAACGACGCCCAGGCGCTATCGGCAGGCCATAACCATCGCATCACCCTGGACGCCGACCCGCACCTGAAGCTCAAGGGCAGCGACGCCGAATTGCGCAGCGCCTTCTCCAACCTGGTATTCAACGCGGTGAAATACACCCCGGACGAAGGCACCATCGCCATTCGCTGGTGGGGCGACGAGCAGGGTGCGCACTTCAGTGTCAGCGACAGCGGTATCGGCATCGAGGCCAAGCACATCCCGCGCCTGACCGAACGCTTCTACCGGGTCGACTCGGCACGCGCCTCCAGCAGCGGCGGCACCGGCCTGGGCCTGGCCATCGTCAAGCATGTGCTGCTACGCCATCGCGCACGCCTGGAAATCATCAGCATCCCGGGCAAGGGCAGCACCTTCACCTGCCATTTCCCGGCGCGCCAGGTGGTACAGCGCGGGTAATTCGAACGGCAAGCGAAAGACGCCCTTCGAGCCACGAGAAACGCGGCCTCGGCTCGCGGCATGAGCCCATAAGCTTGCGACCGTCCTCTAAAGCCTTGCATTCGCCGCCAACTGCCCCCAACCTTGGACCCTTCTTCCACTCACCGAACACCCCATGGACCCTTCCCCCAGTACCAGTTTCCTCAGTTACTTCGCCGACTTCGGCCTGATTCTCTTTGCCCTGTTCCTCGTGCTGCTCAACGGATTCTTCGTTGCCGCCGAGTTCGCCATGGTCAAACTGCGCTCGACCAAGGTCGAGTCCATCGCCGAACAGAACGGCTGGCGCGGCAAGATCCTGCGCACCGTACACAATCAGCTGGACGCCTACCTGTCGGCCTGCCAGCTCGGCATCACCCTCGCCTCCCTCGGCCTGGGTTGGGTCGGCGAACCAGCATTCGCCCACCTGCTGACACCGGTGTTCAGCTACTTCGGCCTGGAGTCGGACAAGCTGATCCACGGCGTGGCGTTCTTCAGCGCCTTCTTCATCATTTCCTACCTGCACATCGTGGTCGGCGAACTGGCGCCCAAGTCCTGGGCGATCCGCAAGCCCGAGCTGTTGTCGCTGTGGACGGCCGTGCCGCTGTACCTGTTCTACTGGGCCATGTACCCGGCGATCTGGCTGCTCAACGCCAGCGCCAATGCCATCCTGCGCATCGCCGGCCAGGGCGAACCGGGGCCGCACCACGAACACCACTACAGCCGCGAAGAACTCAAGTTGATCCTCCACTCCAGCCGCGCCAGCGACCCGAGCGACCAGGACATGCGCGTGCTGGCCTCGGCCGTCGAGCTGGGCGAACTGGAAGTGGTCGACTGGGCCAACTCCCGCGAAGACCTGGTCTACCTGAGCAGCAAGGCCCGGCTGGACGAAGTGTTCAGCCTGTTCCGCCGGCACAAGTACAGCCGCTACCCGATCTACGACGAAGACAGTGAAAGCTTCATCGGCATCCTCCACATCAAGGACCTGCTGCTGCAGTTGTCACTGCTGGAGATGCTGCCTTCGGCCCTGAAACTGGCGGAAATCCTCCACCCGGTGGAACGCGTCTCCAAGCACATGCCGCTGTCGCGCCTGCTCGAACAGTTCCGCCAGGGCGGCGCGCACTTCGCCCTGGTCGAAGAAGCGGACGGCAAGGTCGTCGGCTTCCTGACCATGGAGGACGTGCTCGAAGCCCTGGTCGGCGATATCCAGGACGAACACCACAAGGCCGAACGCGGCATCCTCGCCTACCAGCCCGGCAAGCTGCTGGTGCGCGGCGACACCCCGCTGTTCAAGATCGAACGCCTGCTCGGCGTCGACCTCGACCACATCGAGGCGGAAACCCTCGCCGGCCTGGTCTACGACACCCTCAAGCGGGTGCCGGAAGAAGAGGAAATGTTCGAAGCCGAAGGCCTGCGTATCATCGTCAAGAAGATGAAAGGACCGAAGATCGTGCTGGCCAAGGTGTTGAAGCTGGAGTGAGCACGCTGAACGATCTTCGCCGCACCTCGGTGCGGGCAGGTTTTGTCGGCTACTGGCTGCTACTGCTCGTCGTGCCACTCGACATCGCCTGGGTGCTGATCCTGGTTCAACAAGACGCAGCGATTTGCGTATCGATGGCACTGCTCGCGGCACCTGCCAGTTACTTTGTCGCTCGCTGCATCACTGCGCCAAAGACCGACCTGAGCACATTGATTAGCCTGCAAACGGCCAGAGTCATATATGCCTCATGCTTGGTAGGATCATTGATGTTCCTGCTGCTTTGCGGACTCGCCTATGCCCTTCCAGGCCTGCTGGCCGCTCTTTGTTTCTCCTGGGGCGAGCCGGGTGTCAGAAGGTTGCTACGCGGTCTCATTTTTTGATCGCCAGACATCGCTTCGTGCGCATGACGCGCTCCTACAGAGTCAAAATCAACACCGCGCAGGAGCGCGCCATGTGCGCGAAGCAGTCTTAGAACTTGTTCACGATCTGCTGCGCGTCGGCTAAACGGCGTTGAAAACGGCCTCGGCATGCTCATTTACAGCACGTAAACTCCGCTGCCTCAGCCGTTTTCGCCACCGTTTATCTCTAGCTCACGAGATCGTGAACAGGTTCTTAGGCCCGGCAAAGCCCCGTGATCAGAACCCCACGGTCGCCGACAGCACGAAGGTCCTTGGCGTGGACAGGGTCAGCCCCGGCTCGCTGTCATCCGATGCCCCGGCGGAAATCCAGTCGCGTTTATCGAACAGGTTTTCCACCGAGCCACGCAGGGTGATGTCCTTGCCATCGACCTTGAAGGCATAGCGGGCACCGATGTCGTAGCGTGTCCAACTGCCGATTTCCTTGGTGTTGGCCTGGTTCAGGTACTGCGAGCTGCTGTACATGCCGCGCCCGGTCAGGGTCAGGCCGGAGACGGCCGGCACGTCCCATTCGAGGCCGAGGTTGGCATTGATTCTCGGCGTGGCCGGCGCGCGGTTGCCGTCATTCGCGCCCCCCACGGTCTCGGTCAGTTCGCTGTCGATGTACATCACCCCACCCAGGACGCGGAAGCCGGTGATCGGCTCGCCGAACACATTCAGCTCGATGCCATCGTTGACCCGCTTGCCATTGGGGCCGAACACACGGGAGCCGTCATTGGTCTCGTAGGCCGGCTGCTTGATGCGAAATAGCGCGGCGGTCAGGGCGAACCTGCCGAAGTCGTACTTGGCACCCGCTTCGAGCTGGCGGCTGATGAACGGAGGGAATATCTCGTCTTCGTTGCGCGAGGTCGAAGGCGCGATCTTGCCCTGGCTCAGGCCTTCCATGTAGTTGGCGTACAGCGACAACTGGTCAGTGGCCTTGAGCAGCACCCCGAGCGAGGGCGACAGCTTCTCTTCGTCGTAGGCGGTCGGGCGTTTTTCGCCATTCGACCAGTCATCCACGATCACCCGCTGCCAGCGCGCGCCCAGGGTCAGCAGCACGCGGTCATCGAACAGGCCCAGGGTGTCGGACAACGCGACGCCGCTGAAACGGTTTTCGGTATAGACCTTCGCGTCCTGGCGGGTTGGCGTGCCCGGTGTCGGTGTCACGACCGGCTCGTACAGGTTGCTGCCGCTGTTGGCGTAGCGGGCACCGCCGTTCTCGAAGTCCATGGAGAAATAGTCCACCGCCAGGTTCAGCTCATGGCTGACCGGGCCGCTGTGGAACCACTTGCGCAACCCGGCGTTGAGCGTGCGCACATCCTCGTCGCGGGTGAAATCGCGCGGCGAAACGACGAAGTCGCCTGCGGCGTTGCTCACCGACACGTTATGGCGGAGGAAGTCGTGATCGCTCTTGCGCAGGCCGACGGCGGCGTAAACCATCGTCGAGTCGTCGATGTCGAACTCGCCACGCAGGGCGCCGAAGGTGTCGCGGGTGCGCGCCTTGCTCCAGGGCTGGGCGTAGTTGCGGCGCACGTCGTCGGCACGCGGTACTGGCGCGGCGGCGCTCACCAGCACACGCTCCTGCGGTGCGTCGGTATCGCGCTCGGTGTGGCCGACGTCCAGCGACACACGCACGCGCTCGTCGCGCAGGTCGAGGCCGAGGATCGACATCTCGCGATTGACCTTCTGCTGGTCCCATTCGGTATCGCCGGACTGCTTCACGCCATTGAAGCGAATGCCGAAGCGGTTGCCTTCGCCGAAGCGACGCCCCACATCAATCGCGCCGCCGACCTGGCTCTGCGAGGCGTAGCTGCCGGTAAATTCGGTGATCGGCTTGTCCGTCGCGCGCTTGGGCACCACGTTGATACCGCCGCCGACGCTACCGCGTGGCGAAAGACCGTTGACCAGTTGGGTCGGCCCGCGAAGGATGTCGACGCGGTCGGCCATTTCCATGTCGATCGAGTAGGTCGGCAGGATGCCGTAGAGGCCGCCGTAGGACACGTCGCTGTTGAACAGGCTGAAGCCACGGATGGTGAACTGCTCGAAGCGCCCGCCGGCCGGGTTGGTCGAACGCACCGCCGGGTCGCTGGCGGTCAGGTCGCTGAGGGTGCGCGCCTGCTGGTTCTTCACCGCCTCGCTGGTGTAGGTGGTCATGCTCAGCGGCGACTCCATGAAATCGCGCGAGCCGAGCAGCCCCTGGGAACTGCGCCGCGCCACCTGGCCGCCGGCGTAGCGTTCACCCTCGATACTTTCGGAAGGAATGGTGACGCCATTGATCGCGGTCGGCGAAATCTCCAGGGCAGCCTCGCTGGCCGGCACCAGGGTGTAGGCCGATGGTCCTACCACCTGCAATTGCAGGCCACTGCCTTGCAACAGCCGGGCAAAACCGTCATCGACACTGTAGGCACCGGACAGCCCCGGGCTGCGCAGGCCGTTGACCAGCGCCGGGTCCATCGACACGCTGACCCCCGCCTGGCTGGCGAAACGACTCAGGGCCTGGCCCAGGTCGCTCGCCGGGATGTTGTATTCACGCTCTGCGGCGCTGGCACTGGCCACCAGGCCCGTCAGCGGCGCGAAGCCGAGCAGCAGGCCCAGGCACATGGCCGGGTAGGAAAACGATGACAGCAGACGTGTCCGATTAGGTGTCGATGACGGCATGAAAGCACTCGCTTTTTTATTCACTTACCTTGCATGACAAGCGAGCGGCCAAAAAGGGACAGCGACTCACGCGACCTTCGCGCGCGGCACCAGGCTCACCCAATAGCGCGTGCGATAACGCACCTCCAGCGGCAGGCTGGCGGCGAGCAGCGAGAGGATCTGGTCGGTATCGTCGAGACGGAAGCTGCCGGTGACGCGCAGGTTTTCCAGCTCGGGCGCCCAGCGCAGAATGCCCGGCCGATAGCGGTCGAGCTCGCGCAGGAAGTCGCCGAGCGCTTGGCCGTTGGCCATGATCACGCCCTCGCGCCAACCCGGTGCCAAAGGGTCGAAGGCCAGGGTCTCGACCACCTGCCCCCGCTGCAACCGGGCGCGCTGACCGGCGTGCAACTGCAGTATCCGAGCCGGTGTGCGCAGTTCGATGGAACCCCTGAACACCGAGAACTCACAGCTATCGGCGTCCTGCCGGATGCAGACCTCGCCGCTGTTGACCACGGCCAGGACCTGGGCCGTCTCGATGGCGAACGGCGTATCGCCGGGCAGGCGCAAGGCAATCTCGCCGCGCACCAGCGACAGCCGGCGCCGCTCGATATCGAGGTTGACCGCCGATGCGGTGTTCAACTCCAGTACGCTGCCATCGCCCAGGCTGATTCGACGTCGCTCACCGGTCGCCGTGGAAACGTCCGCGCGCCAGGCATCGATGGGCAACTCGCGGCTGGCGAGCCACAGCGCGGGCGTCGCCGCCGCCAGGCCGAGCAGGCCTTTGAGCAGGCGCCGGCGGTCCTGCTGCGGACGATCCAGGCTGGCCATGGCCAATTCGGGCGGCAGCCCACCGAAGCGCGACTTCAGCGCCAGCGCCTTCTGCCAAGCCTGTTCATGGCGCGCATCCGCCTCCCGCCAACGCTGCAACCCGGCACGGTCAGCCTCGCTGGCCTGGCCGGACTCTATCAGCGCCAGCCAGCGCGCGGCGGAGCGAATCGCGCCGCGCGAGTCGTCGTTCAGCACAGTTCGGCCAACAGGCAGTGTTCGTAGGCCTGCGCCATGTAGCGCTTGATGCTGCGCTCGGAAACGGCGAGCCGCTCGGCGATATCCCGATAGCCCAACCCTTCCAGTTGGCTGAGCAGGAAGGCGCGACGCACGATGGCGGGCAGGCCATCGAGCAGTTCGTCCAGCGCCTGCAGGGTTTCCAGCAGCAGCCAGCGTTGCTCTGGCGATGGCACACAGGCTTCCGGCAATTGCGCCAATGCCTCCAGGTACGCCTGCTCCAGGCTGCGCCGCTTGTGGAAGTTGATCAGCAGGCGCTTGCCGATGGTCAGCAGGTAGGCGCGCGGCTCCTGGATATCGGCGATCGCGGGCGAGCCGGCCAGCACCCGCATGAAGGCATCCTGGCTGATGTCCGCCGCATCCCAGGCATTGCCCATGCGCCGGCTCAGCCACTGCTCCAGCCAACTGCGGTGCTCACGGTAGAGATCGTGAAAAGCCTGGTCACCCGGGACCTGGGTAGCAACCATGTCGAACACCTGCCACAGCACGAAAATGATATCGATTCTAATTAACTACGAATCAGAACGATACCGTTGAGCGCCGGGTTACGCAGAATGCCGTTCGGGTTGGAGCGCATGACTGAGGCAGAAGCGGACGTCATTACTCGGTGTGTTTCGCCGTCACTCCCGCGCAGGCGGGAGCCCCAAAAAAGCGCTTTTGGATTATTCCCCTTCGGGCCAGCGCAAGCGCTGTTCAGCGATGGAGCCGCTGTCCCGCCTGCGCGGGAATGACGGTGAACGTAAGTGTCCGCTCCTGCCTCGCAGCAGCCAACGCGTATTAACGAGCCGCCGCCCTGGCCCGCGCCGCATGCAGCTTCTTGTAGCTCTCGACCAGGCGCAGGTGACGGTCGAGGCCTTCGAGCTGCATGCTGGTCGGCGTCAGGCCATGGAAACGCACGCTGCCGTCCACTGAGCCGATCGCCGCATCCATGCGCTCGTCGCCGAACATGCGCCGCAGGTTGTGCTCGAAGTTCGCCAGCTCCAGCTCGTCGTCCAATTGCACTTCCAGCACGGCATTCAGCGCCTGATAGAACAGTCCGCGCTCGACGGTGTTGTCGTTGTACTGCAGGAAGGCTTCGACCAGTTCCTTGGCCTCGTCGTACTTCTTCAGGGCGAGATGGACCAGCAGTTTCAGTTCGAGAATGGTCAACTGGCCCCAGACCGTGTTGTCGTCGAACTCGATGCCGATCAGCGTGGTGATGTCGGTGTAGTCGTCGACCTCGGTGTTGTTCAGGTTCTTCAGCAGCGACTTGAGTTCGCGGTCGCTGAGGCGATGCAGGTTGAGGATGTCCTTGCGGAACAGCAGGGCCTTGTTGGTGTTGTCCCAGATCAGGTCCTCGACCGGGTAGATCTCCGAGTAGCCCGGCACCAGGATGCGGCAGGCGTTGGCGCCGAGGTCGTCGTAGCTGGCCACGTAGACCTCCTTGCCCAGCGCTTCGAGGATGCCGAACAGGGTCGCGGCCTCCTCGGCGTTCGAATCTTCGCCCTGGCTGGCGAAGTCCCATTCGACGAATTCGAAGTCGGCCTTGGCCCCGAAGAAACGCCAGGACACCACGCCGCTGGAGTCGATGAAATGCTCGACGAAGTTGTTCGGCTCGGTCAGCGCCAGGCTGTCGAAGGTCGGTTGCGGCAGGTCGTTGAGACCTTCGAAGCTGCGCCCTTGCAGCAGTTCGGTGAGGCTGCGCTCCAGTGCCACCTCAAGGCTCGGGTGGGCGCCGAACGAGGCGAACACACCGCCGGTGCGCGGGTTCATCAGGGTCACGCACATCACCGGGAATTCGCCGCCCAGCGAGGCATCCTTCACCAGCACCGGGAAGCCCTGCTGCTCCAGGCCCTGGATGCCGGCGAGAATGCCCGGGTACTTGGCCAGCACCTCCTGCGGCACGTCCGGCAGGCACAGCTCGCCTTCGAGGATTTCGCGCTTGACCGCACGCTCGAAGATTTCCGACAGGCACTGCACCTGGGCTTCGGCCAGAGTATTGCCAGCGCTCATGCCGTTGCTCAGGTAGAGGTTTTCGATCAGGTTGGACGGGAAATACACCGTCTCGCCATCGCTCTGGCGCACGAACGGCAGCGAGCAGATACCGCGCAGCGTGTTGCCCGAGTTGGTGTCGTACAGGTGCGAGCCGCGCAGTTCGCCGTCCGGGTTGTAGATGGCCAGGCAGTGCGCGTCGAGGATTTCCTCCGGCAAGGCATCCTTCGGCCCCGGCTTGAACCAGCGCTCGTTCGGGTAATGGACGAACTCGGCGCCCGCGATGTCCTCGCCCCAGAACTGATCGTTGTAGAAGAAGTTGCAGTTCAGCCGCTCGATGAACTCGCCCAGCGCCGAGGCCAGCGCGCTTTCCTTGGTCGCGCCCTTGCCGTTGGTGAAGCATTGCGGCGACAGCGCATCGCGAATATGCAGCGACCAGACGTTGGGCACGATATTGCGCCACGAGGCGATCTCGATCTTCATCCCCAGCTCGGCGAGCAGGCCGGACATATTGGCGATGGTCTGCTCCAGCGGCAGGTCCTTGCCCGGGATATACGTGGTGGTATCGGACACCGGCATCAGCAATGCCTGGGCATCGGCATCGAGGTTTTCCACCTCCTCGATGATGAACTCCGGCCCCTGCTGCACCACCTTCTTCACCGTGCAACGATCGATGGAGCGCAGGATGCCGAGGCGATCCTTCTCCGCGATATCCGCCGGCAGCTCGACCTGGATCTTGAAGATCTGCGCGTAGCGGTTTTCCGGGTCGACGATGTTGTTCTGCGACAGGCGGATGTTGTCGGTGGGGATGTCGCGGGTCTGGCAGTACAGCTTGACGAAGTACGCCGCGCACAACGCCGAAGACGCCAGGAAATAGTCGAACGGCCCCGGTGCCGAGCCATCGCCCTTGTAGCGGATCGGCTGGTCGGCGATCACCGTGAAATCGTCGAACTTGGCTTCAAGTCGAAGGTTGTCGAGAAAATTGACCTTGATTTCCATGGGGCGGCACCGGCGGGAGAAACGAAATGGGCGCCATTATCCGGGTTTTACGGGGGAAGTGGTGAGGTGAACGGGAATGGCGGCTGACGCATCCACTGGGCTATCACTGAGCGCACCTGTGTGTGCATACTCGTCTGCGTTGCAAGCCATTCAGGTGAAGGCCATGCAAGTTATCGACGGTCCTCAGGCCAACAAGAGCACGGTCAACATTAGTGAGAACGAAGACCTGGTCGCCCAAACGGTAGAGTTCGGCATAGACCTCGCCACGACTTTGGAACTGGCCGAGGCGTCAAGGGAAAGACAGAGAACCCAGTGGCTTGTGGATAATCAACAAGCTATCGATGCTTACAACCGGCATGTGGAATCGAATGGCGCGTTCAGTGACGGTCTACGTAGTTTCTGATAAGTTGCAGAGCCAACGAATGTCGCTTTCAGTTGGATATGCCTGATTACACCATTGGCTTCAGCAATTAGATCGTAGCCGGCGTTATCGACTTCAGGCTTGGATACTTCCAGGCTGAAATCTTCAGACTGCCAAGAGAACTTTAGCAACTCGCCAACGAGTAAATGCTCGATCAGTTTTTCACGATAAGACGAGTGTAGAGAATGCGCTGTCATTGGAGACCCTCGCAGCGAGACGTACGGCCACTTGAAAATTAAAATCTGGAGTCGTTCTCGCAAGGTATTCCATCATGGTCACCGTCCATTTTGGTGTTAGGACAATTCCGTAAAAAATACTCGGCCTCGGCTCTTGAGCGCATTTGACTGCAATGCTGTCGGCCATCACACGAAAAGTTTTCAGCCTGCCTGGTGACCTTGGGAGTCTGGAATACTTGAGGCGCAGCCGCTGTGACGGATGATGAAGTAGTCACGCTGCTTGTGGTGGTGTGTTTCTGGTAGTAGGTCCAACCTGCGAATGCGAGCAGCGCATAAACAATCAACTTTCTCAAAATCTATCAACTCCCTGTTTTTATTAGTCTATAAAACCAACGGATTGCCTGCCCAGACAACGTATCGAATATTGTGTTGTGTCATGACTTCGACCTCGCCAACTCAATCGCAGCCTGAATCGCCGAGCGCGCCTGCGGACTGTTTTTCCAGCATGTGGACCCAACCAACCCCGACGCGAGGGTGACAATCTCAAGCACATCGGCCTTGGCAAGTTCCTGCAGCGAATCGAAACCAAGCTGTTCGAGGCGCTGAACGACAGTTGGACCGACACCTTTAACCGCCAACAAGGCGTCTCGTTCCTGATGAGAAAATGCCATGCGATGCTCCTTGATTAATCCGCAGCTCCAAAGTCAAAACCGCTCACTTACTTTGCACCCTCACATGCCGCCTTCACGATACCTTGCAGTTTCTCTATCGTGACCCGGGCAGCCAGTCCCTCGTGGCTGGATGATTTGACTTCCTGTTCGAGCACCTGATTCGGCACCTCAACGTCCAGTTCATTCTCAGCCATCATGATGATCTCGATCACATCCAGATCATCACCAGGTGGAACCTGTTGCGAGAACGGTACAGCAATCTTGAGGTTGTCTTTCTCTATATTCAGGATATTGGAGGCAGCGTTAATCACCACATCGTCTACTTTTGCGCATTGGTTGGTATCCGCTTGAGCGATACCGCTCATAAACAGAGCAGATAAAAACACCGATGATTTACACAACATTATCCCCTCTGACATTTCAATATCGGCAGCTTTGAGGCAGGAGCGGACATTCGTTATTCCTCCGTCATTCCCGCGAAGGCGGGAACCCAGAAAACACAAAGCATCTGGGTTCCCGCCTTCGCGGGAATGACGATTGAGTGTGGACCGGGTGTGCGTGGAACGACCGCTCCCGCCTCGATGCAGACGCCCTAGGCAATGCATGTTGGCGTGAATAGATCGGCTAAACCACCCCTGCCCCGCGCAACCCGGCAATCGCCTCCTCCGACAACCCCAGCACCTCGCGCAACACTCGCTCGCTATGCTCGCCCAGCAACGGCGGCGCCTGGCGGTATTCGACCGGGCTGGCGGACAGGCGCAAGGGGCTGGCGACCGAGGGCGTGCTGCCGGCCAGTGGGTGGGGCAGGTCGAGGCGCAGGCCACGGGCGATGACCTGGGGATCGGCGAAGACCTGGGCGAGGTCGTTGACCGGGCCGCAGGGCACGCCGGCGACTTCCAGTTGGCCGACCCAGTCGGCGGTGCTGCGGAACACGGTGGCCTGGCGGATCAGCGGGATCAGTTCGGCGCGGTGGGCGACGCGCTGGGCGTTGCTGGCGAAACGTGGATCGACGGCCCACTCGGGGTGGCCGGCGACTTCGCAGAACTTGCGGAACTGGCTGTCGTTGCCGACGGTGAGGATCAGGTCGCCGTCGGCGGTGGGAAAGGCCTGGTACGGCACGATGTTGGGGTGGGCGTTGCCCAGGCGTTTGGGCGGCACGCCGGTGGTGAGGTAGTTCATCGCCTGGTTGGCCAGGCAGGCGACCTGCACGTCGAGCAGGGCCATGTCGATGTGCTGGCCTTCGCCGGTCTTGTCGCGGTGGGCCAGGGCGGCGAGCACGGCGACAGTGGCGTAGAGCCCGGTGAGGATGTCGGTGAGCGCCACGCCGACCTTGACCGGCCCCGCGCCTTCGGCATCGTCGGGCTGGCCGGTAAGGCTCATCAGGCCGCCGAGGCCCTGGATCATGAAGTCGTAGCCGGCACGCCTGGCGTAGGGGCCGTCCTGGCCGAAGCCGGTGATCGAGCAGTAGATCAGCCGTGGGTTGATCGCCTTGAGGCTGGCGTAGTCGAGGCCGTAGGCCGCCAGGCCGCCGACCTTGAAGTTCTCGATGAGGATGTCCGACTTGGCGGCCAGCTCACGCACCAGGCGCTGGCCTTCGGCCTGGGTGAAATCGAGGGTCAGCGATTGCTTGTTGCGGTTGGCGGCGAGGAAGTAGGCGGCCTCGCGGGTATCGCGGCCCTCGGCGTCGCGCAGGTACGGCGGGCCCCAGTGGCGGGTGTCGTCGCCCACCTGTGGGCGCTCGACCTTGATCACCTCGGCGCCGAGGTCGGCCAGGTTCTGTGCGCACCAGGGTCCGGCGAGCACGCGGGAAAGATCGAGAACACGTAGATGAGACAGGGCACCGGACATCAGGGAAGCCTCGTGCAAGCGTGACGCGGTGCGTCACCGGCAGCGCTCCCACGCAGAGCGTGGGAATGCTCGAAAAAGCCATTTACCGTCGCTCCCGCGAGGGCGAGAGCCCAATAAAAAAGCGCTTCTGGGTTCCCGCCTTCGCGGGAACGACGGAATAACGAATGGCCACTTTTGCCTCAAAGCCACCATTCGAATGGGCTCGCGAGATCGTGAACAGGTTCTTAGAAGAACGCCTGGATACCCGTCTGCGCCCGCCCGAGGATCAGCGCATGCACGTCGTGGGTGCCTTCGTAGGTGTTCACCACTTCCAGGTTGACCAAGTGGCGGGCCACGCCGAACTCGTCGCTGATGCCGTTGCCGCCCATCATGTCGCGCGCCAGGCGAGCGATGTCGAGGGCCTTGCCGCAGCTGTTGCGCTTCATGATCGAGGTGATTTCCACCGCCGCCGTGCCTTCGTCTTTCATCCGTCCCAGGCGCAGGCAGCCTTGCAGGGCCAGGGTGATCTCGGTCTGCATGTCGGCCAGTTTCTTCTGGATCAACTGGTTGGCGGCCAGCGGGCGGCCGAACTGCTTGCGGTCCAGGGTGTACTGGCGTGCGGTGTGCCAGCAGAACTCGGCGGCGCCGATGGCGCCCCAACTGATGCCGTAGCGCGCGGAGTTGAGGCAGGTGAATGGCCCTTTCAGGCCGCGCACCTCGGGGAAGGCGTTCTCTTCCGGGCAGAACACGTTGTCCATGACGATTTCACCGGTGATCGACGCGCGCAGGCCGACCTTGCCGTGGATCGCCGGGGCGCTCAGGCCTTGCCAGCCCTTTTCCAGAACGAAGCCACGAATCTCGCCGGCGTCATCCTTGGCCCAGACCACGAACACGTCGGCGATCGGCGAGTTGGTGATCCACATCTTGCTGCCGGTCAGGCGGTAGCCGCCGTCGACCTTTTTCGCCCGGGTGATCATCGAGCCGGGATCGGAGCCGTGGTCCGGCTCGGTCAGGCCGAAGCAGCCGATGGATTCGCCGGAGGCCAGCTTGGGCAGGTACTTCTGTTTGGTCGCCTCGTTGCCGAACTCATGGATCGGCACCATCACCAGCGACGACTGCACGCTCATCATCGAGCGGTAGCCGGAGTCGATGCGCTCCACTTCGCGGGCGATCAGGCCGTAGCAAACGTAGTTGAGGCCGCTGCCGCCATAGGCTTCGGGGATGGTCGCGCCGAGCAGGCCGGTGTCGCCCATCTCGCGGAAGATCGCCGGGTCGGTCTGTTCATGGCGAAAGGCTTCCAGCACCCGTGGCGCCAGCTTGTCGGCGGCGAACTGTGCGGCGCTGCGCTGCACCATGCGCTCTTCTTCGGTCAGTTGCTGGTCGAGCAGCAGCGGGTCGATCCAGTTGAAGCTTGCCTTGGCGGCCATGGGAATTCCTCGTGCGGACGTGTTGCAAAGCCTAGGCAGCCGTCGCCCTACCGGCAAACGAGAATTGTGCAGCCTGTTGTGCAAAACCCTCACTCCGAAGTAGCGTTGGCCAGCCCTTTCATTCGGTTTCAGTGAGGCGTTCGCATATGCGCCGCAAGATCCCCAGCACCGCCGCACTGGTCGCCTTCGAGGCGTCGGCACGGCACCAGAGCTTCACCCGCGCCGCCGACGAGCTGTCGCTGACCCAGGGCGCGGTGTGCCGCCAGATCGCCAGCCTGGAGGATTTTCTCGGCGTCGAACTGTTCCGTCGCTCGCGGCGCGGCGTGGTGCTCACCGAAGCCGGCAGCGCCTATGCGCGCAAGGTCGCCGCGCAACTCGACGCAGTGGAGCGCGACACCCTGGCCTTGATGGGCGCCCAGGGCGCGATGAGTATCGAACTGGCGGTGGTGCCGACCTTCGGCACGCAATGGCTGCTGCCCCGACTGCAGGACTTCCAGCGCCAGCACCCGGAAATGACCGTGCACCTGACCAACCGCACCCGCCCGTTCCTGTTCGCCGACACCGGTTTCGACGCGGCGATCTACTATGGCGATGGCGACTGGTCCGGCACCGAGGCGCACTTTCTGATGCATGAACACTTGATGCCGGTGTGCAGTCCCGCCTTGCTCGGCGACCAGCCCGTCAGCGCCGAACGCATCGCCGAGCTGCCACTGCTGCAACAGACCACCCGCCCCTACGCCTGGCGCCAGTGGTTCAACGCCCAAGGCCTGAGCATCGCCCGCGACATGACCGGCCCGCGCCTGGAGCTGTTCTCCATGCTCGCCCAGGCCGCCCGCCACGACATGGGCGTAGCGCTGATCCCGCCGTTCCTGATCCAGCGCGAACTGGAAGACGGCAGCCTGGTGGTCGCCCTGGAAAAGCCCGCGCCGGACAATGGCCGCGCCTATTACCTGATGGTCCCCGAGCGCAAGACCGAGTCGGCCGCGCTCAAGGCATTCCGGGATTGGCTGGTGGGAGAAGCGGGGCTGTACCAACGTCGCTGATGCAGTCCCGAGAAAGCCGGAAAGACCGGGTGGTGGATAAGCGGAGCGTTATCCACCCTACCCGGCTGGCTTAGAACTGTGGCGTGTACTTCACGGTGAACATCAGGTTGCGCGGGTCGCCATACATGTTGTTGCCGCCCGGATCGGAATAGGACGGGATGTAGTAGCGCTTGTCGAACAGGTTGTTGGCGTTCAGCGCCACGCCCACTTCCGGCGTCACCTGATACGCCACCCGCGCGTTCCAGACGGTGAAGCCCGGAATGCTGTAGTCACGGTAGTAGCCAAGCGTGTGGCTTTGCGAGTTGAAGCCGGCGCCCACGCTGATTCGGCTCAGCTCGCCCGGCAGTTGGTAATTGCTCCACACGCGCAGCATGTGCTTGGGCGTCCATTGGCTGAACACCTTGCCCTTGTTGTCCGGATCATCGAGGAACTTGGTGGTGTTGAAGGTATAGCCCGCGGAGAGCTGCAGGCCGGCGAGCACTTCGCCGCTGGCTTCCAACTCGAAGCCCTGGCTGCGGACCTTGCCCGAGGCTGTGGAGCAGTACCAGCCATCGCATTCGAAGCCGCTTTGGTAATCGTTCACCGCGCGGTTCTCGTGGTCGTAGCGGAACACCGCGAACGAGGTGTTCAGGCGCCCGTCGTACAGCTCGCCCTTGAGGCCCAGCTCATAGTTGCTGCCGATGATCGGATCGAGCACCGAGCCGCCAACCGTGCGCTCGCTCTGCGGTTCGAACACATCGGTGTAGCTGGCGTAGGCCGACCACTCATCGGTCAATGCGTAGACCAGGCCGAAGTAAGGCGTGATCTCCCCGGTCGCCGTGCTGGTGGTTTTCGATGTGGCGGAGTAGACGTACTTGTACCAGCTCACGCGGGAGCCGAGCACGGCGGTCAGGTCTTCGCTGAGCTTCACCCGCCAACTGCCGTAGATGCCCTCCTGGCGCACGTCGTAATCCATGTAGAAGGCCCTGCCGCCAGCCGCCAGGATGCTCTGCAGGGTCGGCTCGGGACGATGGTGGTCGATGTTGAAGATGTTGCCGGCATTGGCCGTGAACAGCCGGGCATACATATCGTCCGAGGTGTACTTCGAGTAGTTGCCGCCGAGGATGACCTCATGCTCCAGCGACAACGCTGTGAAGTTGCCACTGAGGTACATGTCCGCGCCGAGCTTGGTGGCATCGAAATCGGTGATCCAGTCGGCGAACATCAGGCCGCTGCCGTCGGCGGCAACGTCACCGTGCATGCGCTGGTGCTTGGAGCTGTTCTGCTCGGTCATGCGCAGCGCCGAGGCCTTGAACTTCCAGTTGTCGTCGAAGCGGTGCTCCAGATCGGCGTAGAGCGTGGTCTGCTCGATTTCCGAACGGTTCCAGGTGGCGCCGGTGTACACCGAGCGCGGCAGGCCGATATCGCCGCCGTCCGGATAACGCGGGAAGCCACGCACCATCGGCCGCGACTCGTTATCGGAGTTGCTGATGCCCACGCCGATGGTGGTATCGGGCGTCAGGTCGTAATCCAGCGCACCGTACAGGGACGTGGTGTCGCTCCAGGCGTAATCGGTGAACGAGTGGGTCCGATCCTCGTCGACCACCATGCGCCCGCGCAACGTACCTTCGGCATTCAGCGGGCCGCCAGCGTCCAATTGCAGGCCGTAGTGATCCCAGGAGCCGGCCTTGCCGGTGATGCTGACGGTCGGCGCGACCTGGCCGCGCTTGCGTACCAGGTTGACCGCGCCGCCAGGGCTGCCCGTGCCCTGCAGCAAGCCGGACGCACCGCGCAGCACCTCCAGGCGGTCGAAGAACACCAGGCCTTCCGTTGCCCAGTTGCCCAGCGCATACATGTTGCGTGGAACCGGCACGCCGTCGTACTGCCAGGCATCGATCTGGAACCCACGGGACGACAGGACCATGCCCTGGCCGACACCTTTCACCCCGACCACACCGGTGATCTGGTTGGCCGCATCACGCAAATCGGTGAGGCCCTGGTCATCCATCTGCCGGCGGGTCATGACAGTGATCGACTGCGGGATTTCCTTGAGCTTGTGACTGCCTTTGCCGATGCTCACCGCGCCGGTGGCATAAGAGCCTGAGCCTTCAGTAGTCTCGCCGAGCTGGCGCCCCGTGACGCTGGTCGCTCCCAGTTCCAGTGCGCCGCCCTGCTCGCCCAGCGGCAGCAACGAGTAACTGCCGCCGCTCTGCGGCACAGCCTGCATACCGCTGCCCTGCAACAACCGTTGCAGGGCTTGGCCGGCGGTGAACGTTCCCTGCACACCCGGCGAGTTGCGGCCTTTGGCCGCCGCCGGCTCGAACGAAACGGTCAGCCCCGCGACGCTGGAGAATTCGACGATGGTCGCCTCCAGCGAACCGGCGGCAATGGCGAAGGTGTATTCGGCTTCGGCGGTCTGCGCCCAGGCGGGCAGCGCGACGAGACCAGCGGCGAGCGGGGTGGCCAGCAACGCGCCGCTCAGGGCGAGCCGCACAGCGTGGCGTGGAGATTTCGGTTCTGCCATGTTGCGTATTTCTCCGATGCAGGTGACGGCGTCTGAGTGCGCCTCTACCTACCAAGTCGAACGAGAATCGGAATCGACAACACCTGGGCGAAAAATTTTCGCAACGATCGACCAAGTCTCGAGTAAAAGCGCCGGAGCCTGGACGAAAGAGCGGGCGCGGCTTTTCTCGATTGCCTGATCCTTAGCGCCGCAAGCCCGCACCGCGCTGGTGGGCTTTGCCATAGCTGCCGTCGCGCCCTCTCGGCATTGCACGCTCGTATCGGCGTTCTGCGAGCACGCCAATGACAGGATATTTATCTTAGATATCAATCTATTAGTTCGAGTCTTGAACAGGGCCTGGCTGTTAAATGTGCATTGGCTGGGAACCCACCGCACCCGCACGCCACTCATCACCCATGGCTCCGTCGCATTGAAATTGTCCCGCGCAAGGCTTGTCTGGGCGGATGGATCGGGATCCAAGCGCTGCCGACCATCACTTTGAGGAGGGCTGTTCATGTTTAACTCAGTTGGAACCAATAGGCCGTACGCTGGCCAGCAGAACACGGCGATACATAGCGGAGCCACGCCGAGCACCTCTGTTGCTGCGATACGCCAGACCCTCACGAGCCCCGAGGCCGCGGCGATCAGCTCACACCTGCACCACCACTTCGCCCCTCACTTCAAAGTGATGAAACCCGCATCACCCAATGCTAGCCAGGCGGAACTCGACGCGATCCGGCATGCTCAGGACCAAAATAACGAGTTGGCGCGAATCTGCCAGGCTCGCATGGTGTCTCTTATCCAACAAGGTGAAACGCCTGCGGACATGGCCGCGGTGGAAAAAACCGCGGCGCTTATAGACCCGTTGATCACCTTCATCAACTCCGGCATCGGTGGTTTGGCATTCGCGCTAACCACAATCGGCACCAATGTAGATCCCAAGGCGCTCGAGATTTTCACCGCCCCGGATACGGCCGCGGCGCACAATGCCTTGACCAGCGCTGTTTCATGCGTCTACGCCAGTTTGGCGGATAACGCCAGCAACGATGCATTCGCGGGTTTCAAGGGCACGAGATTCCAAAAACCGGCGGATGACAAGCTCCATGCTGCCCTGCAGGCGTCGTTGGTGGACAAACGTGAGCAGCTCGACAAGAACATGTTCGCCAACGCGGAAAAAGGGGGGCGCGACTGGCTTTATTTCTTCCTCGCTCGCAACTTTGCGATCTTTCCGATCACGGTGAGCCTTACTCACCAGGGCAAAGCCGATCTTGCCGCCAAGATCGAGGGCATCCTCAGGCCGCTCACGGCGTTGGGGATGGGCGCTGGCATCAACCTGCTGAACGACCACAGGGACAATAAAAACCACTTGGCGGGCCCGGCCATGATCTATGGCCTACGTGACGCGCCCGATGCAGACGGCAATCGCCCCGCTATCGTCGACGAGCAAGAATGGAAAGACACCTACAATGCGCTCAAGCAGTTGAACACGTCCAAGGCGATGCAAATGGCCCCTGAGCGCATTGGCGAAGGGATCGCCAGCACGTTGAATTCGATTATATCGAGCAATGTGTTGAAGACGAACCTCACACCAGCCGCTATTGGCGGCGCCGTCGCCTTGGCAGGGGGGTTCGCGCTGATGAGTGCTGGCACGACCTTGATTAAAGAGCGCTGCGAGCGCGACAACCTCACACCTGCGCAAACGTCGCTGGCGGCCGAGGCATTCAAGAATGTCGCAGGGGCGTTGGCGTTCGATTTCTGGTTCATGGGCGCATACCTGGCCGAAAAACTGACAAACAAAGCTACCGCCGCCATCGACTCGCATGTCCCCAAAGCGGTGGAAAAATTCCTTACCAGGCAGCGAAACTCCACCCCCCCCGCAATCGCCATGAACATGCTCCAACCCCAAGCTCAACCTCAAGCCCAAGTTCAACCCCAACCTCAACCTCAACCCCAAGTTCAAGCCCAAGCTTCCGGCTCCAACCCGCCGCCCGCCCAGCAGCCCAGCGGCGACGACATGGTGTAGTAGCGTGGCGCTCGGTGTGTACAGGCGGTTCAATTAGCGCGAAACGGGAACAGCCCCTAGCTTTTCTCCACCCGCACCCAATAGCGGGTGAAGCGGCGCACGCGCACCGGCAGGGTGCCGCCGAGGTTGTCGAGCACGACGTCGCTGTCGCCCAGTTGGAAGGCGCCGGAGATGCGCAGGTTGGCGACCTGGGCATCGCAGCCGAGATGGCCAGGGCGATAACGGGCCAGCTCGGCGAGAAAATCATCCAGGCGCCAGTCGCTGACCACCAGTTGATCGCGGGTCCAGGCGTCGCGGCCGACGGGCAAGGCGTCCAGCGCGCCGGCGGCCCGGCTGGAGAACGCCAGGCGTTGGCCGGCCTCGACCCGCACCACCTGCTCGGGCGCCTGCCGCGGGCGGACCTCGACGGCATGCTGCAACACGCCGACCTCGCTGCCGGCGCCATCGCTGCGGACCAGAAAGCGCGTGCCCAGGGCGCGGATGCTGCCATGCGGCGTATGCACGACGAAGGGTCTGGCGAGGGCATCCGGCGCGGTCTGGATGAGCAGCTCGCCTTCGCGCAGGCTGACTTCGCGCAACGTTGCGCTGAAGTTCACGTCCGCCGCGCTCGCCGTGTTCAGCTCCAGGCTGCTGCCGTCGGCCAGTCGCACCTTGCGTCGCTCGCCGATGCCGGTACGGTAGTCGGCCATTACGTTGCGCCAGGGCGAAACCTGCACGCCCATGCCTGCCAGACCACCTGCGCCAATCAACAGCGCCAGCACCTTCAAGGTCGCGCGGCGCTTCATCCGCGTGGCATCCAGGGTCGGCCGGGCGATGTCAGCGGTGACCCGGCCGAGTTTGCTTTGCAGGCGCTCGACCCGCGCCCAGGCCTGGGCGTGGCGGGGGTCGCTGCGCAGCCATTGGCGATGGGCTTCGCGCAGCGGTTCGTCGCCGTCGCACAGGTCGACGTACCACTGGGCGGCGGCTTCCAGGGTCTGCATGTCGAGCTGGGCGGCCATCAGTCGATGTCCTCGACCAGCAGCAGGCAGTGGGCCATGGCGCGGACGAAATGCTTGCGCACGGTGTTGGTCGACAGCGCCAGGCGCCGGCCGATCTCGACGAAGCTGAGCCCGTCGAGCTGGGCCATGAGGAAGATCTCCCGCGCCCGTGCGCCCAGGCCGTCGAGCAGGGCGTCGATTTCCAGCAGGGTCTCGATGATGATGGCGCGGGTCTGCGGCGAGATATCCACAGGCTCGGGCAAGGCCGCCAGGGTTTCCAGGTAGGCCTGCTCCAGCAGGCGCCGGCGGAACAGGTCGATCATCAGGCTGCGCGCGATGGTGCTCAGGTAGGCCCGTGGCTCGCGCAGCTCCAGCCATTTGCGCTGGCCGATGACCCGCACGAAGGTATCCTGCGCCAGGTCGGCGGCCTGCTCGCTGCAACCGAGCTTGTTGCGCAGCCACTGCTGCAGCCAGCCGTGGTGCTCGCTGTAGAGTCGATGCAGGGCATCCTGGGGAACGGAATCGGGCATGGGCACGGCCGGCAGATGAGAACGAATGATAATTTATCTCATCTGCATGCCGTGAAGCGAGACTATCGCATCCTGACAGCCTCGCCAGCCATCAAAGCGACCAGCGAACGGTCAGCATGAAGTTGCGTGGCTCGCCGTACTGGTTGATCCCATAGGCGGTGTTGGTAGAAATGCTGCGGAAGTATTTCTTGTCGAACACGTTGTTCAGGTTCAGACGCACATCGAGGTTTTCCGTGGCCTTGTAGTTGGTCATCAGGTCGACAAGGGTGTAACCCTCCTGCTCGATGCGGAACGGCGTACCGCTGTCGTAGAAGTTGCTGCCCTTGTTGTAGATGGTGCTCTGCCGGTAAATACCGCCCCCAACGGTCCATCGATTGAGAGTGCCGGGCAGCTGATAGGTGGTGAAGGCCTTGAACATATGGCGTGGGATGTCGGTGTCGAACAGGCGCCCCTCGTTATCCTTGTCCTCGTCCTTGTGGTACTTGGCTTCGGCAAAGGTATAACCGGCACCGATCTGCCAGCCTGGCAGCGGGCTGCCGTTGATCTCCAGTTCGATGCCTTCGCTGCGGACCACGCCTGAGGTTGCGTAACAGGTGGGCACCAGATCCGAACATTGGTTGCGATCCAGCGACTGCGCACGGTTTTCCTGATCGATGCGGAAGATCGCAGCGCTGGCATTCAGCGCACCGTCGAAATACTCGCCCTTGATGCCGATCTCGTAGTTCTTGCCGACGATGGGCTTGAGCCCCTGGCCGGCGGCATCCTGCTCCGACTGCGGCTTGAAGATGTCGGTGTAACTGGCATAGGCCGAGTGGTGCGAGTCCAGGTCATAGGTCAGTCCGGCGTAACGGGTGATGTTACGGGTGACCTTGTAGCTCGACTCGGTCGAACGCGTGCCGTTGCGGGTGGTGGCGTCGTAGTCGAACCAATCCAGGCGGCTACCGACCATGAATTTCAGGTCATCGCTCAGGTTCAGCCGCGTGGTCACGTAAGCGCTTTTCTGCCGCGAACTGCGCTCCTGCTGCCAGTAACGGGTGTCCAGGTAGCCTTTGGCCAGGGCATGTGGGTCCCAGCCGAACAAATCCATGTCGATTTCGTTGTCCCTGTAATTACCGATGCCCTCGAAGATCAGCTCGCGCTGGCTGGAGCCGATGACCAGCTCATGAGTCCTGGAAAAAAGCTCGAAAGGGCCGGAAAGGTAAGCGTCATAGCTGTTCTGTCGGTCCTTGTAGTCGTACACGGCCTCGTACTGGCCGAACTGGTTCTCATCGACCCAATAAATGCGCTCCACGATCGTGCCGTGCATCTTCATGTCCGACCAGCTACGGCTGGCGGCCAGCAGCAGCTTCCAGTCGTTGTCGAAGCGATGCTCCAGGCGAGTGAATAACGTGGTGTTGTCCTGGTCCCAGTATTCCCAGTCACTGCCCAGATAAGTAGAGCGTGAGAAACCCAGGTCGCTGCCATCCTTGGCGACAGGCAAGCCGCCCCACGAACTGGTGCTGTTGCTGTTCTGGTCGGAAATACCAAGGGTCAACGTCGTGGTGTCGGCCAGATCGGCCTCACCGACGACATAGAGCACCGAGCGCTCGTTATCGGCGATGTCCTGGAAGCTGTTCTTGGTCTGATAGGCCGTGACCACGCGCCCGCGCAACGTGCCGGCCTCATTGAGCGCATTGGATGCATCCACTTCGCTGCGGTAGTTGTCCCAGCTTCCAGCACCTGCGGTAATGCTCAGGTGCGGATCGGCAGTCGGGCGCTTCCTCACCATATTGATCGCAGCCGAGGGCGTACCGGAACCCTGCATGATGCCCGTAGAGCCACGCACCACTTCGACCCGGTCATAGATCGCCAGGTCAGGCGAGGAATTCATTTCCCGGGTGAGGTAATGCGCCATTTCGCCGGGCAACCCGTCGGTCATCAGGTTCTCTATCAGGAAACCACGCGAATAAAACGCGCTGCGCTGCGGGCCGTCCTTGGTCAGCGAGATACCCGGCGTGGCCTTGAGCACCTCCTCGAGGCTGACCATGCTCTGGTCATCCATGCGCTGACGAGTGATCACGCTGACCGACTGCGGCGTCTCACGCAGCGACAGTGCAAGCTTGGTCGCTGTTTGCATGGCACCGGTGGTGTATGAGCGCGTACCTTCGGTGGTGCTTCCCAACATGTTGCCCGTCACGCTGGTCGCGCCCAGCTCCAGGGCGCCCTGGGCGTTCGAGCCTGGCACCAGCCGATAGCCGCCATCGCCCAGCGCCACCGCCTGCAGACCACTGCCGACGAGCAACTGCGCCAGAGCCTGATTGGCGCTGAAACTGCCTTGCAGCGCCGGGCTGTTCTTGCCGGCCAGGTCGACCTGGTCGAAGGCGATGTTGAGGCCGGTTTCGCGGCTCAGGCGGGTGAGCGCGGCGTCCAGCGAGCCAGCGGGAATCGCCAGGCTGTATGTGGCGCTGGCCGCCACGGGCTCGGCAGCGAAGGTCAGCGGTGCGGCGCCCAGGCCGAGGCCCAGGCAAAGAACGGCGTGGCGCACGGCGGCGCGTAGAGGATGTCGAGGGGTCACTGGAGAATTCTCGTCGGCAGGTGTTGGAGTGTTCTGGCTTACATGCCGGGCCAGAACACGAATCCCTTCAGGGCGACGAGAATTTTTTCTCCAGGCCTTATCCGTGGCGGCGATTGTCCGATAACTCGCCGGATTGGCAATCCAGCCCGCCCCGCACCTGCCCACGCGATTGCCAGTACGGCGCGCGCCGAAGACGGCGAGTGACTCAAAGACCGAGGAAAACGCTGGCGGCCGGGTCGCCGTGGATCGGCCGATTCCTTCAGCCAGCATGGCGCGCCACTACCGCTCTGGAGTAGGCTCGCCGGCTGTGCGGCAGCGCCGCGTGCTTTCTTCGATTTCAGGAGTCGATCCATGTCCCGTATTTTCCGTTCGCTCATCGTCGCTTCATCCCTGCTCGCCTGCCTGCACGCCTCGGCCAGCAGCCTGGTCGGCACCACCGACGTGGTGGTTGGCGGCGCATTGCAGAGCAGCGATGCGAGCACCGACCTCAGCTCGTCCTGGCGCGACGACAAGATCGTCCTCGCCGCCCGCGAAGACGCCGCCAGTTTCGTCGCCAGCGCCGGCGAGATCCGTGGCGCAAACCTGGAGGCCGCTTTGCTGCACATCCGTCAGCAGGCGCCACAACTGCAAGTCAGCGATGAGCAGTTGGCCCAGGTGATCCTCGCCCGCTGAAGCATGGCCGCCGCCGTTACGCCAAGCGCAGCGGCGGCTTGAACTGCCGAGCCGTTTTTTCGTCCAATACGCCACCTCCCCTTTGTTTCCCGTGTCCCGGAGCCTCTCCATGCGTAGCCTGTTGTCCGCACTGATCGTCATGTCCTGCCTCGGCGCCGCTGCCAGCGCACATGCCCATACAGCGGTGGCGACCAGTAACATCATCGTTCGCGCCCTGGATCGCAGCATCAACTTCACCTCCGACACCACCACCTCGGTGCGTGACATGAAGGTGGTGCAGGCCGCCCGTGACGACGCTGCCAGCTTCGTCGCCAGCGCCGGCGCGATCCGTGGCGCCCAGCTCGAAGCCGCCTTCGCCACCCTGCGCGAGCGCCTGCCGCAAGCCCGCGACGCCGACGACCAGGCCCTCGCCGAAGCCATCCTCGCACTGTGACAGCCCGCTGGCTGACAGCCCTCCTGCTGCTGGCCAGCTTCACCGCCCAGGCCGACCTGCGGCTGCATCTCGACGCGCCTGGACTGAGCGACGAACAGCGCCAGCTCAGCCAGCGCCTGCTCGACGACGCCATGCGGGCGCTGCCACCGAGCTTCATCCAGCGCCTGGACCGCCAGGTCGAGGTGCGCTGGCGCGATGACCTGCCGGCCAACGCCTACGGCCGCATCACCGGCCCTGCTGCCCTGGCGCTGAATCGCGGGCTGCTGCCCCGCCTGCTCGACCCGAAGCAGGCCGAAGCCCGCACCAATCGCCCGCACCAGACCTTGCGCCGCGAGGTGCTGGCCACCGTCCTGCACGAGTTGACCCACCTTTACGACCGCGCCCGCCTCTGGTCGCCGAGCGAGCGTGCGCGCCTGCACCGCTGCGCGACTGCCGCCGCGACCACTGGCGCCATCGGCCTGCGCGACGAGTGCCGGGGCGATACCGCACGGCGCTTCACCCTCAGCGACGACCCGCGCCTGCTCGACCTTGCTGGCTGGCAGCAACAGGTCGGCAAGCGCGGCGCACGCGAGTCGCAGAACGGCCAGGACGCGCGCAGCCCGGACCGCTACGAACTGAGCAACCCGCGCGAGTTCGTCGCGGTGAACATGGAGTACTTCCTTCTCGACCCCACCTACGTGTGCAGACGACCGTCCCTGGCGCGCTACCTGCGCGAGCACTTCGCCTGGCAGCCGGCCGAGCAGGCGGCGTGTCCGAGGGCGCTGGCCTACCTGAATGCCGGCCGCGACTTCGACCGCCAACCGCTGGGCTGGCTCGACCCCGAGCGCGTCTACGAGATCGACTACCTGTTCGCCGAAGCCAACGACGAGTTGGCCAGCCGCTGGGGCCACACCATGCTGCGCCTGGTGATCTGCGCACCAGGCCGCCCGCGCGGGCCGGACTGCCGCCTCGACCTCGACCAGCATCTGGTGCTGTCCTACCGCGCCTTCGTCGGCGACGTGCAATTGTCGAGCTGGGACGGCCTGACCGGCGCCTATCCGTCGCGGCTGTTCGTGTTGCCGCTGGCCCAGGTGATCGACGAATACACCAAGGTCGAACTGCGTGGCCTGGCCTCGGTGCCGCTGAAACTGACTCGCGAAGAACAGGATCACTTGCTCGAACGCGCCCTGGAAATGCACTGGGGCTATGACGGCGACTACTGGTTCCTGTCCAACAACTGCGCGGTGGAAACCCTCAAGCTGCTGCGCGGCGGCACCGCCAATCCACGCCTGCGCGCCTTCGACAGCATCATGCCCAACGGCCTGCTCGACGGCCTGGTCACGCGCGGCCTGGCCGACCGCAGCGTGCTCGACGACCCGCGCGAGGCATTGCGCCTGGGCTATCGCTTCGACTCGTTCCGCGACCGCTACCAGGCGATGTTCAAGGTCTTGCGCGAGCGCTTGCCGATCCCTGAAGAGAAGGTCGAAGACTGGCTGCAACTGCCGGCCCGCGAGCGCCAGCCCTGGTTCGCCAAGGCCGACCTGCGCGCCAGCGCCGCCCTGCTGCTGCTCGAACAGGCCGCCATGCGCCGGCAGCTGCTGCTGGCCCAGGAAGACCTCAAGCAGCGCTACCTCAAGGCCCGGGAAATCCACGAGCCGGGCTTCGGCGTAGCCGACCGGACCCTGCGCGACATCCTGGCCAACAGCGGCTTTCTCAGCAAACCGGCGGAGTTGCTCGACAGCGGCTACGGCCTGCCTCAACAGAGCGAACGCCAGCGCCTGGAAGCGCAGAGCGACGAACGCCAGCAGACCCTGCGTCGTCTCAGCGACGACCTGGACAAGGAAGTGCGCCAGTTGCTCGAACCCGAACGGCGCCAGGAAGTGCAAGCCGGCGAAGCCAACCTCAAGCAACTCGGCGCCCACCTGCGTGAGTTGCACAAGGCGAGTGGCGGGATTGTCTTGCCCTGATCCGTGATCGCTCGATCAATAGACGGCGGGCTTCTGGATTCCCGCCTTCGCGGGAATGACGGTAAAGCGAAACGTCCGCCTGACTCACTCCACCCTGATTCAACCTCGTCATTCCCGCGAAGGCGGGAATCCAATAGATGCCGGGTTCCCCCGACGGTGAAGCTAAAAGATCACCTCCTGCTGCTCCTCCGGCAGATGCCCATCCAGCGTCAACCAGCTCAAGCGGCTTTCGGTCCAGATATGCCGGTCCGCCAGTGCCTGCTCGACGTCATCCAGGGTCGCCACGGTGACGTCCAGGGTGTCCGGGCTCTGGGTGGTGAACAGCGCCAGGTTGCAGCCGCAGTGCGAGCAGAAGTAGCGCGTGCAGGTCGCCGACGAGGCGTAGGCCGCGGCACTGCCCTGTATCCAGTGAAAGCTGCTCAGCGGCACCGTGATCCAGGTGGTGACGATGCCACCGGTGGTACGCCGGCAGATCGAGCAATGGCAATGGGCGATGTCGCGCAGCGGCGCATCGAAACGGTAGCGCAGGCGGCCGCAATGGCAGCCGCCGCTGTGGGATTCAGTCATGGATGGGCTCCCCGGCCTGGTATCCAGGTCGGACAGTGTGCAGCCGAATTGGTTTGCCGGCGAGACGCCCCAGGCAAGCGCGTGGGGCGCCAGGGTCAGCCGCGCAACGGGCCGGCGTAATGAGCCTGGGTATAACGGCGGATCAACTCTTCTTCGTTGAGGATCTTCGGCAAGCGCACCCCAGTCAGTTCACTGAGACGCTCGCCCAGGCCGACAAGGTCGTCCTGCCCCGAGCTTTCGCAGGCCCGCAGCATCTGCTCGATGGCATCGGGTTGGCTGAGTCGGATATCCAGCGCGTGGTCAGTGCGCAGACGTCGACGGAGTGTGCTCATGCAATCGATTACGGCTTTGGTCAATTCCATCGTGCATTGCCCCTGGTGAGATATGGCTTTTTCTGGGTGTTCTCACTTATTGGTTTGCTGTTGACCTGCCCCCCCAGACTGGGCCGAGGGGAAAGCAGGCGATTCCCCGCTAGCAAGGTTCGCACCACAGGCTAATTCACCGGTAAAACGCGGCATTCAGGTGTGAAAGAGGCGAGCGCCTGCACCAGAGCGAAGCACCGGCGACCCGATTCGAAGCGTCAACCCCGCCCCGGCGCGATGGATTTCGGCGTGCGCCCGAAGTGCTTCTGGAACGCCGCGCTGAAACTCGACGGGTGCTGGTAGCCGACCTTGTAGCCGACACTGGCCGCCTGCTCGCCCGCTTCGAGCAATGTCCAGGCCCTGCGCATGCGAATGTCGGTGAGCATGCGATGCGGGCTGGTGCCGAACAGCTCGCGAAAGGCCTGCTTGAACTTGAACTCGTTGATGCCCACCGTGGCGCACAGGTAGGCCACGGTCAGCGGTCGGTCGAACTGCTGCACGAGGATGTCGCGGGCCCGCAGCAGGCGCTCCTGGTCGTCGCTGCGCAAAGGCTGCTGGACCGACGCTGGCGACGCCACGCGACGGGCCTGCTCGGCGAGCAGGCTGAGCGCGGCGATCTGCAGATCGAGCACGCCGCCCTGCTGCCCATGCAGACGCGCCAGGTTGCCGGCCAGTTGCGCGCTGGCAGCATCGCTGACGCCATGGAATAGCTGGCAGACCGGACGATCACGCTGCCGGTCGTCGAGCAGGCCTTCGAGGGCGCACTTGCGCAGCACCGGGGCGGCCACGATCAAACGCACCTGGCGCACCTCTTCATCCGCCCGGTACAGCCGCTCGCCCCGCGCCTGGCGGAACGCGGTGACCGTGGTATGCCCGGCCTTGAAAGCGAACTCGCGGCCATCGCCACTCTGATAACTCGACGCGCCGGCCATGGCCACGGTAATGATCAAGGCATGCTCGTCGCGCTCGATCACGCTCTGCTCGCACAGGTCGCGCCCGGGCCGGTAGCAGGAACAGGCCAGGCTCAGGCCGTCGTCGAGAATCAGGCGGTCGGCATAACCGATCCCCAGTTCCTCGGGAATCTGCGTGCGCTGCCAGGCGCCGCGCCCGACATCGACAGCGAGGGAGATATCCGCAGCGGACAAGCGGTAAGTCACGGCGTGCGCTCCGAAATGACCAAGAAAGAATCCGTTTCGCCTAAGGATCAGACGATAACCATTCTCATCGAGATTTTATAGTGATCCGAGGACGCGGCATGTCGGCGCGTCGTCACTTCGGGTCTTTCCATGGAACAGCATTTCAGCCTGCGCCGCCTCCCTATCCTCCTGCCCTTCAGCGCCCTCGCCTCGCTCTCGCCACTGGCCATGGCAGCCGATACGGTCACCGAGCTGCCGTCGATCAGCGTCAGCTCGGAGAAGATCGAACGCCCGCTGGAGAAAGTCGCCGCCAGCATCGCCGTGGTCGATGGCCAGGACATCGACGAGCAGGGCCTCGACAGCCTGGAACAACTGGAGGGCCGCGTACCCGGGCTGTCGTTCCAGCCGTTCGGCCAATCCGGGGTCAACTCGCCGGTGATGCGCGGCCTGACCGCCAACTTCAACAGCATGTCGACCTCGACCCTGCTGCTGGTCGATGGCGTGCCGACCCTGACCGCCCAGGGCTACGAGAACGGCCTGCTGGACATCGAGCGCATCGAGGTCATGCGTGGACCGCAATCGACGCTGTACGGGCGCAACGCCGAAACCGGGGTAATCGCCCTATACAGCCGGCCGATGGACAACCAGCCGCGCGCACGCGTTTCCGCTGAAGTCGGCAGCCGCAACAAGCACGGCGTGAGCTTCGCCGTCGCCCAGCCGCTGATTGACGACACCCTGTTCGCCAGCGCCTCGGGCAGTTGGTCGGAGCAGGACGGTTTCATCGACAACACCGTCAGCGGCCACAAGGAAGACACGCGCAAGCGCAACAACCTCAACCTCGGCCTGCGCTGGACGCCGAGCGAGAAGACCGACCTGGTGCTGCGCTACGCGCGCCAGCAGTATGACGACGGCGCCTCGCTGTGGGGCGCGCCGACGGCCAAGCGCGAGACAGTGGCCTCGGGCACCGACAGCTACAACCAGTCCCGGGGCCAGAGCCTGTCGCTCAACGCCTCCCAGGAACTGGCGCCGGACCTGTACCTGCGCTCGATCAGCGCCTACAACGCCTTCGACGACGACGTGCAGCAGGACACCGACTTCAACCCGGCCGACCTGCTGTACATCGCCCGCGACCACCAGCTGCGCATGTTCTCCCAGGAGCTGCGCCTGGAAGGCAAGCTGGGTGCCGCCGACTGGCTGGCCGGGGTCTACCTGGACCGCAGCGACAACGACCTGCACACCACCAGCAAGACCGTGATGCAGCTCAACCAACTGTACGCCGACCAGCAGAGCACCACCCAAGCACTGTTCAGCCACTGGACGATTCCGCTCAACGACGCCTGGTCGATCCAGGCCGGCGCCCGCGTCGAGCACACCAAGGTCGAATTCCAGCCACGCGGCGGCGCCAGCCGTTCGCTGAACGACACCCACTTCTCGCCCAAGCTGGCCCTGCAATACCAGATCGACGCCGATCACCAGTGGTACTTCAGCGCCAGCCGTGGCGTGCGCACCAGCGGCTTCAACCTGCTGTCGCCAGGGCTGAACTACGCGGCCTTCGAGCCGGAAAAAGTCTGGTCCTACGAAACCGGCCTCAAGGGCTGGTTCGCCGACCGCCGCGTGCGCTACTCGCTGGCCGGCTACTACATGGACATCGACGACATGCAGGTCACGCAGATGCCGACGCCGGGGACGCTGTACATCACCAGCGCCGCCACCGCGACCTCGCGCGGCATCGAGCTGGACCTCGACTACATGCTCGGCCACGGCTGGCAACTGAAGACCGGCGTGGCCTGGAACCGCACACGCTTCGCCACCTTCCGCGACGGCAGCGCCAACTACGACGGCCAGCACAACCCCTTCGCCCCGGACTACACCGGCCACCTCGACCTGCGCTACGACGCGCCGGCCGGCTGGTACGGCCAGGCCAGCTTGGTCGGCAGCAGCAAGGTCTACCTCGACGCCGCCAACAGCTACCTGCGCGGCGGTTATGCACAGGTCAACCTTCTCGCCGGCTATCGCTTGCAGAACTGGGAACTCGCCGCCTACGCCAACAACCTGACCGAGCAGCGCTACGACGCCGTGGGCTACCAGAACGGCTTCGTCACCGTGTACAGCCCGCCGCGCGAATTCGGCCTGCGCCTGACCTGGAACCGCTGATGAACTTCCATCCCGCCCATCCCCTGCAACCCTTCTGGAACCTGGCCGCGGCACCGGTGCAGACACAAGCCCTGAACCTGGCCCTGGACCGTGGCCTGTTCGAAGCGCTGCAACAGCCCGCCAGCGCCACACAAATCGCCGAACGCCTGGGCCTGCACGCTGGCGGCACGGCGGTGTGGCTCGACCTGCTGTGGAGCATGGACCTGCTCGAACGCGACCAGCGCGAGGTGCCGCACTACCGCATCTCCGATCTGAGCGTGCGCTTCTTTATCGAAGGTGCTGTGGATAACTGCGCCCAGGCCTGGCAATACCGCGCCCGCGTGCTCGGCGCCTTCGCCACGCAGATGGACAACCTGCTGGTCGACGGCCCTTCCGGCGAGCAGCCGCCCGGCGGTTGGGTCCAGGCCGCACAGGTACAGATCAGCCAGGAACAGCAGGCGGTCAGCGTGCCGGCCGTGCTGCGCCTGCTGGAACGCTGGCCGCTGGCCGAGCGCGGTCGCTTCCTCGACCTCGGCGGCGGCCCCGGCCACATCGCCATCGCCCTGGCCCGGCGCCTGCCGGGCTGGACCGGCACGCTGGGTGAGTTGCTGGCCACCGCCGAGGTAGCGCGGCACAACATCGAGCAGGCCGGCCTGGGCGAACGCCTCGACGTGCAGGGCTGCGACCTCGACCGCGACGAGCTGGCCGCTGGCTACGACCTGATCTGGTGTTCCTCGGTGCTGCACTTCGTGCACGACGCGCAAGGCGCGCTGGAGAAGATGTTCGCCGCGCTCAACCCTGGCGGCCGGTTGATCATCGCCCACGCCGAGATCGCCGCCGACGCCGACCTCGCCGCCCAGGTGCTGCCGTTCTACACGGCGATGAGGATGCGCGGCAAATACGTGCCGCGTCCGGGCGAGATCGCCCAGGCCATGCAGCGTGCCGGCTTCGTCGAGGTGACCTCGCCAGGTCGCGCCGCCTTCCCCATGGCGCCGGTGTGGCTGCACACGGGACTGCACCCATGACCACGAAACGCTGGTGGCCACAGCACCTGCTGCTGGGCTGGCTGAACCTGGTGCTGACCGCGCCGATCATCTACCTCTATGTCGGCCTGCCACTGGTGCTGCGCCAGCAGGGCTGGAGCGGCACCGAGATCGGCCTGCTGCAACTGGCCGGGCTGCCGGCGATGCTCAAGTTCATCCTCGCCACGCCGGTGGATCGCTATCGCCTCGGCCGCTCCAGCTACCGCAACTGGGCGCTGCTGCTGGGTAGCGGCTATGCCGTGGCATTGCTGATATTCGCTGCGCACGATCTGCAAAACACGCCACGCCCGCTGCTGTTCGCCCTGGCCGTGCTGGTCAACCTGCTCGGGGTCTGGGCTGACGTGCCGGTCAACGCCCTGGCGATCCGCATCCTGCCGCCCGGCGAACGCATTCGTGCCGGCGCCGTACGCTCGGCGGCGACTTCCCTCGGTGCCATCGGCGGCGGCGGGGTGATGCTGCTGATCCACGCGCGCCTGGGCTGGGCCTGGCCGTTTCGCGTCCTCGCCCTCGGCTTGCTCGGCGGCATGCTGCTGGTACCGTTGCTGCGCACGATGACGCCCGTGCAGGCCGACGAGATCGGCCCGAAACAGGTCGACTGGCGGCAATGGCCGGGTTACTTCGCCACCGCGCAGCGGCGGGTCTGGGCGGTACTGGTGCTGCTGTACTTTCCGTTCATCGGCAGCGCCTGGCTGTACCTCAAGCCGTTGCTGCTCGACCAGGGTTTCGCCGCCGAGCGCGTGGCGATGCTGGTCGGCATCGCTGGCGGCGTGCTCGGCGCCCTCGCCAGCCTGGGCGCGGCGCGCATCACGCGTCTGGTGCAGGCGCGCGTCGCCCTGCCGCTGTTCGCATTCGGCAACCTGGTCGCCCTGCTCTTGCTGATCGCCGCGCTCGGCCTGCAACTCGGCCCGCAGATCCTGGTCGTGGCGGCGCTGACGGTGGCCCTGGCGATGGGCGCCTCGGCCGGCCTGGTGTTCGGCCTGATGATGGAGCACACCCGGCCCAGCCTGGACGCCCTGGACTATGGCATCCAGTCGAGCCTGTTCATCGCCGCGCGCACCTGCGTGCCGCTGCTGGCCGGCATCCTGCTCGACCGCTTCGGCTATGTCGGCATGCTCAGCGGCCTGCTGCTGGGCGTGGGCATTGCGCTGGCACTGGCCTGGAGCCAGCGTGAGCGGGTGTGCGGTGCGTCTCATAACCTTGCAGCCTCGCAGCGCTGAGGTTTCCAATCAGGCGGCTTCGAGGCAGGAGCGGTCGTCATTACTCGGTGTGTTTAGCCGTCACTCCCGCGCAGGCGGGAGCCCAAATAAAAAAGCGCTTCTGGGTTCCCGCCTTCGCGGGAATGACGGAGGAATAACGAACGTCCGCAATTGCCTCGCTGCCGCCATTCGTATGCACCCCCTCCCATAAATGCATGTCCGAACGTCCTCTCGTGCCCTGCCAAACTGAATCGCCCTGGACTTCGTTCGTCAGCCCGGTATGCGCAACGATCACCTGCATCTGGCCGATGGGCATCGGCAACCTTTAAGCTCGCCGCCCCGCCAGTGACTCCAATCAGAACAAGCAAGGAGATAGCCGCCATGGCCGACCAGGACATCGCCCATGATTTGCACCAGCAAGCCATGGACCTGCACGACGCGGGTGACGAGGAGCAGGCACTGGCCTTGTACCAGCGCGCCCTGGAGCTCGACGACGACCGCCCCAGCACGTACTACAACATCGGCCTGATCCACAAATACCGTGGCCTCTGGGCCGAGTCGCAGCGGGCCAACCAGCGCGCGGTCGATCTGGACGACGGGCACGAGGCCGCCAACTGGAACCTGGCCATCGCCGCCACCGCCAACCATGACTGGCGCACCGCGCGGGATGTCTGGCAGCGCCTGGGCATGTCCGTGGAGCCGGGCGATACGCCGATCAGCAAGGACTTCGGCCATACCCCCGTGCGCCTGAATCCACAGCAGGGTGGCGAAGTGGTGTGGGGCCAGCGCATCGATCCGGTACGCGTGCGCATCGTCAACATTCCCTACGGCGAGTCGGGCTATCGCTATGGCGACGTGGTCCTGCACGACGGCGCGGCGGTCGGCGAGCGCGAGCTGAACGGCCATCGCTACCCGGTGTTCAACGTCCTCGAACTGTTCGAAGCGTCGGACAACCAGACCTTCGAAGCCGAGCTGCACGTCAGCGACCTGGACGACGTGGACGACCTGCTCGCCCTGCTCGTCGAGCACCGCATCGCCGGCGAAGACTGGTCGCGCTCCATACGCCTGCTGTGCAAGCAATGCTCGGAAGGCGTGCCCCATAGCAAGCACGACCACGAAGAAGTGCCATTCGATGAGCACCAGCCGATTCGCCTGGTGGCCATCGCCGGTCCCGACGAAGCCCTGATCCGTACGCTGCTGGCGCGCTGGAGCGACGACCGGCGCCATCTGCTCAGGCTCGAATGCGTGCTGGGCAAGACCTCCCTGCATTGAGTCCATCGGCCATGACCCGCTTGCGATGACCGCCACGCTTGCCCAAGATGCACGCTCCACCTCGACGGGAGTGCGTCGTGCTCGTTCTGCTCCAGGCCCTGTGGCCACTGTTCGCCCTGATCGTTGGCGGCTATGTGCTGCGGCGCAAGGGCTTCCCCGGCGATGAGTTCTGGCCGACGGCCGAACGCCTGAATTACTTCATCCTGTTTCCCGCCCTGCTGTTCAGCAGCCTGGCCACCGCGCCGCTGGACAACCCGGCGCTGCCGCGCCTGGCCCTGGCCGTTCTGCTAGGCCTGGGTATCGGCTGGCTGGCATTGCTGCTGGCCAGGCGCACGCTGGGCTGGTCGGCGGCCCGTTTCGGTGCGATCAGCCAGGGCATCCTGCGCTTCAACACCTACCTCGGCCTGGCGGCGGTAGGCGCGCTGTTCGGCAAGGACGGCCTGGCGCTGGCGGCGCTGATGCTGGCGTTGATGGTGCCGACGGTGAACCTGATGTCGGTCTGGGCGCTGACTGCCGAGCGTGGCGTGAGCCTCAAGGGCCTGTTGCTGCCGATGGCGAAGAACCCGCTGATCCTCGCCTGCCTGGCTGGCGCGGCGTACAACCTCTGTGGCCTGGGCCTGGGCGGCGGGGTGGAGCGGCTGTTCAACCTGCTGGCGGTGACCAGCCTGCCGCTGGGCCTGCTCTGCGTTGGCGCGGCGCTACGCCCGCAGGAACTGAGCGGCGAAGTCCCGGCCCTGGCCTGGAATTGCGCACTGCGCCTGCTGGCCATGCCGCTATTGGCCTATGTCGTCACCCGCGTGCTGGGCCTGTCCGGCATGGAAAGCACCGTGCTGATCCTGTTCTTCGCCCTGCCCACGGCCCCGACCGCCTATGTCCTGACCCGCCAGCTCGGCGGCGACAGCCACCTGATGGCCGGGATCATCACCCTGCAGACACTGCTTGCGGCTGGCAGCCTGCTGGTCGTACTGGCAATGGTTTGAGCGAGCGCCACTCCGGTAGAATCCATGCCCTTGTTTCTCTACCGAGCACCCCACCTTGATCTGGTTTCTTGAAGGGCAGTCCAGCCAGCGCGACATCATCCTCGGGGCCCGCGAAGCGTTGCCCGCCGAGGTCCGCATCTACGCCTCGCACCGCCAGGAGCGCCCGGAAATCACCGGCCATGCGGATGTCAGTTTCATCGAGCCGAAGGACAACCAGGAGCGCATCGACTGGGCCCTGGAAACCGCCCTGAGCCACGCCATCAAGGTGCTGCTGGTGGGGCGTGTGGGCAGCGTGTTCGAGGCCCAGCGCGCGCGCTTCGAAAGCCACGGACTGCAACTGGTCACCGGCGGCACCTCGCTGCGCACCTTCGAACTGGTCGATGACAAGAGCCGTTTCACCGCCGAGGCCGAGCGTGCCGGCCTGGCCTGCGTACCGGCACTGACGGTGAGCAGCGCCGAGGAACTGGTCGCCGCCTATGAGCAACTCAAGACCCAGGGCGAGGTCTGCATCAAACCGTCCGTCGGCATCTATGGCCAGGGCTTCTGGCGTTTCAAGGAGCAGGCCGACCCGTTCCGTTGCTTCGCCAACCCGGACGCCCGTGAGGTCAGTTTCACCACTTACCTGGACGCCTACGGCAAAAGCGCCAGCCAGCCGACCATGCTGGTGATGCCGTACATGCCCGGCAGCGAATGCTCGGTCGACATGGTCTGCGAGGCCGGGCGCCCGGTGGCCTTCCTCGGCCGACGCAAGCAGGGCCTGCACCAGACCTTCGAAATCGACTCGACCGCCGTCGAGCTGGCGGTGCAGGCCGCCGCGCATTTCCAGTGCGACGGCCTGGTCAACGTACAAACCCGCGACGACGCCGATGGCAAGCCCCATCTGCTGGAGATCAACCCGCGTTACTCCGGCGGCATCGGCTATGGGCGCCACACCGGCATCAACCTGCCGGGGATTTTCGCCACGCGCCGCCTCGGTCTGAGCGAGCCCGCACAGAACTGGAAACCGGATGTCCGGGTCAAGGCCATCACCGTTGCGGTGCCGGCTGCCAACTGATATCAAATGCCGTATCCAATCTGATACTTTCCAAAACCTTTCGGAAGCCGCCGACCCGGCTTCCATTCACACTTCGACAGAGCCCAGTGGTTCAGGGAGCAATGCAGGGATGATGGCGCTGGCACCTGGTGCAAACACCGCTTTAGGAGCCACCGAGTGTTCTTGGACGCTTGAGTGCGACAATCCGACAGCCTTTGGCGAATACGCCGCCGTGGCGCTGATTCCCACGGATGACAAGCGCCAGCCCAAGGGCGCCGCGGCGTTGTTCCAGATCACCCAACCGTGGATGGACTGGAGCGGCAGCCAGGAAAAGATCGGCTGCGCCCTCAAGCTCGGGCAGTTGCCGGAAGGCGCCGACCGTCTGCTGCTGGTGGTCTACAGCTTTTCCGCCGCCGGCCCGGTGAGCGAGCTGCGCGCCCTGCGCCTGCAGGTCGAGAGCAACATCGAATACCGCCTGGACCTAACCGGCAATGGCGAGGCGGCAATCATCATCGGCGAGTTCTACTGCCGTAACCAGCAATGGAAATTCCGCGCCCTGGCCGAAGGCTCGGCCTACGGCCTGTCCGCCCTGGGCCGGCGCATCGGCACGGATATCGACGACGCCCATCCGCAGCGGCGCGGCCCGAGTGGCGGCGGTGGTGGCAATCGCCCCTCCGGCGCCACCGGCACCGGCTTCGCGGTGACCGAGACGCACATTCTCACCTGCGCCCATGTCATCGAGGACATGAGCGAAATCCACATCGCCTCCTTCGAAGGCCGCCATCGCGCCGAGCCGGTGGTGGTGGACCGGCGCAACGACCTGGCACTGCTGCGCATCCAGGGCGCGCCGGCGTTCAAGCCAGTACCGTTCAAGGACGGCATGGGCTGCGACCTCGGCGAATCGGTGGTGGCCCTGGGCTTTCCCCTCGCCGGCCTGGCCGGCGGCGGCGTGCATGTCACCCAGGGTGGCGTTTCCGCGCTGTTCGGCCTGCACAACGACGCCAGCCTGTTGCAGTTCACCGCGCCGATCCAGCCGGGCTCCAGCGGCAGCCCGCTGTTCGATGGCAGCGGCGCGATGGTCGGCATGGTCACCTCCACCGTGCCCGATGCGCAGAACATGAACTTCGCGGTGAAGGCCGGTCTGATCCTGGCCTTCCTCGACGCCTGTGGCGTGGCCGCCTGCCGCAGCGCGACCGGCAAGACCTTCACCACGGCGCAGATGGCCCGTGAAGCACAGCAATCGTTGTGGAAGATCGAGGCGCGTAATCCGTAGAAACACATTGAAGCCCCGCCACGACGGGGGGAGCGAGCCGGTTATCACGCAGTCGCGGTAGCCTATGCGGCCGCTTGGCCACAAGCTGCACGCAGCGCCTCTTCACCGACCACCCGCAAGCGCCACCTGTTAGAACGTTGTTGAAACCCCAGGAAGTAGTCATGCAAAGCAAAGCAGTACCCGCCTCTCTCAAGGCCCAACTCAGGCGCGGATTGCTCGAAGTCAAGGTCACCGACGCCGTGCTCCCGCCCGAGTCCCTGTTCGGCTTCGCCGAGCGGCGCAATCCCCTGCGTGCATTCCTGTTCGTATCGAAAGTGCTCGGCCGCCACATTCCAGCCCGGCCGTCGCGCATGGCCGCCAGCTTCGACAGCCTGGCGGCGGAAATCCCCGCCGACCTGCCCGGCCCGGTGCTGGTCATCGGCATGGCCGAGACCGCCGTCGGCCTGGGCGCCGGCGTGCACCGCGCCTACAGCAAGACCCGCGACGACAGCCTGTACCTGGTCAGCACCCGCCATCCGCTGGGCAGCGAACTGTTCGCCCGTTTCGAGGAAGAACACAGCCACGCCAGCGCCCATCTGATCCACCTGCCGCAGGATGCAGGGTTGCGCACGCTGATGCAGCAGGCGCGCTCGCTGGTCCTGGTGGACGACGAGGCCTCCACCGGCAAGACCTTCATCAACCTGCACCGCGCCCTGCTCGATGCCGGCCTGAACCGCATCGAACGCATCGTCACCTGCGTGCTCACCGACTGGTCGGGCGGCGCCGTCAGCGCCAGCATCGGGGCGGCGGCCAGCCAGGTTTCGCTGATGAACGGCTCCTACCATTTCCACGAGGATCGCAGCGTACCGCTGCCGGAAATGCCCGATGTCGGCGCCGTCGCGGTTGGCGACTGGCCGCTGTCGGCACGCAATGACTGGGGCCGACTGGGTACCCGCCAGGTCGAAGACAGCCTGGCGCCGGACCTGCGGGTGCAAGCGGGCGAGAAGATCCTGGTGGTCGGTACCAGCGAATTCGTCTGGCGCCCGTTTCTCTTGGCCGAACGCCTGGAACGCGCAGGGGCGGACGTGCATTTCAGTTCCACCACCCGTTCGCCCATCGCCATCGGCCATGCCATCGAGCATGCGTTGTCGTTCTCCGACAACTACGGCCTGGGCATCCCCAACTTTCTCTACAACGTCCGCCCCGGTCAGTTCGACCGCGTGCTGATCTGCAGCGAAACGCCGCGAGAAGCCCTGCCCCGCGAACTGATCGAAACACTCAATGCGGAGGTCATCGTCGATGGTCAATGAACGCCCACTGGTCTTCGTCGACCTCGATGACACCCTGTTCCAGACCGCGCGCAAGATGCCGGCGGGCAGCCCGCGCGTCGGCGTCACCCTCGACGTCAACGGCCAGCCCAACGGTTTCATGAGCCCGACACAGGAGGCATTCTTCGCCTGGCTGTCCGATTCGGCCGACCTGGTGCCGGTCACCGCGCGCAGCATCGAAGCCTACAGCCGGGTCAGGTTGCCCTTCGTGTTCGGCGCGATCTGCTCCCATGGCGGCGCCATGCTCGGCCCCGATGGCCAATACGACCGCGACTGGCACGCGCAGATGGAAGCGACCCTGCGCCCCTATCGCGAACGCCTGCCGCAGCTCAGCGCCACCACCCTGGCAATCGGCCAGGAGCTCGGTCACTCCCTGCGTGGCTGGGTGGTCGAGGAACAGGGCCTGCGCCATTACGTGGTGACCAAGCACAACGAGTCGGACGACGCGGCGTTGAGCAACGTCCTGGCCGAGGTCCAGCGTCGCAACCTGCTCGACGGCCTGCACATCCATGCCAACGGCAACAACCTGGCGTTCCTGCCCGATGGCCTGGCCAAGCGCCTGGCCGTGCAGGAATGGCTGCGCCGCGACCGCGCCCGGCATGGCGAACGGCCGGTGCTGGGCTTCGGCGACAGTGTCACCGACCTCGGTTTCATGAGCGAATGCCATTTCTGGGCAACCCCCAGCCACGGGCAACTGGCCAAGGCGGTCGAGGGGCTGCTCGATGACTGATGCGATCAATACCCTGTCGACCGTTGGCAGCGGCAGCTACGCCGCGGACGACGTGCACTTCCTCCTGCAACCGGTGCAGATCGAGCTGACCGACGTCGAGGAGAAAGAGCGGCTGATCCAGAGCCAGCGCAAGCACTACTCGGAAATGATCAGCCAGGAAAGCGCGCCCACGGAGATGCACATGGGCCTGTATGCCCGGGCACTGGCGCAGAACGGCGCGCGCATGGCCGCCGATGTGCAGTCCCTGGCCCTGGCGCTGGATCGCCAATACCACGGAGCCAGCATTGCCCTGGTCTCGTTCGTGCGCGCCGGCCTGCCGCTCGGCGTGTTGCTGCGCCGGGCGCTGCTCGACCTGGGCCGCGATGCCCATCACTATGGCGTGAGCATCATCCGCGACCGTGGCATCGACATCGTCGCCCTGGAGGCGATCATCCAGCGTCATGGTGCGGAAAACATCGTATTCGTCGACGGCTGGACGGGAAAAGGCGCGATTTCCGGCGAACTGAAGCGCACCCTGGGTGGCGACCCGCGCTTTCCCGCCGAGCCGCGCCTGGTGGTCCTGGCCGACCCGTGCGGTCGCGCCTGGCTGTCCGCCTCGGCGGAAGACTGGGTGATTCCCTCCGGTATTCTCGGCGCCACCGTATCCGGCCTGGTCTCGCGTTCGATCTGGCCGCAAGACGGCGGCCTGCACGGCTGCGTGGTCTATGACCACCTGCATGAACACGACGTGACCCGACCGTTCATCGAGCGGATCGAGGCCGAACGCGCGGCCCTGGCGCCAGTCGCCGCCGCCACGCCGTGGAGCCTGGGGCAGAAGCAGGAACTGCAGGCCGCTGCCGATGAGGTCGTACATTCCCTCGCCGCCCGCTTCGCCATCGACAACCTCAACCGGGTCAAGCCCGGTATCGCCGAAGCGACCCGCGCCGTGCTGCGCCGGGTGCCCGAGCATGTGCTGGTACGCGACCGCAGCGACCGCGACGTGCAACTGCTGATGCACCTGACCGAGCGCGCCGGGGTCAGTGTCGAGGAAATCGGCGCGGCCCTCGGTCCCTATCGCGCCGTAACGGTCATCCGGAGGGTCGGTTGATGAAACCCATCTCGCCTTTCGCCCTTGGCGCCACCCTGTACATGCCGGCGACGCGCAGCGACATTCTCGAACTGGTGTTCGCCACCAAGCTGCCCGAGCTGCGTTCGCTGGTGGTGTGCCTGGAAGACGCGGTCGCCGACATCGATGTGCAAACCGCGCTGGAAAACCTGCGCAACCTGCTGCTGGCCATCGAAGCCCAGGGTGGACGCCCCGAGGGCGGGCCGCTGCTGTTCGTGCGCCCACGCGATGCGACGATGGCCGCGATCCTCAACGACTGGCCGCTGCTGCGCCATGTCGATGGTTTCGTGGTGCCGAAACTGACCCTCGGCAACCTGGCCATCTGGGAACAGGCGGTGACCAACCCCGAGCTGTTCCTCATGCCCACCCTGGAAACCCCGGATGTGTACAATCCCGGGGCCATGGTCGAACTCGGCCAGGCGCTGAAGGCCAACCTGGATCGACGCATCATCGCCTTGCGCATCGGCGGCAACGACCTGCTCGGCTGCCTGGGCCTGCGCCGCAACCCGGCGCGCACGCTGTACGCCACGCCGATGGGCTATGCGATCCCGATGCTCGCCGGCGTCATGGGCGCCCAAGGGTTCGCCCTCACCGCGCCGGTGTTCGAACAGTTGGCAACGCCCGATCTGCTACAAGAAGAGCTGGAGCTGGACATGTCCCACGGCCTGGTCGGCAAGACCGCCATCCATCCGAGCCAGATCAACCAGATCCAGGACGCCCTGCGGGTCAGCCTGGAGGACCTCAACTGCGCGCGGCTGATCGTCAACGACGTGGCTCCGGCAGTGTTCAAACACAATGACGCCATGTGCGAACCGGCCACCCATTACAAATGGGCGAGCAATATCCTCGAACGTGCCAAGTGGCATGGGGTCAGACAAGCCGAAGCCACGAGCGGCGAGCCGGTGCGCCTGGCAGAGGTGATTCGATGAGCGTTGAAATGCTGGAAAGCGGCCCGGTCGGGGCCAAGGTGCTGTCGGTGTTCGACTTCGACGGCACGCTGACGCGCCATGACAGCTTCGTGCCGTTCCTGCGCTTCGCCTTCGGCAAGCGCGCCTTCCTCAAGCGCATGCTGCGCCTGACCGGGCCGAGCCTGCGCTACCTGGCGCGCGGCGTCAGCCGGGATGAGCTCAAGGCGCGACTGATCAGCACCTTCCTCTCCGGCGCGGATGCGCAATGGGTGGCGCAACGCGCCGAGGTCTTCTGCCAGCGCGCCTGGCCGCGACTGATGCGCCCTTCGGGCCTGACCGCGGTGGCCGACGAACTGGCCTCGGGCGCCGAAGTCACCCTGTGCTCGGCGTCGCCGGCGCTGGTCCTGCGTCCGTTCGCCGAGCGCCTGGGGATCAAGCTGATCGGCACCGAACTGGAAGTGGTCGACGGGCGCCTGACCGGGCGCATCGCCGGCAACAACTGCCGCTGCGAAAACAAGGTACTGCGCCTGGAGGCGGTCTACGGCGAACTGACCGACTATCGCCTGCGCGCCTGGGGCGACACGCGTGGCGACCATGAACTGCTGGCCGCCGCCCACGACCCGCACTGGCGCCATTTCCATCCGACCTGGCAGCGCCGCCGCCCACCGTTCAAAAAAACCCCAGGGCCAGGGGGCATCGCGCCCAAGGCCATCAGTAAATCGACACCCGACAACCAGCAAGGAGCTTAAGCATGGCACTCACCCTGAGCAAGAATCAGAGCATTTCCCTGGAAAAGACCGCAGGTAGCGGCCTGACTTCGGTCAGCCTGGGCCTGGGCTGGGACCCGGTGAAAGCCAAGGGTTTCCTGTCCAAGCTGCTGGGCGGCGGCAATGACGAGATCGACCTCGACGCCTCGTGCATCGTCCTCGATTCGGCCTACAACCCGCTGGACCTGGTGTGGTTCCGCCAACTGGAATCCAAGGACGGCTCGATCCAGCACTCCGGCGACAACCTCACCGGTGAAGGCGACGGCGACGACGAGACCATCCGCGTTGCCCTGCAACGCCTGCCGGCCAGTGCCCAGCATCTGGTGTTCACCGTCAACTCGTTCCGTGGCCAGACCTTCGATCAGGTCGAGAACGCCTACTGCCGCATCCTCGACGATGCCGGCCGCAAGGAACTGGCGCGCTTCAACCTGGCCGAGAAAGGCGGCCACACCGGCGTGGTCATGGCCAGCCTGAGTCGTGGCGCCGATGGCTGGCAGTTCAAGGCCATCGGCCAGTCGACCAACGGCCGTACCGCCGATGACCTGGTCAACCTGGCGATCCAGGCGGTGCGCGCATGACCACCCTGGCCCCGGGCGCCAACGCGCCTGTCGCCGCCGGCCCGCTGCAGGTCGCCATCGTCTATTCGCCGATCCCGGGCGCTGACATCGACATCTCGGCGTTCGCCCTGGGCACCAGCGGCAAGGTGCGTGGCGACGGCGACATGTGCTTCTACGGCCAGACCAGTGTGCTCGGCGGCGCACTGCAACTGACCAGCAGCAGCGCCGGTCGCGCCGAGTTCACGGTCGACCTGGCACGCCTGGAAAGCGCCGTGGAAAAGATCGCGCTGACCGCCACCATCTACGAGAACAAGGCCGCCTTCGACCGCGTGTCGAGCCTGTCGCTGACGGTCAGCGGCGGTCTCGAAGCGCAGATCCCCACCAGCGGCATGAAGGAAACCGCGCTGATCCTCGGCGAGTTCTACCTGCGCCAGGGCGCGTGGAAGTTCCGCTGCGTCGGCCAGGGCTTCGCCGGCGGCCTGGAGCCGCTGGCCAAGCACTTCGGCGTCGAGGTCGCGGCGCCTGCGCCAAGCCAGGCGGCGCCTGCCGCGGTTCCACCTCCCGCGCCAGCGCCTGCCCCGGCAGCGCCGAAGCCGACGGTGAGCCTGAGCAAGATCACCCTGGACAAGAGCCGCAGCAGCATCAGCCTGGAGAAGACCGCCGCCGGCTTCGGCGAGATCAAGGTCAACCTCAACTGGAACAAGGGCAAGAGCGGCGGCGGGTTCTTCAGCCGCAACAAGTCGGTCGACCTGGACGTCGGTTGCCTGTTCGAACTGCAGGACGGCTACAAGGGCGCGGTACAGGCCCTGGGCCGTGCTTTCGGCGACCTGCACAACGAACCCTACATCCAACTGATGGGTGACGACCGCACCGGTTCGGTGTCGGATGGCGAGTGGCTGCACATCAACGGACACAAGTGGAGTGAAATCCGTCGCATCCTGGTGTTCGCGTTCATCTACGATGGCGCACCGAACTGGAAGGAAACCGACGGCGTGGTGACCATCTTCATTCCCGGTCAGCCCGAGATCGAAGTGCGTCTGAACGAGGAAGGCGGTCGCTATGGCATGTGTGCCATCGCCCTGCTGGAAAACGACAACGGAGCCGTCAAGGTGAGCCGCCGCGTGGACTTCCACCAAGGCCACCGCGAGATGGACCAGGCTTATGGCTGGGGTATGCGCTGGAGCGCCGGCTCAAAGTAATATCGCGCAGTCCTGACTCCGAAACCGAGAGCGAGACTGCGCCCAAAGGGGGAAACACCATGCTCGACTGGCTGAAAACCAACGCGGCCAAAGCCCGCGAAACCCTGACGACGGAAGTCGCCAAGTTCAAGAACCGCACCTTCATGGAAGCGGTGGCCAATGCCTGCGCGCTGATCAGCGCCGCCGACGGCGAGATCAGCGCCGCGGAAAAACATAAGATGGCCGGTTTCATCAACAATTCGCCGGAGCTGAAGGTCTTCAACATCAGCGACGTGATCAAGGTGTTCAACGACGCCTGCGGCAAGTTCGAATTCGACTTCCAGATCGGTCAGGCCGAAGCCTTGAAGAACATCGGCAAGATCAAGGGCAAGGACGGCGAAGCCCGCCTGCTGGTACGTGTCGCCTGCGCCATCGGTGCCTCCGATGGCGACTTCGATGAAAAAGAACGGGCGGCCTGCCGCCTGATTTGCCTGGAGCTGGGCCTGAGCCCGGCGGACTTTGAACTCTAAGGTACGCAAACGTGGAATCTACTCACATCGGTTTCCCTCCTGAGACCATGGCGGTGTTCGTCGGCATCGCCGTCGGCGCGCTGCTGCTGGATATGGTCACTCACCGCAAGGATCAACCGATCACCCTGATCGGCGCGTCGCTCTGGTCGGTGTTCTGGGTCGCCATTTCCCTGGCATTCGCCGGCTTCCTCTACATCCACCACGGCGCCGAGGCGGCCAGCCTGTTCGTCACCGGCTATGCGCTGGAGAAAGTCCTGAGCGTCGACAACCTGTTCGTGTTCATGGCCATCTTCGCCTGGTTCAAGGTACCGGACGGCCTGCGCCATCGCGTGCTGTACTGGGGCATCATCGGCGCCATCGTGTTCCGTGGCATCTTCGTCGCCATCGGCACCGGCCTGCTGGCCTTCGGCCCGTGGGTCGAGATCGTCTTCGCCCTGATCGTCGCCTGGACCGCGGTGATGATGCTCAGGAGCGGTGACGATGACGACGAGGAAGAAGACTACTCGCAGCACATCGCCTATCGCTTCGCCAAGAAGCTGTTCCCGGTCTGGCCGAAGCTGTACGGCCACAACTTCTTCGTCGGCCGCAAGAAACTGGAAAAGGAAGTGCTGAAGCCGGAAAACCAGGGCATCACCCTGGCCGCCAAGGGCGCGATCTTCGCCACTCCGCTGTTCCTCTGCCTGGTGGTGATGGAAGTCTCCGACGTGCTGTTCGCCTTCGACTCCGTGCCGGCGGTGATCGCGGTCAGCCGCGAGCCGCTGATCGTCTACTCGGCGATGCTGTTCGCGATCCTCGGCCTGCGTACCCTGTACTTCGTCCTCGAAGCCCTCAAGCGCTACCTGGTGCACCTGGAGAAAGCGGTCATCGTGCTGCTGTTCTTCATCGCCGGCAAACTGGGCCTGAACGCCACCGACCACCTGTTCCACCACGGCATCAGCATCGAGCCGAACACCAGCCTGCTCATCGTCCTGGCCGTACTGGCGGTCGGCATCCTGGCCAGCGTGATCTTCCCCGAAAAAGAAGAGTCCGCGAGCGAAACCAAGTAATCAGTAGCAATCACAAGGAGCTGTTCTCATGGCACTGACTCTGCAAAAAGGCGGCAACCTGTCCCTCTCCAAGACAGACCCGAGCCTGACCAAGATCCTCATCGGCCTGGGCTGGGACCCGCGCGCGACCGACGGTACCGAGTTCGACCTCGACGCCAGCGCCTTCCTCCTGGGTGCCACCGGCAAGGTTCGCAGCGAAGCCGATTTCATCTTCTACAACCAGCTGCGCAGCGCCGACGGCTCCGTCGAGCACACCGGCGACAACCGCACCGGTGCCGGCGACGGCGACGACGAAGTGATCAAGGTCGACCTCAGCCGCGTGCCGGCCGACGTGGACAAGATCGCCTTCACCGTGACCATCCACGACGCCGAAGCGCGCAAGCAGAACTTCGGCCAGGTGAGCAACTCGTTCATCCGCATCGTCAACGAAGTGAGCGGCGCCGAAGTCGTACGCTACGACCTGGCGGAAGACGCCTCGGTCGAAACCGCGATGATCTTCGCCGAGCTGTACCGCAACAACGGCGAGTGGAAATTCCGCGCCGTCGGCCAGGGCTATGCCGGAGGCCTGCGTGCGCTGGCCAACGGTTATGGCCTGAACTTCTAAGAACGATCTGAAACAGTCGTCATTCCCGCGAAGGCGGGAATCCAGAGAACTGGGCTCCCGTCTTCGCGGGAGCGACGATCCATGGCTTTTTCAGGGCTTCCCCAAGCCCCTCATCTGAAGGAATCGAATCATGGCTGTAAGTCTGTCCAAAGGCGGTAACGTTTCCCTGTCCAAAGAAGCACCGGGCCTGAGCGAAGTCATCGTCGGCCTGGGCTGGGACCCACGCGTTACCGACGGCACCGAGTTCGACCTCGACGCCTCGGTGTTCATCACCGGTGAAAGCGGCAAGGTCCTGACCGACGCCAGCTTCATCTTCTACAACAACAAGAAATCCGCCGACGGTTCGGTCGAACACCAGGGCGACAACCGCTCGGGTCAGGGCGACGGCGACGACGAGCAGGTCGTGGTCAAGCTCACCGGCCTGGCCGCTGACGTGAAGAAACTGGTGTTCGCCGTGACCATCCACGACGCCGACGCGCGCAAGCAGTCGTTCGGCCAGGTGTCGAACGCCTACATCCGCGTGGTGAACAAGGCCGACGGCAAGGAAATCGCCCGCTACGACCTGTCCGAAGACGCCTCCACCGAGACCGCGATGATCTTCGGCGAACTGTACCGTCACGGCGACGAGTTCAAGTTCAAGGCCATCGGCCAAGGCTTCGCTGGCGGCCTCAAGCCGTTGGCTGAAGCCCATGGCGTGAGCATCGGCTGAGCCTTCGGCTGGCGTTCGAACAACAGGCCCTTCGGGGCCTGTTGTCGTTTCAGGGGCTGTAAAGACGATAGGAGCGCTGGAGGCTGGACGACAGCAGCACCGCAGCCTATGTCAATCAGTTGACCGGCGGATGGGGCAGGCTAGGGTCGGCAGCGATGAGGCAATAGCGGGCGTTTCGGTATACCGTCATTCCCGCGAAGGCGGGACAGCGACTCCATCGCTGAACAGCGCTTGCGCGGGCCCGAAGGGGAATACGCTTTTTGGGTTCCCGCCTTCGCGGGAATGACGGCTATGTGCACCAATCATTGATCGCTCCCACGTCGAGGCGTCCACGTGGGAACGATCATCCACGTACGCACTACCCAATGATCCCCTTCGCCGTCGCCTCCTTGATCCAGCTCGGAAACTCCTCCATCAACTGGTCGTAGAGCTGCTCTTCGCTGATCTGGTGCAGGTCGTCGAGGGCGAAGAAGTTGCAGTTGTCCACAACCCGGCCGCCCATGTCGTCGAGCTTCTCGAGGATGCCGTAGCCACGCCCGCCGATCCCCACGAACTGCCAGAAGATCGGCAGCTTGGCCGCGTCGGTCATCAGCTTGGTGATCTTGCGGTTCTCATGCACGCCGCCATCGCTGATGAACATCACGTACACCGGCGTGCGATCCGCCGAGCGCTGGTAGTGTTCGATGACCTTTTCCATCACCCGCGGCTCGTCGTTGATCCGGCTGCCCACGTCCCAGTCGCGCCAGCCGTAATGGTCGGTATTGATGAAGTCCTTGTGGTTGGCCAGGGTGATTTCCGAGAGTTTCTGCGGCTTGGCGCCGAACGCCCAGCAGTCGATGGAGCCGTCGTCGTCGAAGTGCACGGCCAGCGGCAGCAGGCGGTTGACCACTTCCTGCACCCGGCCCTTGCTGTACTGCGCGTGCATCGAGCCGGACGCATCGAGGACCAGTGCCACCCGCGCCTTCACATGGGTGAGCTTGGCCTTTTCCAGGCTGATCTGCGCCTTCTTCGCCAGGCTGACCAGATGGGGCGCGGCAGCGGCGACTTTCTTCTCCAGGGAAATACTCGCCTGCACCGGGGCAGGTGCAGGCGCGGCCGGCTCGTCGGCGACTTCGCCACCGAAATGCCGCACCAGCGCGCCCAGGCCTTCATTGAAGCCCTGCAGGTTGGACGCCAGGCGCCACTGGCCATCCTTGCGATAGAGATCGGCGAGCATGATCGCCTTCTCGCCGGCGAAGGTCGCGCCGCTGAACGGGCAGGTGGCGACCACCTGGCCGGCTTCGCTGCTGATGCTGAAGGCGCTGGCCTGGATATCGCGCATCGCGCCGTTGCCGTCGATGGCTGCGGTGAACACCAGGCGCTCGATGGAGGCCGGCAGGCTGGCCAGGTTCAGGGCGAAATCACCAGCCCCCTGCAACTTCACCCCGGCACAGGGGCTGCTGGGTTGGTTGAAGAACACCATGTAGCGGTCGTCCGACAGTTTGCCCTGGGCATCCAGGCCGAAACAGGCGAAGTCGATGACCAGCGGCGACTGGATCTGCACCGAAAAGCCCAGGCTTTGCCCCTGGAGCAGATTCGACAACGGCATCCGTTGTCCTTGGCTGATTTGCATGAATACCTCCTTGATTGTTCGAGCATGCGCCAGGCGCGAGGTCGGATAGTACTGCGCTTTGCCGCGCCTGGGCGCGACCTGACGCACTTGCTGACAGTTCAGCCGGCAACAGCCCCTGAGGACAAGCACGCTGCCGCGACGCTATGCTTCGAGGCACGAAGGAATGGAGCGCCAGGCGGATGAACCAAGACGCGATCGATGTATTCCCTTACCTGCAACTGATGCACGAGCGCGGCGGCTCGGACCTGTTCCTCAGCGTCGGCGCGCCGCCGCACATGAAGGTCGAGGGGCACAGCCAGATCATCGGCGAACGGCTGCTGAAGGCCGGAGAGGTCAAGATCATGGCCTACCAGTTGATGACCCAGAAGCAGGCCGCCGAATTCGAGCGCGACCTGGAGATGAACCTGGCGGTCAGCCTGCAGAACGCCGGGCGCTACCGGGTCAACGTCTACTACCAGCGTGGCGAAGTGACGATGGTGGTGCGCCTGATCAAGCACCAGATCCCGGACTTCGCCAGCCTCGGCCTGCCCAAGCTGATGGAGAAACTGGCGCTGCAGGATCGCGGCCTGATCCTGGTCACCGGCGCCGCCGGCTCGGGCAAGTCGACCACCCTGGCGGCGATGCTCGACTTCCGCAATCGCCATCGCGGCGGCCACATCGTCTGCATCGAAGACCCCATCGAATTCCTCCACCGGCACCAGCGCTCGATCATCGACCAACGCGAAGTCGGCCTGGATACCCACAGCTTCGCCGACGCCCTGCGCAACGTGCTGCGCGAGGCGCCGGACGTGATCATGCTCGGCGAAATCCGCGACGCCGAGACCATGCAGCACGCCCTGCACTATGCGGAAACCGGCCACCTGTGCCTGGCCACCCTGCACGCCACCAGCAGCAGCCACGCCATCGAGCGCATCGTGCGCTTCTTCCCCGACGAGGCGCGCAAGCAGGTGCTGGCCGATGTCGCCCACAACCTGCTGGCGGTGATCGGCCAGCGCCTGGTGCCGGGCATCGCCCAGAAGCGCGTGGCCGCCATCGAGCTGATGCTCGGCACGTCGTACATCCGCGACCTGATCCAGCGCGACCAGCTCGACGACTTGCGCGAGGCCACCGCGCGCGCCCTCGAACAGGGCCTGCAGACTTTCGACCAGCACCTCTACGCGCTGCACGAAGCCGGCCGCATCAGCCTGGCCGAAGCGCTCAAGCACGCCGACTCGCGCACCGACCTGAGCCTCAAGGTCAAGCTCGAACGCGGCTTCTCTTCGGAGGATGCCGAGCTGAAAGTGCTGCGCGATGGCTGATCGGTCGAACCATGCCGGACGGACGGGTTCTGATGGAGATTCCGCTCTCGCCATAGACCCCGCCAGGCGTACTCCTCGTCGCGGGCGACCGGAGACGTAACCTTGCCAGGAGGCCAATAAGAAATGCTGACACTGCTCAACCTGCTTTCCGCCATCGCCCTGCTGGTGTGGGGCACCCACGTCGTACGCACCGGCATCCTGCGCGTGTATGGCTCGCAGCTGCGCCACGTGCTCAGCCACAACATGCAAAACCGCTTCATGGCCTTCGGCGCCGGCATCGGCGTCACCGCGCTGGTGCAAAGCAGCAACGCCACCGCCCTGCTCGCCACCTCGTTCGTCGCCCAGGGGCTGATGGCCTTGCCGCCGGCCCTGGCGATCATGCTGGGGGCCGATGTCGGCACCGCTTTGATGGCACGGGTGCTGACCCTCGATCTGTCCTGGCTGTCGCCGCTGCTGATCTTTCTCGGCGTGCTGCTGTTCCTCTCGCGCAAGCAGAGCCGCGTCGGCCAGGTCGGCCGGGTCGCCATCGGCCTCGGGTTGATCATCCTGGCGCTGCAACTGATCGTCGAGGCGACGCATCCGATCATGCAGTCCAAGGGCATCGACGTCTTGTTCGGCTCGCTCACCGGCGACCTGATGCTCGACGCCCTGCTCGGCGCGCTGTTCGCCATGATCACCTATTCCAGCCTGGCCGCCGTGCTGCTCACCGCGACCCTGGCCGGCGCCGACGTGATCAGCCTGTCGGTGGCCATCGGCCTGGTCATCGGCGCCAATATCGGCAGCGGCATCCTGGCCCTGATCAACAGCAGCATGCAGTCCGCCGCCGGCCGCCGTGTGGCCCTGGGCAGCCTGCTGTACAAGCTGATCGGCCTGCTGCTGATCGCGCCGGTCATCACGCCGCTGGTGCACTGGATGGATAGCGTGAAGATGAACCCGGCGAACCTGGTGATCAGCTTCCATGTCGGCTACAACATCCTGCGCTGCCTGCTGATGCTGCCGACGCTGGGCATCATGTCGCGCCTGTGCACCTTCCTGTTGCCGGAACGCCAGCGCGACGATGGCGTGGCCACGCCGCGTCACCTGGACAAGACCGCCCTGGATACCCCCAGCCTGGCGCTGGCCAACGCCGTGCGCGAAACCCTGCGCATCGGCGACCTGATCGAACAGATGCTGACGCACCAGCTCGACGTGCTGCGCACCGGCTCAGTGGAAGCCGTGCAGCAGATACACAAGCTCGATGACGATGTCGATGCCCTGCACAACGCGGTCAAGCTGTACCTGGCGCGCATGCCGCGCGACGACCTCGGCGCCCAGGACAACCGGCGCTGGGCGGAAATCATCGAACTGGCGGTCAACCTGGAACATGCCGGCGACCTGATCGAACAGATGGTCGGCAAACTGCACAACCGCAAGCGCCCACGCCAGCACGCGTTTTCCGACAATGGCCTGAACGAACTCAGCGAGCTGCATGGCCAACTGCAGGCCAACCTGCGCCTGGGCCTCAACGTGTTCCTCAGCGGCGACCGCTCCAGTGCCAAGCGCCTGATCCGCGAAAAACGCGAGTTCCGCCGCCGTGAACGCGACCTGGCCCACGCCCATGTCGAGCGCCTGACCCAACAGGTGACCCAGAGCATCGAGACCAGCTCCCTGCACCTTGAGCTGATCGCCGACATGAAGCGCCTCAACTCGCTGTTCTGCAGCAGCGCCTATGCGGTGCTGGAAAACGAGGACACCGGCGCCCTGGCCGCCAGTGAGGCAGAGGTCGAGGCGCAAATCCAGGCAATGCCCGTCGGTCAGCCAGAAGAGCAGCAACGGCACTCGGGTTGATTTGGATCAAGGGATGATGGCCACCAAATAGCCATCATCCTGTTTTTCGCTCCCGGGGCTCCCGATGCGTGCTTCCACCACTGCTCCACGGGTGCTTTGCAACGACCCGCAATTGGCCCTGACCCTGCGCGGCCTGCTGCCCATCGGCGAGGTGCTGTGCCGCCCGGCTGATTGCAGCCAGGCACCGCTATGCCGCTGGCTGAAGGACGCTCCACTGGGCATTCACGGTCGCTTGCAAAGCGCGTTGGTCGACACCCTGGAAACCCTCGAACGCACCCGCCACGCCTTTCGTTCACGGGAACTGGGGGAGCTACGGCGGCGCCTGGAGCAGTTGCTGGAAGAATTGCCACGCTCGGTCGAATAAGGTAGAAAACCGCCTTCAGTTCCGCCCCGGAATCCGTTCTTGGGCGGGAACGGCTTTGCCGGGCAGGACTCAAGGGCCTGCAAGACGAAGCGCCACGGCGGCGCACTCCATCCGAGTGCGCCGCCGTGGCGCTTTTTTTGTGCCCGCGCTTTTACGGCTTGTTGAGGTTTTCTTCAGCATTTCGAGGGCGGCAGTTTTGAGGCAGGAGTGGACATTCGCACAATGACCACTGTTGCGCGGTGTGTAGTCGTCATTCCCGCGCAGGCGGGAATCCAGAAGACTCAACGCATTTGGATTCCCGCCTGCGCGGGAATGACGGAGCGGCTCTTGCTCGAAACAGCCGCTCAAACTGAAACACCAAAAGCCCCTAAGTAGCCGCGAAGCAGGCAGGGAGAAACCATGGGATCAGTCGAAGCACTGCAGGAACTGATGCGCCGCATAGGCCTGGATCACGTCGAGGTCGCCGAGCGCCTGCGCCTGCTCGACTGGCAACGCAGCGATGAACAACGCCTCAAGCACACCGCGGCCGACATGGAACACGCCCAGCAGACGTTCGTCGACAACCTCTACCGGCATCTGCGCAACTTTCCCGGCCCGGCGCGCCTGTTCCAGGACGAAACCGTGCTCGCTCGCCTCAAGAGCAGCCAGGTCGACTATTACCGGCGCCTGTGGCATGGCCCCTACGATGACGACTACGTGCGCAGCCGCCTGCGCATCGGCCTGATCCACCAGCAATTGGGTGTCGAGCTGAAATGGTACCTGGGCGCCTATCGCCAATACCTCGACGAGATGCTCGCCGAACTGTTCGCGGACCATCCGCAGGCGGCCTGCTACGCCAGCCTGTTGAAAATGGTGTTCTTCGACATGACCCTGGCCCTCGACACTTACGCCGCCTCCCAACGCAAGGCCCTGGAAGACAGCGAGGCACGCTTCGCCCGCGCCCTGCGTGGCGCCAACGACGGCATCTGGGACTGGCACCTCGGCCATGATCGCCTGTATGTATCGACACGCTGGACGGACATGCTCGGCATCAGCCGCGATGCCCTAGGCGAAAGCAGCGCGGGCTGGTTCAACCGGGTGCATCCCGAGGACCGCCCCGGCCTGCGCCAGGCCATCGATGCCCATCTGCGCGGCGATAGCCCGTTCCTCCACCACGAATACCGGATCCGCCGTGGCAACGGCGACTACCTGTGGGTGCTCGCCCGTGGCGTGGCCGAGGCAGATGGCGATGGCCAACGACGGATCGCCGGCTCGCAGACCGACATCAGCTCCGGCAAGGAAGTCGAACAGCAGTTGCAGCACGCCGCGCGTCACGACCCACTGACCGGACTGGCCAATCGCCTGCGCCTGGAAGAGGTGCTGCAACAGACCCAGCAACGCCTGCGCAAGGTATCCGCGCGCCAGGCCTCGGTGCTGTTCATCGACCTCGATCGCTTCAAACTGATCAACGACAGCCTTGGCCATCAGTATGGCGATGAGGTGCTGGTGGAGGTCAGCCGGCGCCTCAGCCATTGCCTGCGCCCGGGCGATCACCTGTTCCGCTTCGGCGGCGACGAATTCGTCGTGCTGCTGGTCGACCTCGCCGACAGCGCCGATGCCGAGCAGGTCGCCCAGCGCATGCTCGACAGCCTGCACCCGCCATTGCATGTGGAAGACCAGACACTGGTAGTCAGCGCCAGCATCGGTATCGCCCCGCTACAGGCCAGCGAACCGTCCCAGGACGCGCTGCAGGCCGCCGATCTCGCCTTGTACCGCGCCAAGCAGGCCGGCAAGGCGCAATTCGCCCTCTACAGCGACGAGCTACAGGCCAGCGCCCGCCACCAACTGGAGTTGGAAAGCGCGCTGGGCATGGCGCTGGAGCTGGGCGAGTTCGTCGTCCACTACCAGCCAATCTGCCAACTGGACGAGCACACGCCCCGGCTCATCGGCGTCGAGGCACTCCTGCGCTGGCAGCATGACGGCCAATTGATCGCGCCCGGCGAATTCATCCCTTCGCTGGAAGAGTCCGGGCAGATCGTGCGGGTCGGCGACTGGGTACTGGAACAGGCTTGCCGGCAGACACGCGCCTGGCAAATGGCCGGTCAACAGGACCTGCGGTGCTCGGTCAACCTGTCCGGGCGCCAATTGCAGCAGGAAGACTTCGTCGCGCGCCTGACCGCCATCCTCGAACGCAGCGGCCTGCCGGCCGCCAACCTGGTGCTGGAAATCACCGAGACGCAGTTGATGGAAGACAGCGCCAGCACCCTGATCGGCCTGCGCGAACTGGCCAGCCTCGGCGTGCGCCTGGCCCTGGACGACTTCGGGACCGGCTATTCATCGCTGGGCTATCTCAAGCGCTTCCCGTTGCACATCCTCAAGGTCGACAAGAGTTTCATCGGCAGCACGCCTCGGGACAGCGACCTGAGCGTGATCAGCCGGGCGATCATCGGCCTGGGCCGCAGCCTCGGCCTGGAAGTGGTGGCCGAGGGTGTCGAGCGCAACGAACACCTGGACTTCCTGCGCCTAGAGGGGTGCCGCCTGGCGCAGGGCTATTGGTTCAGCAAGCCGCGTCCAGCCGATGAGCTGCAACGGTTGTTCGATGGGGAAGAATGCTACGAGGGGTTGTGGTGCCGATTGGGCGCGTGAAGCAAGCGCGACATTGATACTCCGGCTTCTGGCGTTCAGCTTCCCGCTGATGAACCCCTCCCGCCCCGGGCAGTCCCATGCGATGATGCGCCCCCCGCGAAGCCTTACTGCCGAATCATGCCCAGCCTGTTATTGCGCCTGATCGATCTGCTCAAACGTTACCCCGGCCTGATTGCCCTGTTCGGCTTCTGTTCCGGCGTGGCCAGCTTCCTGCTGGTCGACCGCCAGGCGCGGGTCGGCAGCGCCATGGCCATTCTCATGCTGCTGAGCTGGACCTGGCTGCTGCTCGAAGGGCTGCTGACACGCAGTGCCGCACGCTGGCTGGGCATGGAAGTGCCGCCAGTGGTGCTGCGCTACCTGACCCAGTTGATCCACCAGGAAAGCCTGTTCTTCGTGGTGCCGTTCTTCTTCGTCACCACCGCCTGGAACAGCGGCCAGGCGCTGTTCACCGGGCTGCTCGGCGGCGGCGCGCTGGTGGCGATCATCGACCCGCTCTACTACAAATGGCTGGCCGCGCGGCGCTGGCTGTACCTGGCCTATCACACCCTGACCCTGTTCGCCGTACTGCTCGCCGCCCTGCCGCTGATCGTCCACCTGACCACCTACGACAGCTATCGCCTGGCCCTGGGCATCGCCCTGCTGCTGTCGTTCCCCAGCCTGGCCAGCACCCTGAATCTGCGCCAATGGTGGCATTGGCTGATGCTCTGCGGCCTGGTGCTGTTGATCGGCCTGACCGGCTGGCTGGCGCAACGCTGGATTCCGCCAGCGACCCTGTGGCTGACCGAAGTGGCGGTGACCGAGCAGTTCGATAACCAGAACCGCGCGCCTGGCGAGAGCATCGAGCAGATCACCTTAGCCCAGCTGCGCAGCCAGGGTCTTTACGCCTACACGGCAATCAATGCGCCACGCGGGCTCAACGAGCGGATCTTCCATGTCTGGCAGCGCAACGGCGTGGAAATGGACCGCATCGCCCTGGATATCCACGGCGGCCGCGAAGCCGGCTACCGCGCCTGGAGCCACAAGCAAGTGTTCCCGATCGACTCCAGCGGCGACTGGCAGGTGCAGGTATTGACCGAAGGTGGCCAGCAGATCGGCGTGCTGCGTTTCGAGGTCACCCCGTAGGCCGCTGGCCAGCCTGCGCCACATGCGGCAAGCTGGCCACCCTCGACCGACAAGGACGCCCCATGCGCACGTCATTGTTTCTGCTGCTCAGCCTGCTCCTGCTCAATGGCTGCTCGCTGAGCGACAAGCCGACGGCCAAGGAAAAGGCACTGATGGTGACCAGCGCCGATATCGAGCGCCAGTATTCGATCAAGAGCCAGGGCCGCTTCAGCCGGCTCACCAACTATTTCTCCCGCTCCATCGAATTCGACTACACCGCGAACGGCAAGAACTTCTTCCTCAATAGCCGGGTGGCGGCGTTTCGTAATACCGGCGAGGCGCTGTTCAACACCAAGGCACAGGCCTCGGGCGCGCTGATCGGCCTGAAGATGAGCGACCACGAATTCACCCGCCGTGCGCTCGAATTACAGGGCGAATACGGTGAAGGCGCCAGCCTGGAACTGCTGCTCAGCGACGACAAGCCGGTCGGCAACCTGTTCCACGCCACGCTGGGTCGCAAATCGGTGTTCCTGGTCATCTCCGGCCTGTACTTCGAAGATGCCGATGACTTCGAAGACTTCATCGAGCCACAGATTACCGCAGTCGAAGCCTACGACCCGCCCAACCCGCTCACGGGGTGGTTCGGTGAGCAGGAGGAAGAGTAGGTTTCGACGTGAGCGGCAGGATAGAGGCAGGAGCAGACGCTCGGAATGATTTGCCGTCACTCCCGCGAAGGCGGGAGTCCAAATAAAAAAGCGCTTCTGGGTTCCCGCCTTCGCGGGAATGACGGCTAAACACACCGCGTAATAATGGTCACCGCACGAACGTCCGCTCTTGCCTCTTTCTAGTCACTCCAACGCCGCGGCCGGGCCGAAGAACTCGTGATGGCTCTGGCTTTCCGGCACGCCCAGTTCGCGCAGGTTGCGCTTGATCGCGGCCATGAAGGGTTTCGGGCCGAGGAAGTAGGCATCGACATCGCGGTCCGCCGGTAACCACTTGGCCAGCAGGTCGCGACTCAGCAGGCCGCTGGCATCGCCCCCCTCGCCGTCGCTGTAGCAGACCAGGCTGCGCACCTGTGGATAAGTCGCCACCAGCTCCTCCACCCGCTTGGCGAAGGCACGCACGCTGGCATTGCGGGCGCAGTGAATGAAGTGGATCGGCCGCCCGCTGTCCACCGCGCTTTCCAGCATGGCCAACAGCGGAGTGATACCGACACCCGCACTGATCAGCACCAGCGGGCGCTTGGAGACACGCAGGGTGAAATCGCCCGCCGGGGCGAACAGCTCGATCTGGTCGCCGACCTGGACATGCTCATGCAGGTGGTTGGATACCCGACCGTTCGGCTCGCGCTTGACGCTGATGCGGTATTCGCGACCGTTGGCCTGGGTCGACAGCGAATAGTTGCGGCGCACTTCCTCGCCGTCGAGGTCCAGGCGCATACCGATGTACTGGCCTGGTGCGTAATCGACGATCTCGCCGCCATCGACCGGCTGGAAGTAGAAGGAGGTGATCTCCTCGCTCTCCACCTCCTTGCGCACCACCCGGAACGGCCGGCCACCGCGCCAGCCACCGGGAGCGCGCTCATTGGCGGCGTAAACCTCTTCCTCGGCGCCGATCAGCAGGCTGGCGAGCTGGCCGTAGGCCGCGCCCCAGGCATCGATGATTTCATCGGTGGCGATTTCCGCGCCGAGCACCTCGCGGATCGCCCGCAGCAGGCAGCCACCGACGATGGGGTAATGCTCCGGCAGGATCTGCAACGCCACGTGTTTGTTGACGATGCGCGAAACCAGCGGGCCGAGGTTGCCGAGCTGGTCGATGTGCTTGGCATACATCAGCACGCCGTTGGCCAGGGCGCGAGGCTGGTCGCCGCTGGCCTGGTGGGCCTGGTTGAACAGCGGCCGTACTTGCGGGTATTCGGCCAGCATCATCCGGTAGAAATGAGTGGTCAGCGCCTCGCCACCGCTCTCGAGGAGGGGCACGGTGGCTTTGATCAGGGCGGTCTGTTGGGCGGTGAGCATGGCGAACTCCTGGTTGCACGCGGAAGGTTTGCGTGTAACGAGTCAGGATTCATGCCATTAAAATATTACTTATTTATCAATATCTTATTTATTAAAGTGTCTAAATGACACGCCAGATAGCCGTGTCATTCAGACTGCATGATGTCTTTATGACTCAGCCGAAGAACCAGTAGCACACCGCGATGGCAGCGATCACCCCAGCCAGGTCGGCGAACAAGGCGCAGCCCACCGCATGCCGAGCCCGCTGGATGCCCACCGCGCCGAAGTACACGGCCAGCACGTAGAAGGTCGTCTCCGTACTGCCCTGGATGGTCGCCGCCACCAGCGCCGGGAAACTGTCCACGCCATGCGTCTGCATGGTCTCGATCAGCATGGCGCGGGCGGCACTGCCGGAAAACGGTTTGACCAATGCGGTTGGCAGCGCCTCGACGAAGCGCGTGTCCCAACCGGCCCATTCGACCAGATGACGGATGCCGTCCAGGCCGAACTCCAGCGCCCCCGAGGCACGTAGCACACCGACCGCGCAGAGCATCGCCACCAGATACGGCAGCAGGCTCTTGGCCACGTCGAAGCCCTCGCGGGCGCCCTCGACGAACATCTCGTAGACCGGCACTTTGCGCAGCCAGCCAACCAGCAGGAACAGCAGGATCAGGCCGAACAGCACCAGATTGCCGAGCAGCGATGACAAGGCCGACAGCGCCGTGGCGCTCAAGGTCGCCAGCAGCGCCATGAAGGCGCCGAGGGCCAATGCGCCGGGAACCAGGTAGGCCAGCACCACCGGGTCCCACAAGCGCAGGCGCTGCATCAGGGCGACGCTGAACAGGCCGGCGATGGTCGAGGCGCTGGTGGCCAGCAGGATCGGCAGAAAGATCAGCGTGGGGTCGGCGGCACCCTGCTGGGCGCGGTACATGAAGATCGAAACCGGCAGCAGGGTCAACGACGAGGCGTTGAGCACCAGGAACAGAATCTGCGCGTTGCTCGCCGTGGTAGCGCTCGGGTTGAGTGCCTGCAGCGCCTTCATCGCCTTGAGGCCGATGGGCGTGGCGGCATTGTCCAGGCCCAGGCCGTTGGCCGCGAAGTTGAGGGTGATGAAACCCAGCGCCGGATGGCCGCGCGGCACCTCCGGCATCAGCCTGGCGAACAGCGGCCCGAGGGCACGACCGAGCAGGTCGACCAGCCCGGCTTTCTCGGCGATACGCAGGAAACCCAGCCACAGGGTCAGGGTGCCGAACAGCAAGACCATGACCTCGACCGACAGCTTGGCCATGGCGAACAGGCTTTCCACCATCGCCGCCCACACCGCCGGGTCGCCGCCGATCCAGCGCACCAGGGCCGCCACTGCCGCTATCGCGAAAAATCCCAGCCACAGGCCGTTGAGCATCGAGCGTCCTCCATCAAGAAGCGGGGATTTTAAGCTGCAAGCTCAAGTACGCAAGGGAAGATGGAGCGACAGAAACGAAGCCGTGGAGGCCTGCTCAGGTGCTTTGAACTGATTGATGGGCTCACCGCAGGGGCATCGATTGTTCGCCCCTGCGGTGGTCCTTCCCGACCCGGCCCATTGCTGGAGGCACTCCCTGTACCCCTAGGTCGCACCGCCTGCGTCTGCGCAGTGCATCCCGGCCCCCTGGTCGCAAACCCGTCGTGGTCATGGAGATCGTCCATGTAGCCAACGGGTTGGTTCATCGGTCGATGCGCGCACCGACCTGAAACTGTTCATGCAGGATCGTTCGTACCTGCCCGTTCGACCCGCCGCTTGAAGACAAGACGACTCGGCGCTTCGATCCCTGAACGTTTTTTCCAGAACCCGATAGACCGGTTTCGCGGCGGACAGTTCGCCCTTGCAACATCCGCTATCGGTATCACGCCGCTGCGTGCGGCCGCCCTGCCGAGCGGCAGCCAGCAGCGTGCCCATCGTCACGGTCTCGGGCGACGGCCCATGATGAAGGAGACGATGAACATCACCAGAAATACAACGAACAGGATTTTGGCAATGCCGGTGGCAGTACCTGCGATACCACCGAAGCCCAGTACCGCGGCGATGATGGCGATGATCAGGAATGTAATGGCCCAACTCAACATGGCGTTTCTCCTCGATTTATTGGGGTTTTGCGGTGTATCACTTGAAAGTCCTGGCAGGCGTCGCGCGCAGCGGCTCCATGTCACTGAAATCGTGGCTTTCCTGGAGGGCCAGGCCGACCAGCACGGCGCTGGCGAACATGCCGGAGAGGACGAGGATCAGTACGGCAACACCCAGGGCGACAATCCACATGGTTTCTCTCCTCTGCTCAGAAAACCCAGCGCTCCTGGCGCGGTTGTTCGTTCCAGGCCTGAATATCGCCGCTACGTTCGCTGGCCGGCAGGCTGTCGGTCTGGCTCAGGTGCATCACCTGCGGAGTCGAGGGCGCCATCTGCACGATTGGCAGGCGTTCTTCACGCAGTTGACCTGCCAGGGCCAAGGCCAGCGCCGCTGTGGCGAGCACGCTATTGCCCAGCAAAACGAAACTCAGTTGGCGGCTGTTCATCCCTAGTTCCTCTCTTTTCGTGGTATCGCTGGTTGTCTCCAGCGTCACCCGAGAATGTTGTCGATACCTTGGGATTGCAGCTCGCATGCCAGACCACAATCAAAATAAATTCCTTTTAAATCAAAAACTTAAAAAACATTTTCGAACAAACCAGTTGCAACTTGCACGATCCCTGTTTTTCCGTCGTGCGTTTTGCACGACCAGGAACCTCCCTGCGCCCGGCGCTCGCTCAACGCATCGAGTGCTTGAGGTCACGCATAAAAACGCGGGCTATCCAGACTGTGTGAAAACGTAGCGAGCGAAGGTCAGGCAAGGGCTAGGCGCCCCCGCAAAACGGCGAAAAAGCGCAGTTTACGAGCTGTAAATGAGCATTTTGACTGGGCTGGCATTCCAGCTGTTTTTTAACGCCGCATGGCCGAGCGCAGTAGTTTTCACACAGTCTGTATCACGGGTGATTTCGATCAGCTCATCGAGTTGGGCGCTCTTGCCGCTCATGGCGCATCGCCTTCGGTGGATCGCCGGCAAGTGCGGGCCTGGCGGGGCCCGCGGCCTGAATCAACTGATGGCACGCAGGGCGTTGGCCTCGACAGCGCGCACGCCGCGGATGTTGCTGGCGATTTCGATGGCCAGTTGGCGCTCGGCCTCGCTGAGCACGCTGCCGCTGAGGCGAACCAGGCCGTCACGGGTCTCGACGACGATGCCCTGGGCATCCAGGTTGCGGCTGTAGATGAAGCTGGACCGTACCTTGCTGGTGATCCAGCCATCGCTGATCTCGGCCTCCTCGTCACGACTGGCGTTTTGCACCTGTACACGGGTGCTATCGGCAACGCTGACACTCAGGTAGTTGTTCACCCGGCGCACGCCATCGGTGTTCTCGGCGACCTTGCCGGCCAACTCCTTGGTCACCGGGTCATGGGCATCGCCATTGAGCGTGACCACGCCATCGCGGCTCTTGACCTCGGCCTCGAGCCGCTGGGTGCCGGTATTCCAGGCCAACTGCGATTTTACCGTGGCGCTCAGGGTGGCGTCATCGAAACGCTGGGCCAGCGCTGGCTTCTCGCTGTGGGGCGGTTGCACCGACGGGTCGACTTGCAGGCGGTTATCCACACGGCTCACCCCTTCCACGCCCGAAGCGATCTGCCCGGCCAAGTCCTTCTCCACCGGGTTTTCCACGCGGCCCTCCAGGCGTGCGTGCCCTTGCTCGACCGTTGCGCTCAGGGCATAGGGACTCAGGTGCCGGTTGAGGGTGAACGCCGTATCGATCGCGCCCTCACGGCGCGCGTCATCGAGGACGGAATCCGCAGCCAGGGCGGGAACCAGGTTGCTCAGGCCGGCAGCGACGAGAGCGAAGGACAGGGCCTTGATCGGGGACATGAAAATTTCTCCGTGCACTTTACGCGACGCGCAGGTCCAAACGTCGCCAGGGGGACTTTCGCAAGCTGCATGCCAGATTAAATTTCTTTTAAAATCAGATAGTTGATTTGAAATAAAGCGGCTAATGGCATGCAGACTGCAAGATCACCCTAGACTGATCGTGCAACTTGCACGAAATTCCCCGGACTAACCTGCATGAACATCCTGGAGCACCCCGATGGAAGCCACTGGACGCATTCTCCTGGTCGACGACGAAGCCGCGATCCTGCGTACGTTTCGTTATTGCCTGGAGGACGAGGGCTATCAGGTCAGCACCGCGACCAGCGCGGCGCAGGCCGAAACCCTGCTGCTGCGCCAGGTCTTCGATCTGTGCTTCCTGGACCTGCGCCTGGGCGAGGACAACGGCCTTGACGTGCTGGCGCAGATGCGCGTGCAGGCACCCTGGATGCGGGTGGTGATCGTCACCGCGCACTCGGCGGTGGATACCGCGGTGGATGCGATCCAGAACGGCGCCGCCGACTACCTGGTCAAGCCGTGCAGCCCGGACCAACTGCGCCTGGCAGCCGCCAAGCAGTTGGAAGTCCGCCACCTGGCCGCACGCCTGGAAGCGCTGGAAGGCGAGGTGCGCAAGCCCAAGGAAGGCCTCGACTCGCACAGCCCGGCGATGATGGCGGTGCTGGAAACCGCGCGGCAGGTGGCGGTCACCGATGCCAACATCCTCATCCTCGGCGAGTCCGGCACCGGCAAGGGCGAGCTGGCGCGCGCCATCCACGGCTGGAGCCAGCGTGCGCGCAAGGCCTGCGTCACCATCAACTGCCCGTCGCTGACCGCCGACCTGATGGAAAGCGAGCTGTTCGGCCACAGCCGCGGCGCTTTCACCGGCGCCAGCGAAAGCACCCTGGGGCGGGTCAACCAGGCCGATGGCGGCACGCTGTTTCTCGACGAGATCGGCGACTTTCCCCTCACGTTGCAGCCGAAACTCCTGCGTTTCATCCAGGACAAGGAATACGAGCGGGTCGGCGACCCGGTCACCCGCCAAGCCGACGTACGCATCCTCGCCGCGACCAACCTCAACCTCGAAGAAATGGTCCGCGCGGGGCACTTCCGCGAAGACCTGCTGTACCGCCTCAACGTCATCACCCTGACCCTGCCGCCGCTGCGCGAGCGCGGCGAAGACATCCTGACCCTGGCCGAGCGTTTCCTCGCTCGCTTCGTCAAGGATTACGGGCGTCCGGCACGCGCCTTCAGCGACGAGGCGCGCACCGCGCTGATCGATTACAGCTGGCCCGGCAACATCCGCGAACTGCGCAACGTGATCGAGCGGGCCAGCATCATCTGCGCCGAGGAGCGCGTACAGATCAGCCACCTGGGGCTCAACAGCAGCACAGCGACACAAGCCGCGAGTGCCCCGCGGGTCGGCGCCGAGCTGAGCTTGGAGCAACTGGAGAGGGCCCACATCGCCGCCGTGCTGGCCAGCAGCGAAACCCTCGACCAGGCCGCGCGCATCCTCGGCATCGACGCCTCGACCCTGTACCGCAAGCGCAAGCAATTCGGCCTATGAAGCTGCGCACCCGCCTGTTCATCAGCAGCAGCGCGCTGATCACCGTGGCCCTGGCCGGGCTGCTGTTGAGCATGTTCAGCGTGCTGCAATTGACGGGCTCGCAAAACCAGGCGATGACCCGCAACCTGACGATCATCGACGCCAGCCTGGGCATGCGACAGGAATTGGGCAAACAGGTGATCCTGCTGCTGGCCAAGGATTACGACGCCGCTGCCATGGGCCAGGCCGACCGGGAATTCCGCGCCTGGCTACGGCGTGCCGACCAGGAAGCCGGCAATGATGCCGACCGCAAGGCGCTGAAAGACATCGGCGAGGCCTACACACGCTACGACGGCATGATGAACGACGCCCAGGCGCTGCGCAGCGAACTGCTGAGGAACGACGCCTTCGGCCATGCCCTGGAAACCGTGCGCGAGCGGATCAATACCGTGCAATTGCGCTACGTCAACGCGGTCCAGGAGAACCAGGACAACCTCCGCGACCGCGCCTGGCTGGTCGCCTGGCTGCTCGGCGTGATCGGCCTGGCGGTGTTGATCATCGGCTACCTCACCGCCAACAGCATCGCCCAGCGCATCGGCCGGCCCATCGAGGCCCTGGCCCTGGCGGCGGACAAGATCGGCAAGGGCGATTTCAAGGTCACCCTGCCGATCTCGCCCGTCGCCGAACTGGCCGCCCTGAGTCGCCGCTTCGGCCTGATGGCCGAAGCCATGCGCCAGTTCCAGGACAGCAACGTCGATGCCGTGCTGGCCGAGCAAAAGCGCCTGCAGGCGGTGCTGGACAGCATCGATGACGGCCTGCTGGTGTTCGACCGGCGCGGCATGCTGCTGCACTTCAACCCGGTGGCGCAGCGCCAGTTGGGCTGGCAGGAAGGCCATTCGGTGGAAAGCCTGGGTCGCGCCATGCAGCGGCCGGAACTGGACGAACAACTGCAGCACGTCCTGAGCGGCAGCAACCTGCACAAGACGCCCGAGGACCTGCAGGTCGAGTCACGCCTGCTCAGCTACAGCCTGACGCCGGTCAGCCACGACCAGGGCCGCATCCTGGGCGCAGTCATGGTGCTGCACGATGTCACCGAACAACGCGCCTTCGAGCGTGTGCGCAACGAGTTCGTCCTGCGTGCGTCCCACGAGTTGCGCACCCCCGTCACCGGCATGCACATGGCCTTCGCCCTGCTCCAGGAGCGCCTGCGCTTCCCGGTAGAATCCCGTGAGGGCGACCTGCTGCGTACTGTCGACGAAGAAATGCGGCGCCTGGTGCGCCTGATCAACGACCTGCTGAACTTCTCGCGCTACCAGAGCGGCCAGCAGAAACTCGAGCAACTGCCCTGCGCCATCGAGGACATCCTGCAACGTGCCCGCGAGCGTTTCGCAGAGCCTGCCAGCCGCCACGAAGTGGCACTGGAACTGGACATCCAGGCGCCCCTGCCACGCCTCAATCTCGACCGTCAGCAGATCGATCTGGTGCTCGACAACCTGATCGACAACGCGCTGCGCCATTGCCATCCCGGCGGCCAGATCCGCCTGCTGGCCAGGCGCCAGGACGAGCGGGTCATCGTCAGCATCGAGGACGATGGCGAGGGCATCGCCTACGGCCAGCAGGCACGGATCTTCGAGCCCTTCGTCCAGGTCGGGCGCAAGAAGGGCGGCGCCGGGCTCGGCCTGGCGCTGTGCAAGGAGATCGTGCAGTTGCATGGCGGCCGCATCGGCGTGAACTCACGTCCGGGCCAGGGCACGCAGTTCTATCTGTCGCTGCCGTATTGAAAACCGGGTGGGGTCGCCGCGTCAGCCGCCGTTGAGTACCAACAGGATCGCCGCGCTTTGCGCATCGGGCTGGCCACTGTAGTCGGCCTGGCGGTATTTCATCTGGAAGGCCGCCAGGACCTGGCGGGTCTGCTCGTCGAGCACTCCACTCTTCGGCGTCGGGTAGCCCAGGCGCGCCAGTTGCTCCTGGAACCACGCAATCGACGGCAGCGCGCTGTCGAATATCGCCTGCTGGCGAGCCACCGCAGTGGCGTCCGGCCAGCGGATCAGCCCTTCATCGGCCAGGCGCTTCCAGGGGAACAGCGGACCCGGATCGACCTTGCGTCCCGGCGCGATGTCGCTGTGGCCGATGATGCTGTCGACCGGCAGGTTATGGCGCCGCACCAGGTCCTTGAGCAGCGTGACCAGCGCCTCGATCTGCTGCGGGCTGTAGGGCTGCCAGTAGCGCTGGCCGTTGGGCATGTCGAAATAGCCCTGGTTGACCAGTTCGATGCCAATGGTGCTGGCGTTGAGCCAGGTACGCCCCTGCCACTCGCTCTCACCGGCATGCCAGGCCCGGCGGTTCTCGTCGACCAGGCGGTAGATGGTCGCCGGCCTGTCGCCGATCAGGTAGTGGGCGCTGACCTCGCCCTGGGTGAGCAACGCGAGCGAGTGCTGCAGGTCGGTGGAGGTGTAGTGCACGACAATGTACTGAACCCGGCTGTTCTGGCTGCGCGAGACATGGCTGTCGTCGATCTTCAGGCCATGGCTGCAGGCGCTCAGCGCGAGGATGAGGAAGAGCGGGAGAATTCTCATGGGACGATATGCAGAATGCTTTGCAGGTTATCCAGCAGCATGTCGACGCTGAGCATGATCAGCAACATGCCGGTGAGGCGTTCGATGGCGGTCAGCCCGCGTGGGCCGAGGACCTTCTGCAGCCAGGCGGCCTGCATGAGGATCAGCGCGGTGCCCAGCCAGGCCAGGAACACCGCCAGGTAGAGCTGCCAAAGCTCGCCCTGATGAGTGTTGCGCAAGGTCATCAGTACTGCCAGCGACGAAGGGCCCGCCACCGCCGGGGTGGCCAGCGGCACCAGCATCGGCTCGCCATCCGGCACGTCGCCGAGCAGGCCCTGGGGCGACGGAAAGATCAGGCGCATGGCAATCACGAACAAGATGATGCCGCCCGCGATGGCGGTCGCCTCGCGTGACAGGCCCAGGCCGCTGAGGATCTTGTCGCCGAAGCTGAGAAACAGCATCAGCAGGCCGAGGGCGAACAGCAATTCCCGAGCGATCACACGCGTGCGCCGATGCGCGGGCACATGCTTCAGGGCGGCGAGGTAGATGGCGATGTTGCCGAACGGGTCGGTGACCAGAAAGACCAGCACGGCGATGCCGAAGATATCCATGAAGCCTGTCGATCCCTTCGAAATTGGCTAGTTTAACGGCTCGATCGCCTGCCGTCTGTCACACATCCGTTCGGCTCTGGACGAAACGGACCCGGGCAAACCATGATATGTCACAGGATTATGCCAATCAGGACACGTTTCTCTACGCCGGTCGCCCGTTGGTAGGACACCACGGCACCAAAGGCAGTTGGTCCGAGTCTCAACACTGAATCCTCATCTCAACGCTTATGAATGGAAGCATTGCCATGCGTCGTCTTTTGCTCTGGTTCAAGCAGGACCTTCGCCTCGACGATCACCCGGCGGTCAGCGCCGCGGTGGACGCCGACGAAGTCCTGCCGCTGTTCGTATTCGATCCGACGCAACTCGCGGTAGGCGCCCTGGGCAGTCGGAAACTGGGCGTGCACCGCACCCGCTTCCTCCTCGAAAGCCTGGCCGCCCTGGATGGCGAGCTGCATCAACGGGGTTCGGGCCTGCTGGTGGTGTTCGGCCGTGCCGAAGAGGTGGTTCCACTACTGGTCGAGCGCTTCGCCTTGCAGGAAGTACTTACCCTGGAGGAAATCGCCCCCGACGAACGCCAGCAGATGGCTGCATTACGTGGCGCCCTCGGCCATGTGCCGTTGCGCGAACTGGCCGGCAACCACATGCTGCGCCCGGACGAACTGCCCTGCTCCCTGGAAGAACTGCCGCAGGTCTATACCCAGTTCCGCGAACTGGTCGAGCAGCGCGTCCCGGTGTTCCAGCCGGTCTCCGCCCCCACGCGCATGCCCAGCCTGCCGAGCGGATCGCAGGAGCTGTTCACAGCGCTGCCCAGCTTGTCGCAACTTGGCCTGGGCGAGCCCGTTGGCGTGGCCAACAGCGCGTTCCCCTTTTCCGGCGGCGAAACGGCGGCGCAGGCCAGGCTGCGCGACTACATCTGGCGGAGCCAGGCGGTACGCCAGTACAAAGACACACGCAATGGCCTGATCGGCAGCGAATACTCATCGAAGTTCTCGCCCTGGCTGGCCAATGGCTGCCTGTCGCCGCGCCGCGTCGCGGCCGAATTGCGTCGTCACGAAAGCATGTATGGGCGCAACGACTCGACCCACGGGCTGTGGCTGGAAATGCTCTGGCGCGACTTCTTCCGCTGGACCCTGGTACGCCATGGCAGCGCCCTGTTCCGGGCCGGCGGCCTGAAAGCCACCGAGCGCGCGCCCGACACCGTGGACCAGCGCTTCGAACAATGGACCCAAGGCCGTACTGGCATGCCCCTGATCGACGCCAACATGCGCGAGCTGGCGGCAACCGGCTACATGTCCAACCGCGGCCGGCAGATCGTCGCCAGTTACCTGGTGCATGACCTGCGCCAGGACTGGCGCCACGGCGCGGCCTGGTTCGAAGAGCATCTGCTGGACTATGACCCGGCCAGCAATTGGGGCAACTGGGCCTATCTGGCCGGCATTGGCAGCGACCCTCGCCACCAGCAGGTATTCAACACCTTGCGCCAGGCCCGCCAGTACGATCCGGACGGCAGCTACGTCAGCCTCTGGCTGCCCGAGCTGCGCAGCGTGGCACCGCAACTGCGCCATACCCCCTTCCTGTTGCCGCACCTGCAGCTCGACGCCATGGGCTACCCGCGCCTGCAGGAGATTCCGGAAACCTGGAAGCCGTACCTGCCAAGCGCAGCGTGACCCTAGCCCACCTCGACCCGATTTCGTCCCCCGCCCTTGGCCTTGTACAACGCCTGGTCGGCACGTTCGAAAACCTGATCGGGCGACTCGTCCTTGCCGAACTCGGCAAGGCCGGCGGAGACAGTGATCGTTACCGGCTCGCCCTTGAAATGGAACGGACAGCTCTCGATGGCTTCGCGCAGGTTCTCCAGCAACTGCGAACCGCCATCCAGCGGGGTCGAAGGGATCAGCAGGACGAACTCCTCGCCGCCGAAGCGCGCCATGAAATCGGTCTTGCGCAGGCGCTTGTTCAACTCCCCCGCGATGATCTTCAGCACTTTGTCGCCGGCCAGGTGGCCATAGCCGTCGTTGATGCGCTTGAAGTGATCGACATCCAGCACCGCCAGCAGCAATTCGCCGCCGTAGCGTTGCAGGCGAGCGACTTCCAGTTCCAGCCGCTCGATCCAGCCAGCGCGGTTGGGCAGGCCGGTCAGGGGATCAATCAGGGCCTTCTGCCGCTGCTCCTCGATATGGTCGCGGAAGCCTTGAGCCTCGTGCTCCATCTGCGCCACGCGCTCGACCAGCTGTTGCAGACGCTCGGCCACCTCGCCCTCGCGACTGTCGCGCTGGCGCTGGTGATCGGTCACCGTGGAAAGCAGGCCATCCAGGCGTATTTCCAGCGCCTGCTTGAGCGATTCCAGGTCACTCGCCTCCTGCACGCTGGCCTGCAAGCCGCTGACCTGTTCGCGCAGTTCCTTGTTGAAGGAACGTGCGCTCTCGATGCTCTCGTTGTAGCCCACATGGGTACTGTTAAGGGTATCGAGGAACGCCACCAGGCGTTCGTTGAGCTGCTTGAGATAGACCGCGAACTCACGCTGGCCGCCATCGGTGACCGCCAGCACCAGCACGGCGAGGTCGTCCAGCACCGGCACCAGCTCGTACCAGTTCAGGCCGCCGTCGATACGTTGCCGCAGGGATTCACCTTGGGGCTGATGTCGGCTCGGCAGCTCCAGCTCCTTGAGCAAGCCCAGCAGGCTTTGCGCGATATGCGGCGCCACGGCGCTGTAGCCGGGCTCGGGCAATGGCGGCAAGGCATAGGACGGATCGCCCCCGCCGGTGAGAATGCGCGCGTCCAGCGGCAGGCTATCCAGGGCAGACGGCGTGCCAGGTAACAGGCGCTCACGGCGTAGCGGTTCGACCACGCTCGGCAAGGCTTGGGCGGGCGCTACCAGCGAGGCAGCGGCACCGGCCAGGGCGGCTTGTTCGGACTGCCGGGCCTGTGCCACTGGCGGTGATGCGGGCGTCTCGGCCGCCACGGCGGCGGCCTGTGGCGCAGTGTCTTCTGTCGGCGCCACGCCGTCATCACGGCCGCCGAACAAGCGCTGCAACAGACCCGGACGAGCCGCCTGGTCGCTACCCAGCACGGCCAGGGCATTTTGCTGAAGGTTGCTGAGCTCGGCGAGCAACACCGGAATCTCGCGCGACTGGCCGGCACGTTCGTCGATGCGCTTGGCGAACTGCTTGAGCGGCTTGCGGACTTCGCGCGGGATGTCCAAGGCGAGCAACTGCTGGGTCAGGCCGGTCAGGCCAGCGATATTCTGCTCGACACGCTGCTGACGGCGTTGCTCGGAATCGAGCACGGCCTTTTCCAGGCGCGGGATGAGAGCCGACAGTGGCCCGTCCATCTGGTCGCCACGGATGATCTCGCGCAGTTCCTGCATGCACTGGTCGACCGACTTGTCGCTGCCTTCGGCGGCCAGCGAAGTGCGCACCAGGCCACGGCGCAACAGGTCGAGCCGATTGTCCCAGCGGGCCTCGAGCTTCTCCTGTTCTTCCAGGCTTTCCAGGTACTTGGTTTTCCAGCGCTGGGAGTCGTCGCTCATGAGTGCGGTCCAGTGACGAGAGTTTTTGAGGATTCCAGGGTGCCGCCCGCCTGATGGCCAGGCAGACGGATGTCCACCGCCACCGGCAGATGATCGGAAATCGGCTGACTCAGCACCTCGACCCGCTCCAGGCTCAAGCCCGGGCTGATCAGAATGTGATCGAGGCAACGCTGCGGCCGCCAACTGGGAAAAGTCGCCTCGACCTGTGGCGCCAGCAGGCCCAGGTCACGCAGGGGCGAATGCTGCAGCAGATCGACGGCGTGGGTATTCATGTCGCCCATCAGTACCTGATGACGATAACCACTGAGCAACTCGCGGATGTACGCAAGCTGGCGCGCCCGCACGCGTGCCCCCAGCGCCAGGTGCATGACCACCACGGCCAGGGCATCGGAGCCTTCGCCGAAGCGCATCAGGATGGCCCCGCGCCCAGGCGGGCCAGGCAGCGGATGGTCTTCCAACTGGGTGGGGTGCAGGCGGGTCAGCACACCATTGCTGTGCTGGGCCAGGCGCCCGAGGTTGCGGTTGAGCTGCTGGTACCAGTAGGGAAAACCGCCGAGTTCGGCGAGGTGCTCCACCTGGTTGACATAGCCGGAGCGCAGGCTGCCGCCATCGACCTCCTGCAAGGCCACCAGATCATAATCGGTGAGCAGCGCGCCGATGCGCTGCAGATTGCTGGCACGCCCGGTGTGGGGCAACAGGTGCTGCCAACTGCGCGTCAGGTAATGGTGATAGCGCTGGGTGCTGATGCCCACCTGGATGTTGAAGCTCAACAAGCGCAACAGGCCATCGGCGGGCAGGCCGCTGGAGTCCGGACAATGGCTGCTCGCCTGCGGCTTGCACAGGCTCGCTAGGCGTCCGGAACTCCAACGACGCAGCATGCTGGCTTACTCAGTGAGCAGCCGCGCGCTCTTTGGCGACCAGTTGGTCGACCGCTTGCAGCAGTTGCTGCTCGCCACCGGCGGAGTGGACATCCAGGCGGTATTTGCCGTTGACGATGATGGTCGGCACACCGGTGATCTGATAGGCCTTGGCCAACTGGCGGGCCTTGGTCATCTGGCCTTTCACCGCGAAGGAGTTGTAGGTGCTCAGGAAACTGTCGCGATCGATGCCGTGGCCAGCCAGGAAGTCAGCCATTTCCTCGGGCTCCAGCAGTTTCTTGCCTTCCTTGTGGATGGCGTTGAATACCGCCTCACGCACTTTCGGCTCGACCTTCATCAGGTCCAGGGTGATATAGAGCTGGCCATGGATATCCCACTGGCGGCCGAACAGGGCCGGCACACGGACGAAGTTGACATCATCCGGCAGCTTGGCGACCCAGGCGTTGAGGGTTGGCTCCAGATCGAAGCAGTGCGGGCAGCCGTACCAGAACAACTCGACCACCTCGATCTTGCCGGGTTGGGCGACCGGAACCGGGTTCTCCAGCTCGACGTACTGCTTGCCAGCCTCGATATCCGCAGCCTGGACTTGCAGGCCGAAGAGGCTGGCGACGGCGAGAGCAGCACTGAAAATCAGATTACGCATGCATGACTCCTTGACGAATGGAACCGCACCGGGCGGGTCGATTTCGACCCGGGCCCAGGGGGCGGGTTCCTGCATTGTAGCGGGGCACACCCTAAAAAAGGGTGGCACTGGCCACCCTTTTCTTCCCGTTTGTCCTCGTCACGATCAGTGCAAGCCCTGGATATAGCTGGAGACCGCCGCGATATCCTTGTTGCTCAACTTGGCGGCAATGGCCCGCATGATCATGCTGTCGCCGTCATTGGTGCGGCTGCCTTCACGAAAATCGGTCAGTTGCTTGGCCACGTATTGCGCATGCTGACCGCCCACATGAGGGAAACCTGCCGCCGCGTTGCCCGTGCCATCCGGCGAGTGGCAACCCGTGCAGGCCGGCATGCCTTCGACCAGCTTGCCGCCACGGAACAGTGCCTCGCCCTGGGCCACCAGGTTCGGATCGGCAGCGCCGACGCTGCCCTGCTGCGCAGCGTAGTGGGCGGCGATGTCGGCCAGGTCCTGGTCGCCGAGATTGCTCAGCAGGCCGGTCATCTCCAGCACAGCGCGCTTGCCGTCCTTGATGTCGTGCATCTGCTTGAGCAGGTAGCGCTCGCCCTGCCCTGCCAGTTTCGGGAAATTCGGCGCCAGGCTGTTGCCATCCGGCGCATGGCAGGCGCCGCACACGGCGGCCTTGGCCTGGCCGGCCTGGGCATCGCCGACGAGCACATCGGCACTGTGCGCGGCAGTGCCGACACCGAAGGTCAACAGCAAGCTCACCATTAGTTTGTTCATCAGCTGATCCAGTAACGGCTAAAGATAAAGGTTCTTTTCGGGTCTACTCGCCAGTTGGCCTGGTAGTCCTCGATACCGCAGGCGCCCATCGTCGCGGGCTCACGCACTGGCACACAGGGTCTGCGCGCCTCGATAGCGGCGGCGACCTACTTGTTGTTCATGGCCGGCTTCTATGAACCGGTGGCGCGCTAAAAGCACACAAATTCTAAGGCATTATATACCCGGCCCATCGGAGCGAAAGCGACAGCATGCCGCGCCCCCCTCTTGGTACACTTGCCAGGCCCGTCTCGAACCGGAACTCCCATGCAACTGAAAAACCCCATCATCGGCCTCTGCCAGCAGGCCGGATTCCTGATCAGCGCTGCCAAGGTCGATCAGTGCCCGCCGGACCAAGGGTTCGAAGTGGCCTTCGCCGGTCGTTCCAACGCGGGCAAGTCCAGCGCGCTGAACACCCTGACCCACGCCAACCTGGCGCGCACCTCGAAAACCCCGGGGCGGACCCAGTTGCTGAACTTCTTCCGCCTGGACGACGAGCGCCGCCTGGTCGACCTGCCCGGCTACGGCTACGCGAAGGTGCCGATCCCGCTCAAGCAGCACTGGCAGAAGCACCTGGAAGCCTACCTCGGCAGTCGCGAAAGCCTGTGCGGGCTGATCCTGATGATGGACATCCGCCATCCGCTGACCGAGTTCGACCAGATGATGCTGGACTGGTCAAAGGCCAGCGGCATGCCCCTGCACATCCTCCTGACCAAGGCCGACAAGCTGACCTTCGGCGCCGGCAAGACCGCGCTGCTCAAGGTTCGCCAGGAGATTCACAGGCACTGGGGCCCGGACGTGGCCAGCATCCAGTTGTTCTCCGCGCCCAAGCGCATTGGCGTCGAGGAAGCGCAGGCGGTCATCGCCGGCTGGATTGGCCTATTGGAAGAGGAAAGCGATACGCCCGATGAATGAGCCGATAAGGCAGCGCGTATCCAGATGAAGGGCCGTCTTGACGGCCCTTTTCATTTTGCGCCGCCAAATCGCAGGCAAAAAAAACCCCGGCTTCGTATGGGGAGGAGGAAGTCCGGGGTTCAATTCTGAACCGCTAGGGCGGGGTTCAGAGATCTGCCAACACTAAACACAACAAAGGAGCATCGAAAGGCTTACATGCCATTCGCTAACTCTGACCGGTGCCAAACGAACTTAGTTCAGTCGCCTTTAAATCGGATTATTCTTAGCAAGCTATCTTTAATAACCCTTTGATAATCAAGCGGTCAGGTTCAGCAGCCTGTCAGTGAGCCTCGTCCCAGTTGTCGCCTACGCCAGCCTCCACCAGCAACGGCACGTCCAGTTGCGCGGCAGCGCTCATAAGCGGCAGCAGCCCCGCCTTCAGTTCCTCTACCTGGTCCTCGCGCACCTCCAATACCAGTTCGTCGTGGACCTGCAGGATCACCAGGGCGTCGATATCACTCTCTTGCAGCCAGTTATCCACAGCCACCATCGCCCGTTTCATGATGTCCGCCGCGCTGCCCTGCATCGGCGCGTTGATCGCCGTGCGTTCGGCGCCCTTGCGCAGCGACGGGTTCTTCGCGTGGATGTCCGGCAGGTACAGGCGGCGGCCGAACAGGGTTTCGACATAACCTTGCTCGCTCGCTTGCTCGCGGGTGCGCTCCATATAGGCCAGCACGCCGGGATAGCGGGCGAAGTAGCGGTCGATGTACTGCTGCGCCTCCTTGCGGTCGACGCCCAGTTGCTTGGCCAGGCCGAAAGCGCTCATGCCGTAGATCAGGCCGAAGTTGATCGCCTTGGCGCGACGGCGCTGCTCGGTGGTGACGTCTTCCAGGGCCACGCCCATGACCTCCGCCGCGGTGGCGCGATGCACGTCGCGGTCGTGACGGAAAGCATCGAGCAGGCTCTCGTCCTTGGCCAGGTGGGCCATGATGCGCAGCTCGATCTGCGAGTAGTCGGCGGCGACCAGCTTATAGCCTTTGGGGGCGACGAACGCCTGGCGAATGCGCCGGCCCTCGGCGGTGCGGATCGGGATGTTCTGCAGGTTCGGATCGCTCGACGACAGGCGCCCGGTCGCCGCCACGGCCTGGTGATAGCTGGTGTGGATACGCCCGGTACGCGGGTTGATCTGTTCCGGCAGGCGGTCGGTGTAGGTGCTCTTGAGCTTGCTCAGCGAGCGGTACTGCATGATCACCTTGGGCAACGGGTAATCCTGCTCGGCCAGTTCGGCGAGCACCGCCTCGGCGGTCGACGGCTGGCCGGTGGCGGTCTTGGAGATCACCGGCAGGCCGAGTTTTTCATAGAGGATGGCACCAAGCTGCTTGGGCGAGCCCAGGTTGAACTCCTGGCCGGCCAGCTCGAACGACTCGCGCTCCAGTTCGACCATCTTGTTGCCCAGCTCCAGGCTCTGCTGGCCGAGCAGCTTGGCATCGACCAGCGCGCCATTGCGCTCGATACGCGCCAGCACCGGCACCAGCGGCATTTCGATCTCGCGCAGCACCTTGGCCAGCGCCGGCGTGGCCTCCAGCTTCTGCCACAGGGTCTGGTGCAGACGCAGGGTCACGTCGGCATCCTCGGCGGCATAGGGGCCGGCCTGCTCCAGGGCGATCTGGTCGAAGGTCAGTTGCTTGGCGCCCTTGCCGGCGATGTCCTCGAAGCGGATGGTGCTGTGGTCGAGGTAACGCAGGGCCAGGCTGTCCATGTCGTGGCGGGTGGCGGTGGAGTCCAGCACGTAGGATTCGAGCATGGTATCGAAGGCCACGCCCTGCACATGGATCGGCGTGCTCGCGTTGGCCAGCACGTTGATGTCGTACTTGGCGTGCTGGCCGACCTTGGCCTTGGCCGGGTCTTCGAGGATCGGCTTGAGCGCGGCAAGCACCGCATCACGGTCGAGCTGCACCGGCACGCCCATATAAGAGTGGGCGACCGGCACATAAGCCGCCTCGCCTTCCTTGACCGCGAAGGACACGCCGACCACCTGGGCCTGCTGCGCGTCGAGGCTGGTGGTCTCGGTGTCGAAGGCGATCAGTTCGGCGCCGCGCAGCTTGTCCAGCCATTTATCGAAGCTCGCCTGGTCGAGCACGATGTCGTACTGGCCGGTCGGTGCGTCTTCGGCCAGCGGCATCGTTTCCGGCTCGTCGAACAGGCCTGGGGCTGCCGGCGCAGCGGCGGACTTCGCCTTGGCCTTGGGCTTCTCGCGTTGCAGCTCGTCGATCCAGCCCTTGAACTCCAGCTCGCCGTACAGCGCCTGCAACGCCTCGCGATCCTGCTCGCCGGGATGCAGCGCCTCGATCTCGATGTTCAGCGGCACGTCGAGCTTGATCGTCGCCAACTGGTAGGAGAGGTAGGCCATCTCCTTGTGCTCGAGCAGCTTGGCCGGCAGGGTCTTGGCGCCACGAATCGGCAGCTCGGGAACCTTGTCCAGGCTGGCGTAGAGCACGTCGAGGCCGCCGCTGACCCCGACCAGCAGGCCCTGGGCGGTCTTCTCGCCGACGCCGGGCACGCCAGGAATGTTGTCGACCTTGTCGCCCATCAGCGCCAGGTAGTCGATGATCAGCTCAGGACCGACACCGAATTTCGCTTTAACGCCATCCACGTCATAGACGCTTCCGGTCATGGTGTTGACCAGCGTAACGTGTGGGCAGACGAGCTGTGCCATGTCCTTGTCGCCGGTGGAAATCACCACGTCGCGGCCCTCGCCTGCGCACTGCCGGGCCAGGGTGCCGATCACATCGTCGGCCTCGACCCCCTCTACGCACAGCAGCGGAAAGCCCAGCGCACGCACGCAGCCATGCAGCGGTTCGATCTGCCCGCGCAGCTCTTCCGGCATCGGCGGGCGATTGGCCTTGTAGTCGGCGAACAGCGCGTCGCGAAAGGTTCCGCCCTTGGCGTCGAAGACCACCGCGAACGGGCTGTCCGGATACTGCTTGCGCAGGCTGCGCAGCATGTTCAGCACGCCTTTCACCGCGCCGGTCTGCTGGCCCTTGGAGTTGGCCAGTGGCGGCAGGGCATGGAAGGCGCGATACAGGTAGGACGAACCGTCGACCAGAACGAGGGGAGTGTTGGACATGCGCGGGATCAACCTTTTCCACGGGTCCGCGGCTAGAATGTGCGGACCATTGACGAGAAGGGAACAAGGTTACCATGCGCGCACTGAACCGCTTTATGCTCGCGAGTCTGCTGGTCGTCACACCACTGGTCACAGTGGCCGCGGACGATGCACCGGGCGGCGATCCGGACGTGACCATCCGCCAGGAAGGCGAAAAGACCATCACCGAGTACCGGCAGAATGGTTTTCTCTACGCCATCAAGGTCACGCCCAAGCACGGCAAGCCGTACTTCCTGGTACGGGCCGATGGCAGTGAAGGCAACTTCATTCGCTCAGACCAGCCGGACATGCTGATCCCGGCCTGGGAAATCTTCAAATGGTAAGACCCCGCAAGGGTCATTGAACGCAAGGTAGTGTCATGTCGGTCTTCACCCCCCTGGAACGTCACGAGCTCGAAGTATTTCTCGCCCCATACGGCCTTGGCCGCCTGCGGGACTTCCAGGGCATCAGCGCCGGAACCGAGAACAGCAATTTCTTCGTCAGCCTGGAAGGTGGCGAATACGTGCTGACCCTGGTCGAACGCGGGCCGGTGGCCGACATGCCATTCTTCGTCGAACTGCTCGAACGCCTGCATCAGGCCGACCTGCCGGTGCCCTATGCGGTGCTGACACAGAACGGCGAAGCCCTGCGCGAACTGGCGGGAAAACCTGCGCTGTTGCAGCCGCGCCTGGCCGGCAAGCACATCGCCCAGCCCAATGCGCACCACTGCGAGGAAGTCGGCAAGCTGTTGGCACATATCCACCTGGCGACCCGCGACGACATCATCGAACGGCGCAGCGACCGGGGCCTGGACTGGATGCTCAGCGAAGGCCCGCTGCAGGCCCTGGAGCTGCCCGAAGCGCAGTTGCCGCTGCTACGTGCCTGCCTGGACGAAATCAGTGAATACAAGGAGCGCGTATTCGCCCTGCCCCGCGCCAACCTGCACGCCGACCTGTTCCGCGACAACGCGATGTTCGACGGCAACCACCTGACCGGGGTGATCGACTTCTACAACGCCTGCTCCGGGCCGATGCTCTACGACCTGGCGATCACCGTGAACGACTGGTGCTCCCAGGCGGACGAAAGCCTCGACGGGCCACGCACCCGCGCGCTGCTGGGCGCCTACGCCGCCTTGCGCCCGTTCACCGCCGCCGAAGCCGCGATCTGGCCGACCATGCTGCGCATCGCCTGCCTGCGTTTCTGGCTGTCACGCCTGATCGCCGCGCGGAATTTCGCCGGCCAGGACGTGCTGATCCACGATCCCGAGGAATTCCGCCGCAGGCTGGAACAACGCCAGCATGTGGAGCTGTCGTTGCCGTTCGCGCTTTGACCAATACGCCATCCCACGCTTGACCTTCAAAGGCTCTGCAAACACCCCACCAAGCCATCGGCCAACGCATCGAGCAGTTGCTCGTAGCCACCCACTTTCGGCTCGATCCTGGCGCCAAGCGCGTCCAGCTCCGCCAATTTCACCGGCAGGCCGGCGCTCAGGGTTTCGGCCAGGCGCGGGCGTAGCGGCGGCTCGCTGAACACGCAGGTCGGCCCGGTCGCCTGCAAGCGCTCGCGCATGGCAGCGACGTGCCTGGCCCCTGGCTGCACTTCGTGGGCGATGCTGAACACACCGGCATGCTGCAGGCCGTAGGCCGCCTCGAAGTAGTCGAACGCTTCGTGGAAGACGAAGTAAGGCTTGCCAGCGACGCCCGCCACGCGCGCCTTGAGCCGCGCGTCGAGGGCATCCAGGCGCTCGCTGAACGCCGCCAGGTTGGCCTGGTAGCGCGCGGCATTGGCTGGGTCGGCGGCGGACAGATCGGCCGCCATGCGCTCGGCGATCACCCGCGCATTGTGCGGCAGCAGCCACAGGTGGGCATCCAGCGTGCCGGGGCGGTGATCGTGGTCATGCTCGTCGGCGTCTTCGTGAGCATGGTCGCTCTCGACGAAATGACGCAGTTGCAGGCCTGGCAATTCCTGCACGGCGACGCTTGGCAGCGAGCGACCTTGCAGGACGCGCGGCAGGAAGCCTTCCATGTCCGGACCGATCCAGTACAGCAAGCGCACGCTCTGCACCTGGCGCACATCGGATGGGCGCAAAGCGAAGTTGTGCGGCGAGGCACCGGGCGGTAGCAGCACGTCGGGCCTGCCGACCCCGTCCTCGACGGCGGCGGCGATCAGTTGCAGGGGTTTGATGCTGGTCAGCACCTGGACATCGGCACGCGCGGTAACGGCGGACAGCAGCAGAGCGACAAGAAGGAACAAACGCGACACGGCAACAACACTCCAGCGGAAAAGAGTAATAGAATAACGTCTCTTGCCCCGGACGTCGCCGCTCATGCTCAAGCCCTACATCGCCAAGGCCCCCCTGGCCTGCCTGCCCCACGATCACGCCCATTGCGTCAGCAGCGCGCTGGCCGAAGCCGAGGCCATCTGCGCCCAGCAAGGCGTACGCCTCACCGCCCTGCGCAAGCGGGTGCTGGAGCTGGTCTGGCAGAGCCACAAGCCGCTCGGTGCCTACGACATTCTCGGCGTATTGAGCGACGAGGATGGCCGCCGCGCCGCGCCACCGACCGTCTATCGGGCCCTGGATTTCCTCCTGGAAAACGGCCTGGTACATCGTATCGCCTCGCTCAACGCCTTCATCGGCTGCAACCATCCCGAGCATGCGCACCAGGGCCAGTTCCTGATCTGCAAGGGCTGCAACACCGCCATCGAACTGGAGAAGCCGGCCATCAGCGAAGCGATCGTCGCCAGCGCCAGGGACGTCGGCTTCGCGGTGGAAAGCCAGACCGTGGAAATCGTCGGCCTGTGCGCCAGTTGCCGGACCGCTGCATGAGCGAAGCGCTGATCCAGCTCGAAGACGTCGGCGTACGCTTCGCCGGGCAGAATGTGTTGCAAGACGTGCGTTTCGCGGTCAATCCCGGCGAGATCGTCACCCTGATCGGCCCCAACGGCGCAGGCAAGACCACCCTGGTACGCGCCGTGCTCGGCCTGCTCAAGCCCGACAGTGGCCAGGTGCGGCGCAAGCCACGCCTGCGCATCGGCTACATGCCGCAGAAGCTGCAGGTCGATGCCACGTTGCCGCTGTCGGTGCTGCGCTTCCTGCGCCTGGTCGGTGGCGTCGATCGCGCCATGGCCCGCGCAGCGCTGGCCGAGGCCGGTGCCGAACATGTGATCGACAGCCCCTTGCAGAGCGTCTCCGGTGGCGAATTGCAGCGCGTGCTACTGGCTCGCGCCCTGCTGCGCGAGCCCGAGCTGCTGGTGCTCGACGAGCCGGTGCAGGGCGTCGACATCGCCGGCCAGGCCGAGTTGTATCGCCTGATCACGCGCCTGCGCGATCGCCACCGCTGCGGCGTGCTGATGGTCTCCCACGACCTGCACCTGGTGATGAGCACCACCGACCAGGTGGTGTGCCTGAACCACCACGTCTGCTGCTCCGGCCATCCGGAGAAGGTCAGCAACGACCCGGTATTCGTCGAGATGTTCGGCCAGGACGCCAAGAGCCTGGCGGTCTATCACCACCACCACGACCACAGCCATGACCTGCATGGCGCGGTCCTGCGTCCCTCCGCCCACGTCCACGGCCCGAACTGCAAGCACTGACCCATGCCCGACTTTCTCTTCAACGCGTTGCTCGCCGGCCTCGCCCTGGCACTGGTGGCCGGCCCGCTGGGTTCCTTCGTGGTCTGGCGGCGCATGGCCTATTTCGGCGACACCCTGTCCCACGCCGCCCTGCTCGGCGTCGCCCTCGGCCTGCTGCTGGACATCAGCCCGACCCTGGCGGTGACCGTCGGCTGCCTGCTGCTGGCCGTGCTGCTGGTGACCCTACAACAGCGCCAGCCACTGGCTTCCGACACCCTGCTCGGCATCCTCGCGCCGACCACCCTGTCCCTCGGCCTGGTCGCCCTGAGCTTCATGAAGGAAGTGCGCATCGACCTGATGAGCTACCTGTTCGGCGACCTGCTCGCGGTCAGCAGCACCGATCTGTTCTGGATTCTCGGCGGCAGCGCGCTGGTCCTGTTGTTGCTGTTGCCGCTGTGGCGCCACCTGCTGGCGATCACCGTGCACGAGGAGCTGGCACGGGTCGAGGGCCTGCCCGTCGCGGCATTGCGCCTGACCCTGATGCTGCTGATCGCCATCGTCATCGCCGTGGCCATGAAGATCGTCGGCGTGCTGCTGATCACGTCCTTGCTGATCATCCCGGCGGCGGCGGCCCAACGCCATGCCCGCACCCCGGAGCAGATGGCCATCGGCGCCAGCCTGCTCGGCATGCTCGCGGTCGGCGGCGGCCTGGCGCTGTCCTGGTATCAGGACACCCCGGCCGGACCGTCCATCGTGGTCTGTGCATCGGCGCTGTTTCTGCTGGGCTTCGCCCTGCCGCGCCGGACCTAGTCACGCAGGAGACCCGAAGCGGACCGTGTGCGCGAGCGATGCTGCCGGCCCGAAGGGGAGTAATCCAGAAGCGTCTTTTTTTCTGGGCTCCCGCCTTCGCAGGAGTGACGACGAACGGCTTTTTCAGAACATCGCCAGTCAAACGTGTCTAGCTCGCGCATATGCCGCGCTGAACAAAATATCGCCAAATAAAGACTAAGATCGCATAAACAAAACCGCTAGAATGCGCGCCTCCGGGCTCACCGCCTATGCTTGCCCGAGCGGCCGCGCCATCGATGCGAGTCGCTCTCCAACGTACCCACAAGGTTCGCTTCGTGATCGAGTTTCACCACATCCAGAAGACCTATCGGGTTGCTGGACGGGATGTTCCCGCGCTGCAACCCACCGACCTGCGTATCGAAGCCGGCCAGGTATTCGGCCTGATCGGCCATTCCGGCGCGGGCAAGAGCACCCTGCTGCGCCTGATCAACCGCCTCGAGGAACCCAGCGCTGGCCGTATCGTGGTCGACGGCAACGACATCACCGCCCTCGACGCCAATGGCCTGCGCGACTTCCGCCGCCAGGTCGGGATGATCTTCCAGCACTTCAACCTGCTGTCGTCGAAGACCGTCGCCGCCAACGTGGCCATGCCGCTGGAACTGGCCGGCGAACTGTCGCGCAGTGAAATCGCCCTGCGCGTGCAAGCGCTGCTCGAACGCGTCGGCCTCAGTGCGCATGCCAGCAAATACCCGGCACAGCTGTCCGGCGGCCAGAAACAGCGGGTCGGCATCGCCCGCGCCCTGGCCACGCGGCCGAAGATCCTGCTCTGCGACGAAGCGACCAGCGCACTCGACCCGCAGACCACCGCCCAGGTCCTGCGCCTGCTGGCCGAGATCAACCGCGAACTGCAGTTGACCATCGTCCTCATCACCCACGAGATGGACGTGATCCGCCGCGTCTGCGACCAGGTCGCGGTGATGGATGCCGGCCGCATCGTCGAGCAGGGTCCGGTGGCCCAGGTGTTCCTGCATCCACAACATCCGACCACCCGCCGCTTCGTGCAGGAGTCGGAGCACGTCGACGAGAATGGCCAGAACGACGATTTCGCTCACGTGCCAGGGCGCATCCTGCGCCTGACCTTCCAGGGCGAGGCCACCTATGCACCGCTGCTGGGCACCGTGGCCCGCGAGACCGGGGTCGACTACAGCATCCTCGCCGGACGCATCGACCGCATCAAGGACAGCCCCTACGGCCAGTTGACCCTGGCCCTGACCGGCGGCGACATCGACGGCGCCATCGCCCGCTTCCAGGCGGCCGACGTTCACCTCGAGGTACTGCGCTGATGCTCGAACACCTGTTGCCCAACGTCGATTGGGAAGAAATCGGCTACGCCAGCATCGACACCCTGAACATGCTCGGCGCCTCCACCCTGTTCACCGTCCTGCTCGGCCTGCCGCTGGGCGTGCTGCTGTTCCTCACCGGGCCCGGCCAGATGTTCGAGCAGCGCGGTTTCTATCGGATCGCGTCGTTCCTGGTCAACGTGATCCGCTCGGTGCCGTTCGTGATCCTGCTGATCCTGATGATCCCGCTGACCAAACTCATCGTCGGCACCTCGCTCGGCGTCGCCGGCGCCATTCCGCCGCTGGTGGCGGGGGCCACGCCGTTCTTCGCGCGCCTGGTGGAAACCGCCCTGCGCGAGGTCGATCGCGGCATTCTCGAAGCGACCCAGGCGATGGGCGCCACGCCGCGCCAGATCATCTTCCGCGCGCTGCTGCCCGAGGCCATGCCGGGCCTGGTCGCCGCGATCACCGTGACCGCCATCACCATGGTGTCCTACACCGCCATGTCCGGCCTGATCGGCGGCGGCGGCCTGGGCGACCTGGCGGTGCGCTACGGTTACCAGCGCTACCAGCCGGACGTGATGACCGTGACCGTGATCCTGCTGGTGATCGTCGTGCAGGTCCTGCAAAGCGTCGGTGATCGGCTGGTGGTGCACTTTTCCCGCAAATGAGTGTTTTGCAATAACCAGTCGGGCGACCCGTTATCCACAGGACCCCGCGTTGAATCTCACAAGGAGCTGACCATGAAAAAACTGCTGACCGCCCTGGCTGCCGCCGCAGCCCTGACCTCCGCCGTCGCCGCCCAGGCCGCGGAAACCGTTACCGTCGCGGCCACCGCCGTGCCGCACGCGGAAATCCTCGAATTCGTCAAACCGGCCCTGGCCAAGGAGGGCGTCGACCTCAAGGTCAAAGTCTTCACCGACTACGTGCAACCGAACGTGCAGGTTGCCGAAGGCCGCATCGACGCCAACTTCTTCCAGCACCAGCCCTACCTGGATGAATTCAACGCCTCGCGCGGCACCCAGCTGGTGAGCATCGCCGGCGTCCACGTCGAGCCCTTCGGCGCCTACTCCAGCAAGATCAAGACCCTCGCCGACCTGGCCCAAGGCGCCCAGGTCGCCATCCCCAACGACGCCACCAACGGCGGCCGTGCCCTGCTGCTGCTGCAAAAGGCCGGGGTGATCAAGCTGAAGGATGGCGCCAGCATCACCGCCACGCCGAAAGACGTCGCCGAGAACCCGAAAGGCATCAAGTTCCGTGAGCTGGAAGCCGCCACCCTGCCGCGCGTGCTGGACCAGGTCGACCTGGCCCTGATCAACACCAACTACGCCCTCGAAGCCGGCCTGAACCCGACCAAGGACGCCCTGGCCATCGAGGGCAGCGACTCGCCTTACGTCAACATCCTGGTCGTACGCGAGCAGGACAAGAACAAGGACGGCCTGCAGAAGCTGGCCAAGGCCCTGCACACGCCTGAACTGAAGGCGTTCATCAACGAGAAGTACAAAGGCGCCGTGGTGCCGGCTTTCTGAGAGCTCACCCAGCGTTGAAGAAGCCGGCCTCGCGCCGGCTTTTTCAATTAAATAAAAAAGCCCCGGTGGCGACCAACCTCCGGGGCGTCAAGCACATCTCTTCAAGGTGCAATCTCAGGCGCTGGCTGACCGGCCAGCGCAACCTGAGAATGCCTCTCAGCAAGCCCGATCACTTTGCCCGGAACGCCTTGGGCATAGCCGTTAGCGCCAGGCATTCGACTCACGAGGCCTGGCGCGCCTCGCCAACCACGCGCAGCGGCGTGCCGCGCACCGGCGCATCGCCGGCCACGTAGTAGCTGGCCTGGCTGCGCGGCAACGGCTGGCGACCACGGATACGGTCGGCGATCTTCTCGGCGATCATGATGGTGGTGGCGTTGAGGTTGCCGGTGATGATCTCCGGCATGATCGACGCATCCACCACGCGCAGCCCCTGCAAGCCGTGCACACGGCCCTGGCCATCGACCACCGCCATGTCGTCCTCGCCCATCTTGCACGAGCAGGACGGGTGGAACGCGGTCTCGGCATGCTCGCGAATGAAGGCATCCAGCTCCGCGTCGCTCTGCAGGTGCGCTCCGGGGCTCAGTTCGCGGCCGCGATAGGCATCCAGCGCCGGCTGCGCCATGATCTCGCGGGTGATGCGGATGCCGTCGCGAAACTCCTGCCAATCCTGTTCGCTGGCCATGTAGTTGAACAGGATGCTCGGGTGCTGGTGCGGGTCCTTGGACTTCAGGCGCACGCGGCCGCGACTCGGCGAACGCATGGAGCCGACGTGGGCCTGGAAGCCGTGCTCCTTCACCGCATTGCTGCCGTTGTAATTGATCGCCACCGGCAGGAAGTGGTACTGGATATTCGGCCAGGCGAACTCCGGGCGCGTCCGAATGAAGCCACCCGCCTCGAACTGGTTGCTGGCGCCCAGGCCCTTGCCGGCGAACAGCCACTGCGCACCGATGGCCGGCTGGTTCCACCATTGCAACGCCGGGTAGATCGATACCGGCTCCTTGCAGGCATATTGCAGGTACATCTCCAGGTGGTCCTGGAGGTTTTCGCCGACGCCCGGCAAGTGGTGCACCAGCTGCACATCCAGCTCTTGCAACAGCTCGGCATTGCCCACGCCGGAGCGTTGCAGGATCTGCGGCGAGGCGATGGCGCCGGCACACAACAGCACTTCACGGCGGGCGTGGGCCTGGGTCGCGGCCGTGGCACTGCCGAGCAGGTAGGCAACGCCGACGGCGCGCTTGCCGTCGAACAGGATGCGGTCGGTCTGGGCGTGGGTGACGATGGTCAGGTTCGGCCGCTTGCGGGCCTGGTCGAGATAGCCGCGCGCAGTGCTGGAACGGCGCCCCTCACGGGTCACCGAACGGTCCATCGGGCCGAAGCCTTCCTGCTGGTAGCCGTTGAGGTCTTCGGTGCGCGGATAACCGGCCTGCACGCCGGCCTCGACCATGGCGTGGAACAGCGGGTTGTTGCCGGCCTTGGGCGTGGCCACGCTGACCGGGCCGTCGCCGCCGTGGTAGTCGTTGGGGCCGATGTCGCGGGTTTCCGCCTTGCGGAAGTACGGCAGGCAATCGAGGTAGCTCCAGTCCTCCAGGCCCGGCGCCTTGGCCCAGCCATCGAAGTCCAGGGCATTGCCGCGGATGTAGCACATGCCGTTGATCAGCGACGAGCCGCCCAGGCCCTTGCCGCGCCCGCACTCCATGCGCCGGTTGTTCATGTGCGGCTCGGGGTCAGTCTCGTAGGCCCAGTTGTAGCGCCGGCCTTGCAACGGATAGGCGAGCGCTGCCGGCATCTGGGTACGGAAGTCCATGCGATAGTCGGGGCCGCCGGCTTCCAGCAACAGCACGCTGACCTCGGCGTCCTCGGTCAGGCGCGTGGCCAGCACGTTACCGGCCGAGCCAGCGCCGATGATGATGTAGTCGTATTGCATGACGAATATCCTCCAGCGCGGTTGGCGTCTTAAAAAACGCTGGCGTAATCGCCCAATTCCACCTGTACCGACTTGATCCGCGTGTAATGGCTGAGGGTGACCAGGCCGTTCTCGCGGCCGACGCCGGATTGCTTGTAGCCGCCGACCGGCATTTCCGCCGCCGACTCGCCCCAGGTGTTGATCCAGCAGATACCGGCTTCCAGCTTGTGGATAACCCGGTGGGCGCGGGCTAGGTCGCGGGTGACGATGCCAGCGGCAAGGCCGTAGTCGCTGTCGTTGGCACGGCGCACGGCTTCTTCCTCGCTGTCGTAGGCGAGGATGCTCATCACTGGGCCGAAGATTTCCTCGCGCACGATGGTCATCTCGTCGCTGCAGTCGGTGAACACGGTCGGAGCGACGTAGGCACCGCTGGCATATTCGCCATCGGTCACGCGCTGGCCGCCGATCAACAGACGCGCACCCTCGGCCTTACCTTTTTCGATATAGCCAAGCACGCTTTCCATGTGGGCGAAGCTGACCAGCGGGCCGAAGTTGGTGTCGTCCTGCTGCGGATCGCCCAGGCGGATGCGCTTGACCCGCTCCAGCACCTTGGCCTCGAACGCCTCCTTGAGCGTACGCGGGATGAACACGCGGGTGCCGTTGGTGCAGACCTGGCCGGAACTGAAGAAGTTGGCCATGACCGCGATGTCGGCGGCTCGGTCCAGATCGGCGTCGTCGAAGATGATCAGCGGCGACTTGCCCCCCAGTTCCATGGTCACTTCCTTGAGCGACGAGCTGGAGGCGCTGGCCATGACCTTCTTGCCGGTGCTGGTGCCGCCGGTGAAGGAAATCTTCTCGATCAGCGGGTGCTCGGTGAGCCACTGGCCGACCTCGCGGCCGCTGCCGGTGAGGACGTTGAACACGCCGTCGGGCAGGCCGGCCTCGGTGTAGATCTCGGCCAGCTTGAGCACGCTCAGCGGCGTGACTTCGCTGGGCTTGAAGATCATCGCGTTACCGGCCGCCAGGGCCGGCGCGGACTTCCACAGGGCGATCTGCACCGGGTAGTTCCAGGCGCCGATACCGGCGACCACGCCCAAAGGCTCACGGCGGGTGTAGACGAACGAGGTCTCGCGCAGCGGAATCTGCTCGCCCTCGATGGCCGGGATCAGGCCGGCGTAGTACTCCAGCACATCGGCACCGGTGACGATGTCCACCGCGCGGGTTTCGCTCAATGGCTTGCCAGTGTCGAGGGTTTCCAGCGCGGCCAACTCGTCGTTGCGCTCACGCAGGATATCCACGGCACGGCGCAGGATGCGCGAACGCTGCATGGCGGTCATCGCCGCCCATACTTTCTGTCCTTCGACGGCGCTGGCCACGGCCTTCTCGACATCGTCCTTGCTGGCGCGCTGGACCCTGGCCAGCACCTCGCCGTTGGCCGGGTTGATGGTGTCGAAGGTTTCGCCGCTGGTGGCGGCGACGTAGCGTCCACCGATATAGAGTTTCTGGTCTTCTAGTCGGGCCATGTTGAACATTCTCCAAGGTCTCGTTGAGCGCTACAGGCACGCATCTGGCTTTGTTTGCGGGCAGGCCAGTGCCCGAAAACAGGATGGGAACGAGCCTACTTTATTTTTATTGAACGCTCAAACAATAAAGAATAAGCTGCGCCGCACGTCACGGTTGCGACAGATCGCCGCACCCGTGCGATCTGCATTGCAGAGGCGCCGCCAAGGTCATGAGCGGGTCGGCAGTGCGATTGGGTAAGCCTTCGCATCAACTGCCCTGGAGTGTGCTCCACATGAGTTCCGCTTCTTCTCCGTCACCCGCTTCGGGTGCGCGCCTCAATCCCACGGTGTTCTTTGGGTCGACGGCGTTGATCGTGATTCTCACCGTTGCCCTGATCCTGTTTCCCGAAAGCGCCGGCGTCTGGCTGAACAAGGCCCAGAGCTGGCTTTCGCGCAGTTTCGGCTGGTACTACATGCTGGCCATCGGCGCCTATCTGCTGTTCGTGCTCTATGTCGCCTTTTCGCGCTATGGCAACCTGCGCCTGGGTGCGGACAGCGACCGACCCGACTTCAGCTACGGCGCCTGGGCGGGCATGTTGTTTTCCTCGGGGATCGGCATTTCGCTGCTGTATTTCGCTGCGTCGGAGCCCATCGACCACCTGTACAACCCGCCGGAAGGTACGCCGGGCACCGAGCACGCCGCTCGCCAGGCCTTGCAACTGACCTTCCTGCACTGGGGCGTGCATGGCTGGGCGATCTATGCCCTGGTCGGCCTGGCGGTCGGTTACTTCGCCTATCGCCACAACCAGCCGCTGGCCCTGCGTTCGGCCCTGTTCCCGCTGTTCGGCGCACGGCTGATGCGCGGTCATGTCGGCAACGCGGTGGATTGCTTCGGTATCTTCGTCACCCTGCTCGGCCTGGTGACCAACCTCGGCATCGGCTCGCTACAGGTCTCTTCGGGCCTGCAATACCTGTTCGGCCTGCCGCATAGCCAGGGCGCCCTGCTGGCGGTGATTCTGGTGATGAGTGCGGTCGCCACCCTGGCGGCGGTGTCCGGGATCGAGAAAGGCATTCGTCGCCTGTCGAACCTGAACATTGTGTTGTTCAGCGGCCTGCTGGTGTTCGTGCTGCTGGCCGGTGACACCCTGCACCTGCTCAATGGTTTCGTGCAGAACCTCGGCGACTACCTCAACGGCCTGGTGCTGAAGACCTTCGATCTCTACGTCTACACCGGGCAGTCTGGCAAGAGCGAGGCCTGGATGGGGCTGTGGACCCTGTTCTACTGGGCCTGGTGGATTTCCTGGGCGCCCTTCGTCGGCATGTTCATCGCGCGGATTTCCCGGGGCCGCACCGTACGCGAACTGGTTTGCGGTGTACTGCTGATCCCGCTGGGCTTCACCCTCGCCTGGCTGTCGGTGTTCGGCAACAGCGCCCTCGACCTGGTGATGAACCAGAATGCCGCCGAGCTGGGCAAGGCCGCGCTGGAGGAGCCGGCGATGTCGATCTATCTGCTGCTAGAGCACTACCCGTGGTCGAAGGTGGTGATCGGCCTGTCGATCTGCGTCGGTTTCGTGCTGTTCCTCACCCCGGCCGATTCGGGCTCGGTGATGCTGGCCAACCTGTCACGCAAGGGCGGCGAACTGGACGAGGACGCGCCACACTGGCTGCGTATCTTCTGGTCGGCGCTGATCACCCTGGTCACCATCGGCCTGCTGTTCGCCGGCAACTTCACCGCGATGCAGACGGTGGTGGTCATGGCCGGGCTGCCGTTCTCGGTGGTGTTGCTGCTGTACATGTACGCCCTGCTCAAGACCATGCGCGCAGACCTGGCGCAACACCAACAGGCGGCTGACCCGACGCTCATGCAGTCGCCGCAGGCTTAGAGCCCGCTCGCGCTTTAGCGGGAATGGCAGCATCAAGGCAGGAGCGGACGTTCCACGAACACCCGGTCCACACTCAATCGTCATTCCCGCGAAGGCGGGACAGCGGCTCCATCGCTGGACAGCGCTTGCGCTGGCCCGAAGGGGAACAATCCAAATGCGCCGTGTCTTCTGGGTTCCCGCCTTCGCGGGAATGACGGAGGAATAACGAATGTCCGCAGTTGCCTCAAAGCTGCCTATCCGGAATGCCGACCCCCCCCTAAAGCAGTGGCAGCCGCTATCGCCTCAGGACGAGGCCTTGGCCAAGAGTTGATCCAGATAGTCGTAGGCGATCTGCGGCGCCTGCTGGGCATCCAGTGCGTCGCCACTGAGAGCGGCACGCAACCACAGGCCATCGATCAGTGCCGCGAGCCCCACGGCCGCGGCACGGGCCGATTTCAGGTCGAGCACCCGGCGGAATTCGCAGCACAGGTTGGAGTACAGGCGATGGTCGTTGACCCGCTGCAAACGGTGCAGGGCCGGCTGGTGCATGCTGGTCGCCCAGAACGCCAGCCAGGTCTTCATCGCCGGGCCGCTAACCTGGCTGTCGTCGAAGTTGCCGCCGATGATCGCCCGCAGGCGCGCGCGCGGGCTGTCGTCGGCGAGGGCCGCGCGGCGCTCGCGCACGGCGTTGCCCAGGGCCTGCATCAGGTGGCGCATGGTGGCTTCGAGCAGGCCGTTCTTGTCCTTGAAGTAATGGCTGATGATGCCATTGGAAACGCCGGCCAGGCGGGCGATATAGGCGATGCTGGCATCGCCCATGCCGACCTGGTCCACCGCTTCCAGGGTGGCGGCGATCAACTGTGAACGGCGGATAGGCTGCATGCCGACCTTGGGCATCGGGTACTCCAGCGGAGAAGGCGAAAAGGCGCACAGTCTAGGTCGGATCAAATTGAACGATCAATCAACAACGTTGCTGCCGGGGCGATGTGTCGGTCAAAGAAGCGCCTCGCCAGTCGATCCGGCAAACGAAAAAGGCGACCCGCAGGTCGCCTTTCTCATTGCATTGCGAATGTTTATTTCAGCCACTCGGCCACGCGCTCGGGGTTCTTGGCGATCCAGTCCTTGGCCGCGTCTTCCGGCTTGGCGCCGTCACGAATGGCCAGCATCACCGCGCCGACTTCTTCGCCGCTCCAGTTCAGTTTCTTGAGGAAGGCAGCCGCTTCCGGCGCCTTGGCTTCGAAGCCGGCGTTGGCGACGCTGTCGACATGCTCGGATTCGCCGTAGACGTTTTTCGGGTCTTCGAGGAAGCGCAGTTTCCACTTGGCGAACATCCAGTGCGGAATCCAGCCGGTGACCACGATTGGCTTGTTGGCCTTCTCGGCGCGGGTCAGGGCGGTGGCCATGGCCGGGCCGGAGCTCGGGACCAGCTTGATGTCGAGCTTGTACTGGGCGATGGCGTCTTCGGTGCGGCGCATCACGCCGGCACCCGCGTCGATACCGGTGATCTTGCCGTCGAAGTCGGCCTTGTAGGTGTTCAGGTCTTCGATGGTCTTGGCTTTCACGTAGTCAGGCACGATCAGGCCGATCTTGGCGCCGGTGTAGTTGGAGCCGAGCACGGTGACCTTGTCCTTGAACTTGCCGTAGTACTCGCCGTGGGTCGCCGGCAGCCAGGCCGACAGGGTCACGTCGAGGTCGCCACGGGCCACGCCCTGCCACATGATGGCCGGCTCGACCGGTTGCAGGGTGACTTTGTAACCCAGCTTGCTCTGCAGGATTTCACCGGCAACGTGGGTGACCGCGACGCTGTCGTCCCAACCGTTGATGTAGCCGATCTTCACTTCGGGTTTGTCGGCGGCCTGGGCGGCGCCCATGCCGAATGCCAGGGCGGCGATGCCGATTGATTGCAGACACAGGGACTTCAGCTTGCGCATACGTATTGCTCCATCTAGTGGGATTGGCAGCGGACTACGTTGTTGTGTGCCGTATCGCCCGTTCTGACGCGGGCTGACGGCTCTGCAACGGCCAGGTGGCCATGCAGCGGTGTGGAACCTGGCACGCGCCGCGACCGTACGGCATCAGCCGCACGGCTTGGCACGCAATCAGAGCCCGACGAATTTCTTCACGGCGGCAGCGCCATCCTGGCCGTCATAGGTGGTGACCCCGGACAGCCACTTGTCCAGCACCGCCGGGTTGGCCTTGATCCAGTCCTTGGCGACCACGACCGGGTCTTCCTTCTTCAGCACGCGATCCATCAACTGGCTTTCACCTTCGACGGTGAATTGCAGGTTGCCCAGCAGCTTGCCGACGTTGCCGCAACGCGCCTCGTAGTCCGGCGGCACCACGGTGTAGACCTTGGCCGCGCCGAAGTCGGGGCCGAACACGTCGTCGCCACCGGACAGGTAGGTCAGCTCGAACTGGGTATTCATCGGGTGCGGCGCCCAGCCGAGGAACACCACCGGCTCCTTCTTCTTCACCGCGCGCTGCACCTGGACCAGCATGCCGGCTTCGCTCGACTCGACCATCTTGAAGCCGCCCAGGTCGAACTGGTTGCCCTTGATCATCTTGTCGATCAGCAGGTTGCCGTCGTTGCCCGGCTCGATGCCGTAGATCTTGCCGCCGAGCTGGTCCTTGAACTTGGCGATGTCCTGGAAGCTCTTCAGGCCCGCCTCGGCGGCGTAGGTCGGCACCGCCAGGGTGTACTTGGCGCCTTCGAGGTTGGCGGTCGGCAAGACCTTGACGCCATTGTCCTTGAGGAACGGCTCGATCACCGAGTCCATCGATGGCGCCCAGTAGCCGAGGAACACGTCGATCTGCTTGTTCTTCACCCCGGTGAAGGCGATCGGCACTGAAGCCATGACCTTGCGCGGGCTGTAGCCCAGGCCCTCGGTGAGGACCATGGCCACGCCCGTGGTGGCGGAGATGTCGGCCCAGCCGATCTCGGCGAAACGTACCTGCTTGCAACTTTCCGCTTCTGCGGCCCATGCGCCTTGCATCAGTGCGCAGGCGAGCAGTCCGGTTCCAGCGGCCTTCATCAGATTTTTCATCTACAACTCCCCATCGTTGAAAAAAACTGCGTGGGCCGGGCTCAGTGGCTGGCGACCTTGGTCTTGGCGGCTTCGCCGCGGCCCAACCAGCCGAACAGCTTGCGCGGCGACTTGCTGGGCGTACCGAAGCTCTCGGTGATGCGGTCGAGGATGATGGCCAGCAGGACCACCGCCATGCCGCTCTCGAAGCCCAGGCCGATGTCCAGGCGCTGGATACTGGCGAGCACGTCGTTACCCAGGCCGCCGGCGCCGACCATCGAGGCGATGATCACCATCGACAGGGCCATCATGATGGTCTGGTTGACACCAGCCATGATCGACGGCAACGCATTGGGCAACTGCACCTTGAACAGCAGTTGGGTGCTGGTGCAGCCGAAGGACTGGCCGGCCTCGACGATTTCCTTGTTCACCTGGCGGATGCCAAGGCTGGTCAGGCGCACCGCCGGCGGCATGGCGAAGATCACCGTGGCGATGATGCCGGGCACGCGGCCGAGGCCGAACAGCATGGCCGCCGGGATCAGGTAGACGAACGCCGGCATGGTCTGCATGAAGTCCAGCACCGGGCGGATGATGTAGGCCACGCGCTCGCTCTTGGCCGCCCAGATGCCCAGCGGGATGCCGAGCAGCAGGCTGATCAGGGTCGAGGAGAAGGTCAGGCCGAGGGTGACCACGGTCTGCTCCCAGAAGCCGGTGAAGAAGATCAGTACCAGCGAGGCCGCGGTGAACAGGGCGAACTTGAAGCCGATGCGCCACAGGCCGAGGGCCACGAAGATGGCGATGAGCAACCAGGCTGGCGGCCACATCAGCAGTTTTTCGATGATTTCGGAGAAGCCGCTGACCACCGAGCCGATGCTTTCGAAGGCGCCGCTGTAGTTGTCCAGCAGATGCTGGACAACGTCATTGACCCAACTGCCCAGATCGAGTTTATCGCTCATGGTCATTCCCCCTGCAGGCGACTAAGCAGACGCCCTTTACTGATGGCGCCACTGTAGTGGCCATTGCGATCGACGACCGGGATCGGCCCTTCGTTGATCACCAGGCGCTCGATCACCTGCTCCAGCGGCAGGTCTTCGGAAACCGGGTCGATCTGCTTGAGCAGGCTCTGCTCGAGGCTGGTGGTGCGGCCGTCCTCGACCAGCAGGGCGATCTTCTCCAGGCTGATGGAGCCGCGGAACTTGTTGTCTTCGTCGACGATGAAGGCGTAGTGCTTGTCCTGCTCCTGCAGTTCGCGGCACACGGTCTGCGCATCGGGCGCCTTGCCGTTGTGCACGTAGAGCGGGACGCTATCGGCCTTGAGCTGGCCGGCGGTGAGGTAGCGGCTGGTGTCGACGGTGTCGAAGAAGTTGCGTACGTAGTCGTTGGCCGGCTTCTCGATCAGCTCCTGCGGGGTGCCGACCTGAATCAGCTTGCCGCCTTCCATGATGCCGATGCGGGTACCGATGCGCATGGCTTCTTCGATATCGTGGGAGACGAAGATGATGGTGCGGCGGTGGGTTTTCTGCAGCTCCAGCAGCACGTCCTGCATCTCGCGGCGCTTGAGCGGGTCGAGGGCGGAGAAGGCCTCGTCCATGATGATCATCGACGGGTTGACCGCCAGCGCCCGGGCCAGGCCGACGCGTTGCTGCATGCCGCCGGACAGCTCGTGCGGGTACTTGCTGGCGAACGGCGCCAGGCCGACCTGCTCCAGCACTTCCATGGCGCGGCGCTCGCGCATCTTGCGGCCTTCGCCGGCGACTTCGAGGCCGAAGGCGGCGTTGTCCAGCACCGTGCGCGAAGGCATCAGGGCGAACGACTGGAAGACCATGCTCATGTCGCGGCGGCGCAGTTCGATGAGCTGTTCCTTGGGTAATTTGGCGACGTTCTGGCCGTCGATGAAGACATCGCCGGCGGTGGGTTCGACGAGACGGTTGATCAGGCGGATCAAGGTGGACTTGCCGGAGCCGGAGAGGCCCATGAGGACGAAGATCTCGCCCTCCTCGACGCTGAACGAGACGTCGCTGACGCCAATCACCGCGCCGCGTTCGGCCAGGATCTTCTCTTTGCTCCAGCCCTTCTTGAGCAGGTCGATGGCTTCTTGTGGCTGAGTGCCGAAAACCTTGTAGAGGTTACGCACTTCGATTTTTCCAGACTGCATGGGAGGGGTCCCTTTCAGTAGACATCCAGATCAGCTACAGGAAACCGGACCGTGCTACGCGACGAGCAAGGCCAGGTGATGCCGACTGTTATTGCCTGTGTGGATTTACTGTTACCTGTCCGCAACAACTGGCCTGGCAGTGGCAAAACGGCATCGCTGCGCATCGCGCACGGCAGCTTGCCGACATGGCATGACGTTCCTTGTTCCACTGTTCTTGCTAGCAGTTACAGACGCTGTGGCAGTTCAACGAAACCCTGGTTCCCTGGGTCTATTGCCCCTCGACCTTGAGGGGCACGTACATCCGAAAATTTTTTGTAGGACAGGCTCCGAGCTTCTCGGGCTCCGTCGTTTTCTGTTATTCGGTCCAGAACGGTGAGCTCTGGTCTGTCAGCTCCGGTGAGTAGCGACAGCGACGAAATAGGCACCTCAACGATAAAGCCTCGGCATCCTGACCATTGTCGGTTTACGACCCTGACGTGTTGGCAGGCGACATCACTTTCCTGATCACGACAGGCAGGTCGTGGGCTGTACTCACTGTATCCGCTCGAGACCGAGCCCCGCTTCGGGCACGCTGCCATCGCGGCGCTTGACGCCTTCAAGCCAGAGCGCCAGCACCTGGGGGTTTTCCTTCAGCCAGTCCAGCGCGGCCTCGCGACGGTTCTTACGCCCGGACAGGACCTCATCCATCAACTGGTTCTCCATGGCCAGGCTGAAACGCAGGTTGCCCAGCAGGCGCGCCACGTTCGGGCACTCCTGCAGATAGCCGGCCCGCACGTTGGTGAACACGCTCGCGCCACCATAGTCCGGCCCGAAGAATTCGTCGCCGCCCTCCAGGTAATTCATCTCAAAACGCGTGTTCATCGGATGCGGCTCCCAGCCAAGGAACACGATCCACTTGTTCATGCGCTGGGCGTGCATCACCTTGGCCAGCATGCCGTTCTCGCTCGACTCGGCCAGGGTGAAGCCCTTGAGGCCGAACGCGTCGCTGTCGATCATCTTGCGGATCAACTGGTTACCGTCGTTGCCCGGCTCGATGCCGTAGAGGGTGCCGCCCAGCTGTTCCTTGAACCGCGCCAGGTCGGCGAAGCTGCGTACACCGCCCTCATAAGCGGCGCGGTTGACCGCCAGGGTGTACTTGGCGCCTTCCAGGTTGGCGAGCGGCAGGCTTTCCACGCTGCCGGCATCCTGATAGGGCTTCAGGTCGGCGGCCATGCTCGGCATCCAGTTGCCCATGAATACGTCCAGGCGCTTCTCGCCGAGGGCCTTGTAGGTATCGGGCACCGACATGCGCTTGACCTCGGTGGCGTAGCCGAGCTTCGACAGAATCAGGCGGGTCATCGCGGTGGTCACGGTGATATCGGTCCAGCCGACATCGGAAAAACGCACCTGGCCACAACGCTCCGGTTCAGTGGCGATAGCAAGGGTGGGTATTGCCAGTGCTGCGCACAGCAGCCAGAAAAAAATGCGCTTCATGTTCTTGCTCCTCGGATGGCACGGTCTGGGCCGTAGCCGAACGACGGTTGTCAGGTTAGCGGGCGATGGCAATCTTGTGCTCGAAGACGCTGACCAGCGCCGAGCCGTCGCGGCGGCTGACCCCTTCGAGCCATTGCCTGACCACCTCTGGATTGCTCTCCAGCCATTGCAAGGCCACGCGGCGCCGGTTGGTGTTGCCCGCCAGCACTTCGGCCATCAGCTGGTTCTCGGCGGCGATGGTGAAACGCATGTTGTGCAACAGCTTCGCCGCGTTCGGGCACTGCGCGGCAAAGCCCTTGCGCGTCACCGTGACGACCTTGGCCGCGCCGAAGTCCGGACCGAAATACTTATCGCCGCCGGACAGGTACTTCATCTTCAGGCGATCGTTCATCGGATGCGGCTCCCAGCCGAGGAATACCGCCCACTGGTTCAGCTTCTGCGCGCGCTCGACGTAATTGAGCATGCCGCTCTCGTTCGATTCGACCAGGGAGAAGCCCTTGAGGCCGAAGGTATCGCTGCGGATCATCTCCTTGATCATCTCGTTACCCTTGTTACCGGGCTCGATGCCGTAGATCTGGCCGCGCAACTGGTCCTTGTAGCGGTGGATATCGGCGAAGTCGCGCAAGCCAGCCTGGTAGGCACTGTCGAGCACCGCCAGGGTGTAGCGCACGGGCGCGAGATTGACCTGCAGGCTTTCGATGCGGCCGTCTTGCAGATAGGGCTCGATCAGGCCCGATTGCGCCGGCATCCAGTTGCCGAGAAACACATCCATGTCGCCACGGCCCAGCGCCTGGTAGGTGTCTGGCAGGGACATGCGCTTGACCTGGGTGCCGTAGCCGATTTCGTTGAACATCAGGCGGGCGACGGCGGTGGTCATGGTGATGTCGGTCCAGCCGACGTCGGGCAGGCGGATCTGGCTGCATTGTTCGGGGTCTGCGGCGTACAGGCCAGACGAGGAAACGAGTACCACGATGAACAGCCAACACTTCAGTCTGGTCATGAGCATTCCCTTCGGGCAGGGCGGCCAAAGCCACCGATTGGAGTGAATCGTGCAGAGAACTGGTGTTCATTAGCATGCTTCGTGCCGCCGCACTGTTCCGTTTGCGACCCACCCGAACCCCTGCCGCTGTGCGACAACGGCGCATATTGACAAGCCCAAGTCGGTGCCAGGCGTGGCTGTTGCGGTGAAAGCCCGATGATGGGTAGGTCTGCTACCGTTCAATCACGGCACGCAGTGCACCAGCTCATCATTGAGGGAATTCGGCGTGGCTATCAGCGTGTTTGACCTGTTCAAGATCGGTATCGGCCCGTCAAGCTCGCATACCGTAGGCCCCATGCGCGCAGGCGCGCTGTTCGTCCAGGAACTGCGCGAACGCGAACTGCTCGAACGCGTGCGACGTGTCGAAGTGAACCTCTACGGCTCGCTGTCGGCCACCGGCGTCGGCCACGGCACCGACCGCGCGACCGTGGTCGGCCTGATGGGCGAATGGCCCGACCAGGTCGACCCGCAGCAGATCAACCCGCGCATCGAGACCCTGATGGCCAGCCATGAGTTGCTGCTCGGCGGCGACACGCTCATTCGCTACGAGTGGGCGCGCGACATGCGCATGCATGACGAGAACCTGCCCTATCACCCCAATGCCATGACCCTGGTCGCCGAGGGCGAGCAGGGCGAGCTGTACCGCAACACCTACTACTCGGTCGGTGGCGGCTTCGTCGTCGACGAACAGCAGGCGGCCGGCGGCCAGTTGGACCAGGACAGCACCGTGCTGCCTTACGACTTCTCCAGCGCGGCCGAACTGCTCGAGATGTGCAATCGCGACAACCTGCGCGTGTCCGAACTGATGATGGCCAACGAACGCGCCTGGCGTAGCGATGCGGACATCCGCAGCGGCCTGCTGCGCCTGTGGGGCGCCATGCGCGAATGCGTCGACAACGGCCTCAAGCATGAAGGCATCCTGCCCGGCGGCCTCAACGTGCGCCGGCGTGCCGCGCGCCTGCATCGCAGCCTGCAGGAACTGGGCAAACCCAACGTGATCGGCTCGACCCTGAGCGCCATGGAGTGGGTCAACCTGTTCGCCCTGGCGGTCAACGAAGAGAACGCCGCTGGCGGGCGCATGGTCACCGCGCCCACCAACGGCGCCGCCGGCATCATCCCGGCGGTGCTGCACTACTACATGAAATTCAACCCGGACGCCTCGGAAGACGACGTGGTCAACTACCTGCTCGGCGCCGCCGCGGTGGGCATCCTGTGCAAGAAGAACGCCTCCATCTCCGGTGCCGAAGTCGGCTGCCAGGGCGAAGTGGGCTCGGCCTGCGCCATGGCCGCCGCCGGCCTGGCCGAAGTGCTTGGCGCCACGCCGGCGCAGTTGGAAAACGCCGCCGAGATCGGCCTGGAACACAACCTCGGCCTGACCTGCGACCCGGTCGGCGGGCTGGTCCAGGTGCCCTGCATCGAACGCAACGCTATTGCCGCGGTGAAGGCCATCAACGCCGCGCAGATGGCCCTGCGCGGCGACGGCGAGCACTTCATCTCGCTCGACCGGGTGATCCGCACCATGCGCGACACCGGTGCCGACATGCACGACAAATACAAGGAAACCTCACGCGGCGGCCTGGCCGTCAGCGCCATCGAATGCTGATTACTTTTCGCTCACTTTCCGCGCGCACGCCTTTTTCTGGTGCACGCCGGGCCGGTGTTCCCGTTCTTCACTGCCGGCGTGAACTACGGTGACAACGCCAAATTGGCCGGCACGCAGGCAGCGCCATGCGCCGCCCGACCCCGTTGCCAGGGGAACGCTCTAGAAAGGGGATCGCATTGCGATCCCCTTTTTATTGGACGCATATTCAAATTAGGCATGCTGCTTGCTTCAGTCCCCTCAAAGCAGATTTCGCGCCGGCCAGACCGGTGCCATAACAATGAGCCCCCACATGAGGGGCAATCCCGTGTTCCAGCCTCAGCGTGAGGGTCAGTCCATGTCGCAGCTCAACCAGAGAGTCTCGTCCCCCTGTCGTCCCATGCAATCCGTGGGCTTCCTCCTTCTGGACAATTTCACCCTGATTTCCCTGGCATCCGCGGTGGAACCGTTGCGCATGGCCAACCAACTGTCGGGTCGCGAACTGTATCGCTGGGTCACCATCAGCGCCGACGGCGGCCCGGTACGCGCCAGCGACGGCCTGCAGATCACCCCGGATACCTCGCTGGAACAAGCCAGCCAGATGGACGTGATCATTGTCTGCGGCGGCGTCGACATCCAGCGCAGTGTTACCCGCGACCACATCAGCTGGCTGCGCACCCAGGCCCGCCAGGGTCGTCACCTGGGCTCGGTGTGCACCGGCAGTTGGGCGCTGGCCCATGCCAACCTGCTCGACGGCTACGAGTGCAGCGTGCACTGGGAACTGCTCGCTTCGTTGCAGGAAGCCTTTCCGCGCGTGGCCATGAGCACCCGCCTGTTCTCCATCGACCGCGACCGCTCCACCTGCTCCGGCGGCACCGCGCCGATGGACATGATGCTGCACCTGATCAGCCGCGAGCATGGCCGCGAACTGTCGGCGGCGATCTCGGAGATGTTCATCTACGAGCGCATCCGCAACGAACAGGATCACCAGCGCGTACCGCTCAAGCACGTGCTCGGCAGCAACCAGCCGAAGCTGCAGGAAATCGTCGCGCTGATGGAAAACAACCTGGAAGAGCCGATCGACCTCGACGAGCTGTCGGTCTACGTCAACGTCTCGCGCCGCCAGCTGGAGCGCCTGTTCCAGAAGTACCTGAACTGCTCGCCGTCGCGCTACTACCTGAAACTGCGCCTGATCCGCGCCCGCCAACTGCTCAAGCAGACCTCGATGTCGATCATCGAAGTGGCGTCGATCTGCGGCTTCGTTTCCACCCCGCATTTCTCCAAGTGCTACCGCGAATACTTCGGCATCCCGCCACGTGACGAGCGCCAGGGCCAGGTCGCTGGCACACGCACCCACGAATCGTCGACCGCCACCCTGCACGGCAGCCTGCCGGGCGTAGCGTTCAACGCCCTGAGCCAGGCACGCGGCGAGGCGACCTTCGCCAGCGTCCGCGTTTGAAAACAAGAGCCCGATAAACGGGCTGCCTGACTGCGATTTTCTTCGTTACCGGTGCACTCTCGAGGTGTACCGGCTTTTCTCGTTCCTGCAGGATTAGGCAAGTTAAGAATCCAACCTACGGGGCGCATGGCAACCGAAACCCGCCTTGCATGGAACAGCGGCGAGCCAGCCTATCGAAGTAGCCTTTGCGTGGGCCTCAGCGCGTAGGGAAGCCGATCCAAGGGACAAGAAAAAAGGCCGGCCCGGATATCCGGGCCGGCCTTTTCATTGCGCTACGTTACGCAATCAGAAGATCTCGTAGGGGTACTCGATGATCAGGCGAACTTGATCGGACGAGCTGTCCGATGCGCCGTTGCCGATGCGGTGAGTAGCCTGGCGCAAACGCACGGAAAGGTCCTTCGCAGCACCGTTCTGCACGACGTACTTGATGTCGAAGTCACGCTCCCAGTGTTCTTCGCTGTTCTTGCTGCCGTAGTAGTTATACGGGCTGCTGGCGTCCATCTTGCTGCCGTCGATATCCCAGCCGGAGATGTAACGAACGCCGAAGGTCAGGCCCGGCACGCCGTAGCTGGCGAAGTCCAGGTTGTAGAACACCCCGACGGACTGTTCGTTCGGGCCGTTGAAGTCGACCAGTTGCGAGGAGTTGGCCAGGTAGATCGAGTCGTGGTAGGTGCCAGGGCCCATGCCCAGGTAGTCGAATGGCGTGTCGCCATCGTTCTTCTGGTAGGACAGTTTGAAGGTATGCGCGCCAATGGTGTAGGCCGCTGCCAGCGAGTAGGCCGTGGTGTCGATGTCGCCAGCCAGTTTCTTGCCTTCGTCATCGGTCTTGTAGATGTTGAAGTCGAAGTTCAGGCTTTGCTCATCGTTGATCGGGTAGGTGTAGTTGGCATTGACGTAGTACTGGCGCCAGATGTCGGCGTACTCGGCGCCATAGAGGCTGACGCTGACCTGGTCGTTGATGACGTAGGCGCCACCGAGGAAATCCACCGTATCGCTGCTCTTACCGGAGTAGGCAGCATAGAAGTTGTCGTCGCCGTTGGTGCTGTTGAAGTCCTTGGCGGCGGTCATGTGACCGGCCTCGGCAGTCAGGCCTTCGAGTTCGCTGCTGGTCAGCCAGAAGCCAGTGGCCGTGCCGGGAACCAGGCGCGCATCGGCTGGCGCGAAGACCGGGTTGTAAGGACGCAGGTTGTTGCCGTATTTCAACTCGGTGTTGGACACGCGGACCTTGACCGCCGCGCCGACGGACCCAGCGTTGTCCGTAGCACCCTCGGTATCCGGAACCAGCACGCCCGCCCGGCCCGCATAGCCACGGCCGCCGTCCAGCTTGACCAGGCCATAGGCGCTGGCGTCAACGCCGAAACCTACGGTGCCCTGCGTGTAGCCAGAAACGTAGTCGAGACGGAAACCTTGCCCCCACTCACGGTTGTTATGCGCACCGTTCGTTCTATCGTGATTCCAGAACAGGTTGCGGGTCAGAAAATTCAGGCTGCTGTCTTCGATGAATCCCTTGCTGTCAGCCTGGGAAGCCGTGGCGAGTTGGCTGCCAGTGGCCGCAGCGATTGCCAAAGCCAATAGATGGACCTTGTCGAACTTCATACGTATCTCCAATGCTGTTTATTCAGTTTTTATTACGGCAGTGAGATGAGCGCGGTGCCCCTACCTGAATCCTGTCGAAGACGGATTCTGTATTTTTATATCGGGTATACCATATACCACAGCCTCTCGTGTCGTGCGAGAGGACCGTGGGTCAGATTACTAAGGCTGGGGATAGTGAGGTGGTGAAAAACGACGACAAACGGTCTAAAACCGACCTGCCATGCAGTTTTATGCAAGAAACTCAGTGTGCTTTCACCAGGGCGGGGAGCAAATTCCGTGAGATTGCCTCACGCACTGCGGGAAGAATGGTCGCACCGCTGCCGAGCATGTCTTCGACCATGCGCTTGAGCGCGGCCGCCCGATCCGGCGTCATGCCCAGAATGGCCAGTTCGCAAGCCTGTGCCGCGCTGGCGTCGCCTGGGACGAATACACCGAGCGACAGCAGGCGGTCGCGAAAGTCTTCCTGATCGATCAGATCGGCATGCATCATGGCAACGCTCCTCGTGGCGGGTGTATCGCACTGGCATTGTGGGAACCGGCAGGCATGGCGACAAGGTGCGTGTCTGGGATAGGCAAATGCATGTCGCTTTTGAATCGACAGGCTTGGCGCTGACCACACCGCGCCCCGGCTTGGCGCTCGCAGCGCACGGCTTGTCGCCGGCTTGACGCTTTGAGAATGGCCCCGGTCGTTTTTGCGTCGGGGCGAGCGGCGACCCACGGATAAGCTGACCCCAAAGCGCCACCGGCCGATGTGGCGCGCCAGCTAGGGGAACAGCCTGATGAGCCCGGCAGAATTACACGCAGACAGCATCGTCATCGACGGTCTGATCATCGCCAAGTGGAACCGCGAACTGTTCGAAGACATGCGCAAGGGCGGCCTCACCGCCGCCAACTGCACCGTGTCGGTATGGGAAGGCTTCCAGGCGACTGTCAACAGCATCTGCGCCAGCCAGAAACTGATGCGCGAGAACAGCGACCTGGTGATGCCGGTGCGCACCACCGCCGATATCCGCAAGGCCAAGGAACAGGGCAAGACCGGCATCCTGTTCGGCTTCCAGAACGCCCATGCCTTCGAAGACCAGCTTGGTTACGTGGAGATCTTCAAGCAGCTCGGCGTGGGCATCGTGCAGATGTGCTACAACACCCAGAACCTGGTCGGCACCGGCTGCTACGAGCGTGACGGCGGCCTGTCCGGCTTCGGTCGCGAGATCGTCGCCGAGATGAACCGGGTCGGCATCATGTGCGACCTGTCCCACGTTGGCAGCAAGACCAGCGAGGAAGTCATCCTCGAATCGAAAAAGCCGGTCACCTACTCCCACTGCCTGCCATCCGGGCTGAAAGAGCACCCGCGCAACAAGTCCGACGCCGAACTGAAGTTCATCGCCGACCATGGCGGCTTCGTCGGCGTGACCATGTTCGCGCCGTTCCTGGCCAAGGGCATCGACTCGACCATCGACGACTACGCCGAAGCCATCGAGTACGTGATGAACATCGTCGGCGAGGACGCCATCGGCATCGGCACCGACTTCACCCAGGGCCACGGCAAGGAATTCTTCGAATACCTGACCCACGACAAGGGCTACGCCCGCCGCCTGACCCAGTTCGGCAAGATCATCAACCCGCTGGGTATCCGTACCGTGGGCGAGTTCCCCAACCTCACCGAAACCTTGCTCAAACGCGGCCACTCCGAGCGCGTGGTGCGCAAGATCATGGGCGAGAACTGGGTACGCGTCCTCAAGGACGTGTGGGGCGAATAAGCCCATCACGACAGCAGATCGAATACGCGCCGTAGGGTGGATGACGCTCTTTTCATCCACCAACCCCGTACACCGCGGGCTTGCCGCGATGGTGGATGGATAAAGCGCCAGCTACGCGCCCCGACCCACCCTACCTACAACCTGATCACGGAGTTATCCACATGGCCTCTCACGCCCCCGAAATGCCCATCCTGGTCGACGACGAAACCGGCGTATGGACCACCGACGCCCTGCCGATGCTGTACGTGCCACGGCACTTTTTCGTCAATAACCACCGCGGCATCGAGGACGTTCTCGGCGCCGAGAAATACGCCGAGATTCTCTACAAGGCCGGCTACAAGTCCGCCTGGCACTGGTGCGAGAAGGAGGCCGAGTGCCATGGCCTGGAAGGCGCGGCGGTGTTCGAACACTACATGAAGCGCCTGTCGCAACGCGGCTGGGGCCTGTTCGAAACGCAGAAGCTCGATCTGGAGACCGGCTATGCCGAGGTCAAGCTCAAGCATTCCGCCTTCGTCTACGTGTACGGCAAGGTCGGGCGCAAGGTCGACTACATGTTCACCGGCTGGTTCTCCGGCGCCATCGACCAGATCCTGGCCGCCAAGGGCAGCCCGATCCGTACCGTCAGCGTGCAGGAATACAGCGGCTCGGAAGAAGGCCACGACGATGGCCTGTTCGTGACCCGTCCACTCTAAAAAAGAAAACGCCCCGTGGAGCGACCCGCGTCGCTCCAACGTGGCAGATGCAGATTCCGTGAGGTGCCGTGATGGCCTTTGAAGCGATGTTTCAGCCGATCCAGATCGGCAAACTCACTATCCGTAACCGCGTGCTGTCCACCGCGCACGCCGAGGTCTACGCCACCGACGGCGGCATGACCACCGAGCGTTATGTGAAGTACTACGAAGAGAAGGCCAAGGGCGGCATCGGCCTGGCCATCTGCGGCGGCTCCTCGGTCGTCGCCATCGACAGCCCGCAGCACTGGTGGGCGTCGGTCAACCTGTCCACCGACCGCATCATCCCGCACTTCCAGAATCTCGCTGACGCCATGCACAAGCACGGCGCCAAGATCATGATCCAGATTACCCACATGGGCCGGCGCTCGCGCTGGGATGGCGGTCACTGGCCGACCCTGATGTCGCCGTCCGGTATCCGTGAGCCCGTTCACCGCGCCACCTGCAAGACCATCGAGGTCGAGGAGATCTGGCGCGTCATCGGCAACTACGCCCAGGCCGCGCGTCGTGCCAAGGCCGGTGGCCTGGACGGCGTCGAGCTGTCCGCCGTGCACCAGCACATGATCGACCAGTTCTGGTCGCCCCGGGTGAACAAGCGCACCGACGAATGGGGCGGCACCTTCGAAGGCCGCATGAAGTTCGGCATGGAAGTGCTCAAGGCGGTGCGCGCCGAAGTGGGCGACGACTTCTGCGTGGGCATGCGTATCTGTGGTGACGAGTTCCACCCGGACGGCCTGTCGCACGACGACATGAAGCAGATCGCCAAGTACTACGCCGACACCGGCATGCTCGACTTCATCGGCGTGGTCGGCTCGGGCTGCGACACCCACAACACCCTGGCCAACGTCATCCCGAACATGAGCTACCCGCCGGAGCCGTTCCTGCACCTGGCGGCCGGCATCAAGGAAGTGGTCAACGTGCCGGTGCTGCACGCGCAGAACATCAAGGACCCGAACCAGGCCACGCGCATCCTCGAAGGCGGCTACGTGGACATGGTCGGCATGACCCGCGCGCACATGGCCGACCCGCACCTGATCGCCAAGATCAAGATGGGCCAGGTCGACCAGATCAAGCAGTGCGTCGGCGCCAACTACTGCATCGACCGCCAGTACCAGGGCCTGGACGTACTGTGCATCCAGAACGCCGCCACCAGCCGCGAATACATGGGCGTGCCGCACATCATCGAGAAGACCACCGGCGTCAAACGCAAGGTGGTGGTGGTCGGCGGCGGCCCGGCCGGGATGGAAGCGGCGCGCGTAAGCGCCGAGCGCGGCCATGACGTGACCCTGTTCGAGAAGCAGGAACAACTGGGCGGGCAGATCACCCTGGCCTCCAAGGCACCGCAACGCGACCAGATCGCCGGCATCACCCGCTGGTTCCAGCTGGAAATCACTCGCCTGGGGATCGACCTGCGCCTGGGCACCGCGGCCGACGCCGACACCATCATGGACCTGCGCCCGGACATCGTGGTGCTGGCCAACGGCGGCCATGCCTTCCTCGAACAGAACGAGCACTGGGGCGAGCATGAAGGCCTGGTGGTCAGCAGCTGGGACATCCTCAGTGGCAAGGTGGCACCGGGCAAGAACGTGCTGGTGTACGACACCATCTGCGAATTCACCGGCATGTCGGTGGCCGACTTCATCGCTGACAAGGGCAGCCAGGTCGAGATCGTCACCGACGACATCAAGCCGGGCGTGGCCATGGGCGGCACCACCTTCCCGACTTACTACCGCAGCATGTACCCGAAAGAAGTGATCATGACCGGCGACATGATGCTGGAGAAGGTCTACGCCGAGGGCGACAAGAAGATCGCGGTGCTCGAGAACGAGTACACCGGCGCCAAGGAAGAGCGCGTGGTCGACCAGGTGGTGGTGGAGAACGGCGTGCGCCCGGACGAGGGCCTGTACTACGCGCTGAAGGAAGGTTCGCGCAACAAGGGGCAGATGGATATCGAAGCGCAGTTCGCGATCCAGCCACAGCCTTGCCTGTCGCAGAGCGGCGACGGCTACCTGCTGTTCCGTATCGGCGACTGCGTGGCCCAGCGCAACGTGCATGCGGCGATCTACGACGCACTGCGGCTGTGCAAGGACTTCTGATCCGAACGTAGGGTGGATGACGCTTCGCTCATCCACCGTGGATCGACGCTCAGTTGTAACTGGTGGATGGCTTCGTCCATCCACCCTACGGATTACCTGAAAGGTGCGCTCATGCTGAACACCATTCTGCCCTTTCTGTTGTTTGCCGCGCTGGCGCTGGCAGTGCTGGGGGCTGTTAAACGCTTTCTGATGTGGCGCCGCGGCCGACCGTCGAAGGTCGACTGGATCGGTGGCCTGCTGAAGGTGCCGAATCGCTACCTGGTGGACCTGCACCACGTGGTCGAGCGCGACAAGTACATGTCCAAGACCCACGTCGCCACCGCCGGCGGCTTCGTCCTGGCGGCACTGCTGGCGATCGTCGTGCACGGTTTCGGCCTGCACAACCGCATCCTCGGCTATGCCCTGCTGGCGGCCACGGTGCTGATGTTCACTGGCGCCCTGTTCGTCGCCAAGCGTCGGCGCAACCCGCCCTCGCGGCTGTCGAAAGGGCCGTGGATGCGCCTGCCGAAAAGCCTGCTGATGTTCTCGCTGAGCTTCTTCATCGCCACCTTGCCGGTCGCCGGTATCCTGCCGGCCAACTTCGGCGGCTGGATGCTCGCCGGCGTGCTGTCCCTCGGCATCGCCTGGGGCGTGTCGGAAATGTTCTTCGGCATGACCTGGGGCGGGCCGATGAAGCATGCCTTCGCCGGCGCCCTGCACCTGGCCTGGCACCGCCGCAGCGAACGCTTTGGCGGTGGTCGCTCGACCGGCCTGAAAGCCCTCGACCTGGATAATCCGGACACCCCGCTGGGTGTGGAAAAACCCACGGACTTCACCTGGAACCAGTTGCTCGGCTTCGACGCCTGCGTGCAGTGCGGCAAGTGCGAGGCCATGTGCCCGGCCTTCGCCGCCGGCCAGCCGCTGAACCCGAAGAAGCTGATCCAGGACATGGTCATCGGCCTGGCCGGTGGCAGCGACGCCAAGTTCGCCGGCTCGCCCTACCCCGGCAAGCCGCTCGGCGAACACAGCGGCGGCCCGCACCAGCCCATCGTCTCGCTGCAAGGCAAGGCGCTGGTGGATGCCGAGACCCTGTGGTCATGCACCACCTGCCGCGCCTGCGTCGAGGAATGTCCGATGATGATCGAGCACGTCGATGCCATCGTCGACATGCGCCGTCACCTGACCCTGGAAAAAGGCTCGACACCGAACAAAGGCGCCGAAGTCCTGGAAAACCTCATCGCCACCGACAACCCCGGCGGTTTCAATCCCGGCGGCCGTCTGAACTGGGCGGCCGACCTGAACCTGCCGCTGATGGCCGACAAGGGCAGCGCCGAAGTGCTGTTCTGGGTCGGCGACGGCGCCTTCGACATGCGCAACCAGCGCACCCTGCGCGCCTTCGTCAAGATCCTCAAGGCGTCTGGCGTCGACTTCGCCGTGCTCGGCCTGGAAGAACGCGACAGCGGCGACGTGGCCCGGCGCCTGGGTGACGAAGCGACCTTCCAGCAGTTGGCCAAACGCAACATCGCCACCCTGGGCAAGTACCAGTTCAAGACCATCGTCTCCTGCGACCCGCACAGCTTCCATGTGTTGAAGAACGAGTACGGCGCGCTGGGCGGCCATTACCAGGTCATGCACCACAGCACCTTCATCGAAACCCTGATGCAGCGTGGCACCCTCAATCTTGGCCAGCATAAGGGCGGCAGCGTGACCTACCACGACCCGTGCTACCTGGGCCGCTACAACGGCGAGTACGAAGCGCCGCGCGCGGTGCTCAAGGCCATCGGTATCGAGGTCAAGGAAATGGTCCGCTCGGGCTTCCGCTCGCGTTGCTGCGGCGGCGGCGGCGGCGCGCCGATCACCGACATCCCCGGCAAGCAGCGGATTCCCGACATGCGCATGGAAGACATCAAGGAAACCGGCGCCGAACTGGTCGCCGTCGGCTGCCCGCAATGCACCATCATGCTCGAAGGCGTGGTCGAACCGCGCCCACAGATCAAGGACATCGCCGAGCTGGTCGCGGACGTGCTGATCGAGAGCCAAGCCCCGGTAAAAAAGCCATTGGCTGAGCCGGCGACCGTGGAGGTGGCGTGATGAATTCGACCTCGCGCCTTCGTAGGGTGGGTCACGCTGGCAGTTGGAACGAACCGGCCCAGCCAGTGACAGTGGAGTCCTTATCATGAGTGACATCATCCGCCGCGATCCGCGCGCCGAGTGGATCGCCCGCAACCGCCTGCATCCGCTGCACGCGGCGATGCAGACCCAGCAAACCCAGTGGATGGGCCCCAACGGCGTCATTCGCAAGAACCCCCATGCGGCCTCCGCCGGCTTCATCGGCCCGGCCGGGATCAAGCGCATCGACCGTTCCGGCGTCCAGCAAGGCGGCAGCGGCAAGCGCCAGAGCGCCAGCGTGGAAGTGCAACTGCCGTTGCACGTGGTCGAGCAACCGGCATTCATCATCGCCGTGGTGCCGGACATGGTCGGCGGCCGCCTGAGCAGCCACGACAAAGACCTGCTCGGCCTCGCCCATCAACTGGCCGGTGAGGCCGGCGCGGTGCTGGCCGTGGTGTTCGGCGAGCCGAAGGAAAGCGCCTTCGACACCGCGGGCGTCGATCGCCTGCTGCTGCTCCAAGGGGACGAATACGAAGGCTACTCGCCCGAGCAGCGCGTGCTCGCCCTGCGTGCGGTGGAAAGCCAGTTCGCCCCGCGCCACTGGCTGCTGCCCGACAGTCGCACTGGTGGCGGCGAACTGGGTCGGCGCCTGTCCGCCAGCCTGGGAGAGCGCCCGGCCACCCGCGTCTGGCAGATCAAGGATGGCCAGTGCATGGGCCGTGCCGGCGCGGGTCGCGAAGACATCGTGCAGGCGCTGCCACGCCTGGTCCTGGCCGCCGCCGAGTGCGCCGACCCAGTCAGCGAAACCCGCCATGAAGCACAGGCGGTCGAGCTGTCGGTCCAAGTCGCGCGCAACCTGCCGCGTATCGAGGACCTCGGCTCGGTGGCCGTCGACCCGGCGCAGATTCCAATGGCCGAGGCCGAGTTCATCCTCTCCGGCGGCAACGGCGTGAAGGACTGGGCGCTGTTCCACCGCGCGGCAACGGCGCTCAGCGCCACCGAAGGCGCCTCGCGGGTGGCGGTTGACGATGGCCACATGCCACGCGCGCGCCAGGTCGGCGCCACGGGCACCTGGGTCACCGCGCGGGTCTACCTGGCGGTCGGCATTTCCGGAGCGATCCAGCACCTGCAGGGCATCGGTGCCTGCGACAAGGTGGTGGCGATCAACCTCGATCCGGGCTGCGACATGATCAAGCGCGCCGACATGGCGGTGATCGGCGATTCCGCCGCGATTCTCCAGGCGCTGATCGAACGGGTCGAAGCCCATCGCAACGGAGCCAAGCGCGATGCGGCCTGATGCCTCAATCGTAGGGTGGATGACGCTTCATCCATCCACCGTCCACCCCATCGCTACAAGGGCTGCATCATGGCTGAACTGAACATCGTCGCCCTGGTTTCCATCGGTGCTCACCCGGCCTCGGGCCGCCCGCGCCGCGCCGAGCAGGATGCCCGCGCCGTCGAGCTGGGCCTCAAGCTGGCCGGCGAAAAACTCAACGTGGTGCACGCCGGCGATCCCCATGAGGAAACCCTGCGTGCCTACCTCGGCATGGGCTTGCCGGCATTGACCGTGCTGGAACAGAAGCAGGGCGCCGATGCGCTGCCCGCCCTCAGCGATCACCTGAAGCTGGCCGGCACGCAGCTCGTCCTCACCGGTAGCCAGGCGGAAACCGGCGAAGGCTCGGGCTTGCTGCCGTATCTGTTGGCTGAGCGCCTGGGCTGGCCGCTGATCGTCGGCCTGGCCGAAGTGGAAAGCATCGACAACGGCAGCGCCCACGTGCTGCAAGCCTTGCCGCGCGGGCAACGGCGCCGGCTGAAAGTGCGCCTGCCCTTCGTCGCCAGCGTCGACCAGGCCGCGCCTGCCGCTCGTCAGAGTGCCTTCGGCCCGTCGCGTCGCGGCAAGCTGGAAGCCGACGCAGTGGAGTTGGTGGACGACCCGCTGTACGCCAACGCCCAGTGGCAACCCGCCAAGCCACGCCCCAAACGCCTCAAGGTGATCAAGGCCAAGACCGGTGCCGACCGGATGAAAGCCGCCACGGCCAAGGCCTCGGGCGGTGGTGGTCAGGTGCTCAGCGGGCTGACGCCGGAAGCGGGAGCCGAGGCGATCTTCAAATTGCTGCTTGAGGAAGGTGTCGTTCGCTGATCGCTTCCACGCAAAGCCTGATGATCAGTAGGGTGGACAACGCGAAGCTTGTCCACCAAAGCGAGCCACATGCTGTGCCGCGTCTGATTTGAAGTCCCGAAATGGTGGACAAGCTTCGCGTTGACTGCGCGTCCCGGTCCACCCTACTAGCTACTCCTACAACTCCCCTCCCACACCCGCCTCCAACTTGCGCCACAACAGGCGCACCGCCGCCTTGCGCGACATGCCCCAGCGGTACAGGCGAATCTCCAGCGGTATGTGCCAGTGCGCCTGGCCGCAGATCGCCAGTTCGCCGCGCGCCAGCTCGGCGCTCATCGACAAGCGCGGCACCCAGGCCACACCGAGGCCCTGCAAGGCCATGGTCTTGAGGCTGTCGGCCATCGCCGTTTCGTGGGCGGTGGTCGAACGCAAGGCGCGCTGGCGTAGCAGCAGGTTCAACGAGCGACCCAGGAACGTGCCCGCGCTGTAGGCCAGCAGCGGCACGCTCTGGCCACTGTCCAGGTCGTACAGCGGCTGGCCCTGTTCGTCGACACCACACACCGGCAGCATCTCGCTGCGCCCCAGGTGGATGGAGGGAAACAGGTCAGGCGCCAATTGCAGCGCCGCATCCGGATCGTAATAGGCGAGGATCAGGTCGCAGGTGCCTTCGCGCAGCGAGTGCACCGCCTCGCCGACGTTGGTCGCCGCCAGGCGTGTGGTCAGCGGCAGGCCATCGCGACGCAGCCTGGCGATCCACTCCGGGAAGAAGCTGAACGCCAGCGAGTGCGCCGCGGTGATCTGCAATACCTCGCCCTTCTGCCCTTCGAGGTGATGCAGGTGGCGCACCACTTCGCCAAGCTGCTCGACCAGGCTGCGCGCCGTGACCAGGAACAACTGGCCGGACTCGGTCAGCTCCACGGGCGTGCGCGAGCGGTTGACCAGGGTCAGCCCCAGCGCCGCTTCCAGGCTGCGAATCCGCCGACTGAACGCTGGCTGGGTGACGAAACGCTTGTTCGCCGCCTGGGAAAAACTGCGGGTCGCGGCCAACGCCACGAAGTCTTCCAGCCACTTGGTTTCCAGGTTCATGGAGCGTCCTTCATGTTCGATATTTTGCACATCCGTGCATTTCGAAAAGTCACATCATCGTTATGCCGATCGTGCATACCATAGCGTTTAACAGCATTGGTCGGAATACCCGGCTAAATCGCACTATATGGCCATCCGCGGCGCTCGCCGCCTACCCAGCGAGATAATCTCGATCATGTCCCCTGTTGCATCATCGCGCATCGAAAAAGACCTGCTTGGCACCCTCGAAGTCCCCGCTGAAGCGTACTACGGCATCCAGACCCTGCGTGCCGTGCAGAATTTTCGACTGACTGGCGTACCGCTTTCGCACTATCCGAAACTGGTGATCGGCCTGGCGATGGTCAAACAGGCCGCTGCCGATGCCAACCGCGAGCTGGGCCACCTGTCCGCCGCCAAGCACACCGCGATCAGCACCGCCTGTGCCCGCATCATCCAGGGCGAGTTCCACGATCAGTTCGTGGTCGACATGATCCAGGGCGGCGCCGGCACCTCGACCAACATGAACGCCAACGAGGTGATCGCCAACATCGCCCTGGAGGCCATGGGCTTCGAAAAAGGCGAGTACAAGCACCTGCACCCGAACAACGACGTGAACATGGCGCAGTCGACCAACGACGCCTACCCGACCGCCATCCGCATCGGCCTGCTGCTCGGCCACGACAGCCTGCTCAATGCGCTCGACAAGCTGATCAACTCGCTGTCGGCCAAGGGTCTGGAGTTCGCCAAGGTGCTGAAGATGGGCCGCACCCAGTTGCAAGACGCCGTGCCGATGACCCTCGGCCAGGAATTCCATGCCTTCGCCACTACCCTAGGCGAAGACCTGCAACACCTGAAGATGATGGCCCCGGCACTGCTCACCGAAGTCAACCTGGGCGGCACCGCCATCGGCACCGGCATCAACGCCGATCCGAAGTACCAGAAACTGGCGGTCGAGCGCCTGGGCGTGATCAGCGGCCATCCGGTCAAGCCGGCTGCCGACCTGATCGAAGCCACCAGCGACATGGGCGCCTTCGTGCTGTTCTCCGGCATGCTCAAGCGCACCGCGGTCAAGCTGTCGAAGATGTGCAACGACCTGCGCCTGCTGTCCAGCGGCCCGCGCACCGGTATCAACGAGATCAACCTGCCGCCGCGCCAGCCAGGCAGTTCGATCATGCCAGGCAAGGTCAACCCGGTGATTCCGGAAGCGGTGAACATGGTTGCCTTCGAAGTGATCGGCAACGACCTGGCGCTGACCATCGCCGCCGAGGGTGGCCAGTTGCAGTTGAACGTGATGGAGCCGCTGATCGCCTACAAGATCCTCGACTCGATCCGCCTGCTGACCCGCGCCATGGATATGCTGCGCGAGCTATGCATCGACGGTATCACCGCCAACGAGGCCCGCTGCCGCGAGCTGATGGAGAACTCCATCGGCCTGATCACCGCGCTGAACCCCTACATCGGCTACGAGAACTCCACGCGCATCGCCAAGACCGCGCTGGAAACCGGCCGTGGCGTGCTGGAACTGGTGCGTGAGGAGAAGCTGCTCGACGAAGCCATGCTCGCCGACATCCTGCGCCCGGAAAACATGATCGCCCCGCGCCTGGTGCCGCTCAGCGCCACCGCCTGATGGCATGCCGGGCGCAACATTCATCGACCTGGAGACCGCTCCCTCGTCTCCGGATCCTCAAGGATGGCTTCGGCCATCCTTTTTTTATTTCGTCGCAGGGACAGCTTTGAGGCAGGAATGGACGTTCGTGCGATGACCGTTCTTACACGGTGTGTGTAGTCGTCATTCCCGCGAAGGCGGGAACCCAGAAGCGCTTTTTATTTGGGTTCCCGCCTTCGCGGGAATGACGGAGGAATAACGAACGTCCGCTTCTGCCTCGATACAGTCGCTCACGCTGAAACGCAGAAAAACTCTTGCTGTCAGGCCAGCGCTGGTAACGCGCCCATCTTGCCGCGGCAATAGACCATCGGCGCAGTCTCCTGCTCGGGCACGATCAGGTTCTTCACCGCGCCGACCAGGATGGCGTGGTCGCCTCCCTCATACTCCCGCCACAACTCACATTCGATGATCGCCGTGGCATTGGCCAGCAGCGGGTTGCCCAGCTCGCTCAAGGTCCACTCGATGCCCTGCGCCTTGTCCTTGCCCTTTTTCGCAAAGGCATAGGCCTCGTCGCGTTGCTCGCCGGAGAGCAGGTGGATGGCGAAACGCTTGCTCTTGATCAGCGCCGGGTACGAATCGGAGCTGTAGTTGGGGCAGAACAGCACCAGCGCCGGGTCCATGGACAACGAGCTGAACGCACTGGCGGTCAGACCGACGATCTGGCCATCGGCGTCCAGCGTGGTGATCACGGTGACGCCGGAAGGGAAGGAGCCCATGACATTCTTGTAGGCGTTGGTGTCGATCATTTGGGGTACCTGGCTTGAGAAAACGATCTATTTTCGACAAAACAGGTCTTATGGTATACCGTAATACACGCCAATCAAGCGCTATTTTCAGCGCCATGAAATCCTCCGACGAACGTCGTTTGTAGTCCTTTAAGCCAGTAGATTCGGGGCTTTCGGATAAATCATAAAGCTCAGGACAACGCATTCCAGTCCACCCAAGCGATAGTCGCTCGTATAAAAAATATTGCCCGAAATATGGAATACCATAATATGGTGTCCAAGTTTATCGAGCGCATCGACGCCCGAACGCCGCTTTCTACAAAGACAATAAGCAAGGCAAGACGATGTCCGAGAACAACCCGCAAACGTTGATCGAGAACAACACCGTCGAATATGTCCCGCCCGCCGAACGCCACGGCAAGGCGCGTGACCTGTTCACTCTGTGGTTCAGCACCAATATCGCGCCACTGCCCATCGTGACCGGCGCCATGGTCGTCCAGGTGTTTCACCTCGACCTGTTCTGGGGCCTGCTGGCCATCGCCCTCGGGCATATGTTCGGCGGCATCTTCATCGCCCTGGCATCGGCCCAGGGGCCGCAGTTGGGCATCCCGCAGATGGTGCAGAGTCGCGGCCAGTTCGGTCGCTACGGCGCGCTGTTGATCGTGTTCTTCGCCGCCATCATTTATGTCGGCTTCTTCATTTCCAACATCGTGCTCTCGGGCAAGTCGATCCATGGCCTTGCCCCCTCCGTGCCGATGCCGGCGGCAATCATCATCGGCGCGATCAGTGCCACGGCCATCGGCGTGATCGGCTATCGCTTCATCCACACCCTCAACCGCATCGGCACCTGGGTCATGGGCGCGGCGCTGTTCGCCGGTTTCGCCTGGATCTTCTGCGGTGAGCTGCCGGCAGACTTCCTCACCCGTGGCGCCTTCAACGCCCACGGTTTCGTCGCCACCCTGTGCCTGGGAATCATCTGGCAGATCAGCTTCTCGCCCTACGTGTCGGATTATTCGCGCTACCTGCCGGCCAGCGTCGGCATCGCCAAGCCGTTCTGGGCGACCTACCTGGGGGCCTGCCTGGGCACCATCCTGTCGTTCAGTTTCGGCGCGGTCGCCGTGCTGGCGACGCCGGAAGGCACCGAAGCAATGGATGCGGTGAAACAGGCGACTGGCGCCCTCGGCCCGGCGCTGATGCTGCTGTTCCTGCTCAACATCATCAGCCACAACGCCCTCAACCTGTACGGTGCCGTGTTGTCGATCGTTACCTCGATCCAGACCTTCGCCGGCACCTGGACCCCGAGCATTCCAGTGCGCGTGGTGTTGTCGGGTGTGATTCTGCTGGGCTGCTGCCTGACAGCTCTGAGCGCTTCGGCCGACTTCGTCTCGCACTTCATCGGCCTGATTCTGGCGCTGCTGCTGGTGCTCGTGCCGTGGGCGTCGATCAACCTGATCGACTTCTACCTGATCAAGCGCGGGCAGTACGACATCGCCTCGATCTTCAAGGCCGACGGCGGTATCTACGGGCGCTTCAACATGCACGCGATCATCGCCTACTTCATCGGCATCATCGTGCAGTTGCCCTTCGCCAACACCTCGATCTATGTCGGCCCCTATGCCAACTACCTGGAAGGTGCCGACCTGTCATGGCTGGCCGGGTTGCTGGTCACCTGCCCGCTGTATTACTGCCTGGCGACTCGCGGCAAGGCCTCGATAAAAGCCGCAAGCCTGGCCGAGCAGCACTGACTAGCGCTGACTCAGGTCAGTCGCCACGGATGTACTGCTCCAGGTGCTGGATCAGTCCATCCTGCTCGGCGATGGTTTCCTTGACTAGGTCGCCAATCGATAGCAGCCCCTGCAGCCTGCCCTCCTCGACAACCGGCAGGTGACGCAGGTGGCGCTCGGTCATCAGCGTCATGCATTCGCGAATACTCTGGCGCGGCTCGACCGTCACCACCGGTACGCTCATCACGTCGCGAACCGGCGTGGCGATGGACGAACGCCCCTGCAGCACACCTTTGCGCGCATAGTCACGCTCGGTGAAGATGCCCAGCAGACGATCGCCCTCGGTAACCAGCAACGCACCGACGTTGTGCTCGGCCATCAACTGCAATGCCTGAAGCACGGTCTGATTCGGGCCGATTGCATGCACATTGCTGCTCGACTTGGTCCTGAGCATCTGCGCCACGGTCTTCATGGAAATCCTTCCTTCTACTTGCCTGCGATAGGCCGCAAGCATCCGCCAGCCACTGCGCTCGCGGCCAAGCGGGGATTTCCATGGTGCCGATAGAAATTATTCAGTTCAGGCCATCGCCACACGAATGGCCTGGGCCAGCTCGCGCACCCGCTGCTCCTCGGTGTCCCACGAACACATGAAGCGCGCCCCACCCGCCCCGATGAAGGTATAGAAGCGCCAGCCAGCAGCACGCAGGCGCTCGATGGCTAACTCCGAAAGCTGCAGGAATACGCCGTTGGCCTCTACCGGGAACATCAGGCGCACGCCGGGAATGTCCTTCACCAGGTCGGCCAGCAGTTGGGCACAACGATTGGCGTGATCGGCATAGCGCAGCCAGGCACCGTCCTGCAGCAAGCCAACCCAGGGCGCGGAAAGAAAGCGCATCTTCGATGCCAGTTGCCCCGCCTGCTTGCAGCGGTAATCGAAATCTTCGGCCAGCGCCCGGTCGAAAAACAGAATCGCCTCACCGACCGCCATGCCGTTCTTGGTCCCACCAAAGCACAGTACATCGACACCCGCCTTCCAGGTCAGCTCGGCCGGGCTGCAGCCGAGAAAAGCGCATGCATTGGAAAAACGCGCGCCATCCATATGCAGGTGCAACCCCTGCTCACGGCAGGTTTCGCTGATCGCGCGAATCTCTTCTGGCCGGTAGACCGTTCCGACTTCACTGGCCTGGGTCAGGGTAACCACGCGAGGCTTGGGGTAATGGATGTCCTGGCGCTTGAGCGCCACGGCACGAATCGATTCGGGGGTCAGCTTGCCATCGTGGCTGCTGGCAGTGAGCAGCTTGGAGCCATTGGAGAAGAACTCCGGCGCGCCGCACTCATCGGTTTCGACATGGGCGGTCTCCGAGCAGATCACGCTGTGGTAGCTCTGGCACAACGAGGCCAGCGCAAGGGAGTTTGCGGCAGTGCCGTTGAAGGCGAAGAACACCTCACAGTCGGTCTCGAACAACTGTCGAAAATGATCGGCCGCGCGCGCCGTCCACTCGTCCTCGCCATAGGCCCGTTGATGGCCGACGTTGGCCTCGGCCATGGCCTGCCATGCCTCAGGGCAAACACCGGAATAGTTGTCGCTGGCAAATTGCTGACTCTGATCGGTCATCGGCTTTCCTCTTCATCAATCTGGACTCGTTACCTTACGCAACAAACCTGGGTGGATACTTCCCAACGCGATAAAACACGAACAAAAAGGTACATGAACAGATTTACAGAGCAAATGCACCAAAATGGAACTGTTATGCACATCTATCACTATAAGGGTGCAATTTATTCAGTGAATATCACTGCAATGGCCGCTTTAAAGAGATTTTTACCTTATAAGCAGTACAGTTGATTTAAAAAAACCATAACAGTTATGTAGTTACCTAACTAAGAGCCCTGCAATTCTTGGTAGCTGTGCCTGTAACACTCGCCTCCAGGCAAGGAAAATACACTCCAACGACGAACACTCTCTCATGCCGCCAAAAGCGGAAGGAAATGCACCATGGAACGTACACTCGGTTCCGACCTGATCTTCCAAGAAAACTCCAAGTCCAGCGGCAGCCTGTTGCTGCGCGCAGTCGCCACCCTGCTGACCTGGCAGCGTCGCGTCATCAGCCGTCGCGAACTCGCACGCCTGGACGAGCGCCTGCTCAAGGACGCCGGTATCAGCCTGTACGAGCGCGAGCGCGAGATCGCCAAGCCCTTCTGGGAATGATCGGTCGCAGGCCAGAAAAGGGAAGCCATGAGCTTCCCTTTTTCATTTATGGCCTACCTGCGCAGAAACCTTCGTTGCTATCACTGAAATGAAAAAGGGGAGCCGATCAGGCTCCCCTCCTTTTTCGAACGTGCAATCAAGCGATTTCGATCAGCACTTCGCCCGGATTGACCCGGTCGCCCTTGGCCACATGAATGGCCTTGACCGTACCGGATATCGGCGCCTGCACCTCGGTTTCCATCTTCATCGCCTCGGTGATCAGCACGGCCTGGCCAGCCTTGACCGTGTCGCCTTCCTTGACCAGCACATCGACGATGTTGCCCGGCATGCTGGTGCTGACATCGCCCGGCTCGCTGGCCCTCCTGCGCTTGTCGCCAGCCCCCCCGGCGACGTAATCGTTGAGCGCCTCGAACACCACTTCTTCCGGCACGCCGTCGACGGACAGGTAGAAGTGACGCTTGCCTTCGCCCTTCACGCCCACGCCGGTGATGTCCACGCGATAGCTCTCGCCGTGCACGTCGATGATGAACTCGGTGGGTACGCCGCCACCGCCCGCCGCCGCCACGCCATTGCCATCGGGGATCGGCAGCAGCTCTTCCGGCACCAGGGAACCGGCCTCGCGCTCCTCGAGGAACTTGCGACCGATGTCCGGGAACATGGCGAAGGTCAGCACGTCTTCTTCACTCTTGGCCAGATCGCCGATCTCGGCACGCAGCTTGGCCAGCTCCGGCTTGAGCAGGTCGGCCGGACGCACGTCGATCACTTCTTCGTTGCCGATCGCCTGCTTGCGCAGCTTCTCGCTGACCACCCCCGGCGCCTGGCCGTAGCCGCCTTGCAGGTACAGCTTCACCTCGTTGGTGATGGTCTTGTAGCGCTCACCCGCCAGCACGTTGAAGAACGCCTGGGTGCCGACGATCTGCGAGGTCGGCGTGACCAGCGGCGGGAAACCGAGGTCCTCGCGCACCCGCGGGATTTCCGCCAGCACCTCGTTCATGCGGTTGAGGGCGCCCTGCTCCTTGAGCTGGTTGGCCAGGTTGGAAATCATCCCGCCCGGCACCTGGTTGACCTGCACACGCGTGTCGACGGAGGTGAATTCACTTTCGAACTGGTGGTACTTCTTGCGCACCGCATGGAAGTACATGCCGATTTCCTGGATCAGCGCCAGGTCCAGGCCGGTGTCGTACTCGCTGCCCTTGAGCGCGGCGACCATCGACTCGGTGCCGGGGTGGCTGGTGCCCCAGGCGAAGCTGGAGATCGCGGTGTCGATATGGTCGGCCCCCGCTTCGATGGCCTTGAGCTGGCACATGGCGCCCAGGCCGGCGGTGTCGTGGCTGTGGATGAACACCGGCAGATCGATCTCGGCCTTCAACGCGGCGACCAGTTCAGCGGTCGCATACGGCGTCAGCAGGCCGGCCATGTCCTTGATCGCGATGGAATCGATGCCCATCGCCTGCATGGCCTTGCCCTGGGCGACGAATGCGGCGACGGTGTGTACCGGGCTGGTGGTGTAGGCGATGGTGCCCTGGGCATGCTTGCCCGACACCTTCACCGCCTCGATGGCCACACGCAGGTTACGCACGTCGTTCATCGCATCGAAGACGCGGAACACGTCGATGCCGTTGGCGGCGGCCTTGGCCACGAAGGCCTTGACCACGTCGTCGCTGTAGTGGCGATAGCCCAGCAGGTTCTGCCCGCGCAGGAGCATCTGCAGGCGGGTATTGGGCAGCGCCGCCTTGAGCTTGCGCAGGCGCTCCCACGGGTCTTCCTTGAGGAAACGCACGCAGGCGTCGAAGGTGGCGCCACCCCAGACTTCCAGCGACCAGTAGCCGACCTTGTCGAGCTTGTCGCAGATCGGCAGCATGTCTTCGCTGCGCATGCGCGTGGCGATCAGCGACTGGTGGGCGTCGCGCAGGATGGTGTCGGTAACCGTGATCTTTCTAGCCATGATTGTTTTCCTCACAGGCCTGCATGGGCGGCAATGGCGGCGGCGATGGCCAGGGCCAGTTCGCCCGGCTTGCGTTTGATCGAGTAGTTCAGCAGTTCGGGGTGGTTGTCGACGAAGCTGGTGTTGAACTCACCGCTGCGGAATTCGTCGTTGGCGAGAATCTGCTGGTAGTAGGTGGCGGTGGTCTTCACCCCTTGCACACGCATGTCATCCAATGCCCGCAGGCCGCGCGCCAGCGCCTCCTCCCAGGTCAAAGCCCAGACGATCAGCTTCAGGCACATCGAGTCGTAGTACGGCGGAATGGTGTAGCCGGTGTAGATCGCCGTGTCCGTACGCACGCCAGGGCCACCCGGCGCGTAGTAACGGGTGATCTTGCCGAACGACGGCAGGAAGTTGTTGCGCGGGTCCTCGGCGTTGATGCGGAACTGCAGGGCGAAACCACGGTGCTGGATATCTTCCTGCTGCACCGACAGGCGCTGCCCGGAGGCTATGCGAATCTGCTCGCGGACGATGTCGAGGCCGGTGATTTCCTCGGTGATGGTGTGCTCCACCTGCACCCGGGTGTTCATCTCCATGAAGTACACCTCGCCCTCGGCGAGCAGGAACTCCACGGTGCCAGCGTTCTCGTAGCCCACGGCCTTGGCCGCGCGCACCGCGAGGTCGCCGATGTAGGCGCGCTGTTCGGGCGTCAGTTGCGGGCTGGGCGCGATCTCGATCAGCTTCTGGTTGCGGCGCTGGATCGAGCAGTCGCGCTCGTACAGGTGTACGGTGTTGCCGTGGCTGTCGGCGAGGATCTGCGCCTCGATGTGCTTGGGATTGACGATGCACTTCTCGAGAAACACCTCGGCCGAGCCGAAGGCCTTGGTCGCCTCGGAAATCACTCGCGGATAGGCCTGCTCCAGCTCCTCGCGGCTGTTGCAGCGACGGATGCCACGTCCACCACCGCCCGAGGTGGCCTTGAGCATCACCGGGTAGCCGATGCGCTCGCCTTCGCGCAGCGCCTCGTCGAGGTCGGCCACGTTGCCTTCGGTGCCCGGCGTCACGGGAACGCCGGCCTTGATCATGCTGCGCCGGGCCTCGGTCTTGTCGCCCATGCGGCGAATCACCTCGGCGCTCGGGCCGATGAACTTGACTCCGCGCGCCGCACAGATTTCCGCCAGCTCGGCGTTCTCCGAGAGGAAACCATAGCCGGGATGCAGTGCATCGCAGCCGGTTTCCACGGCCAGGTTCACCAGCTTGCGCGGGTTCAGGTAGCCGGCGAGCGGATCGTCACCGATGCTGTAGGCCTCGTCCGCACGCTTGACGTGCAGCGCCATGCGGTCAGCCTCGGAGTAGACCGCTACCGAGCGAATGCCCATCTCGGCGCAGGCGCGCACGATACGGACGGCAATCTCACCACGGTTGGCAATCAGGATTTTCTTGATCACGAGCCTTTCCTCGATCACGTGTACAGGCGCCCGGCAAGGCCGGTCGACGAATGACCATCTGTCATGTAGTGGCCGTGGAAATACCCTACCCCGCCGTAACAATTAACCAAAATCAATATTTATTGGGATCAGCATAAATTAACGCTTATAGTTGGTGTCATTGGCCCGCCGACGAGAACGATCCATGCGCAAATCCCTGATGCGAATGACCCTGCGTCAGTTGCAGATTTTTCGCGCCGTGTGCGAAAGCCGTTCCTACAGCCGCGCGGCGGAAGAGATGTCCCTGACCCAACCTGCGGTCAGCCTGCAGATTCGCCAGTTGGAAGAGTTGGTCGGCCAGCCGCTGTTCGACTACGTCGGCAAGAAACTGCACCTGACTGGCGCGGCCGAAGCCTTGCGCAAGACCAGCGAGGAAATCTTCGGCCACCTGGAGAGCCTGGACATGCACCTGTCCGACCTCCAGGGCTCATTGCAAGGCCAGCTCAACCTGGCGATAGAATCCAGCGCCAAGTACCTGGTTCCCCACCTGTTCGCCGCTTTTCGCGCCAAACATCCAGAAGTCAGCCTTCAACTCGTGGTGGTCAATCACAGCCAGGCGGTGCGTCGTCTTTCCATCAGCCGCGATGACCTGCTGATCATGTCCCAGGTGCCCAGCGACATGGAGCTGGACTTCCTGCCCTTCTTCACCAACCCCATCGTCGCCGTGGCACCGCCGGACCACCCGTTGTGCCAGCAGGAAAAGCTCAAGCTGCAGGATCTCACCGCTTATCCATTGCTGTTGCGTGAGCCGGGATCAGGCACTCGACGAGCCTGCGAAGAACACTGCCACCAGAAACGCGCGCACTTCGAACAAACGCTCGAGGTGGGCTCGACCGAGGCCCAGGTCGAAGCCGTCATGGCCGGACTGGGCCTGGCCATGCTGCCACGGCACGCGGTGCGCCTGGAGCTGGGCAGCGGCTTGCTGCGTGAACTGCCCGTGGAGGAATTGCCGCTACAGCGCAGTTGGTGCGTCGTGCACCAACGCGGAAAACGCCTGTCGCCAGTGGCACAGGCGTTCCTCGATTTCATTCGCCGGGAGCGGGCGCAGATCAGCGCGCTGGGCGAGCGCTTCGCTCCGCAGCAGCCTGCGAGCTGAGGTAGTTGGCGGCGATCAGGTCAGGAAATTCGGCGATATCCTGATTCAGGCGGCGCATTTCCGAATAGTCTTCGATAGCGCGACGGAATTGCATGCGGCGCAGGTCTTCCTGCTGGCGACGGGTCTTTGATTCGGCGTGCTGGGACATGATGGCTCTCCGACCGGAAGGGTCTCCATCATCGACCCGCGCCATGACGAAGCGATGATGAACGCGTGACCGAGCGGTGAAGGCCAACAAAACGCCTGCAGCGGTTATCCGCGATCAATCCTCGACGCTTTTCACCGACTTCGGCGACAAACGCAGCCCGCGCAGGCTGCGCTTCACGCTCTTGAGGTGGTTGACCAGGCTCGGCCCACGGGCCATGGCCACGCCCATCGCCAGGACATCGATCACCACCAGATGGGCGATGCGCGAGGTCAGCGGCGTGTAGATATCGGTGTCTTCCTGCACGTCGATGGCCAGGTTGACCGTGGCCAGCTCCGCAAGCGGCGTCTGGCTCGGGCACAGGGTAATCAGGTTGGCGCCCGACTCACGCACCAGGTTGGCGGTGATCAGCAGGTCCTTGGAACGACCCGACTGGGAAATGCAGATCGCCACGTCGGTCGGTTTGAGCGTGACCGCCGACATCGCCTGCATGTGCGGGTCGGAATAGGCCGCGGCGGTGAGCAGCAGGCGAAAGAACTTGTGCTGGGCATCCGCCGCCACCGCGCCGGAAGCACCGAAGCCGTAGAACTCGATGCGCTGGGCACTGGCGATGGCGTTGATCGCGCGCTGCAAGGCGACGTTATCGAGGCTTTCGCGCACTTCCATCAGCGTGTGCAGGGTGGTATCGAAGATCTTCAGGCTGAAGTCGGCGACCGAGTCGTCTTCATGGATCGCGAACTGGCCGAAGCTCGCCCCTGCCGCCAGGCTTTGCGCCAGCTTGAGCTTGAGATCCTGAAAGCCGGTACAGCCAATGGCCCGGCAGAAGCGCACGATGGTCGGCTCGCTGATGCCCACTTCGTGAGCCAGGTCGGCCATGGAACTGTGCATCACAGCCGAAGGGTCCAGCAGGACGTAGTCGGCTACCTTGAGCTCGGATTTGCGCAGCAGGGCGCGGGATTGGGCAATGTGCTGCAAAAGATTCACAAGAAGGACTCGCTGGTCAGGCGGCAATAAAAAGGAGACAGGTCGGCCAGGCGCTGAAATGCCTGATTTTTCGGCCCGAACTCGTGACGTTTTGACCCGGCCTGTTATGATCGGGCTGTAGTGTTCTTGTAGTTATACTACATGAACGGCCTTATCGCACAGGCAAACCCAGTCGGAGTCCACGTGTTCAACACCCCCTGCGACATGCTGGTTTTTGGCGGCACCGGCGATCTCGCACTACACAAGCTGCTGCCCGCTCTCTATCACCTGCACCGTGATGGGCGCCTGGCCGATGACATGCGCATCCTCGCCGTCGCCCGGCATGAGATGAAGCGGGGCGACTTCCAGTCCCTGGCCGAACGGCACTGCCGTGCCCAGGTAGCACGCAGCGATTTCGACAACGCCACCTGGCAGGGCTTCGCCGAACGCCTCGACTATTTCGCCATGGACCTGGTACAGAGCGCCGAGTACGGCCGGCTGAATCGCTACATCGGCGCCGAACGCGCGCAGTGTGCCCGCGTCTATTACCTGGCCACCGCGCCCAGCCTGTTCGAGCCGATAGCCGAGAACCTGTCCTTCGCCAGCATGGCCGGCGAAAACACCCGCATCGTGCTGGAGAAACCCATCGGCCACTCCCTGGAATCGGCGCTGGCGATCAACGCCGCCATCGGCGCCGTGTTCAGCGAACCCCAGGTGTTTCGCATCGACCACTACCTGGGCAAGGAAACCGTGCAGAACCTCATGGCCCTGCGCTTCGCCAACGCCCTGTTCGAACCGCTCTGGCGCGCCGGCCATATCGACCACGTGCAGATCAGCGTCAACGAAACCCTTGGCGTGGAGAATCGCGGCGCCTACTACGATCACGCCGGCGCCATGCGCGACATGCTGCAGAACCACCTGCTGCAACTGCTCTGCCTGGTGGCGATGGAAGCGCCGGTACGCTTCGACGCCGAGGCCGTGCGCAACGAGAAGGTGCGCATCCTGCAGACCCTCAAGCCGATCTCCGGGCTCGACGTGAAGGACAAGACCGTGCGCGGCCAATACACCGCCGGCAAGATCGGCGGCCAGGAAGTGCCCGCCTATTACTTCGAAAAGAACGTCGATAACGACAGCGATACCGAGACCTTCGTCGCCATCAAGGCCGAGATCGACAACTGGCGCTGGTCTGGCGTGCCCTTCTACTTGCGCACCGGCAAGCGCATGGCAAGGAAGTGCTCGGAAATCGTCATCCAGTTCAAGCCGGTGCCGCACCGCCTGTTCGAATCCAGCCAGGCCAACCGCCTGGTCATCCGCTTGCAGCCGGAAGAGCGCATCAGCCTGCAATTGATGGGCAAGAGCCCGGGCAAGGGCATGAGCCTGACGCCCATGGAACTGGACCTCAACCTGGCCCAGGTCTTCCCGCAGAAGCGCCGTTGGGACGCCTACGAACGCCTGCTGCTGGATGTGATCGTGGGTGATTCGACGCTGTTCATGCGCCGCGACGAAGTCGAGGCGGCCTGGAGCTGGGTCGATCCGATCCTCAAGGGCTGGCAGGAGTACTACCAGAACCCTCGGCCCTACCCGGCCGGCCGCAACGGGCCGGAACAGGCGCAGAGCCTGCTGGAGCAACAAGGGCGCGCCTGGCTGGACTGACGGCACCCCGACTTTCCTCCTCGTTCGGCTCGCACGAGCGCTTGGCCACGCGCCGAATGTGCCCTGGTATTGCTCTGGAGCAATATCGCGAGCCTCTACACTCCCTAGACTGCGCGGTCCTTTTTCCCCAGGCCGCACCATGCTCGCTCCCGAACTGCTCTGTCCCGCCGGTACCCTCAAGGCCATGCGCTACGCCTTCGCCTATGGCGCCGACGCCGTCTACGCCGGCCAGCCGCGCTACAGCCTGCGCGTGCGCAACAATGAGTTCGACCACCGCAACCTGGCGCTGGGTATCGCCGAAGCCCACGCCCAGGGCAAGCGCTTCTACGTGGTGGTCAACATCGCGCCGCACAACGCCAAGCTGAAGACCTTCCTCAAGGATCTGCAACCGGTGATCGAGATGCGCCCGGATGCGCTGATCATGTCCGATCCGGGGCTGATCATGCTGGTGCGTGAACATTATCCACAGATGCCGATCCACCTCTCGGTGCAGGCCAATGCGGTGAATTGGGCCAGCGTCGCGTTCTGGCAGAAGCAGGGGCTGTCACGGGTGATCCTGTCTCGCGAACTGTCGCTGGAAGAGATCGCGGAAATCCGTGAACAGGTGCCCGGCATGGAGCTGGAGGTCTTCGTCCACGGCGCCCTGTGCATGGCCTACTCCGGTCGCTGCCTGCTGTCCGGCTATATCAACCGGCGCGATCCCAACCAGGGCACCTGCACCAATGCCTGTCGCTGGCAGTACCAGGCTCATGAAGGCCAGGAAAACGAGCTGGGCAGCATCGTGCAGCGCTGCCAGCCGACCCTCGGCGAAGGGCCTTCCACCGAGCGCACCTTCCTCCTGGAGGACCCGACCCGTCCCGGCGAGCTGATGGAAGCCTTCGAGGACGAACACGGCACCTACATCATGAACTCCAAGGACTTGCGTGCCGTGCAGCACGTCGAGCGCCTGGCGCAGATGGGCGTGCATTCGCTGAAGATCGAAGGCCGCACCAAGAGCCACTTCTACGTTGCCCGCAGCGCCCAGGCCTATCGCCGCGCCATCGACGATGCCATGGCCGGGATGCCCTTCGACCACGCGCTGATGCGCGACCTGGAGTCCCTCGCCAATCGTGGCTACACCGAGGGCTTCCTGCGCCGCCATGTGCACGACGAATACCAGAACTACCAGCACGGCAGCTCGCAGGCCGAGCACCAGCAGTTCGTCGGCGAACTGACCGGCGAACGCCACGGCGAGCGGGTCGAGGTCAAGGTGAAGAACCGTTTCATGGTCGGCGACCGCCTGCAACTGATGACCCCGCGCGGCAACCTCGATTTCCTGCTCGGCAGCCTGGAAAAAGGCAACGGCCAGGCGACAGAGATCGCACCGGGTGACGGCCACACCGTGTACATGCCGCTACCAGCCGACCTCGACCCGCGCCATGCCCTGCTGATGCGGCATCTGTCGGCCAGGCAGTAGCGGCTACCTCGCCGCCTCGCTCAGCAACGTGGCGAATTCCTGCGCCGGCAATGGCCGGCTGATCAGGTAGCCCTGGATTTCGTCGCAACCCTGGGACTTGAGAAACGCCATCTGCGCGTCGCTCTCGACGCCTTCGGCCACCACGCTCAAGCCCAGGCCGTGGGCCATGGCGATGATCGCCTGGGTAATCGCGGCATCCTCGCCATTGGCGGACAAGTCGTGGATGAACGACTGGTCGATCTTCACGCAGTCGACCGGGAAGCGCTTGAGGTAGCTGAGCGAGGAGTAACCGGTGCCGAAATCGTCGATCGCCAGCTTCACACCGATCTCGCGCAACTGCTGGAAGGTGGCGATCACATGCTCGACGTTGTCGAGCAGGTGGCTTTCCGTCAGTTCCAGCTCCAGCAGCCGGGCTGGCAGAGCGGTTTCTTCGAGCACCTGGCGCACCAGGCTGACCAGGTTGCCCTGGCGGACCTGATGCACCGACAGGTTGACCGAGACGCGCACTTCGCCGAGCCCGGCCTCCCGCCATTCATAGGCCTGGCGACAGGCCTGGCGCAGCACGAACTCGCCGATCGGCGCGATCAGGCCGGTCTCCTCGGCCAGGGGAATGAAGTCATTCGGCGGCACCAGGCCAAGCTCCGGATGACGCCAGCGCACCAGTGCCTCGGCCGCATTCAGGCTGCCAGACGCCAGGTGCAGCTTGGGCTGGTAGAACACCTCCAACTGGCCTTCGCCGATGCCCTTGCGCAACTGGTTTTCCAGTTGCAGGCGCTCCAGGGTGCAGGCCTGCAGGTTGTCGGTATAGAACTGGAAGGTGTTGCCGCCGAGGTGCTTGGCGTGCTGCATGGCCATGTTCGCCTGGCTGATCAGGGCGGCAATTTCCCGGGCGTTGCCAGGCATCAGCGACACGCCGACGGACGCGCTGACCACCAGCTCATGGCCGCCAACGTCCATGGGCATGCGCAGCTTGCCGAGCAGACGGCTGGCGGTGCGCGCCAGGCCCGACAGACTGCCGAACTGGTCGAGCAGGATGGCGAACTCGTCGCCGGAAATCCGCGCAATCGTATTGGCTTCCGGTACCGCCTGGGTCATGCGCCGGCCCATCTGGCGCAGCAACTGGTCGGCGACTTCGTGGCCGAGGCTGTCATTGAGCAGCTTGAAGCGATCCAGATCGATGTGCAGCAAGGCCAGGCTGCGTTCGCCCTGGCGGGAGCGCTCGCCAGCCTCGTGCAGGCGCTCGCGGAACAGGCTGCGGTTGGCCAGGCCGGTGAGTTCGTCGTAGTGAGACAGGTAGCGCAGGCGCTCCTCGGCCTCGCGCCGGGCGCTGAGATCGGCGAAGAAGCCGACGATATGGCTGATTTTGCCCCGCGTATCACGTACCGCGTTGAGTTGCAGCCATTGTGGATAAAGCTCGCCGTTCTTGCGGGTCTCGATCAGCTCGCCGCACCAACTGCCGCGCGCCTCCAGCTCCTTGCGAATCAGTTGATAGCGGCGGCGCGACTCGCGGCTGCCCATCAACAACGCGACGCTGCGCCCGAGCAATTCCTCCTTGCGATAGCCGGTGACCTGGCTGAACGCCTCGTTGACCGACAACAACAGGTAATCGGCATCGAGAATCACGATACCTTCGCTGGCCGCCTCGAATACCGTGGCCGCCAGGCGTCGCTGTTCGTCCAGGCGCCTGCGTTCGGTGATGTCGCGGCGGGTGCCGAGCATGCGCACCACGCGCCCCTGCTCGCTACGCTCGACGGCCCGGCCATGGTCTTCAATCCACAACCAGCGGCCATCGGCATGCCGCACCCGATACTCGACCTGGTAATCCTCGGTACGCCCCTTGAAGTGCTCGACCAGCGCCCGGCGCAAGGCCGGCAGATCGTCAGGATGCAAGCGCGGCTTGAGGTGGGAGAGCACACCCTTGACCGTCTCCGGCTCGACACCGAATAGCGACTGCAAATGGCTGTGATGCACTTCGTCGGTCTGCAGGTTCCAGTCCCACAAGCCCAGCTCGCTCGCCTCCAGGGCCATGGCCAGGCGCGCTTCGCTCTTGCCCAGCGCCTGCATGGCTTCGTCCAGTTGCAGGGTGCGCTGGGCGACGCGGGCCTCCAGCTCTTCGTGGGCGCGGCCCAGGTCACGGTTCAGGTCCTCGGCCCGCTGCCGCGCCTGATCGAGGTCCTCGATCAACGCCAGGTTGCGAAAACGCTGCAGCAGCCCCTGGTCGATCAGCCGGCAAACCTGCCACGCCACGATCCACAGGCTGCCCAGCAGGATCGTGCCGAGCAGGCCCCAGCCCTCCTGGATCGGGTCGTCGCCCGCCATCAGGTAAATGACCACGGGCACCAGAGCCGGCACGGCAAACGACAGGAAAGCCTTCTGGCTCACCGCATAGGCGACGCTGGCGGACAGAATGGCCGCGGCGATCAGGCCATAGACCGTGGCCTGCAACAGGAAACGCTCGTCCGGAACCAGAAAGATGCCGGCAAACGCCAGGGTCAGCCCCGACAGGCCGGAACCGAACAGAAACGCGCGGCGCCAATAACTGTCGGCCTGGCGACTCGGTTCGGCGGCGTTGAATGCAGCCACCTGGATCAGGCGCAGTACGGCCAGCAACACCACCCAGAGCAGCCAGATACCAAGCAGCAGGTCATTGCGGCCACTCCACAACAGGCCGGCACAGGCCAGCGCGCTGAGCAGCATCAGCAGGGTCGGCACCTGGGAGCCCTGGTAAAGCAGGCGCGTACGCTCCGCCGCGATCTGCGTGGCGAAACGTCGCCGAATCACGCGCGAATCGCCCGAAGGCACCGCCAGCGGATTGCGGGGTGAAAATGTCATAGGCGCTGTTCTTGTAGTGGTCTGCCTGACGAGCGCGCCAGCATACCCGAGCGAGGAGGACAAACCCAACCGCTAAAGGCTGCGGCGCAGAGCGCTCGCCGCCACCATTCGTCGGCATGCTCGAACAGCGCCTGGCGGCCTGCGCGGTGAATGCAGCCCAGCGGTTTGCCGCCCCCTGCCGCGGCCCGTAGAATGCCGCGATGCAAAACGATCCCGAACTCCTCCTCGCTTCTCTCAACGATGCCCAGTGCCAGGCCGTGGCCGCACCGCTCGGCCGCCAACTGGTGCTCGCCGGTGCCGGTTCCGGCAAGACCCGCGTGCTGGTGCACCGCATCGCCTGGCTGATCCAGATCATCAATGCCTCGCCCTACAGCATCCTGTCGGTGACCTTCACCAACAAGGCTGCGGCGGAGATGCGCCACCGCATCGAAGACATGCTCGGCATCAACCCGGCCGGCATGTGGGTCGGCACCTTCCACGGCCTGGCCCATCGCATCCTGCGCGCGCACTGGCGCGAGGCGGGCCTGGCCGAGAACTTCCAGATCCTCGACTCCGACGACCAGCAGCGCCTGATCAAGCGCATCATCCGCGAGCTGGGCCTGGACGAGCAGCGCTGGCCAGCCAAGCAGGCGCAGTGGTTCATCAACGGGCAGAAGGACGAAGGCCTGCGGCCGAAGCACATCCAGCCGGCCGGCGACCTGTTCCTCGCCACCATGCTGAAGATCTACGAGGCCTACGAAGCGGCCTGCGCGCGTACCGGCGTGATCGACTTCGCCGAGCTGCTGCTGCGCGCCCTCGACCTGTGGCGCGACAACCCCGGCGGCATCCTCCAGCACTACCAGAAGCGCTTCCGCCACATCCTGGTCGACGAGTTCCAGGACACCAACGCCGTGCAGTACGCCTGGCTCAAGTTCCTCGCCCAGGGCGGCGAGAGCCTGATGGTGGTGGGCGACGACGACCAGTCGATCTACGGCTGGCGCGGCGCCAAGATCGAGAACATCCAGCAGTTCTCCGACGATTTCGGCGACGCCCAGATGATCCGCCTGGAGCAGAACTATCGCTCCACCGCCGGCATCCTCAAGGCCGCCAACGCCCTGATCGCCAACAACAACGGGCGCCTGGGCAAGGAACTGTGGACCGAGGGCGACGACGGCGAGCCGATCAGCCTGTATGCCGCGTTCAACGAGCACGACGAAGCCCGCTACGTGGTCGAGAGCATCGAGCGCGCCCTGAAGAACGGCCTGTCGCGCAGCCAGATCGCCATCCTCTACCGCTCCAACGCCCAGTCGCGGGTGCTGGAAGAAGCGCTGCTGCGCGAGCGTATCCCGTATCGCATCTACGGCGGCCAGCGCTTCTTCGAGCGCGCCGAGATCAAGAACGCGGTGGCCTACCTGCGCCTGATCGACGGTCGGCACAATGACGCCGCCCTGGAGCGGGTGATCAACGTGCCGACCCGTGGCGTCGGCGAGAAGACCGTCGAGGCCATCCGCGATCATGCGCGCCACAGAGACCTGTCGATGTGGGCCGCGATGCAGCAGATGATCGCCGCCAAGGCCCTGCCTGGCCGTGCGTCCGGCGCCCTCGCAGCGTTCGTCGAACTGATCGAGAACCTCGCCGCCAAGACCCTCGACATGCCCCTGCACCTGATGACCCAGACCGTCATCGAACAGAGCGGCCTGATCGCCTGGCACCAGGCGGAAAAAGGCGAGAAGGCCCAGGCCCGGGTGGAAAACCTCGAGGAACTGGTCAGCGCCGCGCGCAACTTCGAGAACAACGAAGAAGACGACATGTCGCCGCTGGCCGCCTTCCTCACCCACGCCTCGCTGGAAGCGGGCGACGCCCAGGCCGACGAGCATGAGGAAAGCGTGCAACTGATGACCCTGCACAGCGCCAAGGGCCTGGAGTTCCCCATGGTGTTCCTGGTCGGCATGGAGGAAGGCCTGTTCCCGCACAAGATGAGCCTGGAGGAATCCGGTCGCCTCGAAGAGGAACGGCGCCTGGCCTATGTCGGCATCACCCGCGCCATGCAGCACCTGGTGCTGACCTACGCGGAAACCCGCCGCCTGTACGGCAGCGAGACCTACAACAAGGTCTCGCGCTTCGTCCGCGAGGTGCCGCCGGCGCTGATCCAGGAAGTACGCCTGTCCAACAGCGTCAGCCGCCCCTACAGCGGCGCGGGTGCCAGCAGCGCCACCAGCATGTTCGCCAATGCGGAAATCCCGGATACCGGTTTCCGTCTCGGCCAGGCGGTGCGCCATGCGCTGTTCGGCGACGGCATCATCCTCAACTTCGAAGGCAACGGCGCCCAGGCCCGCGTGCAGGTCAACTTCGAGAGCGAAGGCAGCAAGTGGCTGATGCTGGGCTACGCCAAGCTTGAGGCGCTTTGACGCCGGCGGCGTCAAAGGTGCCGGTTTGGGGCAACTGCGGACATTCGTTATTCCTCCGTCATTCCCGCGAAGGCGGGAACCCAAAAGCGCCTTGTTTATTTGGGCTCCCGCCTGCGCGGGAGTGACGGCTAAACACACCGAGTAATGACATCTGCTTTTGCCTCGGAGCAACATTGAGCGCACCTTCAAATACCATTCTTTTACCAACCGTCATAAATCCCGAAACACTCTACGGCTGGCCCTGTGCCGCCAGACTCGGCAGCATGGCGCGCGTTATCCAAGAAAAACCGGGAATCACCTTATGCAACGTTTCCTCAGCATCGCGCTGGCCCTGTGCATCGGCCTGACGCTCAGCCTCGACGCCAGCGCCAAGCGCATGGGCGGCGGCAAGTCCTTCGGCTCTGCTCCGACTCACCAGACCCGCCAGGCCACGCCGCCAGCCAACCAGCCAGGCGCCGCGCCAGCGGCCAATGGTCGCCAGGCCGGTGCCGCCAGCGGTGCTTCGCGCTGGCTTGGTCCGTTGGCCGGTCTCGCCGCGGGCGGCCTGCTGGCATCGCTGTTCATGGGTGACGGCTTCGAAGGCATGCAGGTCTTCGACTTCCTGATCATCGGCCTGATCGCCTTCGTCATCTTCCGCCTGATCGCCGCCCGCAAGCGCCAGCAGCAAGGTTCGCCGGCTCCGGCCGGGGGTGCGCCGTACCAGCGCGAGCAGCAGTCGCTGTTCGGCGGCAGCTCGGCTCCCGCAGCACATGTAGCCAACGCGCCGAGCTGGTTCAACGAGGAACGCTTCGTCAACGCCGCCCGTGAACACTTCATGGCCCTGCAGCAACATTGGGACGCGGCGGAAATGGACAAGATCGGCGAATTCGTCACCCCGCAGATGCTCAGCTTCCTCAAGCAAGAACGCGCCAGCCTGGGCGATGGCTTCCAGTCGACCTACATCGACAACCTCGATGTCCAGCTCGACGGCATCGACGAGCTGGCCGACAAGACCGTCGCCACCGTTACCTTCCGCGGCATCTCCAAGACCTCGCGCTTCGACCAGGGCGAAAGCTTCAGCGAAAGCTGGCGCATGGAGCGTCTCAAGGGTAACGACCAACCGTGGCTGGTCGCCGGCATCCGCCAGAACTGAGCGCTTGGCAGCACCGAAGAACCCGGGACTTTCCCGGGTTTTTCGTTTTCATGGCCGATGAATGCCTTGCGCCAGGCAACGTCTACTGTATAAAACGCGCTGCCAAGCATTGAGGAGTCGGCGATGGAAGAAGTCATCGAACAGCTACGTGAACTCAACGAACCCGTACCAGTGCCCCTGGAGCTGCCCGACGAGGAAACCCTCGTGGAGATCCAGGAGGAAATCCTCATCCACCTGCCCTTCGAGCTGCGCGAGTTCCTGCTCAAGGTCAGCGATGTGGTCTATGGCCGCCTGGAACCGGTGACCGCCAGCGATCCGCATTCCCACACGTATCTGCCAGAAGTGGCTTCGGTGGCCTGGGACCTGGGCCTGCCGCGTGACCTGGTGCCACTGTGCCAGGATGGCCACGACTATTACGCGGTCGACGTCGAAGGCCAGGTCTGGCTATGGGACGGCGACGAAGGCGAGCTGACCGACGAAAGCTGGGACTCGGTCTGGCACTGGTGCCGGGACGTCTGGCTGGAGAGCTGAAGCGGGCTCAATGATGGTTCTCCTGGCTGCGCTCCAGTGTCTCGATCAAGGCGATCTGCAGGCGCGAATGCACACGGATGAACCAGCGCCATAGCAGCGCGATCAAGCCCGCCGCCACCAGGGCGATGATGATCAGCAACTCGCTGGTCGGCAGGATGCTCGCCGACAGCGCCATCATCAGCAGCATGATGCAGGCCAGCGACAGCGCCGGGATGATTTCCGAGATCACCCGGCGCACGCGCTCGGTATGCCGACCGGCCTTCTCCGGGCGTACGCCCATTTCCGCCAGCAGCATGGCCAGGGCCTTGAGCTTGCGGTAGGCGGCGATCAGGAACGGCAGCGAGACCAGCAGCGCGCCGCCCCAGATCAGGCCTTTCTGCAGGTTTTCCTGCTCGACCCACGGGCTCATGTGCGCAGCCAGGGTGCCGGCGAAATAGGCGCTACCAAGGAAGATCGCCACCACCAGCGCCAGGTTCACCCCGACCTGCAGGATGATCTTGCGGATCATGCCGGCCAGCACCGCGCCCTGCCCTTGTGGCTGGATGCTGCGCAGCCAGTCGCCGTAGAGGCCGAACATCCGCCGCAGCCCGGCCGGCATCCAGCCCGCCAGGCGGTGCGACAACGGATCGGCGACACGAATCAGGTAAGGCGTCGACAGGGTGGTGATGGCCGATACCGCCACCGCCACCGGATAGAGGAAGTCGCTGGTGACCTGCAGGGTCATGCCCAGCGCAGCGATGATGAAGGAGAACTCGCCGATCTGCGAAAGCCCCATGCCGACGCGCAGCGAGGTGCGGCCGTCGTTGCCGGCGATGAAGGCGCCGAGGCTGCAGGAAATCACCTTGCCGATGATCACGGCCAGGGTGATGACGATGATCGGCACCGCGTATTCGACCAGCACGCCAGGGTCGATCATCAGGCCGATGGCGACGAAGAAGATAGCGCTGAACATGTCGCGAACCGGCTCGACCAGACGCTCGATCTGCAACAACTGACGCGATTCGGCCATGATCGCGCCGATCAGGAAGGCACCGAGGACCATGCTGTATTCGAGCTTGACCACCAGCAGGCAGAAGCCGAAGCACAGGCCGAGCACCGTCACCAGCAGCATTTCGTTGCTTTCGAACCTGGCCACGTAGGCGAGGATGCGCGGCACCAGCAGGATGCCGATGACCAGCGCGACGATCATGAACAGGCTGAGCTTGCCGACCGTGGAGAACACCTGGCCGGTCTCCACCGAGCCGCTGACGGCGATGCCCGAGAGCAAGGCGATGATGCCGATGCCAAGGATGTCCTCGACGATCAGCACACCGAAGATCAACTGGGCGAAACGCTCGTTCTTCATCTTCAGGTCGCCGAGCGCCTTGATGATGATGGTGGTCGAGGAAATCGCCAGGATGCCGCCGAGGAACAGCGAATCCATGTTGCTCCAGCCGAAGAACTGGCCGATCTCGTAGCCGATCCAGATCATCAGGGCGATTTCCAGCCCGGCGGCGATGAACGCCGTGGCGCCGACGCTGAACAGCTTGCGCAGGGAGAACTCCAGGCCCAGGCAGAACATCAGGAAGATCACCCCCAGCTCGGCCAGGGTCTTGATCGTGTCTTCGTCGTGGATCAGGCCGAACGGCGGCGTGTGCGGGCCGATGATGAAGCCGGCGAGGATATAGCCCAGCACCACCGGCTGCTTGAAGCGATGGAACAACACCGTGACCACGCCAGCGACCAGCATGATCACCGCCAAATCCTGGATAAAGCTGATGGCATGCATGCTCTGTCACTCCTTTGTTTGCTGGGCAGGCGCAACGGCCCGCGCACGGGTTGCTCGCTTGGCTCGTTCGAACCGGTTGTTAGAGGGGACGAGCGCCATGGAACTGGCGCCGCCCATGCAGGTTAACACTCGGGCCGTCGATTCCGGGGTGGCTCAAATATCCGGAAATAATTGGCTGCGATTTCCGCGCTGCCTTGTGCCAAAGGCACAAGGCAGCGGACAAACTCAGTGCTTCTTCAAGTCAAGCAAACTGAGGAGGAATTGCCCGAAGAACATCAGGTCCTGTTCTATCGCCACGCGCGCGGCCTTGCCGTCGCCCGCCTCGATGGCACCGAAGGCATCCTGATGGAATTCGTTCAGGCGCAGCGACATGTCAGCCCCGGTGAACAGGCGGCTGAACAACGGCCCGACCTGCAACAGTAGCGACTCGATCATGCGCAGCAGCACCGGGTTGTCGCAGGCACGATAGAGGGTGAGGTGGAACAGGCTGTTGACCTGTAGATAGGTGTCGACCTGGCGCTCTTCGATGGCGCTCTGCATGCGCTCCAGGCAATCACGCAGAATGGCGATTTCGTCGGGGCCGATGCGTTCGGCGGCCAGTTCGACGGCCATGCCTTCCAGGCTCAGGCGGGTTTGCAATATATGCTGGAAGCGCTCGCGGTCCAGGTCGGGAACCCGCACCGAGCGTTGCGGCTCGCCTTCCAGCGCCCCTTCGGCGACCAGCCGCAGCAGGGCGGCACGCACAGGCATCGGGCTGGTGCCCCATTCGCTGGCGAGATCGCGGATCTTCAGGCGCTCGCCGGGCTGGAAACGTCCGCTGAGCAAACCGTCGCGGATACGGTGATAAGAGATTTCTTGCAGATTGTCGGCCATGGGGAATCACCACTTGCTGGCCGGTGGAGCCGGCAGTTGGGCCAGGGTGAGGCTGCAGTCACGCATGAGATTCGACCTTGTGGGCAGGTGAATGGATCAACGCCGTCGAAGACGGCAGCCGCAGTGTAACGTGCAGCTCGGGCACGATGTGATCACAAATAGGAATGAGGCGTTAACGATTTGCAGATAACCGGCCGTTTTGACTTATTTGTGATCACAAAATACGATTGCACCGACAAAAAGAGGACATGAGATGACCGCCAGCGGAATCGCCGAACAGGCCGTGCAAGCATTCACCCAGCGCGAGCGTGAGCGCTTCCTCGCCAACAACCCGAAATCCCGGGAGCTTGCCGAGCGCGCCCGCCACTCACTGTTCGGCGGCGTGCCGATGCACTGGATGAGCGACTGGTCCACGCCCCATCCGCTGTTCGTCAGCCGTGCCCAGGGCGCGCGCTTCTTCGATGTGGACGGCCATGAGTACGTGGATTTCTGCCTGGGCGACACCGGCAGCATGTTCGGTCACTCCCCCGCGCCGATTGCCAAGGCCATCGCCGAGCAGGGTGCCAACGGCCTGACCACCATGTTGCCGGGCGAAGACGCGGTGATCGCTGGCGAATTGCTCGGCGAACGCTTCGGCCTGCCGTTCTGGCAGGTAGCGACCACCGCCACCGACGCCAACCGCTTCGTCATCCGCTGGGCGCGGGCGATCACCGGGCGCAAGGTGCTGCTGGTGTTCGACGGCTGCTACCACGGCACCGTCGACGACGTCATGGTGCGCAGCCGCGACGGCCATACCGTGCACCGCTCCGGGTTGATCGGCCAGGCCCGCAACCTGGCCAAGACCAGCCGCGCGGTGCCGTTCAACGACCTGGCCGCGCTGGAGCAGGCGTTGGCCCAGGGCGACGTCGCCGCCGTGCTGTGCGAGCCGGCGATGACCAACATCGGCATGGTCCTGCCCGAGCCGGGCTTCATGGAAAAACTGCGCGAGCTGACCCGCCAGTACGGCAGCCTGCTGATCATCGACGAAACCCACACCATCTCCACCGGCCCCGGCGGCTGCACCCGCGCCTGGAATCTGCGTCCGGACTTCATCACCCTCGGCAAGCCCATCGCCGGCGGCGTGCCCTGCTCGGTCTACGGCTGCACCCATGAAATGGCCCAGGCCATGCGCATCGCCCAGCAGCACGCCAGCGAACAGAGCCACGGTCATGGCCACAGCGGCATGGGCACCACGCTATCGGCCAACGCCCTGGCCATGCACTGCATGCGCGCCAACCTGGAACAGGTGATGACGCCCGCCGCCTATGCCCACATGCTGCCGCTGGCGGCGCGCCTGGCCGAGGGTTTTCGCCAACTCATCGCCCGCCATGGCCTGGCCTGGTCGGTCACCGAGCTGGGCGCGCGCTGCGAATTCCAGTTCTGTCCGACGCCGCCGAACAACGGCGCCGCAGCCGAAGCCGCGTTCCACGACAGCCTGCAAATGGCCCTGCACCTGTACCTGATCAATCGCGGCATCCTCATCACCCCGTTCCACAACATGACCTTGTGCTGCCCGGATACCCGCGCAGCCGACGTCGACCGGCTGATCGCCACCCTCGATCAGGCCCTGACCGAATTGCTCGCCATGCCCGGCGCGCGCCCCTGATTCATAGAAAAGTGAGTGCCATGCAGTTCGCCGATAGCCAGGAAGCCCGTGACTTCCTCGACCGCCACCCAGACGTCCGCCACTTCGAGCTGATCCTGATCGACGCCAATGGCGTACCGCGTGGCAAGTTGCTGCACCGTGACGAGTTACTCGCCGTCTATGAAAACGGCCGGCCGCTACCCAGCTCGATCCTGGCCCTGACCATCCAGGGCCAGGACGTGGAAAGCACCGGCCTGGTCTGGGACGTGGCGGATGCCGACTGCTGGACCTATCCGCTGCCCGGCAGCCTGCAACTGCAACCCTGGCGCAGCACGCCGACCGGCCAGTTGCAGGTCAGCATGCACCCCGAGCAAGGCCTGCCCGCCACCCCAGCCGATCCGCGCCATGTGCTGGTGCGGGCGATCGATCGCCTCAAGGCCGACGGCTATCACCCGGTGATGGCGGTAGAGCTGGAGTTCTACCTGCTGGACAAACAACGCGATGCAAACGGCCGCCCGCAACCGGCGTTGCAAATGAATGGCCTGCGCCCGCAAGCGCCGCAGGTCTATGGCGTGCAGGAGCTGGAGCAAGTACAGCCGTTCCTCGACGATCTATATAGCGCCTGCGAAATCCAGGGCCTGCCGGTGCGCACGGCGATTTCCGAATATGCGCCGGGCCAGCTTGAACTGACGCTGGAGCATCGTTTCGACGCCCTGCAAGCCATCGACGAAGGCGTGCGCTACAAACGCCTGGTCAAGGGCGTGGCCAACGCGCACGGCCTGCAAGCCTGCTTCATGGCCAAGCCGTTCGGCGACCTGGCCGGCAGCGGCCTGCACCTGCACGTCAGCCTGGCCGACACCGAAGGCGCCAACCTGTTCGCCAGCGAAGACCCACAAGGCACCCCGCTGTTGCGCCAGGCCATCGGCGGCATGCTCGCGACCCTGGATGAAGCCCTGGCGATCTTCTGCCCCAACGCCAACGCCTTCCGCCGCTTCCAGGCCAACAGCTACGCGCCGCTGGCCAAGAGCTGGGGGGTGAACAACCGTACCGTGTCCTTGCGCGTTCCTGGCGGCCCGGCCAATAGCCGGCACATCGAGCACCGCATCTGCGGCGCCGACGCCAACCCGTACCTGGCAGCGGCGGCGTTGCTCGGCGGCCTCCACAAAGGCATCGCTGAACGCCTCGATCCCGGCCCGGCCATCGTCGGCAACGGTTATGCACAGGCCAGCGAGCAGCTGCCGACCGACTGGCTCAGCGCCCTGCGCGCTCTGGAACGCTCGGACTGGGCCGCGCAGGCCTTCGGCGGCGAATTCCTCAAGGTGTTCCTGGCGATCAAGTGGGCCGAATACCGCCAGTTCACGGGCGAGGTCGGCGAGCAGGACTGGCGCTGGTATCTGGGGCACGCTTGAGCGCAGGCCCATATGGCCGCGCTCAGGCTTCCGGCTTCGGGCTCACCTTGTAGTATTTCCCGCCCACACTGATGTTCGCTCCGCCGTAGTCCTGGCAGCCCTCGGCGAAGACCTCCTCGACCCGCGCGCGCAGGCCGTCGACCAGCAGGTCCACGGCGCAGTCCTTGCCCAGGTCATTGGTCGTCAGGCTGAAGTAACTGCCCGAACCTTGCAGAGTACCCTCCAGTTCACCGATGGCGGCCGGGCCGTATTGCTCGATCTGCGCGCCGGCGCGGATCGGCGAGAAGCTGGCACGATAGCCACTGCCCTGGCGGGAGATTTCCAGCACGCTCCAGGCCGCCTGGCCGGCGTAGCGCAGGTAACGGCCTTCGATGGCAGTCGCCAGCGCGTTAAGATCGGCGGCACCGACCTTGGCCAGGTTGTGGCGAGTCGCCGAACCGTCGAAGCCGGATTCCAGCGCCAGTTCCAGCCAGGCCCTGGCCATCGCCGGCTCACCGGCCTTGAGGGTGGCCAGCATCAGGTTGTTCAGGGCCAGCTCGCGCTGGGCGTCGTCATCGGCGACTTCGGCGCGACGCAACTGGCGCTCGAACGCCTCGATGGCCGCATCGTAATGCCCGGCCTGGTAGGCAGCCGTGCCGTCCTGATTGCACTGGCCCGGGCTGGAACACGCCTGCCCGGCGGCCAGGCACAGTGGCGACAGGCTCGCCAGGGCGTAACAGAAATAGGCTTTCATGTTCATAGACATAAAGTGAGTGTCCTTGGCCTGCGAAGCGGGCATCTTACCCACACGGCGGGCCCGTGCAGCCTGATCAACCCAAGAAAACGAAGAGCGACCCCATGGAACCTGGAAACGCCCAACTCTCGATGACCGTCCTGATGACCCCGGACATGGCCAATTTCTCCGGCAATGTCCACGGCGGCACCCTGCTCAAGTACCTCGACGAGGTGGCCTACGCCTGCGCCAGCCGCTATGCCGGCTCCTATGTGGTGACCCTGTCGGTGGACCAGGTGATCTTCCGCCAGCCGGTGCACGTCGGCGAACTGGTGACCTTCCTCGCCTCGGTCAACTACACCGGCCGCACCTCGATGGAGATCGGCATCAAGGTGATCACCGAGAACATCCGCGAGCGCTCGGTACGCCACAGCAACAGTTGCTTCTTCACCATGGTCGCGGTGGATGACAACCGCCAGCCGACACCGGTGCCGCAGTTGCAACCGCAAACGCCCGACGAAGTACGCCGCTTCGAGCAGGCCAAGCAGCGCCGTGAAATCCGCGAGGAACTGGAACAGCGTTACCAGGCCCTGCATCGCAAGGCCTGAGCGCGGCAGGCGATGGAGACACTTCCTGACAAACTCTGGCCAAGCGCCATCAATGGCACTCACGGTATTCTGCCGGGCGCGGCGAATACCGCGACCTGCACGGGTCGGCCCGTGATCCACCTTCGTACAGTCCCCGACTGTCCCCTGCGTGCTTCATAAGGAGACCTCATGCCCCATCACACGCCCCTGCTCGCCACCCTCGCCGCCGGCCTGGTCCTGGCTTTCATCCTCGGCACCCTGGCCCAGCGCCTGCGCATCTCGCCGCTGGTTGGCTACCTGCTCGCCGGGGTGGTCGCTGGCCCGTTCACCCCCGGCTTCGTCGCCGACCAGGCGCTGTCCCAGGAAATCTCCGAGCTGGGTGTGATCCTGCTGATGTTCGGCGTCGGCCTGCACTTCTCGCTGAAAGACCTGATGTCGGTCAAAGCCATCGCCATTCCCGGCGCAGTGGTACAGATCACCGTCGCCACCCTGCTCGGCATGGCCCTGGCCTGGGGCCTGGGCTGGTCGCTCGGCGCCGGGCTGATCTTCGGCCTGGCGCTGTCGGTGGCGAGTACCGTGGTGCTGCTGCGCGCCCTGGAAGAACTCAACCTGCTCGATACCCAGCGCGGACGCATCGCCATCGGCTGGCTGATCGTCGAGGACCTGGTGATGGTCCTCGCCCTGGTCCTGCTGCCGGCGCTTTCGGGCATGCTCGGTGGCAAGGCCCACGAAGGCGACGTAAGCATCGGCATGCAGTTGTTGATCACCCTGGCCAAGGTCGGCGCGTTCATCGCCATCATGCTGCTCGGCGGGCGCCGGGTCATTCCCTGGGTGCTGGCCAAGGTCTCCGCCACCGGCTCGCGGGAGCTGTTCACCCTTGCCGTGCTGGCCATCGCCATGGGCATCGCCTACGGTTCGGCGCTGCTGTTCGACGTATCCTTCGCCCTCGGCGCGTTCTTCGCCGGCATGGTGTTGAACGAGTCGGAACTCAGCCACGACGCCGCCGAGAAAACCCTGCCGCTGCGCGACGCCTTCGCGGTGCTGTTCTTCGTCTCGGTGGGCATGCTGTTCGACCCGCTGGTGCTGATCAAGGAACCGTTGCCGGTGCTGGCGACGTTCCTGGTCATCGTGGTCGGCAAGTCGCTGGCGGCCCTGGCCATCGTGCGCGCGTTCGGCCATCCGCTGAGCACGGCCCTGACCATTTCCGCCAGCCTGGCGCAGATCGGCGAGTTCAGCTTCATCCTGATCAGCCTCGGCATCGGCCTGGAGCTGTTGCCCGAACAGGGCCGCGACCTGCTGCTGGCCGGTGCGATCCTGTCGATCCTGGTCAACCCGCTGCTGTTCGTCGGTATCCAGCGCCTGCAGCCCTGGCTCGACCGGCGCGAAGGCGTCGGCCAGCCGAGCACGGTGGAAGTCGATGCGCCGCCACCGATCCACGAACGCAACCACGCGCTGCTGATCGGCTATGGCCGGGTTGGCCGGCGGGTGGCCGAACGCCTGCGTGAGGCCGGCATTCCCTTGGTGGTGACGGAGGACAGCCGGGCCGGCCTGGATGAATTGCGCGCCGCGGGTATCAGCTCGGTACTGGGCAACGCGGCGCGGCCCGGCGTATTGGAACTGGCCCAGGTCGAGCATGCGCGCTGGCTGCTGATCGCCATCGCCAACGGCTTCGAGGCCGGGCAGATCGCCCAGCAGGCCCGCGCGCTCAATCCCGACCTGGAAATCATCGCCCGTGCGCATTTCGATGCCGAAGTGGACTACCTGGAACAGAACGGCGCCGACCTGGTGATCATGGGCGAGCGCGAAATCGCCAACGGCATGTGCCAGCGCCTGGGCCTGCCGGCAATCGCCCCCAGCAACCGGGCCGTGGAAGGTGGCTGACGAAGCGCCGTCCTTCACGCCACGGATCGGTTAAGCTTCTGCGGCACCGGGTGTGGAGTGAGTCATGTTCAGTCTGTTCGATATGTTCCTGCTGATGCTGTTCTGTGCCGCGGTCGCCTGGCTGTGGCGCGGCCACGGCATTCGCGAACGTGCCCTGGAACTGGCCAAGCAACAGTGCAAGAAGCTCGATGTGGAACTGCTCGACGGTGCCGTCGCCCTGCAACGCCTGGGCATCGAACGCGATGCCCGCGGCCGGCGCCGCCTGGCACGTCTGTATGCCTTCGAATTCACCGTGACCGGCGAGCAGCGCCTGACCGGCCAGCTCTCGATGTTCGGCCGCCAGCTCGGGCGCATCGAACTGGATGCCTTCCCGATCAACACCCCCGAGGAAGCGCCGGTCGCCACCCAGCAGCCGGAGCAGCGCCCATCGGGCCAGGTGATCCAGTTGCGTGACTGGAAACGCCAGCACGACCGCATGGACATCTGATCAACCCGCCGGCAACAGGAACTCCAGCGACTGACGCGCCGCATCCTCGGGGTGCTCCTGCATGAAGCAATGCCCGCCGACGACCATGCGCTGCATGACCTTGGCGTTGGCTGAAGCCAGGCGGCGCGCCGAAGCGGCAACGAATGGATAACTGTGCTCACCATGCAGGACCAGGGTCGGCGTGCCGATTCGCTGCAGATTCGGCCACAGTTTTCGCGGATAGCTGGCGAATATCTCCGCCTCGCGGCTGGGCCGGCATTTCAACTCGACACCCTCGTCGCCCTCGCGCAGGGCATGCTCGACATAGGCCCGCAACGCTTCGTCCGACCAACCACGAAAGATGCCACGCCCTGTCAGTTGCGCCAGCGCGGCCTGGCGATCCGGCCACTGCCGTCGGCGTGCCGCCGTCTTGCGCGCCAGCGCGTTGAAACGCTGGGTACGCAGCAACTCGAACAGCGCAGCCAGCGCCAGCATCGGCTTACTGAAGAACACCGGGTCGAGCAGCACCGCACGGCGGAACAACTGTGGTCGGCTGGCCAGGACCAGGGCCGTTTGCACAGCGCCGAAACTGTGGCCCAAGGCATACCTCGGAACATCGCCGAATCGCGAATGATTGGCCTCGAACGCCTCGCCGATCAGCTCCGCCGTGCGGTTCCAGCCGAGGAAATCGCCGCCATGTTCCGTCTCGCCATGGCCCTGGGCATCGCACAACCAGAGGTCGAAGTGCCCGGCCAGTCGTTTCAGCATCGGCTCGTAGACCCGCCCACAGAAACCGTTGCCATGCACGAAATGCAGCAACGGTTTGCCGGATGGCGGCGAATGCCAACCCGTCAGCGGGAAATGGGCAGAACCGGCATGACGCCAGGGCACGAGGTGCATGGGCAGTTATCCACTAAGGTCTCTTCGCAAGCCAGTCTACCCACGCGGGTCGCGTTCGTCAGGCAGGTGAAACGGACGAATCACGGATCATTCCAAGCGACAGGCCGCAACGGCCTCGGCCAGTGCGGCACGATCCTGGGCCTGCGCGAAAATCAGTTCCAGACGCGAATCCTTGCGCCATTCGCTGGCCTTCCACTGCAGCGCCTGCCCTGGCAGCAGATTGGCCGATCGCCAACCGGCCTCGCCGTGCAGCACCAGCTTGGCGCGCCGCCACGGCCAGTTCGCCAGGCACGCCTCGACAGCGCCCAGATCGAAGCGCTGGCCGGGGTGCCAGCGCCAGCCGATGCTCCAGCCGTCGGCACTGTCGCTGACCTGGCACGCGGCACGTGTCGGGTCCGGCCAGATCGACGGCAGCGGTGGCTGGCCATCAGGCACGCTGAAAGCCGCATCGGTTGCCGCCGCGCGGCGCTCATGGCCAGGCAGATCGGTGAACAGCACGTGCCCGTGGCTGGCCCAGCGGATCTTGACCGCAGGCAACAGACGAACCAGGCCGGCGCGCGCCTTGTCATCGAGCTCGTCTGACTTGTTCAGCACCAGCAGGCCGGCCTCATCCAGCAGGTCGCCCTGGGCCGCAGGCAGTGCGTTGCCGGCGGCCAACGCCTGGGCATCGAGCACCATGACCGGCGCCTGCACATCGAGCACACCGCGCCAGGGCTCGTCACGCAGTTGCGCCAGCAGTTCGCGGGGATGGCCGAGGCCGGACGGCTCGATGAAGAGCCGGTCCGGGCGCGCCATGCGCAACAGGCGACCAAGCCCGACCTGGAACGGCGCGCCGTTGACGCAACACAGGCAACCGCCGGCCACTTCGCTCAATGTCACGCCATCGCTGTCGGTAGTCAGCAACGCGGCATCCAGGCCGACCTGGCCAAACTCGTTGACCAGCACGGCCCAGCGTTCAGCTTCGGGTTTCTGCCCGAGCAACTCGCGGATCAGCGTGGTCTTGCCGGCACCGAGCGGCCCGGCAATCACATGGGTGGGGATATTTTTCAGCATGGCCTATGGTGCGGTTTTGCCGGTCGCCAGAAAAGGCTAAAGTCGCAGCTTTGCCAGGGAGATATGCACATGCGCTCGATTGCCGCCGTCGTTCTGCTGCTCGGCCTCAGCGGCCAGGCCTGGGCCGATGCCTGTGTCATCCATAGCCAGGGCAACCAGACGGATGTGAAAATCTGCCAGCAGAACCGCAGCATTCCCAGCTCCTTGTTCCGCAAGGGCTTCTGCCAGCCACGACTCAAGGGCCAGAAGGTCGACGTGCAGTTCGTCCAGCAATGCCCCAGCGGCGCATTCGGCGCCTGCCGTGGCGCCCGCACCGGCGGCACGCCCTACCAGCAGGACATCTACTACTACGGCGTGGCCAGCGATGCGCGCTATCTCAAACCGGCTTGCGAACGGCAGAGCAAGGGGAGCTGGACGCAATACTGAGCTGGTGAGGCAGGAGCACCATCACTCCCGCGCTCAAGCCAGCCAATCCAGGGTCAACAGCAACCGTCTCTCACCTGGCGCCGGCGCGGGCGAACGGTGAATCAACCCGGCGCCCTCGTTACCCAGCCACTTCTCGCCCTTGGCCAGCAATACGTGACCCGGCTCGCTGTGGCGAACGACCGAGGCATCCGGTTCGGCCACCGCCGAGCCGAGTCCGGCGCGCGGCATCGCCCCTTCCTCCAGCCATTGGGTGCCGATCCCCGCATAGCAGGTGATCAATCGCAGCGGCACGTGGTCGACGTGGAAGCGCGGGCACATCGCCTTGTCCAGGGCGCGCAGACGCAGGCCGATCCGGCGCGCATCCACCAGGCAGGCGAATGCCCGCACCAGCCAGACGACATCGGCGATGAACGCCTCGCGCCCCAGCAGATCGGCATACCCCAGGAGCAGGCTGGGCAGTTCCAGCGGTTGCTCGTCAGACTCCAGGTTCAGCGTCAACGATTCCGCCACGGGCTCGTTCTGCGCCAGCAACAGGGTGACGAAATCCTCGATCTGTACCGGCAGGCGACGCTGCCAGAGCGCCAGGTTGACGCCATGGTGCAGCACTTCGCCCAGTACATCCGGGCCCGCGCCGATCACCTGGCGCGCCTTGGGCGGCATACGCAGCGCGAGCATCAGGCGGCGTCCTCCTGCCAGGCGCCGAACGGATCGGGCAGGCTTAGCCAGGTCTGCGGGCCAAGCGCCCATTCCTCGTCGGTCAGCAGGCAGGCATCGAGGTCCCGGTTCAGTCGCGCGAAATCGATATCCTGACCGATGAACACCAGCTCCTGACGGCAGTCACCGACCTGGCGATCCCAATGCTTGAGCACCTCGCGTAGCGCTTCCTCATCCGTTGGCCACTGCGACTTCGGCACGAAGCGCCACCAGCGGCCAGCCAGGCCATGGCGCATCAGGCCACCGGCCTGTGACCAGCTACCGGCCTCCTGCGGCTTGCTTGCCAACCAGAAAAACCCCTTCGAGCGCAGCAAGCGGCCGTTATGCCAGCCCCGGTTGAGAAAATCGAAGAACCGCTCGGGATGGAATGGCCGGCGCGCCCGGTAGGCGCTCGAAGCGATGCCGTACTCCTCGGTCTCCGGCACATGTTCGCCGCGCAGTTCCTTGAGCCAGCCCGGTGCCCGGGCCGCGCGCTCGAAGTCGAACAATCCGGTGTCGAGAATGCTCGCCAGCGGCACCTCGCCCTGGCTCATCGGCAGAATCCGCGCATGGGTGTTGAGCCCACGCAGGATCGCCTGCAACTCCTCGCAGGTCTCGACGGAGATCAGGTCGGTCTTGCTGATCAGGATCACATCGGCGAACTCGACCTGATCGATCAGCAGGTCAGTGATCGAGCGCTGGTCTTCCTCGCCCAGGGTTTCGCCACGGCTGGCCAGGCTCTGGGCCGCCTGGTAATCGCGGAGGAAATTCACCCCGTCGACCACCGTCACCAGCGTATCCAGGCGGGCCACGTCGGCCAGGCTCTGGCCATATTCGTCGCGGAAAGTGAAGGTCTCGGCCACCGGCAACGGCTCGGAAATGCCGGTCGATTCGATCAGCAGGTAATCGAAGCGACCTTCACGCGCCAGGCGGCCGACCTCGTCCAGCAGGTCCTCGCGCAGGGTGCAGCAGATGCAGCCGTTGCTCATCTCGACCAGCTTTTCCTCGGCACGATTGAGGCTCACGCCCTTCTGCACCTCGGCACCGTCGATATTGATTTCGCTCATGTCGTTGACGATCACCGCCACCCGCAGGTTGTCGCGGTTCTTCAAAACATGGTTGAGCAGCGTGCTCTTGCCGGCGCCGAGAAAGCCGGACAGCACGGTTACGGGAAGACGAATTTCCATGGGTTTGCCTCAATCACGGTGGTGTTTCTCTTTCTGTTCTTGCCGCTCCTTGGCCTCGACGCACAACGACGCAGTGGGACGCAACAGCAGGCGACGCAGGCCGATCGGCTCGCCGGTTTCCTCGCACCAGCCGTACTCGCCGCGTGCCAGGCGCTCCAACGCCTGGTCGATCTTGTCCAGCAACTTCTTCTCTCGCTCCAGCAGGCGCAGCTGCCACTGACGCTGCTCCTCTGCACTGCCGATATCGGCTGGATCACTGCTCGGCTCCTGCTCACGCAGTGCCGAAAACTCATCGTCGATGCGGGCCTGCAAAGCCACTCGCTCGCTCAGCAGCAAGGCCTGGAAAAACCGCTGCTGAACGTCATTCATGTAGTCCCGTTCCGGCATGTGCAGCAGTTCGGTTTCGCTCATCTGGTTCATGACACTCTGACTCAACATCATTTGTTATAACATAACATTTTATTGGTGAAAGCCAACGCTGCGGGATGGTTTCACGTGGAACGGAATAAATAATTTCGTGGCCAGCGGGGATAATAAAAATCACAAGACGCTGATAAATAAGATATTTCCTATATGGATCGACGCCGAAACCGACCTCTCCCATTTTTCCGCACTCAATCGTTCACACTGCCAAAGGCTTCACAATTACGGGGTTGCAAGCGTGTCGGCAGCGTCTTTAGGATGACCCCGACTCGAACTTTCCAGCACAGGGAATGGCAGGAAACGAGTCGATGGATTCGCCAGGCGCGTGGCGAAATCAATCAATCCTCATACAGGTCAAGGGAATGACTGGATCGAATGATGAGGCGGCGTATTGCCAGGTGCTGGTACACACCGCGATCCCCGGCTCCGACTATGCCGGCGAGGACATCCGCTACTCGACAGCCTACGAACGGCTACAGGCCGAGCTGGACAAGGCGCTCCATCCCCACGCCGAATCACAGGTCGACTGGTCGGCCATCTGCGCCGACAGCGAGCTGATCCTGCGCGAGCAATCCAAGGATCTGCGGGTCGCCTGCTGGCTGGCCTGGGCACTGCTGCAACGCGATGGCCTGCCCGGCTTGCTGCTCGGCCTTGGCCTGCTCAATCAGCTCTGCCGCCATCACTGGCCCGACCTGCATCCACGCAAGATGCGCACCCGCAGCGGTGCCTTCATCTGGCTCTGCTCACGTCTCGATGCCGCACTGGCGGGGCCCCTGCCTGAAAGCACACGGGCCTCGCTGCTCGAGCAGTTGCACCTGCTCGACAGTCAGTTGCGCCACTTGCTGGCCGAACAAGCGCCCCTGCTGCTGCCATTGTGCAGATGCCTGGAAAACCTCGCCTCCAGCGCTGTCACGCCAACGGCCGCTGTACACGCGATACGCGACGAGGGCGATGCACACCAGGCCTTGCGCATGCTCCAGGAGTCCGCAGCCACCGTGTGCCAAGGCTGGCTGCAGCACAGTCCCGGCGATCCACGCGCCCTGCGCCTGCAGCGTACCCTCACCTGGCTGGCCATCGATCAGCTACCGAGCCATGACGCCCAAGGCATTACTGCACTTCGCGGCCTGCCTGCGGACAAGCTCGAACACCTGTGCGACCTGCTGCAACGTCGTCGCCACCGCGAGTTGCTGATCGAACTGGAGCACCATCTCGCCAACATGCCCTTCTGGCTGGACGGTCAGCGCCTCGCCTGGCAATGCCTGAAAGCACTTGGCCAGGAAGACGCGATGAGCGAGATCGAAACCCAGCTTCGCCTGTTCCTCCAGCGCCTGCCCAAGGTGCAGCACCTGCGCTTTCATGAACGGACGCCATTCGCCGACGGGGAAACGCTGGCATGGATCGATACCTGCGTCCTGAACGCGCCTGCCGCGCACCCCAGCATGAAGGTCACGGCACCACAGCTCAGACTCGAAGAAGCCTGGGAAACCCGCCAGCATGAAGCCATCCGCCTGCTGCGCAAGGCCGGGCTGAAAACCGCCGTGCAACACCTGCGCGAAGGTTTGAACGATGCCCGTAGCGAGCGCGAACGCTTCCACTGGAGACTGGGCCAGGTTCACCTGTGCATGGCCGCTCGCCGCTTCGACATGGCCTATGCCCAGTTGCAGGTTCTGGAGTGCCAGTTGAGCGATCTCGGCCTGGCGCGCTGGGAGCCCGATCTCGCCCTGAACGTCCTGTGCCTGCTGTACCGCTGCGCCGACCAATTGCCGCGCAACGATGAAATCCGCAGGCACCAGGACGCCATACACCGCCAACTCTGCCACCTGGACCTCACGGTGGTACTCGACTGATCAGGAGAACACCATGGCCAAGGACGGCTCGGTTGTACCCAAGGAACGCATCAACATCAGGTTCAGGCCCGCCTCCGCCACGGCATGTCCCGTGGCACAGATAGCCAGGGAAGGCTGCTTTGTGAGTGCGCATGAAGCCATGCCGCTGCTGCCGCAGATCGACCCGCCCTGCGTTATGCGCAACCCCTGCCGCGTCAATTGAAAATCCACCCCGCCGACCGGTGAGAGCGCCCATGAGACTGACCCAAACCGCCCTTTTGCTCGTCCCGGCGTTTTACCTGGCCGGCGGCCATGACAATGCCAGCGACTATCCACGACGCGGCTGAGGCCGCCAGGAGATCAACCACCATGGAACTGGTTTTCGATGTCATCAGCGGCCAGCACGGCATGTGCGGCCAGCCGGCCAGTAAGCATTTCCACCCCGTTGGCGGCAGCATCGGGCGCGGTAAAGACTGCGACTGGACAATAGACGACCACGGGCAGCTCCTGTGCGAACGCCACGCCGAGATCAGCTATGCCGACGGCCACTTCTACCTGACCGACACCAGCCGTAGCGGTATCCAGCTGTACCCCACGGGCATGCGCCTGGTGCCTGGCGAGCGCCAGCGCATCGAGCATGGCCAGGTTTACTGCCTGGGCGACCTGCACATCCGCGCTCGCCTGCTGTACGACCCGGAGCTGTTTGCCGGGGACATCGATCCTGGCCTGCCAGCCGGGAGCGTGCTCGCCGCTGACGAACACCCCAGCCTCGACCCACTGCCCGCCCTCGAACCCTCCAGCGATGAGTTGCTGGCACGGTTTGACCTGGAACGCGCCATCCCCCTCGACGACCGGCCAGCCGCCCTGGACGCGACACCGCCGCCGCATGTGGAACTCTTCTGGCAGGCCTTCGGCGAAACCCTCGGCATGCGCCTGGACCATCTGGATAGTGAGTCGCGCAGGCGCCTGGCCCTGCAGGTCGCCCGCGCGCTGAGGCAGAACGTCGACGGCCTGCTGCGTTGCCTGCGCACCCGCAGCGCACTGAACAACGTCCTGGGCGTAGCACAAGGCAGTGGCAGTCCATTGCTGCAGGCCGGCAATAGCAGCGCGCTCCTCGCCAGCCTGTTGCAGCCAGACAGCAACGCCCTGGGCGAACAGGCACTGCGACTCGCCTATGACGATCTGCAGACGCATCAGGCCGCCTTGTTCGCCGCCAGCCATGCGGCCCTGCGCAACCTGTTCGATCAGTTCGCCCCAGCACGCCTGGTCGAGCAGTTCCAGGGCTCGCTGCTTGGTCGCTGGCGAGCCTATCGGCGTCACTACCGCCAGTTGCAACGGGACGACTGGAACGAACGCCTGCTGACTCAAGACTTCGCCAGTGCCTACGAAAACCAGGTCCGCCTGATCACCACCCTGCAGGGATGAAGCCATGCATCCGCCCAGCAGTGGCCAAGCGCAGCCTGGGGCGAGACGTCATGTTCGTCCTCGACTGCGACAGCGAAATCGTCCTACCGGCCAGCAGCAGGGCGATTTTCCGGGTAGATTGTCCGGCGAACGCACGAAAGAGGCTTTAGCGCATGTCCCTCATGCAACGTTTCGCCATTCCGCATCCGATCATCCAGGCGCCGATGCTCGGCGTGTCCACCACGGCCCTCGCGGCAGCCGTATCGAATGCCGGGGCGCTGGGTTCCATCGCGCTGTCTGGCAGCGATGCGACGCAGGCTGCCGCGATGATCGAAGAAACCCGGCGCCTGACCGACAAGCCATTCAATGCCAATCTGTTCTGCCACCAGCCCGCCGAGCAAGATGCCGAAAAAGAACAGCGCTGGTTGGAGCATCTGCGCCCACTGTTCGCCGAATTCGGCACCGCACCGCCACACACGCTAAGGCCGATCTACCGCAGCTTCGTCGACAACCCCGAGATGCTCGACATGCTGCTGGAAACACGTCCGGCCGTGGTCAGCTTTCATTTCAGCCTGCCGCGACAAGCCTGGCTCGACCAGCTCAAGGCGGCCGGTATTCGGCTGATCGCCAGCGCCACCGACCTGGACGAGGGCCGGCAGATCGAGCGCGCCGGGCTCGACGCGATCATTGCCCAAGGCGTCGAGGCAGGCGGGCACCGGGGCGTGTTCGATCCACAACACGATGCGCGCATCGGCACCCTGGCGCTGGTGCGCACGCTGGCCACCGGCACGTCGCTGCCGATCATCGCCGCCGGTGGCATCATGGATGGCCAGGGCATACGCGCCGCCCAGGCGCTCGGCGCCTCAGCCGTACAGTTGGGCACCGCGTTCATCTCTTGCCCGGAATCCTCTGCCAACGAGGCTTATCGCCAGGCACTACGCGGCCCGCGCGGCGAGCGTACGGCGATCACCGCCGCGATTTCCGGCCGACCAGCGCGTGGCCTGCCCAATCGCTGGTTCAGCGATGCCGATACGGCCAACGCAGCGGACTTGCCGGGCTACCCGATGACCTACGATGCGGCCAAGGCGCTGGTGGCGGCCGCCGCCGCGAAGGGCAACGGAGATTTCGCCGTACAGTGGGCGGGACAAGGCGCGCCGCTGGCGCGCGCGCTGCCAGCGGCGGAGCTTGTGCGGGTGTTGCTGCGGGAGATGGCTGAGGTTTAGCCGACCGTTTCGAGGCAGGAGCGGACATCGAGATTATCTACCGTCACTCCCGCGAAGGCGGGAGCCCAAATAAAAAAGCGCTTCTGGGTTCCCGCCTTCGCGGGAATGACGGAGGAATAACGAATGTCCGCAATTGCCTCAAACCACCCGTTCAGGCGAAGCCTTTAGGCATCACCGGAACCACTCGGTCAACGACTCACGCCCCGATCACCCCGCCATCGTCCCGCGTGATCGCCATCACCGAAGAGCGCGGATGCACGCCCGGTTCATGGTCGGGGAAAGTCGAGCCACCGTCTTCTCCAGGATGCTGGATGCCGACGAACATCGTCGTGTAATCCGGCGAGAAGGCCAGGCCGGTGACCTCGCAACCGACCGGGCCGACCATGAAGCGGCGAATCTCGCCACTGCGCGGATCGGCACAGAGCATCTGGTTGTTGCCCATGCCGGCGTAGTCGCCGCTGTTGCTGTACTTGCCATCGGTGAGCACCCACAAACGGCCACCGGCATCGAAGCCGAGGCCATCCGGGCTGTTGAACATGTTGTCGGCGTTGATCGCGTGGCTGCCGGCCTCGGGCTTGCCGGCGTGCACCAGCGGGTTGCCGGCGACGATGAACAGGTCCCAGTCGAAAGCCAGTGCAGCGGCATCGTCACCCTGTTCGCGCCAGCGCAGGATCTGCCCATAGAGGTTATTGGCCCGTGGGTTTGGCCCGCCTACCGGCTGGCCGTCCTCGCCACGTTTGCTGTTGTTGGTCAGGGTGCAATAGACCTGGCCATCCTGTGGGCTGACGGCGATCCACTCGGGTCGGTCCATGCGCGTGGCGCCTACCTGGGTGCCCGCCTGGCGGGTACGAATGACCACTTCGGCCTGGTTAGCGAAACCGCGTTCGGGGGTCAGGCCGTTCCTTCCCGCCGTCAATTCGATCCATTGGCCGCGACCGCGCGGATGATCGACGTCGTTGTCGCCCTCATCGAAACGCGCCACGTACAAGGTGCCGTTGTCGAGGATATGACGGTTGGCCTTGGCATCCTGCCGATCGATACGCTCACGGCTGATGAACTTGTAGATGAACTCGCCGCGTTCATCGTCGCCCATGTACACCACGGCGCGGCCATCGCGCGTGGTGGCCAGCGCCGCATTCTCGTGCTTGAAGCGGCCCAGTGCGGTGCGCTTGATCGGCTTCGATCCGGGATCGAACGGGTCGATCTCGACGATCCAGCCATGACGGTTCAGCTCATGGGGATGCTTCGCCAGGTCGAAGCGCGGATCGAAGCGGTGCCACTCGTTTTCCACGCTGGCGTGAACCACGCTGAAGCGCTTCTGGTCCGGGCTGAATTTCAAGTTTTCATCACTGCTGCCAAAGCAGTCGCTGAAGTTCTCTTCGCAGGTCAGGTAGGTGCCCCAGGGCGTCTTGCCACTCGAGCAGTTCTGGAAGGTACCGAGCACTTCGACGCCATGCGGATCGGCCTGGGTCTTGAGCAGTTCGTGGCCACGGGCCGGGCCGCTGACTTCAATCGGCAGGTTGCCATGGATGCGCCGGTTGTAAGGCGAGCCCTGGACGAAGTGCCAGGCGCCCTTGTCCTTGCGCACTTCGATCACCGTCACGCCTTCGGCGTTCTGCGCCTTGCGCACATCATCGGCGGATTTCGGCAGGCCGCCGTGGGCCAGCAGGTAGCGATAGTTGACGTACTCGTTGTTGATCGCCATCAGCGCCCGATTGGCATCGCCCGGCCAGGGGAAGAAGCTCATGCCGTCGTTGTTGTCGCCGAACTGCTGCAACTGCTCGGCAGCACTATTGCCACCGTTGCCCTTGAACGCCGGCCCGCCCGCATGCAACGGCTGGCCCCAGCTGATCAGCACACTGGACGAGTAGCCCGGCGGCAGGCTGATCTGGTCAGCGCCGGACGCAGCGATATTGGCGAACCCCAGCAGCGGGCTCCCGCTGGCGGCGCTCACGGCCTCGGCCAGGGCACTGCGACCGAGCAGGCCGCCACCGAGGAACAACACGGCACCGGTAAGGGCGCCAGCGCCAATGAAGCGACGGCGGGAAAGGATCAAGCGTTCGAGATCAGTCGGTTGGTGCATCACGGTCTTCCTGCTTTTTCTAATGCGCAGGGACGCTAGGCGATGAGTGTGACGATTGGATGACTGCTCCCTACACCATGCGTTTCCCACAGACTCTGTGGACCATGCTGTGCATAACCTGAGGAGCCCGCAATACAAGCCACGCGTGGCACGGCCTACAGGCATCTGCTCAGAAAACCATCGACGGAAATAGTTATGCACAGGATCTTATGGAAAAGCGGTGCAGCGATTGTGCATTCCCTGTGAACAGGCATTTATTGTTTTTTCGCCGGATACCGCTCCAGACCACGCCTGATGGGGGCTGTGGCTTTCCACAAATGGAGTGGACAACAGCGTGTACATCCTGTGCAACGAACCATGCAGGGCTTGGCATAGCTGCCTTACAGCCGATTGCTCATAATCCGTACACAGGCCATGAGGTTTTGCACAGCAGACTGGGACAAACAGCTGAATAGCCTGTGGACACATTGCCAGAGACCCCGCCAACAGTGGCTTACAGAACTCGGTACAACATTCATCCAGGCGCCATCCCTCTCGCCACCATCTGAACGGGTGCGGCCCAGCCAAGCATTCAGCTGTCCACGAAAGTCGTGGACGGTGCTGTTAACAAGTTGGGGGCGCCTGGCTACAAGCACCGTGCTGCGTGGTCTTCAGGGATTTGTTCAAAAAGCGCTCGTATACGGCTGATTACCCACAGAAAGCCGGGACGAATTACTGACAAACCTGTGGATACTTTTCTACAGGCCTTTATTTGAAAGGGTTCCAGCCTGTAGATCATTTTTTGCTCCACATCCCCTATTGATTACGGGCAATGCCATGCTGGCGCAACTTGCGGTAGAGGGTGTTGCGACTGATCCCCAGGCGTTCGGCTACCCGGCTCATGCGCCACTGTTCGGTTTCGACCAGTGCCAGCAGCGTCTGGCGTTCGGACGCAGCCAATGGATCGGCGGACAAGGCGATCACCGCCGGTGTGGCCGGCAAAAGCTCGATCACCTCGGCGAGGCTGACCGGGTCGTCGTCGGCCAGGGCCACCAGCGTTCGCAGCAAGGTCCGCAGTTGGCGGACATTGCCCGGCCAGGGATGGCCCAACAGCGCCTGGCGGGCCTCGGCGGTAAGGCGAACCTGTGCGCCTCGCGCTTCTTCGCGCAGCAGAAGATCGAGCAACGCGTCCTTGTCCATGCGCTCGCGCAAGGACGGCAGGTGTACGGTGAAACCAGCCAGGCGATAGAACAGGTCTTCGCGGAAACGCCCGTCGGCCACACAGGCCGCCAGGTCCTGATGGCTGGCACTGATCAGGCGCACGTCCAGTGGGCGCGCGGCCACACCTCCCAGAGGCATCACCTGGCGCTCTTCCAGCACTCGCAGCAGGCGGGTCTGCAACGCCAGCGGCATGTCGCCGATCTCATCGAGAAACAGGATGCCGCCATTGGCCTGCTCCAGCTTGCCGACCATGCCGTCCTTGCGCGCGCCGGTGAAGCTGCCGCCGCGATAGCCGAACAGCTCGCTCTCGATCAGCGCTTCGGGAATCGCCGCGCAATTGATCGCCACGAACGGTTGCCGGGCACGCGAGCTGGCACGGTGCAGGGCCGCGGCAAAAGCCTCCTTGCCGGTGCCGGTCTCGCCATGCAGGAACACCGGTACGTCGCGCTCCAGCACACGCAAGGCACGGGCGAAGCCACGTTGCAGATGCGGGTCCTGCAGGCAGATGCGCGCATCCTCGACGACCTGCCGGGCTGGCGCGGGGATCGTCCGGGCAGGCGCCCGGAGCTGGGCGTAGAACAGCCGGCCATCCGCCAGGCGCAGCGGCCAGCACACGCCGGGCTGTGGATTGGCCTGGGCAAGCACCTGTTCCAGCGGGTCGCCGAGCAGATTCGCCAGCGGCTGGCCGATCAAGTGCTCACGGCTGAGCCCGAGCAGGTCGAGCGCGGCCTGATTGAGCGAGCGGATCAGGCCCGCCCCATCGAAGCCCAACAGGCCTTCGCCCAGCAGCCCCACGAAACCGGTCTCGGGATGGAAACGCAGCAGGTAGCCCTGCGGGTCGTGCTGCAGGAAAAAGCAGCTTTCGATCAGCTTGGCCGACAGGTTGGTCAGTGCCATCGCCTGGAAGCGCTGCTGCAAGGTGCGCGCTTCCCGTGCCGAGGACAGGTTGAGCACGGCCAGCAGCTCGCCGTTGGGATCGAAGATCGGGCTGGCCGAACAGGTCAGCCCGGCGTGCTTGCCACGGAAATGCTCGTCGCGACGGATGGTCACGTGCTGGCGTTCGACCAGGCAGGTACCGACGCCATTGGTGCCTTCATGGTCCTCGCTCCACACCGCGCCGAGCCATAGCCCGGCACGCTGGAACTCGACCCGCTCGGCCTCGTTGAACAGGCTGTCGATGACCACGCCACGGGCGTCGGTGAGCAGGACCACGTGGCCGTCGCCGCCAAGCTGGCGGTGCAGGCTGCTCATCTGCCAGCGCGCCACGTCGATGATGTGTTCCAGCGGCGCGCGGTGGTCCTGCAGGCGTGGCTGTTCGACCACGTTGGGCGCGCGGCGGCTGGCCGGGTCGAGCTGGTGCTGGTCCAGGCAGCGACGCCAGGAACGGGTGATCGCCGGGTCGGCGGTCGGACCATGGGCAGCGGGCGTGCCATGCACGGCCTGCAGCACCTGTTGCGCATGGGCGCTGATCAGGGCGGACGTCATTGTTATTGTTCTCCGCAGCGGACGTTGAGCGGTTGACCCAGCTTAGATGAAATCCCCCGTGCCGCGTTCGATTGCGTCGCGTGACAGTCTGTCCCGCGCCTCTCCAGATTCGTGACACCAGCGCCGGCAACGCGCCCCCGACCTGCCCGGCAACGCCTCTGCCACGGGCTTATCCACAGCTGGCCCGGCCCTTGCTCAAGGTCAATCGCCACAACAACAAGATCGGGAGAAGCCCCATGAACATCGCTATCGAGACACCGCTGCAAACACCCACCGCGCAACTCGCCGCCTGGGTCGAAACCTTTGGCCAACGCCTTGCCCAAGGCGACCTGGCTGGCACCCTTGAGCTGTTCGCCGAGGACTGCTACTGGCGCGACCTGCTGCTGTTCAGCTGGAACCTGGTGACCCTGGAAGGCCAGGCGGACATTCGCGACATGCTCGAAGCCCGTCTCGAACAGACCCGCCCCGAGCACTGGCGGGTAGACGGCGAAGCGACCCTGGATAACGGCGTGCTGGAAGGTTGGATAAGCCTGGAGACCGCCACCGCTCGCGGCAAGGGCTATGTACGCCTGAAGGACGGCCTGTGCTGGACCTTGCTGACCGCCATGCGCGAGCTCAAGGGCTTCGAGGAACCTACCGGTCGTCGGCGCCCGCTCGGCGCCAACCATGGCCACGGCCACGCCGACAAGCGCAACTGGCTGGAGCGCCGCCGCGACGAAGAAGCATCCCTGGGCATCACCGCCCAGCCTTATTGTTTGATCGTCGGCGGTGGCCAGGGCGGCCTGGGCCTGGGCGCACGGCTCAAGCGCCTCGGCGTGCCGACCCTGATCATCGACAAGGCCGAGCGCCCCGGCGATCAGTGGCGCGGCCGCTACAAATCGCTGTGCCTGCATGACCCGGTGTGGTACGACCACATGCCCTACCTGCCCTTCCCCGAGCACTGGCCGATCTTCACGCCCAAGGACCAGATCGGCGACTGGCTGGAGATGTACAGCAAGGTCATGGAGCTCAACTATTGGGCGCGCACCGAATGCGTCAGCGCCCGTTTCGACGAACAGGCCGGCAAATGGACCGTGCAGGTGCGGCGCGATGGCCAGAGCCTGACCTTGCAGCCGACCCAACTGATCCTCGCCACCGGCATGTCCGGCGTGCCCAATGTGCCCGCCTATCCCGGCGCGGACAGCTTCAAAGGCCAGCAACACCATTCCAGCAAGCACCCCGGTGGCGACGCCTGGCGCGGCAAGCGCGCGGTGGTGATCGGGGCGAACAACTCGGCCCACGACATCTGCGCCGACCTGGTGGAAAACGGCGCCGAGGTGACCATGGTGCAACGCTCCAGCACCCACATCGTGCGCTCCGACAGCCTCATGGAACTGGTGTTCGGCGGCCTCTATTCCGAGGATGCCTTGGACAAGGGCCTGACCACCGACAAGGCCGACATGCTGTTCGCCTCGATTCCCTACAAGGTCATGCCGAGCTTCCACAAGGTGGCTTTCGAGGCGATCAAGGAGCGTGACAAGGACTTCTACGCTCGCCTGGAGAAGGCCGGCTTCATGCTCGACTTCGGCGACGACGATTCCGGCCTGTTCATGAAGTACGTGCGCCGCGGTTCCGGCTACTACATCGACGTCGGCGCCTCGGAGCTGATCGCCGATGGCACCATCCGCCTGAAAAGCGCACCGGGGCTCGGTGTCGAACGCATCGAAGACGATGCCGTGCTGCTCAACGACGGTACGCGCCTGCCCGCTGACCTGATCGTCTACGCCACCGGCTACGGCTCGATGAACGGCTGGGCGGCCAAGCTGATTTCCCAGGAAGTCGCCGACAAGGTTGGCCGCTGCTGGGGCCTGGGCTCGTCCACCACCAAGGACCCGGGGCCGTACGAAGGCGAGCTGCGCAACATGTGGAAGCCGACCCAACAAGCCAACCTGTGGTTCCACGGCGGCAACCTGCACCAGTCGCGGCATTATTCGCTGTACCTGGCGTTGCAGTTGAAGGCCCGTTTCGAGGGGCTGGAAACGCCGGTGTACAAGCTTGCGCAGCGTTATCACCGGGGGTAGAGCGGGGACCTGTGCAAGGGGGATGGGCTGCGCGCTGCGTAGCCCTCACCCTACGCGGGCTGCCCCATCAGTTATTCAAGCGCTTCTCCTTCGACGGCGAGTGACCGAAATACGAGGCGTAGCACTTGCTGAAATGGCTGCTGGAAACGAAACCGCAGGCCAGCGCCACCTCGACGATGGTCAGGCTCGAATGCTGCAGCAGGCGCCGGCCTTCGGTCAGGCGCAGCTCCAAGTAATAGCGTAGCGGCGAAGTGCCCAACTGGTCCCTGAACAAGCGCTCGATCTGCCGCCGCGAGCGGTCCACGTAGGTGCAGAGCTGGACCAGGTCCAGCGGCTCCTCCAGGTTCGCCTCCATCAGCTTGACCACTTCGCGCAGCGGCGCGGTCATCTTGAAGTGCAGCTTGGGGTCGACGCGTTTGAAGCGCGAGGCCTCGAACGCCAGGATGTCGACGATGCCATCCACCAGCGCCTTGCCATGCAGGTTGCCGATCCAGTCGAGCACCATGTAGAAGGCGCCGTTGGGGCTGGCGGCGGTGTAGCGGTCACGGTCGACCATGTAGCTCTCGCTGGTCACCTGGCTGTTCTTCACCGCTTCGGCCAGGGCCGGGCGATGCTCGGGATGGATGGCGCAGCGGTAGCCCTCCAGCAAACCCGCGCGGCCGAGAAACCAGGCGCCGTTCCACAGGCCAGCCAGGGCGATGCCGCGTTCGGCGGCTTTTTTCAGCAGCGCGACCAACGCTGGCGACATGCGCAGCGGCGTGCGCAAGCCACCGCAGATGACCAGCAGTTGCAGGCTTTCCAGGGGCGTGGTCTGCAAGTCGCGGTCCGGGCGGATGACGATCCCCAGGTCGCTGACGACCTCCGCGCCATCCAGCGAGAACGTATGAGTGGCGAACAGCTCGGCCTGCAACAGGTTGGCGGTTACCAGGGTATCCAGGGCCTGGGTGAAGGCCGGCAGGGAAAAGTTCTCGAGCAGGACGAAGCCGACATTCGCCGTGGGCACCGTCGTCGCCTGGCTGTCCTTCAGATAGAGCAGGTTCTTGCCCTTGATGGCGCCACTGAAAAACCGTCTTTCCACTGCTTCGGGCTCCTGTGAGTCCAGTCGTCGACCGGCCGCGCCATCCTGTCGATCAGGAAGGCCTGGCCAGGTAATTGATGAACAGGCGAAAAAGCTCGGCGTTGTTGGAGATGTCCAGGCGCTGGTAGATGTTGTGCTTGTGCACCTTCACCGTGCCCTCGGAAATCTTCAGCACACTGGCGATCGACGCATTGCTGTGCCCCTGCAGGATCAGCTTGGCAATGTAGCGCTGGGTCTCGGTCAACTGCCCCTGGAGAATCTCGATGAACGCGTCTTCGAGGCGCACATCGACCTCCTCGGTGGCCGTCTCACAGTCGCCGTAGCGGGTCCGGCAATGCAGGGCCAAGGCCGAGCTCAAGACCGGGGCGCAGGCCCGCAGTTCATCCAGTTCCCACTCCTGGAACGCACCGCTGTCCAGGTTGCGCATCAACGAATGGACGATGGCGACCTGGGGCTGGATGGGGATGATGAAGCCAACCTCCTCGATCAGTGTGCCGTGCTCGGAAGACACGCACGGGTGGATATCCCGCGAGATGGAAAACCCCGACGAGTAGAAGCTGTCCGGCGCCAGCTCGCTCATCCGCCACAGGCCCGCCGGGTGCTGGTTGATGCAGGCCACGTAGAACGGGTCGAGCAGGTAGCCGCCACGGATGTAGGCGTTCAGGGTCTTCTCCGACACCGACCTGTTGTAGCCGTTATGCACCAGCAGAGCATTGTGGTTGAAGCGAAACAGATAGACGCAGCTCATGTCGAAGTCGAGCCGGCGCCTCAGCAACGCATCGATCGCCGTGCCGATCCGCTCGGAACCAATCGCATCGATGATACTGGAGATGTGTTTCGCGTCCTCGGCTTTCATGGGCTCGCCAATGGCTCTCGATCAGGGGCTGAGTGTATGGCAGCGTTGCGCTGCACGTTCAGGATATCCACAGCGCCATGAACGCGCATGCTCCGGAACGTCATCGGCATCCCGGAGCACGATCTGCATCTACTCAGCGTCAGGACAGTTCAGGCGTGGCCTTGAAGTTACCCTCGGCCTCATCCTTGCGCCCCAGCTCCAGCGCCTTGGGCACCGCCAGCCAGTACGCCAGCAGCATGCCCAGCAGGCCCCCGCCGAGCTTGCCGATGATCAGCGGCAGGATGATCGACGGCTGGAAGTTGGCCGAGTAGGCCATGTGATCGCCGAAGGTGAAGGCGGCGCAGACGGCGAAGGCGATGACCAGCACCTTGTCCTTCGGCGGCATCTCGCCGATCAGGCGGAACAGCGCCAGCACGTTGGCCGAACCGGCGAGCATGCCTGCCGCGCCGCTGGCCGACAGGCCCATCAGCGCGGCGACCTTTTCGATCGGCTTGGACAGGTAGCGCTTGATCAGCCAGACCATCGGGAACGCGCCGCAGAGCATGATGCCGACGTAGCCGGCGATCTCCAGGGCGCGGAACTGGTCCTCGGCATCGGCGATGATCGGCGCGAAGCCCCAGCCACCGAACACATGAGTGAAGAACTGGGTGAAGTACTCCACCACCGAAGCCACCAGCACCAGGGTCACCGCCGCGTACATCAGTTGGCCGAGCTTGAGGAACAGGTAGACCATCAGGTTCGGCAGGTAGCGCAGGGCGGCGGCCAGGGCGATGCAGAACAGGATCAGCGGCATCAGGTTCCGGATCAGCAGCGGCAGGGTGAAATGCAGCGCCTGGGTCGCCTCGCCACTGGTGGCGATGTCCGGCCGCACATTGATGCCGAGCCCCTGCATGAGCAGGGCGATGACCACGATGCTCACCGGAATGCTCAGCAGGCCAGCCATGATGCCCAGGGCCATGTACTTGTGATCGACCTTGGCCAGCATCGCCAGGCCTACCGGGATGACGAAGATCACCGTCGAGCCGGACTGGAAGCCGGTGATCAGGCCGAGAATCCAGCCTTCCGGGCTCTGCGCCAGTTGGTGGGCCAATTGGTAGCTGCCCAGGTCAGAGGCGATGAAGATCGCCCCGGCGATGCCTGGATCGGCGCCCATGGCCTGGAAGACCGGGCCGATGAACTGGCTGATGAAACTGGAAATGAAGGGAATCGACGCCATGATCCCGGCGACGGGAATGAAGATTGGGCCAATGCTGTGCAGGCCGGCGGTGAACTCCTTGCCGAGTTCGGATTCCGCATCGTAGATGGACGCCACGGCACCGATGACCGCGCACACCATGATTACGTAAACGACATAAGTGCCGATGTTTTCCATTTGCTGCCTCTCATTTTGTAAGAGTTGTGGTTTGGCAGAATTGAAAGTGCGTGTTGCTTTATTCGTTCTTGTGGATAACTTTTTAGGGTCATGGACGGCCAGGCCGTCCTGCGCTTCAGATGGCGGTGTAGGCGTTATCCACGAACAGATGGGTACCGTTGACGAAGCTCGCTTCATCGCTGGCGAGGAACAAGGCGGCGGCGGCCACTTCCTTCGGATCGCACAGGCGCCCTTGCATGGCGGCGATGCTTTCGCTGGACACATCGACGCCCAGGCCACTGAGCAGCTCGATTTCCCGCTGGCCATGAGCGGTGCCGATGAAGCCCGGACACACCGCGTTGCTGCGAATGTTCTGGTCGCGGTACTCCACGGCGATACCGCGGGCGAACATGTGGCAAGCGCCCTTGGTGGTGCAGTACAGGACTTCCATCGGCGTGCCGACCACGGCGGAGATCGACGAGGTGCAGACGATGCTGCCGCCACCGGCCTCGATCATCTTCGGCAACACCGCCTTGGTCACCAGGAACATGCCCTTGACGTTGATGCCCATCAGCCGGTCCCACTCGCCTTCGCTGGTCTCCAGGAACGGCCCGGCATGGATGGTGCCGGCATGGTTGAGCAACACGGTGATCGCGCCGAAACGCTCCTCGGCCTGGCGCACCGCGCGGTTGACCTGTTCGGCGTTGGACACGTCGGCGGCGACGAACATGGCCGTACCGCCCTCTTCGTTGATCCTGGCCGCCAGCGCTTCGCCCTGGCTGTTCGGCAAGTCGAGGATGGCGACCTGCGCGCCCTCTTTGGCGAACAGCTCGGAAGCCGCCAGGCCACAGCCGCCCGCCCCCCCTGTGATCAGCGCCACCTTGCCCGATAGTCGACCCATTTGCAGTCCCCTCTGTTGTAAATGTAAGTGAAGGTTTCGGGGGAGCACGCTAGGGCGTGAGCGGATCGGGTGTCCATATACCGAGCGATATATGATTGTTTAACTTGTTGTTTTTTAAATGATTTAAATCGAAATTGGGCGGTTCACAAGCAGGCTTGGGAAGCATCGCGCCTGCGATTTCTCTGGGCATCGCTCACCGCCGTTCGCCTGCGCGCGCGAAGGTCTCGAGCCGCAGATGTGTCGCACATGAAGGAAAAACGTCATCCACAATTACCGTGGATCATCCTGTGGATATCCTGGTAGGCCTTCGCTCAAGCCCTTGCCGCCTGTGCGTTGCAGCGAAGCGAACAAAAGAGCATCGATGCACTGGTGTTATGCACAAACAGCCTGGATAACGCCTCGCAAAACCTGTGCATAAGCCTATCCAGGCCAGGCAGGATGGGCTGTAGAGAGGATCGATCAATTTCCCGCCCGGACCTGGCGGGCAGAACGCCCGCCAGGTTCGTCCAGCGTCAGAAACGTCGCGTACTGAGCAGCTCGTCCAGAATCCGGGTCGGAACACGGAACGGCACGGACATGTGGTCCTCGCCCGCTTCGAGCTGGAAATCGCTGCGCAAACCGTACTGCGAGAGGTTTTCCAGGCGCAGTTGCAGCGAACGGGCATCCTGGATTTCCTGGGGCATCTCGCGATCGCCGATCAACAGGGTCAGGCTGCTGTGGGTCAGGTCCAGCTTGCCGGCATGCGCCCGCTGGGTGAAGGCACGCTCAGGCGCCATCAGGTAGCGATCATGCCACCACAGGCTTGGGCTCACCGCGATCACGTGCTGGAACAGCGCCGGTCGGGTGAACAGCGTGTAGACACCGAACATGCCGCCAAAGGAATGCCCGACCAGGCTGCGCTGGTCCTGGTCGACCTTGAAGCGCGCGTTGACCTCGGGCATCAGGCGTTTCTCGATGAAGTCGAGGAACAGCTCCTGCCCACCTTGCGCCGGCGTGTTGCGCTCGGGCGGTTGCGGCGGCGACAGGTCGAAGGCGCGCCGCTCGAAATCCAGCGGCGTGTCGCTCGGGTAGCCGATGCCGACCAGGATCGCGCCCTTGAGGCGATCCTGGGCGCGCTTGGCGGCATGGAATGCCGGGAAGTAAGCGTTGGCATCGAGCAGGTAGATCACCGGGTAGCCGCCGGTGTAGGGCACGTCGCCCTCCGGCAGGCTGACCATGATCCGGTATTCGCGGCCCTCGGCGCTTTTCATCGTCCATTGTTCGGTGCCGTCGAGCGTTACCGGCTCGGCCTGGGCGGCGCAAACGCCGCCCAGTACCAGCACGACGGCCAGCAATGCGCGCAGCCCGCCCATGGCCGTCACCAGCTGTAGCTCAGGCTGGTGACCACGCTGCGCGCTTCGCCGCGGTAGCAATAACCCGCCTGGCAGTTGATGTATTGCTTGTCGGTCAGGTTGCGCGCATTGACGGCCAGGCGCACGCCATCCAGGCCACCGCCGAAGTCGTAATGCACGGCGGCATCGATCAAGGTGTAATCATCGTTCTTGACCGTGTTCAGGTCGTCGCCGTAGACACTGCCGGTGTAGCGGGCGCCGGCACCGAAGCCCAGGCCGAACGGCAGTTGGTAGTCCAGCCACAGGGAGGCCAGGTGGCGCGGTACGTCACGTGGGTCCTTGCCTTCATTGCCGTCGTTGCTCTTGGTCACTTCCGGGTCGTTGTAGCTGTAGCTGGCGGTCATGTGCAGGCGCTCGGTCAGGTCGGCGACCGCTTCCAATTCCAGGCCACGGGATACCTGCTCACCGGTCTGCACGCTGTTGAGCGGATCGACTGGATCGCGCGTTACCACGTTCTCCTGCGTGAGGTGGTACAGCGAAGCCGTGAACATCGCATTGGCACCAGGCGGTTGATACTTGAGGCCCACTTCGTACTGCTTGCCTTCCGTTGGCTCGAATGCGGAGCCGCTGGCGTCGGTCCCGCTTTGCGGCAGGAACGATTCGGCGTAGCTGGCGTACGGGGCAAAGCCGCTATCGAACAGGTACAGCGCACCGATCTGGAAGGTCGTCGCGGAGTCGCTGGTCTTGCTGTTGCTGTCCGTCAGGTTGTCATTGTTGCGAACCTTGACCCGGTCATGGCGCACACCTGCGGACAGGCGCCAGCGGTCGAGTTCGATCTGATCCTGCAGATACAGGCCGGTGCGCTGGCTGAGGCTATCGGTATCGGCCAGCGGATCGGTCGGCCGGCTGACCGACTGGTGGTAGTCCGGTGCGTTCATGTCGATGGAAGGTGCCGGCCCCCAGGCGTACAGCACCGAGCTGTCGTACCAGGCGTAGTCGAAACCGCTGAGCAGGGTGTGCTGCAGGTTCCCGGTAGAGAAACGGCTGACCAGACGGGTATCGGCAGTCACGGATTCCATTTCCTCGTAGACACCCACCGCATAACGATCCATGACGCCATCGGTGATCGTGCCGTCGGGCTGCAGGTATTGGTTGGTCGTGTCCAGTTGGCCGTAACGCAGGTTCTGCTGCAGGCTGAAGGTGTCGTTGAACGCGTGTTCGAACTCGTAGCCCAGGGTCCACTGGCGCTGCTGCAACTTGTCGAAATACTCGTCGCCCTGCCAGAAATCCGTGAGGTAGTCACCATCCTGATACAGCATTGGCGATGCTGCGGTCTGACGTTCCTGGTACTGCGCCAGCACGGTCAGGCTCGTGTCTGGATCGATCTGCCAGCTCAGCGACGGTGCCAGCATGCGCACATCGTTGTTCAACTGTTCGATATAGTTTTCGGCATCGCGATAGATACCCACGGTCCGGAACAGGACATTGCCTTCCTCGTCCAGTTTTCCACCGACATCGAACTGAGCCTGCTGATGGTTGTTGTTACCGGCTTGCACTTCGACTTCGTTCTTCGCCTGCAGGCTCGGGCGTTTGCTCACCCGGTTGACCATGCCGCCCGGGCTGATCTGTCCGTAGAGAACCGAAGCGGGTCCCTTCAGTATCTCGATACGCTCCAAGGCATAGGCCTCGGTGCCATAGATGGACAACCAGCCGTTATAGGGCTGCCGCAGACCATCGAGAAAGTCTGCGCTCATGGTGGTGTCGAAGCCGCGCACGCTGATGTTGTCGAAACGCGGGTCCAGCCCGGAACTGCCGGTGCGCACGCCTGCCGTATAGGCAACCGCGTCCTCGACCCGATTGACCTTGCGGTCGGCGATCTGCTCGGCGGTCACCACGCTGACGCTCTGCGCGGTCTCCAGCAGCGGCTTGTCGCTCTTGGTCGCGCTGCTGGCGTTGCTGGCGAAGTAGCCCTCGACCGGAGCGAAAGCGGTCTGGCTCGCCTTGGCATCGATGCTGGTGGCATCGAGTTGCAGGCTGGCGTCAGTCTTTCCCGGCAAGACCACGTAGCCGGACGAGGTCTTCTGCGCGACCAGGCCACTGCCGCTCAGCAGTTTCGCCAGGCCCTCCTCCAGCGAACCGCCCCCTGCCAGGCCTGGGCTGTTCAGGCCGCGCACCACCTCGGGCGAATAGGACAGGGTGATCCCGGCACGCTCGGCAAAGGTGCTCAGCGCCAGCTCCAGTGAGCCGGCCGGCACGCTCGGCGCACGTTGCTCGACGGCGGCCTGGGCGGCCTGCATCGACAGGCCCGCGACCCCGCCACTCAAGGCCAATGCCAGGCAGATGGCGCCTGAAAGAGTACGGGGCTGAAGCGGGAACGGCAGGGATCGGCTGGCGCGCATGTCGGTATCCATTGAGGGAGTGATCATCCCAAACCGGATGAGCCGAGAAAGTCCGACAGATTATTTTTGTCGGTGAATGAACGAGTCAGGGGAGTGGCTGTTGCGAGGCAGGGGCGGACCTCATTACTCGGTGTGTTTAGCCGTCACTCCCGCGCAGGCGGGAGCCCAGAAGCGCCCTTTTTATTTGGGCTCCCGCCTGCGCGGGAGTGACGGTAAGTAATCTCGGTGTCCGCTCCTGCCTCGAAGCAGCCCCTCCTTCACGCCACCGGCACCACCCTCACCCACCAGCGCGTGTGCTCGATGATCTGCACCGGCAGCAGATGAGTGATGTTGTCCAGCATCATCCCAGGCTCGTCCAGGCGGAAAACGCCAGACAGATGCAGATCGGCCACCGCTGAATCGCACCCCAGCCAGCCACGGCGATAGCGCCCCGCCTCGACAAGAAAATCCGCCAGGCGGATGTCGCTGACCACCAGCAAGCCACGGCTCCAGGCAAAAGGATCGAGTGGCCCCTTGCCGAGTACGCTCAACCCACTCGGCGCTGCACTCACACCGTCACCAGCCAGCAGGCGCCGCTCCCCACCCGAGGTGGAAACCACTACCTCGCCACGCTCGACACGGATTTCACTGGCGTTATCGCGTTCGCGCAGCACCACCCGCGCATCGCGCCCCCGGCACTCGGCAAAGCGGCAGCGCACCTGCCAGGCCTGGCCTTCAACCAACGCCTCGCCCGTACGCAGCAACAGCCAGTCGCCTTGCACATCCATGGCGCTACCGGTGTTGAGCACTACCTCTGCGCCAGCGACCAGACCGACCCGCCGCCGCTCGCCGGTGGCCGTGGAAAAATCGGCGTGCCAGGCCGGCGGTGTCTGCGTCGCCAACAGCGTGGCGCTGCCGGCGGCGAGACCGAGTCCCAGCAGCTTGAGGGTACGCCGCCGCCCCAGGTCAGCCTCGGCCCGCTGTAACAACGGAATGGTCTGGGCCGCATCCGGCAATTGGCTCGACTGGAACAGCCCGCCCATCTGCTGCAGGCGTTGCCAGGCCAGTTGGTGCCGGCGGTCCTGATACAACCAGTCCTGCAACTGGCGCTGCAGCTCGGGGCTGCCCGCATGGGCACGCAGGCGCATCTGCCACTCGATGGCGCTGCAGACGATGGATTCCGGCAAGCGTTCGGCGCTGCTCACAGGCCGGGCTCGAAACAGGCGCGATAGCAGTGCAGCAGAGCACCGGCCACGTGCCGCTCGACGGTACGGCTGGAAACGCCCAGCCGCGCGGCAACCTGGGCATGGTTCAAGCCACCGAGCTGGTACAGCAGGAATGCTTCGCGGATCGCTGGCTTGAGGCCATCGAGCAATTGTGCGATGCGCTCCAGGCCCTGCAGCGCTTCATGCCGCGCCTCCGGCGAGGGATGACTGGACTCGGGCAACTGCGCCAGCGCTTCCAGGTAGGCGCGCTCCAGCGCATCGCGTCGCCAATGGTCGATCACCAGGCCACGGGCAACCCGCGCCAGCAAGGCACGGGGCGCCTGGTCACTGATCGGCTTGCCACGCACCAGCAGGCGCACGAAGGTATCCTGAGCCAGATCCGCTGCCTGCTGCGAACAGCCGACCGAACGCCTCAGCCAGCCCTGCAGCCAGCCGTGGTGGGTTCCGTACAGCACATCGAGAGGAATGATCGAATCCGTTTCAGGTAGCGACATGGCAGACCCTGGGCCAACAAGCGCAGAAAGGGCCATGAACGAGCATGGCGAACGCGCGCACATTAATCGCGAACCATTCCCATTTCAACCTTTTTGCCGGTGCCAGTCGACCAGCGTATCGCCGATCAAAGGCTGATACAGATCAGACACCCACCTCATTAAATGAGTATTATTCCCAACTCAGCCATCCAAGCAGGAGACCAGGCCGACCATGGGCAAGCCAGAAGAAATCCTCGTCGAAGAAACGCCGCGTACCGCCACGATCCCGCTACAGCCTGCATCGGAAGATATCTGGGCACAGAAATACCGGCTCACCGCGAAGGACGGCACGCCAGTGGATGCCGACGTGGATGCGACCTGGCGCCGCGTGGCCCAGGCGCTGGCCAACGTCGAAAGCGCAGACAAGCGCGAACATTGGCACGAGCAATTTCTCTGGGCACTGCGCAACGGTGCCATTCCCGCGGGTCGCATCATCTCCAACGCCGGTGCCCTGGCCTACAAGCCGGCGACCTCGACCATCAACTGCACGGTCTCCGGCAACATCCACGACTCCATGGATGACATCCTCGGCAAGGTCCACGAAGCCGGCCTGACCCTGAAAGCCGGCTGCGGCATCGGCTACGAGTTCTCCACCCTGCGTCCGCGCGGCTCGTTCGTCTCCGGCGCTGGCGCACACACCAGCGGCCCGCTGTCGTTCATGGATGTGTTCGACAAGATGTGCTTCACCGTCAGCTCCGCCGGCGGCCGCCGTGGCGCGCAGATGGGCACCTTCGATGTGGTCCATCCGGACGTGCGTGAGTTCATCCGCGCCAAGCGCGAGGACGGCCGCCTGCGCCAGTTCAACCTCAGCCTGCTGATCACCGACGCCTTCATGCACGCCGTCGAGGCCGATGAAGACTGGACCCTGCTGTTCCCGGTGCACGCCAAGGAAGTCGATGAGCTGGACCTGAGCGATGAAACACAGGTGCGCTGGCGCGAATGGCCGGTGCACGACGACTACATCGTCCGCGAGGACGGCCTGGTCGCCTGCAAGGTCTACGGCAGCCTGCGCGCCCGCCACCTGTGGGACATGATCATGGTCTCCACCTACGACTTCGCCGAACCCGGCTTCATCCTCATCGACCGGGTCAACGAGCTGAACAACAACTGGTGGTGCGAGCACATCCGCGCGACCAACCCGTGCGGCGAACAGCCCCTGCCGCCCTATGGCTCGTGCCTGCTCGGCTCGGTCAACCTGACCGGCTTCGTCATCGACCCGTTCGGCGCGGACGCCCGCTTCGACTGGGAGCGTTTCCGCCGCGTGGTACGCATCTTCACCCGCATGCTGGACAACGTCGTCGAAATCAACGGCCTGCCCTTGCCCCAGCAGCGCCAGGAAATCGAGAGCAAGCGCCGCCACGGCATGGGCTTCCTCGGCCTGGGCTCGACCCTGACCCTGCTGAAGATGCGCTACGGCAGCCCGGAAGCCTGCGTGTTCACCGAGGAAGTCGCACGGGAAATGGCCCTGGTCGGCTGGGAAGAAGCCCTGGAACTGTCCAGGGAAAAAGGCCCGGCGCCAGTCCTGAGCGAAGACTACGAGGTCACCGCCGAGATGCTGCGCAAGCGTCCGGAAATGAGCAGCGACGGCTACACGGTCGGTGATCGCATTCCCGGCCGTATCCTCCACGCGAAATACTCGCGCTACATGCAGAAGATCGCCGAGTACGCGCCGGAACTGGTCGAGGCACTGGCCGAGCACGGCGCGCGCTTCACCCATCACAGCTCCATCGCGCCCACTGGCACCATCAGCCTGAGCCTGGCCAACAACGCCTCCAACGGCATCGAGCCGAGCTTCGCCCACCACTACTCGCGCAATGTCATCCGCGCCGGGCGCAAGGCCAAGGAGAAGGTCGAGGTGTACAGCTTCGAACTGCTCGCCTACCGCACCCTGGTCAACGCCGAAGCCATGCCCTACGCGGAAGAAGCCAGCCGCAAGCTGCCGGCCTACTTCGTCGCCGCCGACGACATCAGCCCCACCGAACACGTCGATGTGCAGGCCGCCGCGCAGAAGTGGGTCGACTCGTCCATCTCCAAGACCGCCAACGTGCCCACCGACTACGCCTTCGAGTCGTTCAAGGACATCTACCTCTACGCCTGGAAGCAGGGGCTCAAGGGCTGTACCACGTTCCGCTTCAACCCGGCCGCCTTCCAGGGCGTGCTGGTCAAGGACAAGGACCTGGAAAACACCCTGTACCGCTTCGAGCTGGAAGACGGCAGCACCGTCGAACTCAAGGGCAACGAGCAGGTGGAATACGACGGTGAAGTGAACACCGCCGCCAACCTGTTCGATGCGCTCAAAGAAGGCTACTACGGCAAGTATTGAGGAGCCGCTACCCATGACTACCGTCAAGATCAAGCAACGCATCAAGGGCTTCAAGGTCGTCGACCCGAACCTGGAGCGCAACGCGACCAACATGGCCGCAGAAGAAGCCGCCGATGCCCCGGTACAGATGAACGAGGCCCTGGCCCGGCCGGAAACCCTGATCGGCGCGACCTACAAGATCAAGTCGCCGCTGTTCGAACACGCGCTCTACGTCACCGTCAACGATGTGGTGCTCAACGCCGGCACGACCCACGAGCAACGCCGGCCCTTCGAGATCTTCATCAACTCGAAGAACATGGACCACTTCCAGTGGATCGTCGCCCTCACCCGCATCATGTCCGCCGTGTTCCGCAAGGGCGGCGACTGCACCTTCCTGGTCGAGGAACTCAAGGCGGTGTTCGACCCACGCGGCGGCTACCTGAAGAAAGGCGGCATCTACATGCCCTCCATCGTCGCCGAAATCGGCGCGGTGCTGGAGCGCCACCTGATCGCCATCGGCCTGCTCGAAGGCCACGCGCTGGACGAGGAGCAGAAGCGCTACCTCGCGGAAAAACGCGCCGCCTACGAAGCCTCCCAGGGCGGCTCGACCCTGGAGCCCGGCGACGGCTTCCCACCCGGCTCGCAACTGTGCGGCAAGTGCAGCACCCAGGCGGTGGTGCAACTGGATGGCTGCGCGACCTGCCTGAACTGCGGGCATTCCAAGTGCGGCTAGACAGAGACGACCGGGCGTAGGGTGCAAAGCCCACTCCTGACGGTCTGTACCTATGGAGCACACCCATATATGATTCATATACGTTTCATATGAGGTGAGTTCCATGGGTATCGTCAACATCGATGATGAACTGCACGATCAGATTCGCCGGGCCAGCACGGTGTCGCACCGTTCGATCAACGCCCAGGCCGGTTTCTGGATTCGTATCGGCATGCTCTGCGAGATGAACCCGACCCTGAGCTTCAGCGAAGTGGTCGCGGCAGAGCTACGCGCTGCCGGCGTGGTTGTTCCGTCCGCCGTGGCCGAACCAGTATGACCAAGACACCAGACGAAATCGCCCTGATGGCGGAATCCGGACGCCTGCTGGCATCGGTATTCACGTATCTGGACGGCTTGAGCCTGCTCGGCATGTCGACCCTGCAGGTCAACGACCTCGTGGATAACTACATCGTCGACGAACTCAAGGCACGTCCCGCCAGCAAGGGCCAGTACGGCTTCGCCTATGTCCTCAACAGCTCGCGCAACGAGGTCGTCTGCCACGGTGTGCCCAGCACCAGGGACATCATCCAGGGCGGCGACCTGGTGAACCTGGACATCACCCTGGAGAAGAACGGTTTCATCGCCGACTCCAGCAAGACCTACCTGGTCGGCGACGTCTCGGCCGAGGCCCGGCAACTCGCCAAGGTCGCCTACGAGGCGATGTGGAAAGGCATCCAGGTCGTGCGCCCCGGCGCTCGCTTGGGCGACATCGGCCATGCCATCCAGAGCCACGCCCGCGCCCACGGCTACTCGGTGGTACGCGAATACTGCGGCCACGGCATCGGCCGGGAAATGCACGAGCCGCCCGAGGTGCTGCACTGGGGCAAACCGCACACCGGGCTGACCCTGCGCGAAGGCATGACCTTCACCATCGAGCCGATGATCAACCAGGGCCAGCCGGGAACCCGCACCCTGAGCGATGGCTGGACCGTGGTTACCCGCGACGGCCTGCTGTCGGCGCAGTTCGAACACACGGTGGCGGTGACGGCGGATGGCGTGCGGGTGTTGACCTTGCGGCCGGACGAGCGGCTTTGAGCCACAGAAGCCACGCCAGTTTTCAATCCTGCGCGGCTTCAAACCGAAGTAAATGCCGTTTCAGATACACCCCATCTGTTTATGCTGTTTGCGCAGCCGCGCCGGCGAAATGGAGAATCGCTTTTTGAAGCTCTTGCAAAAATGGGTGCTGTCGGAAAAACCGCATTCATAGGCGATTTGAGCAACCGATCTATCGGTGTTCTGTACCAGCCAATGCGTGTGATCGAGCCTCAACTCACGCCAGAACACCGATGGAGAGATTTTCAGGTTCTGCGCGAAGGCTTTCGTCAGTTGCTTCTCGGTCGCGCCGATCAATCGAGCCAATGAGCTGATGCTCAGATGCTCGTACATACGCTCCCGCATGATCGTGACGGACTGGACGATGCGCCGGTCCGCGCAGTTGAGCGCTATTTCCTCGAGCGGATGCAGTTGCACAGTCGGCAGATTCAGTTGCTCGGCGTTCGCAACCAGATACTGAATCGCCTTGCGAGCACGAGACAGGCCGCAATGTCGCAGGACGATTTCCCTGGCCGCCTCGACGGCAGCGATGCCCCCTGGAGAGGTGAGAATGTCGCCGTCTCGTACCAGTGGCAAACCCTCGACCGTGCGCACCTTGGGATAGCTGCCCTGCACGGTCATTCGTAGATCACGCTTGTTGTAGATGGTCTTGTGCAGCAGAATTTGCCGCAGCATTCGACCAATACTCATCGCTGAGCAGTAATCGGGGCATTGCAAGCTCGTATCGATGTTGTGTAAGAGCTACAGCGATACGAGATTTATATTATAGATCAAATGGTTATGGCGAAATGAAACAGCCCCTAGCGATCCATTTAAGTGACTGATATGCGCCCCATTCCGCTTCACAATCCATGGCCTGAACGTCGGCGCAAGCTGCTGATGGCCTTTTTTTTGACTGTTGTCGCCATAACAAGTACTCGACCCAATAGCCTAATTGGATTGGCTATAGCGCTGGTAACCATTCCACCGCTATGTCTCATTCTGCTTTCTTTGAACTGGTGGTGGCGCCGTAAGTTTGGCGGTAGCAAATTTATGGCTTTGATTAGTTTGATCCTCGTAATCTCAGCTTGGCTGGCAATCGATGCCATTGCAGATATGCTCTCTCCATACATAGGGCAGTACTTCGGTTGAGCCTTATACCATCGGATTAAAGCTGCTCGACTGAGCAGTACTGAATCACCCCAGGGTTTCGTGGAGGCGCTCAACTCTTGAGCGCGAGAACCGCGAACTGTGCAAAGCCAATGAAATCCTGCGGCTGGCCAGTGCTTATTTTGCCCAGGCGAAGCTCGACGGGCAGGCCTTCCTGCGCCGCACCCAGTCCTGAGGGCATTTGTCGATCAGCATCGTGACCGTCTCGGGGTCGAGTCGATCTCCCTGCAGATCGCCCCGTCCGGTTACCGCAGACACACAGCGCAGCAACGCAACCCACAACGGCGCTGAGGGCCTGATCGACATATACGACCACAAACCCCTGGTACTGACGCCGGAGGTTGCGCGCGAGTGGCTGGACCCGACCATCCCGCTCGAGCGCATGACGGAGATTGCGCGCACGGGCTCCGACCTGCGTCCGATTTCATCGATGACTTTAGAGAATTAAAACTGTCGCGGAAGCGTCCCGTTATTCGCGGCCTTCAGCTTCTTGGAGAGGAAACGCAAAACTGTCGCAGCCAACAACTAGGCGGGGTTGCGCGGTTCGGCTGCAATTCTGGCCAGTTACGGCCTGTAGTAACCGGCCGCTTTGAACGATAGCAGTTGTTCGTGAGTGACCGCTATCGACCGATTCTCTTGAAAAAACCGGTTTCTGAGAGCGCTGTTGCTCGGCAGCTCAAAAGTCGCTCGATTTTGGCGTTGCTACTTAAAAACCAATACAGCTCCGTCTTCTGAGCGAACCAGATTTCAATGTCGTTAGCGCTCTGTAATGGGCAAAACTGCGACGGGACTTTTTCAACAGAATCGACCCATAGCTGACGCGGGATTCAGAGCGTTGAAACTGTCGCTGACAGGCCTAGTCCTTCAAGGCCTGCAGCGCCTTTGGAAAGAAGCGCAAAACTGTCGCAACCACTCAGCACACTTTCACAGGGAAGGCTGAGAACCAGTACAAAACCTTTAACGCGTCGAGCGCCAAGCTCCCGTGGGTTGCTTAGGGCCGCCTGCGACTAGCCTCAAGAACCCGCTCGCAGCAACTGAAGCTCGGCCTTGGCGAGCGCTGCGGCGCCGTAATCGACCAGCAGGCCCATGACCTGCTCGGCATCCATCGCCTTGCCTCGATGCTCCAGGCCGAACAAAGTCAGCGTCACCTGTGGCGGCGTCCCATGCTTGACCTTGGCCTTGGGCAGCCATGGCCCCATTGCATTGCGCGTTCCCGGCAGGCGTGCGCCTTCGTTCAGAGTGAGGGTGATCTGCATCTGCCGCCCGTCCTTGACGCGCGCTTGCACCAGATCGCGCATGATCAGTTCGCCGTCCAGACAGGCGAACCATACACCGTCATGAGTCAGGCGTAACAAGGTTTGCTTGCCTGCCTCGCGCTGCAGCCACAAGCTGCGCGCCGAGGCCAGCGCCAGCACGAGCAGCAGCGCACCGGCGACCCAGGCTTTCTCATCCGCCAAGCACCAACCGCCTAGCACCACTAGGAACACCACTGAAAGCGCCAGCAGCCAACGCACCCTATGGTTCATCGCTAGTTCCGTCACCGCCGGGACCTTCGCCAGCAGCGCCTCACGCTCGGCAATTGCCGCGCGCCGCTGCTCAGCCGCTTTCTGATTGAGCTCTCCGGTCAGGGACTGGGCCAGATCGTTCAGTGAATCGTCTTCAGGGTTCATCAAGGGGTTCCTTCAGGCTTGAGTTGGGTTTCGCAGGTCTGGGCGCCGAGCAGCCGTTCGAACCAGCGCCGGTCCGTTTCGCTGGGGACGCGAGTCGCGGCAGTCAGCAGGTCCTGATCAAGCGTCACGTTCTGTTGGCGCAAGCGCAGGGCAGTCGGCGGATGGCTATCGAACGGGTGAGGGAGGCTCTGTTGCAGGGCCTGTTCGTCGAGGATCAACCGGTCGTGACGCAGATATTCAAGCCAAGCATGGATCAGGTTATCGCCCCGGTGAGCGACCAGCATGCGTTGCAACGCCTCATCCAGAGCGATCACCCTCAACAGGGCCTGGCTGAACAAACGAGGACCGACCAGGCGCGCCCCGGCACGGTCCGCCACCAGTTCCTGCGCACGGCGCCAATGCTGCACAGCACGCTCGAACTGCTGCAGGAAATTCCCGGCCATCCACAGCGCCGGGCGCTCCAGCCAGGGCGGCGGGCCGGCGGCCCCGCCAAGGCTTGAGTAATGCGCGCACATCAGGCTAAAGCGCGCAGCCAGTTCGCTGCCTCGCTCGGTGTCTCGCGAACTGAAATGGCCCAGCTCGTGGCCGATGATCGCCGCCGTTTCTACCTGGCTCAAGGCGCACAGGCAGGTCAGCGGCAAGTACAGGGTTCGCCCTTCGAGGATCTGTCCCGACGGCTGCAGAACCACACGCATGCTAGTCACGAAGAACGATTGATCCAGGCCCACCACCAGATGGTCCGGTACCGGCGCACCGACTTGCTCAGCCAAGGTCCGGACCCAAGCCCAGAGTGCAGACGCCCTCGCCTCATCCAAGGTGCGACCTAAAAAGCTCGACGAAGGCATTTCCAGCCATGACCACTGCTGACGCAGGCGCCGGACCATCACCAGGCCCACGCCGATCATCGAGACCATCGGCACTACCACGATCAGCACACTGATCCCAGCGTCCTTGAAGTTACTCCAGCCCCAGCTCAATTCGTAGAGCAGCGACAGGCCCAGCGCGCCAACCAGCAAGCTGGTGTAGCCGACCAGGCAGCGCCCCAGGACGTGCCAACTGTGCGCCAGGCGTTGTTCGAGAAAGGCCTGCGATCGCCGGGCGCGCCAAGCATCCAGGCGAATCTTCAACCAGGTGCCGATCCCAACCAGCAACGTCGCGAAGGCCAGCCAGTAACCCAGCCCGGCCAGCACTTGGCGCAATTGCAACGCCCCCTGGTCCTCCTCGACGCGGTCGATCTGACGCAGGAAGTCGGCGTGTCGGTCTTCGGGGCGGATAACCTCATTGCGCTCACGCGCCGAAAGGCGCGCCAGCAACGCATCGTCAGGTGCGGCATTCCACTGGCGCATGATCGCGGCCTTTTCCAACTGATTACCGGCCCGCCAGCCTTGCAGGGAGGTCCAGGCCATCAGCAACAAAGGCAACAAAACTACCGGCAGTGCCCACCATAGGCGCCGTGTCAGGCTCAACGACATATCTTCTTCTCAGGCCCTGGCAGTACGTCAGCGACCAGCGTCGAATCGCACGGTCTGCGGGAACAACTGGCCCAGGGTGCGGCGTGCCTGTGCGCCTTCGATATAGGCCAACAGCAGTCCGGTCAATTGTTCGAAGCCAACACGTTGGCCATCGAGGCTCAGTGCGCACACCCACAGCTTGACGCGCAGGCCACCCGCCACCGGCCAAGCATCCGGCGCCATAAGTGACCTGAAACAGGCAGGCTCCAATAAAGGAGCGCGGGCGTGAACGGCCACCGAGAAGGTCAAGACCGAACTCAGATGACGCTGGTCGATTTCGAAGCTATCGAAGGTGTCCAGCGCCAGCGGCTCGGTGGAGTTGGCGAAGGCCAGCTTATCGGGTGTCAAGGCCAGAACGCGCTGGCCATGTCGACGCGCGAGCGCCACAGCCAGGGCTATCGCAGCGAACCCGGCGCCAATCAGCACCAAAGCGCACGCCCACAGGGTCCAGGCCACAGGGTTGGCAACCGACAAGCCAAACTGCACGGGCAACATCACCAGCCAGATACCGGCCGGTGCCACCACCACCCCCAGCACGGCACAGGCCAGGGCCTTGCCGCGTGAACACTCGCGCAGTTCCAGGTTCTGGCGCGGCCCGTCTGCCGCAACTTGCAATGCGGTCAGATGAGCTTCACGTTCAAGGTCATCCATGATTCAACAGCAAATTCAACTGGCGCTGTGCGCAAGCCGCATCGCGGTAGGCACCGAGCAAGGCGGCCATTTCGTCCGCTTTCAAGGTGCGCCCACCAGTCATCACCCCTGCGGACATGATGCGAATTTGCGGCCTGGGCTTTTTCAGCACCATGGCTTGGTCGCAGAAGAACTGAAGATGCACCACGCGGTGAGTCGGCAGTGCTGCTTCGCTGCTCAGTTCGAGCTGCTGCGCCATGATCATGCCTTCGTCCTTGACGCTGATGTCTTCGACCTCGGCCAGATCGACTGGTGCGGACAGCGTATCGACCAACAGCTCGCAACGGGTCAGGCGCATGAACACCTTGGTGCCAGAGTTGCGATGCTGCCAGGTCAGGGTCAGGCCGAACAGCACCAGCCCCACGCCGCACCAGGTCAGGCCGGTGCCACCGGTCTTGATACCACCGAAGGTGATGCCCAGCGACACCAAGGCAATCAGCGGCCCCCACAACTTGTAGCGGCGCGAGTTGGTGAACTCGGTCTGCTCGGGTACTCGCTCGATGACCTGCTTGAGCTCAGCGATCACACGATCGCGCTGGGCAGCGCGTGACTGGCTGTACTCGGTGCCGAGCGAGTCGGACAGATCGCTCAGCGGATTGGGTTGTTCAGAGGGGATCATGGGCAAGCTTCTCTGTGAGCGAAGGGTCGGCGATCATTTCTGCGCGCTCAGGTAGTCGGTCAGGAACGCCTGGGCGTTTCCCTGTTCGGACAGGGAATCCGAGTAGCCGATCTTCAGCGCCTGGGCCTCACCCGGCAGATACAATTCGCTGGCGCTCCAACTGTCCGAACCCTGGATCACCAGCGCGGCAAACTTCTGGCCGTCGACGGTGGTGTAGTAGCGAGTCACCTTGTCGGTCTTCACGACATCCATCTTCTGGATGCGCATGTTCCAGTCATGGTCGATGCCTTCAATCTGCACCAACGCCTGATTAGCGCTGCGCTCACCAATGCGCAAGGTCCAGACCTTCACGCCTTGCTCGCCTGCATAGGCGATCACTCTGTCGGCTACCGGCGGGCGTTCTTCGGCATGCACGAGGCCCGCCACCAACATCAAGACCGCTACCAGGACGGCCGCCATCTTGCGGTAAATCAACATTTTTCAGGATCCTTGAATGTCACGGCCCTGTATTGAAATCGCCACCCGCCGTCCTGCCAACCAGGATGGCCGCTACGCACAATCATCAGGTCGTTACTCACAAGAGCTGACGCAAAGGTTGTGTGCGCGTTAACATTTTGCAAATGTGCCGCTGCTACAGATGGACAGGCTTTGCCAATGGAACGCTGGACCCCGTACCTGGACACGGAATTCTGCTTCGACCACCCCGCCTCGCTAACCCAGGCGGGCGTGTTCGATAGCGCCACCGGCCAGGTGATCGGCAGGGCGATTGGCCACTATCGCGCGCATACCGTGCGTGCGCACATGCAGTACTTCGATTGCGATCTGCAATTTCCCGAACCCCTGCGTATCCACAAGGTCCTGCCTGACAGCCTGTGCCTGGTTCAAGTTCTGAGTGGCCAATGGCAACACCGTGTCGACGGCCAACTCAATCGCTACACGACAGGCAAGCCACACGCGTTAGGCCTGAGCGAGCACATGGAGATACTGGACCAGTTGCCTGCCGGCAGTCATGCGCGCATGGCGGGGTTGCGTATTGCCGGTGGCTATCTGCGAGAGCTGGCGGAGGAGGATCCGCACCTGCAACCGTTGCTGGGTCTGCTTGAAGATGGCATGCGCTTCACCGGCTTCGAACGATGCCCGGCGCTAGGGAGGCTGCTGGAACAGCTTTACCTCTCGCCCTACCGAGGAGCATTGAAGCGTTTGCACCAGGAGAGCCTGAGCCTGGCGTTGCTGGTCGAACTGGCCTCGCACCTCGAAGGCCGCCCGGTGGGCCCGACGCCTGCTGTGCGGGGGCAGCGCGACCTAGCTTATGAGGCACGACGGATGCTCGATGCGAACCTCGCCGAGCCGCCTGGAAGTCTGGTCCTCGCGCAGGATCTCGGGGTGGGCGAGACTACCCTGCGGCGCGCGTTCGCCAGGGTGTTCGGGCAATCGATGCTGCAATATGTGCGTCAGCAAAGGATGGAGTTGGCGCGGACATTGTTGTTACAGCGCAAGTGGCAAGTAGCGCAAATTGCCTATCGGTTGGGGTATGCCAATCCGGCTAATTTCAGTCACGCCTACAAGAGATACTTTGGACATCCGCCAGGGGCGGAGTGAGGGGTCAACATAGTTGTTGCGCCTCACGTGAGGGCGAAGGGAATCATCTTTCTGAATTTTAAGCAGCCCAGTGCTGGAATTCGGGATAGGCCCTGCGCACTGTGTCAGCCCAAGTAGAGCGCAGGAGCTGGAAGGAAAGGCCTCCCAGAGCTCCTGCGACAGTTCTTATTCTCTAAATCCACGGCAAGCGCTGGCCTGTTGCTCATCACTCCACCGTCACGCTTTTTGCCAGATTGCGCGGCTGGTCGACGTCGGTGCCCTTGAACACGGCGACGTAGTACGACAGCAGTTGCAGCGGCAGGGTGTAGAGGATCGGCGTCAACGCATCGTGGATGTGCGGCATGGCGACGACGTGGGTGCCTTCGCCGTTGCTCAGGCCAGCCTGTTCGTCGGCGAAGACGACCAGCTCGCCGCCACGGGCACGGACTTCCTGCAGGTTGGACTTGAGCTTTTCCAGCAGTTCGTTGTTCGGCGCCACGGTGACCACCGGCATGTCGGCGTCGACCAGGGCCAGCGGGCCGTGCTTGAGCTCGCCAGCCGGGTAGGCTTCGGCGTGGATGTAGGAGATTTCCTTGAGCTTGAGCGCCCCTTCCATCGCCACCGGGTACTGCGCACCACGGCCGAGGAACAGGGTGTGGTGCTTCTCGGCGAACAGCTCGGCAACCTTCTCGACGATCTTGTCCATGGCCAGGGCTTCGCCCAGGCGGGTCGGCAGGCGGCGCAGCTCTTCCACCAGCTTGGCGGCGACGCCGGTTTCCAGGGTCTTGCGTACCTGGCCGAGGGACAGGGTCAGCAGCATCAGCGCCACCAACTGGGTGGTGAAGGCCTTGGTCGAGGCCACGCCGATTTCCGGGCCGGCCTGGGTCAGCAGGGTCAGGTCGGATTCGCGCACCAGGGAGCTGGTGCCGACGTTGCAGATCGCCAGGCTGGCCAGGTAGCCGAGCTGCTTGGCATTGCGCAGGGCCGCCAGGGTGTCGGCGGTCTCACCGGACTGGGAAATGGTCACGAACAGGCTGTCCGGCTGCACCACCACCTTGCGGTAGCGGAACTCGCTGGCCACTTCGACCTGGCAGGGAATCCCGGCCAGTTCTTCCAGCCAGTAACGGGCGACCATGCCGGCGTGATAGCTGGTGCCACAGGCGACGATCTGCACGTTGCGCACCTTGGCGAACAGCTCGGCGGCCTGCGGGCCGAATGCTTGCACCAGCACGTGATCGCTGCCGAGGCGGCCTTCCAGGGTGCGCTGCACGACCTTGGGCTGCTCGTGGATTTCCTTGAGCATGAAGTGACGGTACTCGCCCTTGTCGGCGGCTTCGGCACCTTCGTGGTACTGCACCTGTTCGCGCTGCACTGGCTGGCCGGCGGCGTCCCAGATCTGCAGGCTGTCGCGACGGATCTCGGCGATATCGCCTTCTTCCAGATAGACGAAACGGTCGGTGACCTGGCGCAGGGCGAGCTGGTCGGAGGCAAGGAAGTTCTCCCCCAGGCCCAGGCCGATCACCAGCGGGCTGCCGCTACGGGCAGCGAGCAGGCGATCGGGCTGCTTGGCACTGATCACCGCCAGGCCATAAGCACCGTGCAACTCCGGGATGGCGGCCTTGAGCGCAATGGTCAGGTCGCCACCCAGCTCGGCCAGCTTGTGGTGCAACAGGTGGACGATGGTCTCGGTGTCGGTATCGGAGGTGAAGACGTAGCCCAGGCCCTTGAGGCGTTCGCGCAGTGCTTCGTGGTTCTCGATGATGCCGTTGTGCACCACCGCCAGTTCGTTGCCCGAGAAGTGCGGGTGTGCATTGCGTTCGCTCGGCGCGCCATGGGTGGCCCAGCGGGTGTGGGCGATGCCCAGATTGCCGGTCAGCGGTTCGCTGGCCAGGGCCTGCTCAAGCTCGGCGACCTTGCCCACACGGCGACGGCGTTGCAGTTCACCACCCAGGGTGAAAACTGCCACACCAGCGCTGTCGTAGCCACGGTATTCGAGGCGCTTGAGGCCTTCGACCAGGATCGGGGTGATGTTGCGTTCAGCGATGGCGCCTACGATGCCACACATGATCAATCTCCTTGGGCGGGGGCGGCAGCGAGGACCAGGCTGATCCCGCGCGCGCGAATCTGTTCGGCCACCTGGGGGTCCAGGCGGTCGTCGGTAATCAGGGTCTGGACGCTGCTCCACGGCAGTTCCAGGTTGGGAATGCGCCGACCGATCTTGTCGCTCTCGACCATGACGATGACCTCACGCGCCACCTCGGCCATCACCCTTGAGAGGCCCAGCAGCTCGTTGAAGGTGGTGGTGCCACGCTCCAGGTCGATGCCGTCGGCGCCGATGAACAGCTGGTCGAAATCGTAGGAACGCAGCACCTGCTCGGCGACCTGGCCCTGGAAGGATTCCGAATGCGGGTCCCAGGTGCCGCCGGTCATTAGCAGCACCGGCTCGTGTTCCAGATCGCTCAGGGCCTTGGCCACGTTCAGCGAATTGGTCATCACCACCAGGCCCGGCCGGTGACCCAGCTCGGGAATCATTGCCGCCGTGGTGGTGCCGCTGTCGATGATGATTCGCGCATGCTCGCGAATGCGCGCCACCCCGGCACGGGCGATGGCCAGCTTGTAGGAAGAAATCGGCTGGGCGCTGTCTACCATCAACTCTTGGGGCAATGGCACGGCGCCGCCGTAGCGACGTAGCAGCAGGCCGTTCTTTTCGAGTTCGGCCAGATCCTTTCGAATCGTAACTTCAGAGGTGCTGAACCGCTTCGCCAAGCCGTCCACACTGACCTCGCCCTGCTCGTTGAGCAAGGCCAGGATGGCATGACGACGCTGAGGCGTGTTGCGTTTGGAGATCATGTTTCGATTCGAAAGAATAGAGGTTCGAATCAAAACCTAAGAAGGTCGGATAGTCAAGTCACGCAAACGACGTTAGAACGGTGTTCGACAGAAGGCGATTGGCAAAAGCGCTTCAAGCGGGAGGCAGGACGAAAGGCATACCGCGCGCATGGACTAGGCGTCCCCGCGCGCGATGCCAGGCTGATGATTGTGCCTAGAACTTGTAGTTCAGCGTGGCGACCATATTGGTCGGCTCGCCGTAGGCGATGCGGCCCCACTGCGGAATGATGTAGTGCTTGTCGAAGACATTGCGCACGTTCAGCGAGGCAGTCAGGTTGTTGCTGATCTGATAACGCGCCATCAGGTCGACCAACTCGTAGCTGTCCTGCTCCAGACGGGTCGCGCCTTCGCCGTAGTAGATGGAACCCTGCCAGCGCACGCCACCACCGACGGTCAGCCTGTTCCAGGCGCCGGGCAGGCGGTAGCTGGTGAACAGCTTGAAGGTCTTGTTCGGCACCCAGGGCTGGCTCTTCTCGCCCGTGCTGGTCTCGATGTGGTTATAGGTGTAACCACCCGATACCTGCCAGCCTGGCAGCACCTCACCGCTGACCTCCAGCTCCACTCCCTGGGTTTCCACGCCACCGATCAGCGTGTACACATTGCCACCCGTGACCGGACTGATTTCCTCCGTCTCGTTGGCGACATTGCGCTCCCTCACCTTGTAGACGGCCAGCGAGGTATTGAGGCGTTCGTCGAAGAAGGCCATCTTGACGCCAGCCTCGATGTTATCGCCCGTACGAGGTTCGAGAGGGCTATCGCTGGCATCGAACATGTTGGCTTGGGGCCGGAAAATTTCGGTGTAGCTGACGTAGGTGGAAATCTCCGGGGTGATTTCGTACACCAGACCGGCGTATGGAATCAGGATGTCGCTATCGGAGTATTTCGTCGTCTGGTTGCCCCAGTAGGCACTGACCACATTGTTCTGTTTTATCGCATCCAGGCGGGCGCCCAGAATCAGCTTGAGCGGGTCGGCGATATTCCAGCGTGATGCCAGATAGGAACTGGAGCTTCGGTACTCACGATGGCTGGGATTGCTCAGGTTCCAGGTTGGCTCGGGCAAGTAGTACAGGTCATCCACACTGATGCCAGTAACGTTGCCGTAGGTCGATCTGTACTGAGTGGTTTCCACGTTATCGCGGTAGTAAGTAGCACCGATCGACAACTCATGCTCACGCCCGAACAAGGTGAACGGCCCATTGGCATGCAGTTCCCAATCGTTGGAGCGGGTGGTCGGCTGAGTGTTGATGCTGCCCGCCCCCGTAATGTTCTGGGTCTGCGCGTTCACGCCAGAAGGCGTGCCGTAAATACCAACACTCTCTGCGCCGTGATGACGGTATTGCAGCTGTGCGGTCCAGCCGTTGTCGAAGCGATGCTCAAGCTCAGCTCCGACATTGTATTGCTCGATGTCATGACGAGCCCAGCGTGGTGCGGTAGAGAAACTGCGCGAGCGCTTCAACCGAGTGCCATCGCTGTAGAAAGCCGGCAACGAACTCCAGAACAACGGTGAGTCGGTTTCCGATTTCTGATAGTCGGCGGTCAGCGACAACGTGGTACTTGGCATCAGGTCCCAGTCCAGAACGCCATAGACACTCTGGCGTTTCTTGGCGTAGTTGTCTTGGAAGGTATGGTTCTGCTGATCGGCAGCGGCGATCCGCCCGCGAATGCTGCCGTCATCATTCAGTGGGCCGCCAACATCGGCCTCGAGTCGGTAGAAATCATAGGAGCCGCCCTGCAGGGTCGCGTAGCCCTGGAAATTACGCGTAGGACGCTTGCGGATCGCATTGACCGACGCAGAAGGGTTGCCCTCGCCTTTCAGCAGACCTGCAGCGCCTTTGATGACTTCGACACGATCGAACTGCACAGTGTCCAGCGCCTGCTGTTCTTCGCCGCCAAAATCACCATTGGCTCGGTCGGTGTAACCATCGACGCTAATGTTGTTTAGGGCGAAGCCACGGACGAAGTAATCGGTGTTTTCCGAGTTGTAACTGACACCGGCGATACCCGGTACATAGCTGAGCAGTTCGCCCATGCTGGTCACTGCGGTGTCATCGATCTGCTGGCGGGTCACCACGGTCAGCGATTGAGGTGTTTCCTTGGCGGTCATGGGTAGGCGGGTCGCGGTGCCCGAGGCGCCAGTCAGTGTGTACGAGCCGGTGCCTTCGGTGGCCGGGTCACGCAGGCCGGCAACACTGGTGGTATCCAGCTCCAGCGCACTGCCCTGCTGCGCAGCCTTGTCCAGCATCACTCGGTCAGGCGCGGTGAAATCACCGACCAGGCCAGTGCCTGCAAGCAGCAGGCGTAGCGCCTCTTGCGACGAATACTGGCCACTCAGGGCGGCCGAGCTCAGGCCGCGGGTGAGCGTGGCATCGGCGAACAACTGTACGCCGCTGATCTGGGACCAGGCGACCAAGGCGGTGTCGAGCGATTGCGCAGGAATGTCGTAGGTTTGCGTCTGGCTGGCCACTGCTGCGGCATCTTCGGCCTGAACCCAGCCTGTGGAAAACATCGCACAGGCGATGGCGGCGCTCAACAGAAGGGGTTTGCAACGAGTGTGGATAACATCCGCATAACGGCGGGTGCTGGTTGGGCTTTGCATGAAAAATCCGTCTCCCTTAGCTCATGCGCAAATCATTCTCGTTTGCGCTGCTAACAGGACGTCTGGGCGTGAAACTGCAAGGATGCTCAGTGAAAATAATTTTCCAATGCGCGCTTCGTCTGCATCATTTCGCAGTTTGCGCGGGCCTGACCAACGTAAGCCAAGGACCTACGTCGGTCAGGCGTAGCGGCAGGATTTCAGTCAGGCTGGACAGCGCTTTGTCCGGCTGTCGCGTATCGATCACCACGGTTACCGGCAGTTGGCCCAGTTGCCCATCGGTAAGCCGAAGGTAGCCCGGCAGATAGTGTTGCAGCTCGCCCAGAACCTCGGATAACGGCGCACGGACGAACACCAGCCGTTGCTTTCTCCAGGCCAGCTCATTGCTGGCGAGCGTGTCGCTGCGCAGGCTCAGCCGATCATGGCTGTAATCGATCACTTGCCCCTGCTGAACGACCTGATGCTGGTTCATCGTACTGACCTGCACGCTATGCTCGGCGACCACGACCCGCACATGATCCTCCCCCAGCCGCACCGCGAAGGCCGTGCCAAGCGCACGCGTTTCGCCACCCTCGGCCGAAACGATGAAGGGACGTCCGGCATCCGCAGCCACCTGGAACCAGGCCTGGCCACGCAGCAGACGGACGCGCCGCTGCTTGTCGCTGTAATCGACATCGAGGGCACTGTCCGCAGCCAGTTCGAGGCGTGAACCGTCTGCCAGTTGCCAGCTACCGTGCTGGGCGATGTCGGTCCGGTAGTCGGCATGCCACGCAGGATCGAGCGTCGGAATCAACACCAGCGCGAGCACCAGGGACGCGGCGCAGGCCAACGCCGGGCGGAACCAGCGTCGGCGGCGAGAGGCGACAGTCGGTAGCACTGCGGGTGCCGATAGGGCCTCGGCCAGCGGGTCAAGACGACGCCACACGTCTTCGGCACGCTGCCAGGCATCGCGGTGGGCATCGCTGCGTTCATGCCAGGCATGGGCATCGCGCCGCTGCTGGTCAGTCACATCGATATCCTGCAACAGCACATGCCATTCCAGTGCCTGTTCCATAAGGTCGTCGTTATCGCTGTTCATGCAGGACCTATCCACGCGCTCAAGCCATCACCTGTTCGAGTCTGGAAAGCGCCTTGACCATCTGCGACACCACCGTGCTCTTGGCGATACCCAGCCGCTCGGCGATCTCGGCATGGCTCAGTCCCTCGACGCGGCAGAGCATGAAAATTTCCCGGCAGCGCGGCGGTAGTCCATCGACCACCTGGAGCAGGCGCTGCAGTTCGTCATGCGATTGTACCGAACGCGCTGGATCGACGCCTTGCGCAGGCACCTGCTGGACCACCTCGTCATCGGCCTGCACCTCGATGCCCATGCCATGGTGGCGCTGGTGGTCGGTGCCGATATTGGTGGCAATGCGAAACAGATAGGCGCGGGGGTTGCCGATGTGCTCGGCAAGGTTGCGGCTGGCCAGGCGCAACCAGGTTTCCTGGGCGATGTCCTCGGCCAGGCTGGGGCTGCCGAATTGCCGGGTCAGGTAGCCGAGCAAGGCATCGCGATGCTCGCTATAGGCCAGCAACAACAGTTCGCGCTCCGTCGCCATGCTCTACCCCGGTTGAAAGACCGGCGCACTGTATTCAAAAAGAGATTTATTCTCAATAAACAATTTCACGCCCGGTGAAAACCGGAACAGAAACACTGCCAGGGTTCAGTTCAGGCTCAGTTTGATGCCGAAACCCACCAGGCACAGGCCCGCCAGCTTCTCCAGGCCGCGAGCGATGCGCGGGTTGGCGCGCATGCGCTCAGCGAGGAAGTGAGTGCACAGCACCACCGCCAGCCCGTACAGGAACGTCAGTACGGCGATGGTCACGGCGAGAAAGCCGAAGGTGACCATGCCCTGATGGTGCTGAGGATCGATGAACAGCGGGAAGAAGGCCATGTAGAAGATGATGGCCTTGGGGTTGAACAGCGTGATCACGCAGGTCTGGCGCAGGTACTGGCGCGGTTTGATCTCCAGGGTCGGCGCCGCGCCAGGCTTGGCGAGCAACATGCGCAGGCCGAGGTAGACCAGGTAACCGGCCCCCAGCCATTGCACGACGTGGAAGGCCGTCGGGTAGGCCTTGAGCAGGGCCGCGACGCCGGCCACGGCCATCCACATCAGCACCTGGTCGCCGAGGATGATACCCAGCGTCGAGGCCAGGCCACCGCGAATGCCGCCCTTGCCTGTGGACAGGATCAGGGCCAGGTTGCCCGGCCCGGGAATGGCCAGGAGGAGGATGAAGGCAACCACGAAGGCGCCGTAATCGGTTACACCGAACATCCGTCCCAGCCTCCTTTATCTCAGGACTTCTTCTCGCCCTTCACCGGGCGCTTCCAGCCTTCGATATTGCGCTGGCGAGCACGGCCAACGGCCAGGCCATCGGCCGGCACGTCCTGGGTCACGGTCGAGCCGGCGCCGGTGGTCACACGATCACCCAGCGTCACAGGCGCAACCAGCGCGCTGTTGGAGCCGATGAATACGTCTTCGCCAAGAACGGTGCGGAATTTGTTCGCGCCATCGTAGTTGCAGGTGATGGTGCCCGCGCCGATGTTGGTGCGGGCGCCGATGTCGGCATCGCCCAGGTAACTCAGGTGACCGGCCTTGGCACCCTCGCCCAGCACCGCGTTCTTGATCTCGACGAAGTTGCCCACATGGGCCTTGGCCCCCAGCTTGGCGCCCGGACGCAGACGGGCGAACGGACCGCAGTCGGCCCCCTCGCCCAACTCGGCGCCGTCCAGATGACTGTTGGCCTTGACGACGGCGCCCTTGCGCAGGGTGCTGTCCTTGATCACGCAGTTCGGGCCGATCTGTACGTCATCCTCGATCACGACCTTGCCTTCGAGGATCACGTTGATATCGATGGTCACGTCGCGACCCACGGTCACTTCACCGCGCACGTCGAAGCGATGCGGATCGAGCAGCGTCACGCCCTGGGTCATCAGTTGGCGGGCGATACGCTGCTGGTAATGGCATTCGAGCTGCGACAGTTGGATACGGTCGTTGGCGCCCAGCACTTCCATCTCGTCCTGGGCGGTTTCGGTGGCGACCACCAGGCCATCGGCCACGGCCATGGCGATCACGTCGGTAAGATAATACTCACCCTGAGCATTACTGTTGGACAGACGACCCAGCCAGTCACCCAGGCGCTTGCCCGGCACGGTGAGGATGCCGGTATTGCCTTCGCGGATCGCACGCTGGGCGTCACTGGCATCCTTGTGCTCGACGATGGCCTGGACCACGCCAGCTTCGTCACGAATGATGCGGCCGTAGCCAGTCGGATCGGCCAGGTTGACCGTCAGCAGGCCGAGCTGCTGGTCATTGGCTTTTTCCAGCAGACGCGACAGGGTTTCCACGCGGGTCAGCGGTACGTCACCGTAGAGGATCAGGACCTTGTCCGCCTCCAGCGCCGGCAGGGCCTGGGCAACGGCGTGGCCAGTGCCCAATTGCTGGCTCTGCAGGACAAAGTTGATATCGTCGGCCGCCAGACGCTCGCGTACCAACTCCGCACCGTGACCGATCACCACATGGATACGACGCGGCGACAGTTGCCGGGCGGTGTCGATGACATGGCCGAGCATCGGCTTGCCCGCGACAGAATGGAGAACTTTGGGCAAGGCCGAGCGCATGCGCGTGCCTTGGCCGGCGGCGAGGATGACGATATCGAGGGACATAGGCGGCAGATCCGATAAGAAATGAAGCTGTTCGCGACCGGACAAGGGCTCTACACGAGATTGACGGCGACGATTGCAGGTAGCCAGAAAAAGAAAAAGGGTAGCCAAGGCTACCCTTTTATCTTGCTGCGATGAAGACGGTGGCCGATCAGCCGCCGAACTTCTTGCGCAGTTGCTGGACGGTGCGCAGCTGGGCTGCAACCTCGGCCAGGTGAGCGGCGGCGGAACCGTAGTCGAACTCCGCGCCGTGCTCGTTCAGTGCTTTCTCGGCGGCCTTGAGGGCCTCCTGGGCAGCTGCTTCGTCGATGTCGGCAGCGCGCTGCACGGTGTCGGCCAGGACCTTCACCATGTTCGGCTGGACTTCGAGGAAGCCACCGGAGATGTAGAACACCTCGGTTTCGCCACCTTGCTTGACCAGACGGATCGGGCCCGGCTTGAGGTCGGTGATCAGCGGGGCGTGGCCCGGAGTGATACCAAGATCACCCAGGTTGCCGTGCGCAATCACCATCTCGACCAGACCGGAGAAGATCTCCGACTCCGCGCTGACGATATCGCAATGGACTGTCATAGCCATTTCTAACCTCGCGTGAGCGCCCGTCGCCGGGCGCACCGGTTACAGTTTCTTGGCTTTCTCGATGGCTTCTTCGATACCGCCGACCATGTAGAACGCTTGTTCCGGCAGGTGGTCGTAGTCGCCTTTGAGGATGCCGCTGAAGCCCGCGATGGTGTCTTTCAGGCTGACGTACTTGCCCGGCGAACCGGTGAAGACTTCGGCCACGAAGAACGGCTGGGACAGGAAGCGCTGGATCTTACGAGCACGGGATACCAGCTGCTTGTCTTCTTCCGACAGTTCGTCCATGCCGAGGATCGCGATGATGTCCTTCAGCTCTTTGTAGCGCTGCAGCACGTACTGAACGCCGCGAGCGGTGTCGTAGTGCTCCTGGCCGATCACGTTCGGGTCCAACTGACGCGAAGTCGAGTCGAGCGGATCGACCGCCGGGTAGATACCCAGGGAGGCGATGTCACGCGACAGTACGACGGTGGCGTCCAAGTGGGCGAAAGTGGTCGCCGGGCTCGGGTCGGTCAGGTCGTCCGCCGGTACGTATACAGCTTGTACCGAGGTGATCGAGCCGTTCTTGGTGGAGGTGATGCGCTCTTGCAGAACGCCCATTTCCTCGGCCAGGGTCGGCTGGTAACCCACTGCGGAAGGCATACGACCCAGCAGCGCGGATACTTCGGTACCGGCCAGGGTGTAGCGGTAGATGTTGTCGACGAACAGCAGAACGTCACGGCCTTCGTCACGGAACTTCTCGGCCATGGTCAGGCCGGTCAGTGCCACGCGCAGACGGTTGCCTGGCGGCTCGTTCATCTGGCCATAGACCAGCGCCACTTTGTCGAGAACGTTGGAGTCCTTCATCTCGTGATAGAAGTCGTTACCTTCACGAGTACGCTCGCCCACGCCCGCGAACACGGAGTAACCGCTGTGTTCCATGGCGATGTTGCGGATCAGTTCCATCATGTTCACGGTCTTGCCGACACCGGCACCACCGAACAGACCGACTTTACCGCCCTTGGCGAACGGGCAAACCAGGTCGATGACCTTGATGCCGGTTTCCAGCAGGTCGTTGCCGCCTGCTTGCTCGGCGTACGACGGCGCAGGGCGGTGGATTTCCCACTGCTCTTCTTCACCGATCGGGCCGGCTTCGTCGATGGGGTTGCCCAGCACGTCCATGATCCGGCCCAGGGTCGCTTTACCGACCGGTACGGAGATGGCCTTGTTGGTACGGGTGACGTCCAGGCCGCGTTTCAGGCCTTCGGTCGAACCCATCGCAATGGAACGAACCACGCCGTCGCCCAGCTGCTGCTGAACTTCCAGGGTGGTTTCAGCGCCGCTGACTTTCAGCGCTTCATAAACACTCGGTACCTGATCACGCGGGAATTCCACGTCGATAACGGCGCCGATGATTTGAACGATACGTCCGCTACTCATCTTTGGTTCCTCTGACTTTTTTCAACCGTTCTAACAGTTGAACCGTTCTTAAACCGCGGCAGCGCCGCCGACGATTTCCGAAATTTCCTGGGTGATCGCTGCCTGACGCGCCTTGTTGTAAATCAGCTGCAGGCCTTTGATCAGATCGCCAGCGTTGTCGGTGGCGTTCTTCATCGCGATCATCCGGGCAGCTTGTTCAGCTGCGTTGTTCTCGACCACTGCCTGGTACACCTGCGATTCCACGTAACGCACCATCAAGCCGTCGAGCAGCTGTTTGGCGTCGGGTTCGTACAGGTAGTCCCAGTGATGCTTGAGCTCAGCTTCCGGAGTCGCCACCAGGGGAACGAGCTGCTCCACTGTCGGCTTTTGCGTCATGGTATTGATGAACTTGTTCGAGACCACGGACAGACGATCGATGCGACCTTCAAGGTAAGCATCGAGCATGACCTTGACGGAACCGATCAGATCGTTGATCGACGGTTGTTCGCCCAGGTGGCTGATCGCAGCAACGACATTGCCACCGAAGCTGCGGAAGAATGCCGCACCTTTGGTACCAATCACGCAGAGGTCAACCTCTACGTTTTGCTCGCGATTGCTCGCCATGTCCTTGACCAGAGCCTTGAACAGGTTGGTATTCAGACCACCACACAGACCACGGTCCGAGCTCACCACCACATAACCGACGCGCTTTACCGGGCGTTCGATCATGAACGGATGGCGGTACTCCGGGTTGGCGTTGGCCAGATGACCAATCACCTGACGGATACGCTCCGCGTAGGGACGGCTGGCAGCCATGCGCTGTTGTGCTCTGCGCATTTTGCTGACCGCCACCTTTTCCATGGCGCTGGTGATCTTCTGCGTGCTTTTGATGCTCGCAATCTTGCTGCGAATCTCTTTTGCGCCTGCCATGCAACACCTATATAGGTACACCTATCGGTTAGCAGGATGGGGGCGTTAGCCCCCACCACGGCTTACCAGGTTTGGGTGGCTTTGAACTTCTCGATACCGGCTTTCAGCTGGCCATCGATGTCGTCGTTGAAGTCACCCTTCTCGTTGATCTTCGCCATCAGAGCGGCGTGATCACGGTTGAAGAAGGCGATCAGAGCCTGCTCGAAGCTGATGATCTTGGCGACTTCGATGTCGGTCAGGAAACCACGCTCAGCGGCATACAGCGACAGCGCCATGTCCGCGATGGACATCGGAGCGTATTGCTTCTGCTTCATCAGCTCGGTAACGCGCTGACCATGCTCGAGCTGCTTGCGGGTGGCTTCGTCCAGGTCAGAAGCGAACTGGGCAAATGCCGCCAGTTCACGGTACTGAGCCAGAGCGGTACGGATACCACCGGAGAGCTTCTTGATGATCTTGGTCTGCGCAGCACCACCGACGCGGGATACCGAGATACCGGCGTTGACGGCCGGACGGATACCCGAGTTGAACATGGCCGATTCCAGGAAGATCTGACCGTCGGTGATCGAGATCACGTTGGTCGGAACGAACGCGGAAACGTCGCCCGCCTGGGTTTCGATGATCGGCAGGGCGGTCAGGGAACCGGTCTTGCCAGTCACGGCGCCATTGGTGAACTTCTCGACGTACTCTTCGGAAACGCGGGAAGCGCGCTCCAGCAGACGGCTGTGGAGATAGAACACGTCGCCCGGATACGCTTCGCGGCCCGGCGGACGGCGCAGCAGCAGGGAGATCTGGCGGTAGGCAACGGCTTGCTTGGACAGGTCGTCGTACACGATCAGGGCGTCTTCACCGCGGTCGCGGAAGTATTCGCCCATGGTGCAGCCGGCGTACGGCGCGATGAACTGCAGCGCAGCCGATTCGGAGGCACTGGCAGCCACGATGATGGTGTTGGCCAGGGCACCGGCTTCTTCCAGTTTGCGCACGACGTTGGCGATGGTCGATTGTTTCTGACCGATCGCTACGTAGACGCAACGGATGCCACTGCTCTTCTGGTTGATGATGGCGTCGATGGCCAGAGCGGTTTTACCGATCTGACGGTCACCGATGATCAGCTCGCGCTGGCCACGGCCTACCGGGATCATGGCATCGACCGACTTGTAACCGGTCTGTACCGGCTGGTCGACCGACTTACGCCAGATCACGCCCGGCGCAACCTTTTCAACCGCGTCGGTGGCGACGTTGTTGAGCGGGCCTTTGCCATCGATCGGGTTACCCAGGGCATCGACCACGCGACCCAGCAGTTCCGGACCAACCGGGACTTCCAGGATGCGGCCGGTGCACTTGGCACTCATGCCTTCGGCCAGCGACTGGTAGGCACCCAGAACCACGGCGCCGACGGAGTCGCGCTCAAGGTTCATGGCCATGCCGTAGACGCCGTCCGGGAACTCGATCATTTCGCCGTACATGACGTCGGCGAGACCGTGAATGCGCACGATACCGTCAGACACACTGACGACGGTGCCTTCGTTACGGGCCTGGGAAGAGACGTCGAGCTTGTCGATACGTCCCTTGATGATTTCACTAATTTCGGAAGGATTGAGTTGCTGCATTGCTCTGCTGCCCCTTCAAACTCAAGATTTCAACGCTTCGGCCAGTTTCGCGATTTTGCCGCGAACCGAGCCATCGATAACCAGGTCGCCCGCACGGATGACGACGCCGCCGATGAGGCTGGAGTCTTCCGTAGCGTGCAGACGCACTTCCCGGCTGAGCCGTGCGCTGAGAACCTTGGCGAGTTTGTCTTGCTGTTCTGTACTCAATGCGAAGGCACTGGTCACTTCCACGTCTACCGACCGTTCTTGTTCGGCTTTGTACAGCTCGAACTCGGCGGAGATTTCCGGCAACAGGTCGAGACGACCGTTTTCGGCTACCACGGAAATGAAGTTACGTGCCTGGGCATCGAACTCGTCACCCACCACTTCGATGAAAGTGGCGGCTTTATCTGTACTCGTCAGACGCGGGGCCTTGAGCACGCGTTGCATGGTGTCGTTTTGCGACACCGCTGCAGCCAGGCCGAGCATGGCTGACCAGGAGGCCAGTTGCTGGTGGGCCTGGGCGTGCTCGAAAGCAGCCTTGGCGTAAGGTCGGGCCAGCGTGGTCAGTTCTGCCATGATCGCCCTCGCTTAGATTTCGGCGGCCAGTTTGTTAACCAGCTCCGCATGCGCGTTTTGATCGATGGTGCTACCCAGGATCTTCTCGGCACCGCCGACGGCCAGGGCGCCCACTTGGGCACGCAGGGCGTCTTTGACGCTGTTCAGTTCCTGTTCGATCTCGGCCTGAGCCTGAGCCTTCACACGGTCAGCTTCGACACGAGCCTGATCACGGGCCTCGTCGACGATCTGGGTACCGCGTTTCTTGGCCTGCTCAATGATTTCAGCAGCCTGGGTTTTGGCATCGCGCAGTTGCTCGGCCACTTTCTCGTGGGCCAGCTCCAGATCGCGAGCCGCACGGTTGGCGGCGTCCAGACCATCAGCGATCTTCTTCTGCCGTTCGCGCAGAGCCGTAATGACCGGAGGCCATACGAACTTCATGCAGAACAGCACGAAAATGAAGAACGCAACGGCCTGGCCAATCAGGGTTGCATTAATGTTCACGCCAACACCTCGCTCGTTGTGTGTTCGTCAAACCAATCACTCGTAACGAGTGATTAGCCGGCGATTTGACCAACGAAGGGATTCGCGAAGGTGAAGAACAGAGCGATACCCACGCCGATCATGGTCACGGCGTCCAGCAGACCGGCGACGATGAACATTTTGACCTGCAGCATCGGAACCATTTCCGGCTGGCGAGCAGCGCCTTCCAGGAATTTGCCGCCCAGCAGACCGAAGCCAATGGCAGTGCCCAGAGCGCCCAGACCGATCAGCAGAGCAACGGCAATCGCGGTGAGACCAACTACAGTTTCCATCTTTCCTCCCGACTTTTTATGTCGTGTTTGTTAAGGGTTAAGTGAAGCGGTAAAGCGGTTTTCGTTCAGAGATGCCAAGGCGTCTCTTAGTGACTGTCTTCGTGCGCCATCGACAGATAGACGATGGTCAGCATCATGAAGATGAAGGCCTGCAGCGTGATGATCAGGATGTGGAACACCGCCCACGCCCAGTTCAGGGCAACGCCCAGTGCACTGAGGAGGAACAGGCCACTGCCGAACATCACGGCAATCAGGATGAAGATCAGTTCGCCGGCGTACATGTTGCCGAACAGTCGCAGCGCCAGGGAGATCGGCTTGGCGATCAGGGTGACGAACTCGAGCAGGAAGTTCACCGGGATCAGCACGATCTGCATCACGATGTTCTTGCTGCTGAACGGGTGCAGGGTCAGCTCGCCGAGGAAGCCGCCGATACCTTTTACCTTGATGCTGTAGAAGATGATCAGGGCGAACACCGACAGGGCCATGCCCAGGGTGGCGTTCGGGTCGGTGGTCGGCACGACGCGGAAGAACAGGTGCTCGTTACCCGTGATCTTGGCGGCCAGGACCGGCAGGAAGTCCACCGGCACAAGGTCCATCAGGTTCATCAGGAAGATCCAGACGAAGATGGTCAGGGCCAGCGGCGCGATCACGTTGCTACGACCGTGGAAGGTGTCCTTCACGCTGTTGTCGACGAACTCGATCAGCACTTCGACGAAGTTCTGCAGACCGCCCGGCTGGCCGCTGGTGGCGCGCTTGGCGGCCATGCGGAACAGCAGGACGAAGACCAGGCCGAGTACCACCGACCAGCCCAGGGTGTCGACGTGAAAGGCCCAGAAGCCCATTTCCTTTGCTTCTTGCGCGGTGTGGGCGAAACCCCAGTCGCCACTCGGCAGTTTCCCGAAAGTCAGGTTCTGCAAGTGGTGCTGGATGTAGCCCGAAGCGGTTTGTTCTGCCATGTTGCCCTCAAACGCCCTAAGGTCTCGAAAGTCTTGTTCTCATCAACAGCGGTGCGAACCAGCCAACGCCCAGCGTCAGCACGAACGTGCCGAACAACATCGGCGCATCCAGTGGCTTCACCACCTTGAACGTCAGCGCGAACAGCACTGCCGTCAGAATCAGTTTGCCCGCCTCGCCGGCATAAAATGACCGGACGATGTTCTGGGCCGCCCGCGCTCCGTTGAAACGAAACGCCTTGAGGGCGAAATACACGTTGGGCAACCACGCGATCAAGCCAGCGCATAGTGCCGAATAACCACTTACCGGCCCGCGCCAGGCATATGCACCAGCAGCGAGCAGCAGCGCCACGATAAGTTGCGCGACTAATACCGGAGTGACCGGAATACGATGGATCGGCAAGCGATGGGTCTTGCGGCTATCCATTACAACGGTCCTCTGGCGCTGGCAGCCCAAAATCAATGACTTGGCATGTTTTGTGCCGCCAAAATGCGCGCAGAGTATAGGGGGGCAGTCCCCCCGGTTCAACAGCGCCCTAACGAATTCCGACCGCCCGGCAGGGCAGCATAGATGAGCAATTGTTTCGGTCGTTTCAGCGGATATGCGCCAAAACGCCTTGCAGCTCGTCGAGGGAGTTGTAACGGATGACCAACTGACCCTTGCCCTTCTGACCGTGCTTGATCTGCACGGGAGCCCCTAGTTTCTCGGCCAGGCGCTGTTCGAGGCGATTGATGTCCGGGTCGGACTTGACCGGTACGTCGACTTTTCCTTTGTCGTTCAACCACTGCCGAACCAAGGCTTCGGTCTGGCGCACGGTGAGGCCGCGTGCGACAACGTGTCGCGCCCCTTCGACCTGCCTTTCCAGCGGCAGACCGAGCAGGGCGCGGGCATGGCCCATTTCCAGATCGCCATGGGACAGCAGGGTCTTGATCTCCTCCGGCAAGGCGATCAGGCGCAGCAGGTTGGTGATGGTCGCGCGCGACTTGCCGACCGCATCGGCAACCTGTTGCTGGGTCAGCTCGAACTCCTGCTGCAGGCGTTGCAGGGCGATGGCTTCCTCGATGGGATTGAGGTCTTCGCGCTGGATGTTCTCGATCAGGGCCATGGCGATGGCGGCATCGTCAGGCACTTCGCGGACCATGGCCGGGATCTTGTCCAGGCCGGCCAGTTGACTGGCCCGCCAGCGACGTTCACCGGCGATGATCTCGAAACGACCGCCACCAATCGGGCGCACCACGATCGGCTGCATCACGCCCTGGGCCTTGATCGAATTGGCCAATTCTTCGAGTGCGGTGGGGTCCATGTCGCGACGCGGCTGGTACTTGCCACGTTGCACCAGTTCCAGGGGCAGTTGCTGGAGTTCACGACTGTCGGCCTGGACGGCTTCCTGTTCCAGCGTGGACGGGTTGCTTCCGCCAAGCAGGGCGTCGAGCCCGCGGCCGAGTCCGCGTTTCTTGATGGCCATGGGATTCCTTATGCAGTTGCGGGTTTGGCGCGGGTTCGCTGTCTGCGTACCAGCTCGCCGGCCAGCGCCAGGTAGGCGATGGCGCCACGGGATTGCTTGTCGTAGACCAGCGCCGGCATGCCGAAGCTCGGGGCTTCGGCCAGGCGTACGTTACGCGGGATCACGGCATCGTAAAGCTTGTCGCCGAAATGCTCCTTGAGCTGGGCGGTAACGTCGTTGGCCAGGCTGATGCGCGGGTCGTACATGGTGCGCAGCAGGCCTTCGATCTTCAGATTCGGGTTGAGCAGTGCGCCGATGCGCTGGATGCTGTTGACCAGATCGGTCAGGCCTTCGAGGGCGTAGTACTCGCACTGCATGGGAATGATCACGCCATCGGCGGCCACCAGGGCATTGATGGTCAGCATGGACAGCGACGGTGGGCAGTCGATCAGTACGTAGTCGTAGTTCTCGCGGATCGGCGCCAGGGCGTCGCGCAGGCGCGCCTCCTTCATGTCCATCTCCAGCAACTCGACTTCCGCCGCGGTGAGGTCGCGGTTGGCCGGCAACAGCTGGTAGCCACCGTGCTCGGAAAACTGCATGGCTTCGCCAAGGGTGCTCTCGCCGACCAGCACGTCATAGATCGAGTGTTCGAGGGATAACTTATCCACACCGCTGCCGGTGGTGGCGTTGCCCTGCGGGTCGAGGTCGATGAGCAGCACACGACGCTTGGTGGCGACCAGCGACGCAGCCAGGTTGATGCAGGTGGTGGTCTTGCCAACTCCGCCTTTCTGGTTGGCAATCGCGAATACCTTGGCCATGGCCGACATTCTCCCTTAAATCGAGCGACGCAGTATCAACAGATGGCGCTGGCCTTGGCAACCGGGAACCTTGAGCACATGGCAGCTCTGCAGACTGAAGTCCGCCGGCAGCGCTTGCAGTTCGTCGTCCGGGTGCACGCCTTTCATGGCCAGCCAGTGAGTCGATTGGTCACCGAGGTGACGGGTCCAGTCGGTGAAATCCTGCAGCGAGCTGAAGGCCCGCGAGCTGATGCCGGTGAACGGCTCGCCCGGCTGGTAGGACTCGACACGACTGTGGATAACCTCGAGGTTGGCCAGCTTCAGTTCGAGCTTCACCTGGACCAGGAAACGGGTCTTCTTGCCATTCGAATCGAGCAAGGTGAAGCGTCGCTCGGGAAACATGATCGCCAGCGGAATACCCGGCATACCGCCGCCGCTGCCGACGTCGAGCCAGTTATCCCCATGTTCGGCAACGTGAGTCACCACACTGAGGCTATCGAGCAGGTGACGCGAAACCATCTCGTCGGGATTGCGTACAGCCGTGAGGTTATAGGCCTTGTTCCACTTGATCAGCAGCGCCAGGTAAGCCAGCAGCAACTCCTGCTGGCGTTCACTGAGTTCGATACCCAGTTCCAAGGCGCCCTGACGCAGTTCGTCAGCATGGCGAGAAGTGACCACTGACATCAGGCGCTTTGCTCCAGGCTGCGACCGGCGCCGCGTTTCTTCAAATGGATCAGCAACAGGGAAATCGCCGCCGGTGTCACGCCAGGAATGCGCGAGGCCTGGCCCAGGGTATGCGGACGGGCGTTGCTCAGCTTGCCCTGGATCTCCTTGGACAGGCCGGAAATACTGGTGTAGTCCAGGTCTTCAGGCAGGCGCGTGTCTTCACTGGCGCGCAGGCGAGCGATCTCGTCCTGCTGGCGGTCGATGTAGCCGGCGTACTTGGTCTTGATCTCCACCTGTTCAGCCACCAGCGGATCTTCAGCACCGTCTCCAGTCAATTCGATCAGGCTGGGGTAATCGATTTCCGGGCGGCTGAGCAGGTTGAGCAGGTTGTACTCATGGGCCAGCGGCGTACCGAAGCGGGCGGCGATGGCATCGCCCTGTTCGGTGCCGGGACGCACCCAGGTACTTTTCAGGCGTTGTTCCTCGCGAGCGATGCCTTCGCGCTTGGCCTCGAATGCGGCCCAACGCTGGTCGTCGATCAGGCCGAGTTTGCGGCCTTTCTCGGTCAGGCGCAGGTCGGCATTGTCCTCGCGCAGAACCAACCGGTATTCGGCGCGCGAGGTGAACATGCGATACGGCTCCTGGGTGCCCAAGGTAATCAGGTCGTCGACCATCACGCCAATGTAGGCCTCGTCGCGACGCGGGCACCAGCTGTCCTTGCCCTGCGAACGCAGCGCCGCGTTGGCACCGGCCAGCAGGCCCTGGGCGCCGGCTTCTTCGTAGCCGGTGGTGCCGTTGATCTGGCCAGCGAAGAACAGGCCGCCGATGACCTTGGTTTCCAGGCTGTATTTCAGGTCGCGGGGGTCGAAGAAGTCGTACTCGATGGCATAACCGGGACGCACGATGTGCGCGTTCTCCATGCCCCGGATGCTACGCACTACTTGCAACTGCACGTCGAACGGCAACGAGGTGGAAATGCCGTTGGGGTACAGCTCGTGGGTGGTCAGGCCCTCGGGTTCGAGAAAGACCTGATGGCTGTCCTTGTCGGCGAAGCGATGGATCTTGTCCTCGATGGACGGGCAATAGCGCGGGCCGACGCCTTCGATCACGCCGGAATACATCGGCGAACGGTCGAGGTTGGCCGCGATGATCTCGTGAGTGCGGGCGTTGGTGTGGGTGATCCAGCAACTGACCTGGCGCGGATGCAGCTCTTTGCTGCCAAGGAACGACATCACCGGGATCGGCGTATCGCCAGGCTGTTCGGTCATCACCGAGAAATCCACGGAACGGCCATCGATACGCGGTGGCGTGCCGGTTTTCAGGCGACCGACGCGCAGTGGCAGTTCACGCAGTCGACGAGCAAGCGCAATGGAAGGCGGGTCACCGGCGCGGCCACCTGAATAATTTTCCAGGCCGATGTGGATAAGTCCGCCAAGGAATGTGCCGGTGGTGAGCACCACGTTGTCGGCATGGAAGCGCAGGCCCATCTGGGTCACGACACCTTTGACCTGATCCTGCTCGACGATCAGGTCATCCGCCGCCTGCTGGAATATCCACAGGTTGGTTTGGTTTTCCAGGGTTTCGCGGATGGCGGCTTTGTACAGAACGCGATCCGCTTGGGCACGTGTCGCTCGTACGGCTGGGCCTTTGCGGCTGTTGAGGACACGGAACTGGATGCCGCCTTTATCGGTGGCCATGGCCATGGCGCCGCCAAGTGCGTCGATTTCCTTGACCAGATGGCTCTTGCCGATTCCGCCGATGGCCGGGTTGCAGCTCATCTGGCCGAGGGTTTCGACGTTATGGGTCAACAGCAGGGTCCTGGCGCCCATCCGCGCAGCGGCCAGCGCTGCTTCGGTACCGGCATGGCCGCCGCCGATCACGATCACGTCAAAACGGGAAGGGAAATCCACCACGCACCTCGTGCCTGTTGAAAAGGGGTTATCTGGAAAGGGCGGCAAGTATAGGGAGTTAGGCTCGTTGAAAGAAGTCTTCTGGACAAAAAATAGCCAGATGGTGACGAGACGTGCTTTCAGGATTCCATACAGGCTTTTAGAAAATAGAGAGAAAGAATTCTTATAAAGCCTTATTTTTATTCTTATGTATAGTTAACAGCGTTTCTGTGGATAACGTTACCCAGGCCAGTAACAATGGAGCCTCCAGCGAATGATAAACGTGTGGTGTTCCTGCTCGTTGGACGGTAGGAAGCTGCTGAACCCCTGTGGATGGAATCGAATGTTATGCACAGGGCTGTTTTTCCTCGCGTTGCTCCATGGGTTATGAACGTAGCTGTACGGACGTTTTCCACAGGGTTTATCTGGCCTGTGGATCAAGGTCTCGTTTCAGGTATCGGCTGGAAATACCCGAGAACCGAGGAAGTCGACCAGTGCCCGAACCTTCGGTGAGGCATGCTTGCTCGATGGCCAGAGAATGTTGAACACATTGGTACGTCGTGCCTGTTCAGGCAGTACGCGAATCAGATGCCCTGCGGCCAGTGCGCCGTTCACCGAGAACTCTGGCAGGCAGGCAATACCACGGCCTTGCAGAGCGAAGCACAGACGGGTCTCGATGTTGTTGCAGATCATCGAGGTGGGGAGCTGCAGGTCAGGTTCGCCGACAGGGAGATTCAGCGGCCAGGTTTCCAGCTTGCCGCTGTTGGGATAGCGGTAGCGCAGGCAGGTATGGTCGAGCAGGTCAGCCGGAGTCTGCGGTGTACCGCAGTGTTGCAAGTAGCTGGGCGACGCTACCAGCATCAATTCGAAGGTACCAAGACGACGCGCGGAAAGGCGGGAGTCCTGTGGCTCGCCGGTGCGCACCACGGCGTCGAAGCCTTCCTCGATCACGTCGACCAGGCGATCACTGAAATCCAGGTCCAGTTCGATTGCCGGGTAAGCGGCCATGAACTCACCCAGCACGGGTAGCACCAGGGAACTGACCAAGGGCAGGCTGACCCGCAAGCGACCACGTGGCGCGCAGGACGCCTGGGAAAGCTCCAGCTCTGCGGCTTCTATTTCCGCGAGGATGCGTCGGCTGCGCTCAAGAAACAGCGAGCCTTCGGCGGTCAGCGTGACGCTACGGGTGCTGCGGTGGAAAAGGCGCACGCGAAGCTTTTCTTCCAGCCTTGCCACGCTCTTGCCCACAGCCGAGGCGGAGATACCCAGCAGACGCCCGGCAGCGACAAAGCTGCGGGTTTCCGCGACCTGCACGAACACCATGAAGCCATTCAGGCTGTCCATTCTGCACCTCTATTGCGGACTGATAGTTCCTTTCTGATCGGAAACTTATCCCACTTTTTCTTCAATCCATGACTTTTTATCGTTGTGGCCATTCCCTGCCGAAGGTATCTCCCATGACCACTCTCCACTCCTCCGTTGCCGAACAGGACCAGGAACAACGCCTGCCATGGGGCGCGCTGCTGGCCTTGGCCATGGGGGGATTCATCACCATCCTCACCGAGGCTCTGCCGGCCGGTTTGCTGCCACAGATGGCGATGAGCCTGTCGGTGTCCGAGTCCTGGGTCGGACAGGCCGTAACCTTCTACGCGCTTGGCTCTCTACTCGCGGCCATTCCGCTGACCCTGGTGACCCAGGGCATGCGCCGGCGCTCGCTGTTGTTGATGGCCATCTCAGGGTTCGTGGTGGCCAACACGGTGACAGCGTTATCCACAGGTTTCGTGCTGATCCTGGTTGCTCGCCTACTGGCTGGCGTTTCGGCCGGCCTGCTGTGGGCGTTACTGGCTGGTTACGCCGCGCGCATGGTTCCCGATCACCAACAGGGACGGGCGATTGCCGTCGCCATGTTGGGGGCGCCGCTGGCGATGTCGCTCGGTATTCCGGCTGGCACGCTGCTTGGCACACTGTTGGGCTGGCGTATCTGCTTCGCCATCATGAGCGTGCTGGCCTTGGCGTTGATGATCTGGGTGCGCTGGCGGTTGCCGGATTTCCCGGGCCAGCCCAAGGGCAGGAAATTGCAGCTCGGCGACGTGTTCCGTCTGCCAGGCGTGCGCTCCGTATTGTTCGTGGTGCTGGCCTTCGTCCTTGCCCACAACATTCTCTATACCTACATCGCGCCTTTCCTGGCGAGTGCGGGCATGGTCGAGCGCACTGACTTGGTGTTGCTGGTATTCGGCGCTGCTTCGCTGCTGGGAATCTGGATCGTTGGCGTACTGATCGATCACCACTTGCGGCTGATGACGCTGGCCTGCACGTTGCTGTTCGGCTTAGCCGTTGCAGCGCTTGCTGCCGGCAGCGGAATTCCGGTAGCGGTCTATGGCGCTGTCGGCATATGGGGACTGGCCTTTGGCGGTGCCCCTACCCTTTTCCAGACTGCCTTGGCCAAATCCGCAGGGCAGGCCGCAGACGTCGCACAGTCGATGCTGGTGACGGCGTGGAACGCAGCGATAGCCGGTGGCGGCATCCTCGGCGGCGTGTTGCTCGAACGCATGGGGGTAACGGCTTTCTCACCGGTTCTGCTCGTACTGCTGGGCGCTACGTTTCTGGTGGTCGGCGCTGCCAGGCGTCATGGTTTTGCCTGACGCGGTTCACTTGCCGATGCAGAAGCTGGAAAAAATTCGCCCGAGCAGATCGTCCGAGCTGAAGGCCCCGGTGATCTCGCCCAGTGCCTGCTGGGCTTGGCGCAGGTCTTCGGCGAGCAGTTCGCCGGCTCCTGCCAGGGTCAATTGGGCGTGGCCGTGCTGCAAATGGCCATCGGCCTGGCGCAGCGCTTCCAGGTGTCGACGGCGGGCGCTGAAACCGCTTTCGGCGGTTTGTTCGAAGCCCATGCAGGCTTTCAGATGCTCACGCAGTAGGTCCAGGCCGTCGCTGGATTTGGCCGAGAGACTCAAGGTCGCCAGACCGTCTGTGGATAACTTCAGGGACGGCGCTTCGCCGGACAGGTCGGCCTTGTTGCGGATCAGGGTGACCTTGGCCGGATCTGGTCGAGTATCGAGGAATTCCGGCCACAGGGCGAAGGGATCGCTGGCTTCGGGTGAAGTCGAGTCGACCACCAGCAGCACCCGGTCCGCTTCGCCGATAGCCTTTAGCGCACGTTCGACACCGATGCGCTCGACGGTATCGTCGGTGTCGCGCAGGCCGGCTGTATCCACCACGTGCAACGGCATGCCATCGATGTGGATATGTTCGCGCAATACGTCGCGGGTGGTGCCGGCGATCTCGGTGACGATCGCCGCTTCGCGCCCAGCCAGCGCATTGAGCAGGCTGGACTTGCCGGCATTCGGCCGGCCGGCGATGACCACGGTCATGCCGTCACGCAGCAAGGCGCCCTGCCCGGCTTCATGCAGGACTGTGGATAACTGCTCGCGTACGCCGTTCAGCAGATTCAGTACATGGCCGTCGGCAAGAAAATCGATTTCTTCCTCGGGAAAGTCGATGGCAGCCTCCACGTAGATACGCAGGCTGATGAGTTTTTCGGTCAATTCGTGCACGCGGCGCGAGAATTCGCCTTGCAACGAGCGCACGGCATTGCGCGCCGCCTGCGCCGAGCTGGCTTCGATCAGGTCGGCGATGGCTTCGGCCTGGGCCAGGTCGAGCTTGTCGTTGAGAAAGGCCCGCTCGCTGAATTCGCCGGGGCGCGCCTGGCGAGTGCCGAGTTCCAGGCAGCGCTGCAGGAGCATGTCGAGCACCACCGGGCCACCATGGCCCTGCAACTCCAACACATCTTCGCCAGTGAACGAATTCGGCCCGGGGAAGAACAGCATCAGGCCCTCGTCGATTACCTCGCCTTCGTTGTCATGCCAGGCGCCGTAGTGGGCGTGACGTGGAGTCGGCTCGATACCGCTGAGGGTGATGGCGATCATCCTGGCCCGTGATCCGGAGACGCGGACGATACCGACCCCACCACGGCCTTGGGCGGTGGCAACGGCGGCGATGGTTTCCTGGGCAAGGTTCATGGCGTTCTCCCGACGGATAGCAAAACGCCCCACGAGGGGGCGTCTTGATTACAGCGTATGTGGCGATCAGGCTGTCTTGGTACTCGCCTCGATCTGGCGGGTAATGTACCACTGCTGGGCAATGGACAGGCAGTTGTTGACCACCCAGTACAGGACCAGGCCGGCCGGGAACCACAGGAAGAAGAAGGTGAAGACGATCGGCATCAGCTTCATCACCTTGGCCTGCATCGGATCCGGTGGCGCGGGGTTCAGGCGCTGCTGGATGAACATGGTGGCGCCCATGATGATCGGCAGGATGAAGAACGGGTCCTTGATCGACAGGTCGGTGATCCAGAACATCCACGGCGCCTGGCGCATCTCGACGCTTTCCAGCAGGGTCCAGTACAGGGCCAGGAACACCGGCATCTGCACCAGGATCGGCAGGCAGCCGCCCAGCGGATTGATCTTCTCTTTCTTGTACAGCTCCATCATCGCCTGGGACATCTTCTGGCGATCGTCACCGAACTTCTCTTTCAACGAAGCGAGCTTCGGCGCGACGGCACGCATGCGCGCCATCGATTTGTAGCTGGCGGCGGAGAGCGGGAAGAACGCGAGCTTGATGATCAGGGTCAGGATGATGATCGACCAGCCCCAGTTACCGAGGATGCTGTGGATATGTTCCAGCAGCCAGAAGATCGGCTGGGAAAGGAACCACAGCGGACCGTAGTCGACGGTCAGTTCCAGGCCGGGCGACAGGGTACCCAGGTAATCCTGCGCCTTGGGACCGGCATACAGGGTCATGCTGGTTTCGGCTTTGGCACCGGCCGCAATGGCAATGCTCGGGCCGGTGAAGCCGACGATGTAGTTACCCTGGCCGTCCTTGCGGGTCATGATCTGGTGCTGCTCGCCCTTCGCCGGTACCCAGGCGGTGACGAAGTAGTGCTGCAGCCAGGCGACCCAGCCGCCGTCCACGCTGAGTTTCAGCGATTCCTTGTCGATGTCCTTCATGGACACCTTGGTGTAGGACTTCTCGGGGGTCCAGATTGCCGCGCCCAGGTAAGTCGACACGCCGGTGGCGGTGGTCGAGGACGGATCGCCGCTGTTGTCACGCTTGAGCTGGGCGTAGACGTTACCCGACCATTCCTTGTCGCTCTGGTTGTCAATCAGGTAGCTGACGCCGATCTGGTAGGACGATGGATCGATGCAGCCAGGCTTCTTCAGTGACTGTTCTTTCTCCGAGCACTGGGCATTCAGTCCGCGCTTGAAGGTGAAGCGCTTGACGTAGTTGATACCGCCTTCGCTGTGGGTCAGGTCGACCACCAGTTGCTCTTGACCGTCTACCAGTTGGTAGGACTGCTGGGCGCTGCTCCACAGGGCACGGGAACCGGACTTGTCCGGCGTGTTGGTGCCGATCAGGCCGCTCTGGGCCAGATAAGTGCGCTCGCTGCCGTTGTCGAACAACTGGAACGGCACGTCTGGACGATCCTGGCGACGCGGGTACTGCAACAGGTTGAGCTGTACGACATCGCCACCACGAGGGTCGATGGCCAGGTCGAGCACGTCGGTGCGGACCTTGATCAGGCCTTCGCGCGGGGCGCTGGCTTGCTCCGGTACGACAGGCGTTTCGCCATTGGCGCTTGGCACATCATCGTGGCTATTGCTGTTGGCGGCCGTGGGAACGTCCGGCAGATTCGGGGCTGCGTTGGCCGCGATGGTCGCTTTTTGTTCCGGCAGGTTCGCCTGGCCGTAGTCCTGGTTCCACTGCAGAACCATGAGGTAGGCAACGACGGCCAGGGCAACGAACAGGATCGAGCGTTGGATATCCATGGATTACTCGGTCTTCGAAGGGGGCGAAAGGGGTGGAACCGGATCATAGCCACCGGGATTCCAGGGATGGCAGCGGCTCAGACGGCGAATGCCGAGCCAGCCACCGCGCAGGACGCCATGCAGTTCGATGGCTTCCTGGGTGTAGCAGGAACAGGACGGATAGAAACGACAACGGGCAGCCATCAAGGGGCTGATGGCGTAGCGATAGAACTGGATGGGTAGGATCGCCAGTTTACGCATGGGGATTGTCGTTCTCCCCGGTTCCAGGCGCTGTCACGTTGACAGGCTGATGGCGGGCCAGGCGTTTCCAGAGTTTGCCGAATTGCTGGTGCAGTTCTGGGTTCTCCAGATCACCGAGGCCCTTGCGTGCCACCACGACAATATCCCAGCCCGCCAGAGCATCCTGATTGAGACGAAAGGAGTCCCGTATCAGACGCTTGAGGCGATTGCGTTCGACGGAAAGCTTGACGCTTTTCTTGCCTATCACCAGCCCAAGGCGCGGATGATCGAGATCATTGCCACGACCCAGGACCAGGACATTCTTGCCGGGAGCCTTGCCGCTGGGGGAATCGAAGACCGCCTTGAATTGCCGGGGAGTGAGCAGGCGCTTGTCCCGGCCGAAGCCTCGATTCACCACCGATTCCGTTTATCAGACGGTGAGGCGCTTACGGCCCTTGGCGCGACGACGCGACAGGACTTGACGACCGTTCTTGGTGGCCATGCGAGCGCGGAAACCGTGGGTACGAGCGCGCTTGATAGTGCTGGGTTGGAAAGTGCGTTTCATGGTGCTTACCTGGGTGATCCACTGGCGGCCGGAATGGCCCCCGTTTAAAGAGACCGCGGATTCTAGTGAATACGCGCCTCTAGGTCAATTTCCATACAGCATGCAGGCGTACAAAGAAGTAAGAAGAGAAAGTTTCTTGAGAAAAGCTTGTTTCTTTTATTAATCCTTATGCACCGGCTAGTTTGTTGATAAGTAATATTTTTCCTTTTAAATCATTATTATACGTTTATATGAAAGCTGTCGAAAGATTGCGATTTTCAGGTGTGAGACCTATGGAATAGCTGTGCATGGACTGACGGGTTATCCACGGCGCTGGCATCACAGGTTTGTCCCTGGATTTCTCGACAGCCTTTTCGAATGCTTATCCACAAGGCTCACGCTGCTCTCGGACAGACGGTAAATCGTTGATTTTATTCAGAGCCGTGACCAGGTTCGTGTGGATAACCTGGCCATGCGCGGATACAATGGTCGCCTTTGCTTGCAAACATGGCATCTCGGTATTTAGGGGATTTCAGTGTCCATTGAACTATGGCAGCAGTGCGTCGAACTGCTTCGCGACGAGTTGCCCGCCCAGCAATTCAATACCTGGATTCGCCCGCTTCAAGTCGAGGCGGACGGCGGTGAGGACCTGCGGGTCTATGCGCCCAATCGCTTCGTGCTCGACTGGGTCAACGAAAAGTACTTGCCGCGTCTGCTCGAATTGCTTACCGAGCGCAGTGGCGGTATGGCTCCTTCCTTGTCCATGGCCATCGGCAGCAAACGGAGTTCGGCTGCCATGCGTGCGCCAGTGATGCCGCCTGCTCAGTCCGTCGTTGCCAATCGTCAGCCAGAAGCTACGCCGACTGCAGCTGCTGTCACTGCGGAGCTGGGTTTGCCGGAGCCGGTGGCGGCTCCAGCGATAGCGACCCGTCCAGTAGAGCGTACGGTGCAGGTCGAGGGTGCACTCAAGCACACCAGTTACCTGAACCGTACCTTCACGTTCGAGAATTTCGTCGAGGGCAAGTCGAACCAGATGGCTCGTGCTGCTGCCTGGCAAGTCGCCGACAACCTCAAGCATGGTTACAACCCGTTGTTCCTTTATGGTGGCGTCGGCCTGGGCAAGACTCACTTGATGCATGCTGTGGGTAACCATCTGCTGAAGAAGAACCCCAATGCGAAGGTCATCTACCTGCATTCCGAGCGGTTTGTCGCGGACATGGTCAAGGCGCTGCAACTCAACGCAATTAATGAATTCAAGCGTTTCTACCGCTCAGTGGATGCGTTGCTGATCGACGATATCCAGTTCTTCGCCAAGAAGGAGCGCTCTCAGGAGGAGTTTTTCCACACGTTCAACGCACTCCTCGAAGGTGGCCAGCAGGTGATCCTTACCAGTGACCGCTACCCGAAGGAAATCGACGGGTTGGAAGAGCGTTTGAAGTCGCGTTTCGGCTGGGGTCTGACCGTTGCCGTCGAGCCGCCCGAGCTGGAAACCCGTGTGGCGATCCTGATGAAGAAGGCCGAGCAGACCAAGGTCGACCTGCCCCACGATGCTGCGTTCTTCATCGCCCAGCGCATCCGTTCCAACGTACGTGAACTCGAAGGTGCGCTGAAGCGTGTGATCGCTCACTCGCACTTCACCAACCACCCGATAACCATCGACCTGATCCGCGAGTCGTTGAAAGACTTGCTCGCCCTGCAGGACAAGCTGGTGAGTGTGGATAACATCCAGCGCACCGTTGGTGATTACTACAAGATCAAGCTTTCCGACCTGTTGTCCAAACGCCGTTCCCGCTCCATCGCCAGGCCACGCCAGGTGGCCATGGCGTTGTCCAAGGAGTTGACCAATCACAGTCTTCCTGAAATTGGCGGCGCGTTTGGCGGACGAGACCACACCACGGTTCTGCATGCCTGTCGTAAGATTGCGGAACTGAGGGAGTCCGACGCGGATATCCGCGAGGATTACAAGAAACTGCTGCGCACCTTGACCACCTAACGCAGCCCTTGAGGCTAGGGACTAGACCATGCATTTCACCATTCAACGCGAAGCCTTGTTGAAACCCCTGCAACTGGTCGCAGGCGTCGTCGAACGCCGGCAGACCCTGCCGGTTCTCTCCAACGTGCTGCTCGTGGTCGAGGGGCAGCAACTGTCCCTGACCGGTACCGACCTCGAAGTCGAACTGGTCGGGCGCGTAGCCCTGGAAGATAGCGCCGAACCTGGCGAGATCACCGTACCGGCGCGCAAGCTGATGGATATCTGCAAGAGCCTGCCGAACGACGCACTGATCGACATTCGTGTCGATGAACAGAAGCTGGTGGTCAAGGCAGGCCGCAGTCGCTTCACCCTGTCGACGCTGCCGGCCAACGATTTCCCGACCGTCGAAGAGGGTCCGGGCTCGCTGACCTTCAGCCTGGTGCAGAGCAAGCTGCGTCGCCTGATCGATCGCACCAGTTTCGCCATGGCTCAACAAGATGTGCGCTATTACCTCAACGGCATGCTCCTGGAAGTGCAGACGGGTGTGCTGCGTGCAGTCGCCACCGATGGTCATCGCCTGGCGCTGTGCGCCATGGAAGCCAACATCGAGCAGAACGAAAAGCATCAGGTCATTGTGCCGCGTAAAGGCATTCTCGAACTGGCGCGCCTGTTGACCGAGCAGGATGGCGAAGTCGCTATTGTCCTGGGCCAGCATCACATTCGTGCGACCACCGGCGAGTTCACCTTCACCTCCAAACTGGTCGATGGCAAGTTCCCCGACTACGAGCGTGTTTTGCCGCGCGGTGGTGACAAGCTGGTGATCGGCGAACGTCAATCACTGCGCGAGGCGTTCAGCCGTACCTCTATTCTCTCCAATGAGAAGTACCGCGGCATCCGTCTGCAACTTGCCAGTGGTTTGCTGAAAATCCAGGCAAACAACCCGGAGCAGGAAGAAGCGGAAGAAGAAGTGGCTGTCGACTACAACGGCGCCTCGTTGGAAATCGGCTTCAACGTCAGCTATCTGCTCGATGTACTCGGTGTGATGAGCACAGAGCAAGTTCGCCTGACCCTGTCCGACTCCAACAGCAGTGCACTGGTTCAGGAAGCAGGTAACGACGATTCTTCCTATGTCGTCATGCCGATGCGCCTGTAACTGCTGAATGTCCCTATCCCGCGTTACTGTCACCGCGGTGCGTAATCTGCACCCGGTGACCCTCTCCCCCTCCTCTCGTATCAATATTCTCCATGGCTCCAACGGCAGCGGAAAAACCAGCCTGCTGGAGGCGATCCATCTGCTTGGATTAGCGCGCTCGTTTCGCAGCAATCGTCTGCTGCCGATGATTCAGTACGAACAACCGATCTGTACCGTTTTCGGCCAGGTGCAGATGCCTGATGAGCGCGTGAGCAATCTTGGTATCTCCCGCGACCGGCAGGGTGAACTGCAGATTCGTATCGACGGACAGAACGCGCGTAGTACAGCGCAGCTTGCTGAAATATTGCCGCTCCAGGTGATCAACCCGGATAGCTTTCGCTTGCTCGAAGGCGCACCGAAGATACGTCGACAGTTCCTCGACTGGGGAGTGTTCCACGTGGAACCTCGCTTCATGCCCGCCTGGCAACGCTTGCAGAAGGCGCTCAGGCAGCGAAACTCGTGGCTGCGCCGTGGTACACTGGACAGTGCTGCGCAGGCGGCATGGGATCGAGAATTGTGTCTTGCCAGCGATGAAATCGACAGCTATCGCCGTGCTTACATACAGGCACTCAAACCTGTGTTCGAAAAAGTGCTGGCGGAGCTCGTAGAGCTTGAAGGGCTTACGCTGAGTTACTCAAGAGGCTGGGACAAAGACAAGCCACTCGAAGAAGTGCTTGCTGCATCCCTTATTCGTGATCAACAGCTTGGTCATACCCAGGCGGGTCCCCAGCGTGCGGATTTACGTATGCGCCTGGGGGCGAATAATGCCGCGGAGATTCTGTCCCGTGGCCAACAGAAGCTGGTCGTCTGTGCGTTGCGTATCGCTCAGGGGCATCTGTTGAACCAGGCGAAACATGGCCAGTGCATTTATCTGGTGGACGACCTGCCATCCGAGTTGGATGAGCAACATCGACAGGCACTTTGCCGGCTGCTGGAAGACTTGCAGTGTCAGGTGTTTATCACCTGTGTCGACGACGAATTATTGAATGATGGCTGGCGCACGGAAACGCCAGTCGCTGTGTTCCACGTGGAACATGGTTGTATCACCCAGACACGACCATCGGGAGTGAAGGCATGAGCGATAACCAAACGTACGACTCCAACAGTATCAAGGTTCTAAAGGGCCTGGATGCCGTACGCAAGCGGCCTGGTATGTATATCGGCGACACCGACGATGGCAGCGGGCTGCACCACATGGTCTTCGAGGTGGTCGATAACTCGATTGACGAAGCCCTTGCAGGCTATTGCAGCGACATCAGCATTACCATCCATCCTGATGAGTCGATTACCGTGCGCGACAACGGTCGTGGCATCCCAGTCGACATCCACAAGGAGGAGGGCGTTTCGGCAGCCGAGGTCATCATGACCGTGCTGCACGCTGGCGGTAAGTTCGACGACAACAGCTACAAGGTGTCCGGCGGCCTGCACGGAGTGGGTGTCTCTGTCGTGAATGCGCTGTCCAAGGAACTGATTCTGACCATTCGCCGCAGCGGCAAGATCTGGGAGCAGACCTATGTCCACGGCGTGCCTCAGGCGCCCCTGGCTCCCGTTGGCGATAGCGAAGGGACTGGCACCCAGATCCATTTCAAACCGTCTTCCGAAACCTTCCAGAATATCCATTTCAGCTGGGATATTCTGGCCAAGCGCCTGCGTGAACTGTCCTTCCTCAACTCAGGCGTGGGCATCATGCTGAAGGATGAACGCTCCGGCAAGGAAGAGCTGTTCAAGTACGAGGGGGGACTGAAAGCCTTCGTTGACTACTTGAACACCAACAAGACCGTGGTCAACCAGGTATTCCACTTCAATATCCAGCGTGAAGACGATGGCGTGGGTGTCGAGGTGGCGCTGCAGTGGAACGACAGCTTCAACGAGAACATCCTCTGCTTCACCAACAATATCCCGCAGCGTGACGGCGGTACCCACTTGGCCGGCTTCCGCTCTGCCCTGACCCGTCATCTGAACAACTACATCGAGGCCGAAGGCCTGGCGAAGAAGTTCAAGGTCGCCACCACCGGCGATGATGCCCGTGAAGGCCTGACCGCGATCATTTCGGTCAAGGTGCCGGATCCGAAATTCAGCTCGCAGACCAAGGACAAGCTGGTTTCCTCCGAGGTCAAGACGGCGGTCGAGCAGGAGATGGGCAAATATTTCGCCGACTTCTTGCTGGAGAACCCGAACGAAGCCAAGGCCGTGGTTGGCAAGATGATCGACGCCGCCCGTGCTCGCGAAGCAGCGCGCAAGGCGCGGGAGATGACCCGTCGTAAAGGTGCGCTGGATATCGCTGGCCTGCCAGGCAAGCTGGCTGACTGCCAGGAGAAGGACCCTGCCCTTTCCGAACTGTATATCGTGGAAGGGGACTCCGCGGGCGGCTCTGCCAAGCAGGGGCGTAACCGCAGGACCCAGGCGATCCTGCCGCTCAAGGGCAAGATCCTCAACGTTGAAAAAGCGCGTTTCGACAAGATGCTCTCCTCCCAGGAGGTCGGCACTCTGATCACTGCGCTCGGCTGTGGTATCGGCCGCGAGGAATACAACATCGACAAGCTGCGTTACCACAACATCATCATCATGACCGATGCTGACGTCGACGGTTCGCACATCCGTACCCTGCTGCTGACCTTCTTCTTCCGTCAATTGCCGGAGCTGATCGAGCGCGGCTACATCTATATCGCCCAGCCACCGCTGTACAAGGTCAAGAAGGGCAAGCAGGAGCAGTACATCAAGGACGACGACGCCATGGACGAGTACATGACCCAGTCGGCCCTGGAAGACGCCAGCCTGCATGTCAACGAGAGCGCTCCCGGTTTGTCTGGTGCCGCTCTGGAGAAACTGGTCAACGAGTACCGTGGTGTTATGAAGACGCTGGGACGTCTGTCCCGTGTCTACCCGCAGGATATAACCGAGCACTTCGTCTATCTGCCACGCGTATCGGTCGAGCAACTGGCCGATCAGGCGGCCATGCAAGGCTGGCTCGATAGCCTGCAAGCGCGCCTGAAGGCTGCCGAGAAGTCCGGCCAGACCTATACCGCCAGCCTGCGCGAAGACCGTGAGCGTCACCTGTGGCTGCCTGAAGTAGAGGTCAGTGCCCATGGCCTGTCCAACTACATCACCTTCAACCGCGACTTCTTCGCCAGCAACGATTACCGTACGGTGACTGGCCTGGGTGATCAGCTCAACAGCTTGCTGGAAGAAAACGCCTACGTTCAGCGTGGCGAGCGCAAGAAGCCAGTCCTGACCTTCAAGGAAGCACTGACCTGGCTGATGACAGAAAGCACCAAGCGTCACACTATCCAGCGCTATAAGGGGTTGGGTGAGATGAACCCGGACCAGCTGTGGGAAACCACCATGGACCCGACTGTGCGTCGCATGCTCAAGGTCACCATCGAAGATGCCATCGCGGCGGACCAGATCTTCAACACCCTGATGGGGGATGCGGTCGAACCACGCCGCGACTTCATCGAGAGTAACGCTCTGGCAGTGTCGAACCTAGACTTCTAATTCATCCCCCAGTGCCATAAAAAGCCCCGCTCATGCGGGGCTTTTTCTTTATTTTCAGACGGTTGCGATCATGTCCACCAATACCGTACCAGGTGGAAGAACACCGGCGCGGCGAAACATACCGAATCCAGGCGGTCGAGCATGCCGCCGTGGCCTTCGATCATGTGGCCCCAGTCCTTCACGCCACGGTCGCGTTTGATAGCCGACATCACCAGGCCGCCGGCGAAGCCAAGCAGGTTGACCAGCAACGCCATCAGAGCGGCCTGCCAAAAGGTGAACGGGGTGATCCAGCACAGCGCTGCACCGATCAGGGTCGCCAGGGCTACGCCGCCGAAGAAGCCTTCCGCAGTCTTGGAGGGCGATAGACGCGGGGCGATCTTGCGCTTGCCGAACAGCTTGCCGCAGACGTACTGCAGGACGTCGGAAAGCTGCACCACGATCACCAGCCAGGCGATCAGCAGCAGGTTGCGATTTTCATAACCTTCGATCTGTAGGGTCAGCAGTGCGGGTACCGAGGAGATGCAGTACACCGCGATCATCAGGCCCCATTGGACTTTCGAGGTGCGTTCGAGGAAGCGCGTAGTGTCACCACCTAGGGACGCCAGGATCGGCATCAGCAGGAACAGGTAGACCGGGATGAAGATGGTGAAGAGTCCGTACCAGTCGATGCCGATCAATAGGTACTGCATCGGCAGGGCAAAGTAGAACGCGGCAATCAACGCTGGATAGTCGCTGCGCCGGGTCGGCATCAGGGTGAGGAATTCACGCAGGGCGTAGAAGGACACACCGTAGAACAGGATGACCACGCCAATCTTGCCGAACAGGAAGGCGATGCCGATCACCAGCACCATCACCCACCAGGCATTGATGCGTGCGTTGAGATTGTCGATGACTGCATTCGGCTGGCCGCCGGAGCGCAATTTGAGAATGAAGCCGATGATCGAGGCCAGCAGCAGAATACCGCCGATACCGGCGAACAGCATCAAGGTACTACGATCCATGTCAGTTCTCCTCCGGGGCCAGGGCCAGCAGCGCGTTGCGTGCACGCTCCAGGAATGCGGTCTTGTCTTCGTCGGGCAGGTGTTCGAGTGGCGCACCGAAGCTCAGGGTACACAGCAGCGGCAAGGGCAGCGCCCTGCCCTTCGGCATCACACGGTTGAGGTTGGCGATCCACACGGGTACCAACTCTACATTCGGACGTGCGGTGGCCAGGTGGAACAGGCCGCTCTTGAACGGCAACAGGCCGTCTTCCAGGTTGCGCGTGCCCTCGGGAAAGATGATCAGCGAATCGCCTTCATCCAGGGCATCGAGCATCGGTTGCAACGGGTTGGCTTCGGGTGAGCTTCTTTCGCGATCGATCAGCACGCCGTTGAACACCTCATTGATGACGTAGCGGCGGATACCGTCCTTCTGCCAGTAATCGGCACCGGCCACCGGTCGTGTACGCCGGCGCAGTTCCGCTGGCAACGATGCCCAGAGCAGCACGAAGTCGCCGTGGCTGCTGTGGTTGGCGTAATACAGGCGCTGCACCGGCTGCGCTGTACAACCCAGCCACAAGGCCCGGGCTCCGGTTATCAGGCGGGCTCCGGAGGTGATGATGAATGCGGTGATGGCAGACAGCATGGATGACTCCTAGGCGAAGGAAAACCAGGGTGTGACGAGCACCGCCACGATCCCCAGAAAGAACTGAAAGACGACGGTGGCGGCCTGGTACTTGAGTAGTTTCAGCGCGCCTTGGCAGCGTGATGGCCAGGAACGTGTCGTCTGGGCACTGGCGACCAGGCCGTTATCGATCAGGGCGCGGTCGAGCCCTTGGCTGTCTGCAGCGAGGTCGGACGAGTTCGCCAACGCCTGGAACAGCTCGGCGTCCAAGGCAACGCGTACGGCCCAGTACTTCTGCAGCAGGCCTGCGACCAGCAGCAACGCGCAGAGAGGCGCGCTGAGCGCGTTCAACTGGCAGATAAGGCCGGATGCCAGGGCCACCAGAGTAAAGCCCGTGGAAACGCTGTCCAGGGCCCTTCCACGACGTAGCAGGGCGGCGACCAGCGCGAGGTTCCAGTCAGCGCTCATTGGCAAGCCCTCTGGCTGTCGACAACACGCGTCGATGGGCATCGCTGAGAACGATACCTGGACGTGCCCGCCTGATCAGCGCTTCAGCTTCGTCGCTGTCGTGACAGTGGCCATGACGCAGCAGCCAGGCAGCGATAGCCGTCGCACTGCGCGAGTAGCCCAACGCACAGAACACCAGCACCGGCCCCTTCAAGCGTGCCGCTTCTATAGCTTCGGCGGCGTGCTGACAAGCGTCAGTATCCGGTACGGTCAGGTCGAGTACGGGCACGCTGCGGTAGCTCTGGCCGGTGACGCGTACCGGCAATTCGGCACACAGGTCGACCCAGGCTGAATGGGCTTGGCTGTCCGAGCAAGCTGGCAGACGCCCGAGCCAGACGCCGGGAACGATTTCATCGGCCCGTGGATGGCGTCTTGTCCACAGTCGCGAGTTGACCCAGGCACACAGCAGATAAGGTGCGAACAGCCAGGTTGCAGCAGGGCTGAGGCTACCGTCGGCGCGCTTCTGGAAACCCACTGGCCCCAATACGGCGTAGTTGAGTGCGACCAGCAGCAACGAGACGGCGGGCCACAGCAACCAGGGCGCAGCGCCTCCCAGGTTGATTGCCAGAGCGCTACAGAGCAATACCCCCAGGCTGTAGCGCAATGCCAGTCGCCAGCGCTTGGGGTCGCGGGCGAGGTGCAGGCTATGCAGAGGGCTCTGCCCTTCCATGGGCCACAACCACAGGCACAGCAGCCCTGCCAGTACACCAGTGGGGACGTCGATGAAATGATGTTGCCAGGTGGTCAGCACCGACAAACCGATCAGCGCCATCCACAGGTGCATGGCCGGTTTAGCGATGGCGCCTGAAGTATGCCGAGTGAACATCGCCCAGATGATCACCAACAAGGTGATATGCAGCGACGGAGCCTGGTTGAAGGGTTTGTCGAAGCCCATCAGCACGTCGAACATAATCCCGAACACGCCTTCCTGTTCCGGGCGCTCGAAGCTGAAACGCAGCGGCCAGAGCAGGAAGCAGCTGATGCAAATGATCTGTGCGCTGAGCAGGCGCAGGGCGTGGCGGTCCATTTCCCGTCGGGTGAAGGGCAAAAGGAAGGACAGCCCGTACAGCAGATCGATGGACCAGTAGGGGACTATGCTCCACGGCCACAATGGCACCCAGCGTTCCCAAGAGAAAACGAAGATGCCCACGTCGCTGCGCTGCGCGCTCAACCAGGTGGCGAAGCCGTAGCTGGCGAAGAACAATGGGCCTAGCAACAGCAACCAGAGCACCCCACGCTTCCACAAGCCCTTTTCCCGAGCAGTGGCCGCGACGTTCATCAGGACACCCGTTGCGCCAGGGAAACGCTGAAGATGCCCCACTCGTCGATACGCTGGGTCAGCTTGCGGAAGCCGGCGGCCTCGACCAGTTGGTCCATTTCCGCCTGGCTACGACGGCGCATGACCCAGGCCTGGCCATCGCGGTGACTGGTCAGGGCGCGGGCGATCAGCTCCAACTGTGGATGCCAGGGTTGGCCGGTGTAGATCAGGTAACCGCCCTCCTCGATAGCCGCCGCGAGGCCCGCCAGCGAGTCGCCCACCATCGTATTGCTGCCGAACAGTTCGTACAGGCCCGAAACCACCGCGAGGGTTGGTTTGGGATCGAGCGCAGCCAGGTCGGCACGGTCGAAGGCGTCGCCTTTGACGAAGCGGGCGATATCACTCAGCCCCTTCTGCTCGATCAACGCGCCGCCGTCACGCACGTTGATGTCGCTGTAGTCGCGCAGCAGGATCGAGTCGGGCTTGTGCTCCATGCCCTGCAGCGATTCGAGAATATAGCGACCGTGGCCGGCAGCGATGTCGACGATGCGCACCGCCCTGCCCTGTTCGCGCAGCTTGCCCATGGCCAGGCGCAGCAGTTCCTCGGCATTGAGCTTGCGCTGGCGAATGCCGCGCCAGCCGATGGAATCCAGGTAGTTACGGTCGATCAACTGGCCCAGCGCGGACTTGCCGCTCGGCTGGTTGCGATACACATAGTCGAGGGTACTGCCGGAATCGAAGCCGGTGTCGAAGCCCAGTTTCACGCCATCCGAGAGGTTGCTGCCGAGCTTGAGGCTGGCGCGGGTCATGCGCCAGTACAGATCGCGCAGGGAATTTTTTGGCAGGGGCGCCGCCAGTTCCTCGGCTTCTGCACAGGTCCAGCCCAGGCGGTCGGCGTCGAGCAGTGACGGGCGCTGCACGGGGTCTTCGAAATTGCGCAGGATGAAGCGTCGTGCGCGCACCAGGGCATGGCTGCGCTCACGCTCGCCTAGGGTGTCGTGGAAGAAGCCTGGCAGGATGTGCTTTTCCTTGCGCAGGCTGCCCAGGCGTTCGAAGAAACGTTCCTGGGGCTGGCGATGAACGACGAAGTCGGCGCCGGAAATCAGCAGTTGGGTCGGGATCTGGATCGCCTGGGCATCGGCTACCACGCGATCCGCCGCTTCATAGAGGCCGAGCAGCATGTTCACCGAGATCGGCCGGGTGATCAGCGGGTCGTTCTCGAAGGACTCGATGCGCTTGGGATCGTGGCTGAGGAAGCGCGCCTTCACGTAGCTGTTGACGAAAAAGTTGCCACGCCATGCGCGCATCAGCTTCAGGCCGGGCCGGGCGAACGGCACGTAGAGCTTGACCTTGAAAGCAGGCGAGGCGAGCACCAGGGCGCGAATCTTCGGTGCGTAGTCATGGGCCCAGGTCGAGACCACCACGGCGCCGACGCTCTGTGCCAGGACGGCCATGTCTTCCACGGCGATCCCGTGCTGGTTGGCGATGTGATCGATGAACGTCTGCACGTCGCGCACGCTGGTGGCGAAGCTGGGGCTGTCGCCGCGAACGCCGGGAGACAGGCCATGGCCGCGGGCATCCCAGGCGAAGAAGGCGAAGTCAGGCAGGTCCAGCTCGTCGACCAGATGAGCCATGCGCCCGCCATGCTCATGGCCACGGTGGAACATCACCACTGCACGTTGCTGTTCGGCTTCCTCGCGGGCAGGCCAGTAGCGATAGAGCAGTTCGATACCGTCGTGGGTAGTGAATACGAGATTACGGGATTCGCGCACCGGCACTTCCTTATTCCGATTGAGAGGTTCGCCCCACTTCGGCCAGGCCCTGGCGGACGCGATTGAACAGGGTGTACAGCAGCAGCGCGAGGATCACCGCCAGCAGGTCGTTGATCCACACTGCCGAAAGCAGGCCGCAGGCGATGCCGGCACCGAGCACGCCGAAACAGAAGGCCCGGTCGCTCTTGCCCATCGGCCCATCGTAGCGTCGCGAGGCACCGATCATCGGGCCGAGCACGCCAGTGTATTCGCTGAACACGGCGAACAGCACGACGCAGATTACCAGCAGCGGCGACACGCCCGGCAATAGGGCGAATGGCAGATACAGGGCGCTGTCGGCGATCACGTCGCACAGTTCGTTGAGGTAGGCGCCGAGTTTCGACTGCTGGCCGAATTCGCGGGCGAGCATGCCATCGACGGCGTTGAGCGCCATGCGCACCAGCATCCAGAGCGGCAGCAGGGCGAACAGCCATGGATGCGCCGGGCCAAGCATCAGCAAGGCGCCGAGCAGTACGGAGACGATACCGGCAGCCAGGGTCACCTGGTTGGCCGTTACGCCACGTTCGTACAGGCGTGTCACGCCAGGACGCAGCAGGTTCTGGAAGCGCGGTTTGAGCTGGTAGATCGACAGCATGGAAATATCCTTTTTCAGGGGCCATCGGAGCAGGTTGTGAGCTTACTCCGTCGCTACCCGTGGTGTCGTGAGCTGTACAGCATGATCAGGCGATACTCGAGGCGTCGTCAGCGACCTGCAGAGCGCCCGTGGAAATCTGTGCCTGTGCCTGGCTGACCCAGTTGAAGGCGCGATCGTTCAGTTCGGCGATGGCCTTGGGCCCCTCGCCTTCGGCATGCATGGCCGGGCCGATCACCACCTGGATGGTGCCGGGCCGCTTGCTCCAGCCTTCCTTGGGCCAGAACTCGCCAGCGTTGTGGGCGATGGGTAGCACGGGCAGCCCAGCGTTCACCGCCAGGGCGGTGCCGCCACGGGAGAACTTGCCCATCTGGCCTGGCGGTACGCGGGTGCCTTCGGGGAATACCAGCACCCAGGCGCCTTGCTTCAGCCGCTCGGCGCCGGTCTTGGCCAGTTGCTTGAGGGCGGCCTTGGGGTTGCTGCGATCAATGGCGATCGGTTTGATCATGGCCATCGCCCAGCCGAAGAACGGCACGTACAGCAGTTCGCGCTTGACCACCTGGCTCAATGGTTCGAACAACGCCGACAGGTAGAAGGTTTCCCAGGTGCTTTGGTGCTTGGCGAGGATCACACAGGGCTGGCTGGGGATGTTTTCCAGGCCGCGCACCTCGTAGCGGATGCCGGCCACGACCTTCGCCAGCCAGGTGGCGAGGCGGCACCAGGTCTGTACCACCAGGCGATAGCGGGTGCGGAAAGGCAGCACCGGGGCGAGCAGCGCGCAGAGGAAGAACCACAGGAATGAGCTGGACGACAGCAGCAGGTAGAAGACGAGGGTTCTGACAACCTGCACGGGCGACATGGGCGATTGGAGACCTTTAGCTGAGGAGGTGATTGGCGACGCTCGCCAGATCATCGAAGACCAGGGTTGATTCCGGCAGCGGTTTGGCCAGGGTGCGTTCGCCCTTGCCGGTTTTCACCAGCACCGGTTGACAATCGACGGCCAGCGCGGCGTCCAGGTCACCCCGGCTGTCGCCGACGAACCATACGCCTGCAAGGGGCACGCCGTAATGCGCGGCGATCTGTTGCAGCATGCCGGGCCTGGGCTTGCGGCAGTCGCAGCCGTCGTCCGGGCCATGCGGGCAGTGCACCACGAGGCCCAGTTCGCCGCCCTGCTCTGCCACCAGTTGGCGCAGGCGCTGGTGCATGCACTCCAGCACCGGCAAGCCGTAGTAGCCACGGGCGATGCCCGACTGATTGGTGGCCACGGCCACGGTCCAGCCGGCTTTGCTCAGGCGCGCGATGGCCTCGACCGAGCCGGGGATGGGAATCCACTCGTCGAGTGACTTGATGTAGGCGTCGGAGTCCTGGTTGATGACCCCGTCGCGGTCGAGAATGATCAAGCGCATAGCTTTCGAGGGCTGTTCCTGCTTCATTCCAGCTCATTGAGCTGCAAAAAATATTTATCTTCAGCACTTCGGAGTGGCAGTTTTGAGGCAAGAGCGGTCGTCATTACTCGGTGTGTTTCGCCGTCACTCCCGCGCAGGCGGGAGCCCAAAAAAGTGCTTCTGGGTTCCCGCCTGCGCGGGAATGACGGAGGAATAACGAACGTCCGCAATTGCCTCATAGCAGCCATTCAGGCTGCCCACCCTACGTCACTCGTCTTATCCCAGTACCGAGATATCCGCCACGCCCAGGCACAGCGCGCGCAGGCGGGCCAGCAGGGCGTAACGGTTGGCGCGAATGTTGGCATCCTCGGCGTTGACCAGCACCCCCTCGAAGAAGGCGTCGACCGGGCCGCGCAGGGTTGCCAGTTGCTCCAGGGCTTCGCCGTAGCGACGCTCGTCGGCCAACGGCTGGACCGCGTTCTCGGCCTGCTTGATCGCCGAGTACAGGGCGAATTCGGCCGGGTTGTCGAAGTAGTGCGCCTGCACGCTTTCCGGCAGTTGGCCGTCGAACTTGGCCAGCAGGTTCGACACGCGCTTGTTCACCGCGGCCAGGGCTTCGGCATCCGCCAGCTTGCGGAAGGCCTGCACGGCTTTCACCCGTTGGTCGAAGTCCAGCGGAGAGCCGGGGTTCAGCGCGCGTACGGCCTGGTATACGGCCACATCGACGCCTTCGTCTTCATAACGCGCGCGCAGGCGGTCGAAGATGAACTCCTGCACCTGACTGGCCAGGCCATTGGCCTTGACCTTGTCGCCAAACAGGCCGACGGCGAAGACGATGGCGGCGTTGAGGTCCAGGTCCAGGTGCTTCTCGATCAGGATGCGCAGCACGCCGAGTGCGGCGCGGCGCAGGGCGTAGGGGTCTTTCGAGCCGGTCGGCAGCATGCCGATGCCGAAGATACCGACCAGGGTGTCGAGCTTGTCGGCCACCGCCACGGCGGCGCCGGTGACGGTCTGTGGCAACTCGGCGCCGGCGCCACGCGGCATGTACTGCTCGTTCAGGGCCAGGGCCACGTCTTCCGGCTCATTGCCCTTGAGCGCGTAGTAGTAACCGGCAACGCCCTGCATTTCCGGGAACTCGCCGACCATCTCGGTGGCCAGGTCGCACTTCGACAGCAGGCCAGCACGGGCGGCGTTCTCGGCATTGCCGCCGACGCCCTGGGCGATGAACGCAGCCAGTTTGGAAACCCGCACAGCCTTGTCGTAGACGGTGCCGAGCTGGGCCTGGAACACCACGTTCTTCAGGCGCTCGTTGAAGGCTTCCAGCGGTTGTTTCTGGTCCTGCTTGAAGAAGAACTCGGCGTCGGTCAGGCGTGGACGCACGACCTTCTCGTTACCGGCGACGATCTGGCGCGGGTCCTTGCTCTCGATGTTGGCCACGGTGATGAAGCGCGGCAGCAGCTTGCCGTTGGCATCGAGCAGGCAGAAATACTTCTGGTTGTCCTGCATGGTGGTGATCAGCGCTTCCTGCGGTACTTCGAGGAAACGCTCCTCGAACGAGCACACCAGCGGCACCGGCCATTCGACCAGGGCGGCGACTTCGTCCAGCAAAGCCGGCGGCACGATGGCGGTGCCCTGCTCGGCGGCGGCCAGTTCGGCGGTGCGCTTGTCGATCTGCGCGCGGCGCTCGGCGAAATCGGCGATCACGTAGGCGGCGCGCAGTTCCTCGGCATAGCTCGCCGGGCTGCTGATCGGTACGGCATGGTTGGCGTGGAAGCGATGGCCACGGGAGGTGCGGCCGGCACGCTGGGCGAGGATCTCGCAGTCGATCACGCTGTCACCGAACAGCATCACCAGCCACTGGGTCGGGCGTACGAACTCTTCCTTGCGCGCGGCCCAGCGCATGCGCTTGGGAATCGGCAGGTCGCCCAGCGAGGCTTCGACGATGCCTGGCAGCAGGTTGGCGGCCGGCTGGCCGGGGATGTGGCGGCTGAATTTCAGTTTCGGGCCGCTGCGGTCCACCTCGGCGAGGTCGACGCCACATTTCTTGGCGAAACCGAGGGCGGCCTGGGTCGGGTTGCCCTCGGCGTCGAAGGCGGCCTGGACCGGCGGGCCGTCGAGGTTGACGCTGCGGTCCGGTTGCTGGGTCGACAGCGCGTCGATGCGTACGGCCAGGCGGCGCGGCGCGGCGTAGACGTGGGCCTTGGCGTAGTCCAGGCCGGCGACCTTGAGGCCTTTTTCGATCCCGGCGAGGAAGGCGTCGCCCAGGCTCTTCAGGGCCTTGGGTGGCAGCTCTTCGGTGCCCAGTTCAACCAGAAAATCCTGAGCGCTCATCATTCGGCCTCCTTCAGCTTGGCCAGTACTTCGTCACGCAATTCGGGGGGCGCCATGGGGAAGCCCAGGCGCGCGCGCGCCTGCAGGTAGCTCTGTGCCACGGCGCGGGCCAGGGTGCGCACACGCAGGATGTACTGTTGGCGCGCGGTCACCGAGATGGCGCGGCGGGCGTCGAGCAGGTTGAAGGTGTGCGAGGCCTTGAGCACCATTTCGTAGGTCGGCAGCGGCAGTTGCAGCTCGATCAGGCGATTGGCCTCGGATTCGTAGAAGTCGAACAGCTCGAACAGCTTCTCGACGTTGGCGTGTTCGAAGTTGTAGGTGGACTGCTCCACTTCGTTCTGGTGGAACACGTCGCCGTAGGTGACGGTGCCGAACGGGCCTTTGGTCCAGACCAGGTCGTACACCGAGTCGACGCCCTGGATGTACATGGCCAGGCGTTCGAGGCCGTAGGTGATCTCGCCGGTGACCGGGTAGCACTCGATGCCGCCGACCTGCTGGAAGTAGGTGAACTGGGTCACTTCCATGCCGTTCAGCCAGATTTCCCAGCCCAGGCCCCAGGCGCCGAGGGTCGGCGATTCCCAGTTGTCCTCGACGAAGCGGATGTCGTGCACTTGCGGGTCGAGGCCGATGGCCTTCAGCGAGCCGAGGTACAGCTCCTGGAAGTTGTCCGGGTTCGGCTTGAGCACCACCTGGAACTGGTAGTAGTGCTGCAGGCGGTTGGGGTTCTCGCCGTAGCGCCCGTCGCCCGGGCGGCGCGAGGGCTGCACGTAGGCGGCGTTCCAGGTCTCCGGACCGATGGAGCGCAGGAAGGTGGCGGTGTGGAAGGTGCCTGCGCCTACTTCCATGTCGTAGGGCTGCAGGACCACGCAGCCCTGCTCGGCCCAGTAGCTTTGCAGGGCGAGGATCAGGCCTTGGAAGGTGGTCAGGTCGGGCGTAGTCTGGCTCACGAAATTCACCGGTATCGAGGCTTTGGCATAAAAGCCGCGCAGTATACCCGATCAGCCAGGCGCTGACCCAGTGCAGGCCCGATGCCACGCCACCTGAGCCGCTCGGACGTTGCGCTACAGGTCGTTGATTCGATAAATTGAGAACGATTATCAAATCAGCCGGGTGCAGGAATCCATGAGCAGTGAGCACACCTTCGAACGGGACGTCGAGCGGCTGTACCTCGCCCACAACGGCTGGCTGAAAACCTGGCTGCGCAAACGCCTCGGCGAAGCGGCCGATGCCGACGACCTGGCCCAGGACACCTTCGTGCGCATCATCCGCTCACGCAGTGCGATCCATGACCTGCGTCAGCCCATGGCCTACCTGGCTACCATCGCCAACAGCCTGCTGATCAACCGCTGGCGCCGCCAGGCGGTCGAACGGGCCTATGCCGAAGCCCTGGCCGAGCGGCCGGAGATGCACGAACCCTCGCCGGAAGAACGTCTGCTGCTGATCGAGACCTTGGTGGAAATCGACGAGTTGCTGGAAGGATTGTCGCCGCGTATCCGCCAGATATTCCTGCTGTCACAGCTCGACGGGCTGACTTACCCGCAGATCGCCAGCCGGCTCGGGCTCAGCCTCAACCAGGTGCAGAAGGCCATGGGCAAAGCCTTCGCCGCCTGCTACGCCAACCGCTTCGAATGAGCGTCATGAACGACACCCCCATCGCTCCCGCCATCCGCGACCAGGCCATCGCCTGGTTTACCCTGGCCCAGTCCGGATGCCTGGAGGATGGCGATCGCCAGCAACTGGAGAAATGGCGCGCGGCCGACAGCGAGCATGAGCGGGCCTGGCAACGCCTGGCCGGGATTCCGGCGGGGTTGCGCGAGCGTGCCGCCTTGTTGCATGACCCGGCCGCGCGCCAGGCGGCCGAGCAGACCCGTTACCAGCCAATGGATCGCCGCCAGGCGCTGAAGATTCTGGTCGGTTGCGGATTGCTCAGTGCCGTGGCCTGGCGCGGCTACGCAAGCGATCTGGCGCAGAACGCCCTGGCTGACTTGTCCACAGGCACTGGCGAGCGGCGCCGCGAGGTGCTGGTCGATGGCACCCAGCTATGGCTGAACAGCAACAGCGCCATCGACGTGCTGTTCGATACCGATCGGCGCCTGCTGCGCCTGCGCCATGGCGAAGTGGACGTACTGACCGGCAAGGACCCGCGCCCTCTCCTGCTGGTGACCGCCGAGGCCAGCCTGCGGCCGCTGGGCACGCGCTTCTGCGTCCGCCAGGAGGACAGCGGCACGCGGCTGAGCGTCAGCCAGGGCCGGGTTGCCGTGATGCTACGCGATGGCGTGCAAGCCGGTATCGTCGAGGCGGGTTGGCGAACCCACATCGACAGGCTGGGGATGCAGGCGCCGCAACAGGCGCTGGAGGACAATGCGGCCTGGGTCGATGGTTTCATCGTCGCCCAGCGCATGCGCCTCGGCGATTTCGTCAGCGAACTGGGCCGCTATCGTCACGGCCTGCTGCGCTGCGACCCGGCGTGTGCCGAGCTGCGCCTGAGCGGTTCTTTCCCGCTGGACGACGGTGAGCGCATCCTGTCCATGCTGGAAAACAGCCTGCCGGTACGGGTGCGGCGCATCACGCCGTATTGGCTGACGGTGGTGCCGGTTTGATGATGGATCAGGCTTTCTCTCGACTGTGCGAAAGTCCCATCTCCCGCTCCAGCAGATCACTGAGCCAATCCATCACCGCCCGTACCCGGCGCGGCAGGTTGCGGCGCTGGGCATAAAGCAAGGACACCACCATCGGCGCTGGCAAAAAATCCTCCAGCACCGCGCACAAGGTGCCGTCGGCCAGTTCCTGCCTGACGCCGGCGAGCGGCACCTGGATCAGGCCGAAGCCACCCAGGCAGGCGGATTTGTAGCTGTCGCTGTTGTTCACCGTGACCCGCCCCGGCATTGGCCTGAAGTGCGTCTTGCCATCCTGCTCGTACTCGAAGCCGCTGCAGCGGGTGCCCAGGGTCGGCACGTAATGGACCAGTCGATGCGCGTCGAGATCGGCCAGCGTGTGTGGCGTGCCGTACCGCTGCAGGTAGGCCGGGCTGGCGCAATTGACCAGCGGCAGGCTGCCGAGGCGCCTGGCGATCAGCGCATCGTCACCGATGGCGCCGACCCGCAGCACGCAGTCGAACCCCTCGCGGACCAGGTCGACGCGGCGGTCGCTGCTGCTGACCTCCACCTCCAGCTGTGGATGCCGGTCGAGGAACTCGCCCAGGCGCGGCATCACCAGCTTGCGCGCGATGGCGATCGGCAGGTCGATACGCAGGCGCCCGCTGAGCGCCTGGTCGTCGCGGAACAGGCCTTCCACTTCATCGACATCATCCAGCAGGTCGCGGCAGCGTTCATACAGCGCCAGGCCGTCCTGGGTCGCCTGCACCCGTCGGGTGGTGCGCTGCAGCAGGCGGGTGCCGACCAGTTCTTCCAGTTGCCGCACATGCTCGGACACGGTCGAGCGCGGCAAGCCGAGCTGGGCGCTGGCCTGGGTGAAGCTGGCCAATTCGGTGACCCGGATGAAGGTGCGGAACAGATCGAGCTTGCTCATTGCTCACCAGTTTGTTCGGAAAATGCGAATAGTTTATCCAGATACCGCCTGTTTATCTGGCTGATATACGACAATACAGTGAGTCCACGCTCACTCGAACCGGAGACTTCAGATGACTCGCAAGATCGCACTGATTACTGGCGCCAGCCGTGGACTCGGCAAGAATGCCGCCCAGCACCTTGCCGCCGAAGGCATCGATATCATCGGCACTTACCGTAGCCGCGCGGATGAAGCCGAGGCGCTCGGCGCCGAATTGCGCGCCCAGGGCGTGAACGCGGTGATGCTGCAACTGGACGTCGGCGCCAGCGCCAGTTTTGCCGCTTTCGCCGAGCAGGTGGCCAGCGCCTTGCGTGAGCATTTCGGCCGTTCCAGCTTCGATTTCCTGGTCAACAATGCCGGCATCGGCATCCGTGCCGCGTTCGCCGAAACCCAGGAAGAGCAGTTCGACCAGTTGGTGAACATCCACCTGAAAGGTCCGTTCTTCCTGACCCAGAAACTGCTGCCGCTGATCGCCGATGGCGGGCGCATCCTCAACGTCTCCAGCGGCCTGGCGCGTTTCTCCCTGCCTGGCTATGCCGCCTACGGCGCGATGAAAGGCGCCATCGAGGTGCTGAGTCGCTACCAGGCGGTCGAACTGGGCGCACGGCGGATCAACGTCAACACCATCGCGCCCGGTGCCATCGAGACCGACTTCGGCGGCGGCGCGGTGCGCGACAACCCTGACCTGAATGCCTACGTCGCCAGCAACACCGCGTTGGGCCGCGTGGGCCTGCCGGACGATATCGGTCTGGCCATCGCCAGCCTGCTTGGCGACGGCGGTCGCTGGATCAATGGGCAGCGCATCGAAGTGTCGGGCGGGGTTTACCTCTGACAGGCCCTCGGCTTCACCCTTCGAGCTTTTTGAACATCACATAGCAATCCACCAGCCCCTGGGTCCGGTGCCGGTAGGCGCCGGGCAGGTGGCCGACGATCTCGAAGCCGTGTTTCTGCCACAGGGCCACGGCGATCTGGTTGGTCGACACCACCGAGTTGAACTGCATCGCCTGGAAGCCAAGCTCCCGGGCGATATCCAGCGAGTGCGCGCACATCGCCCCGGCCACGCCCTGGCCACGGGCCGCCGCCGCGGTCATGTAGCCGGCATTGCACACATGGTCGCCCGGCCCGGCGGCATTGGCCTTGATGTAGTAGGTCCCCAGAATGTGGCCGTCCTGTTCGGCGACGAAGGTCACGCGGGGTAGCTCGACCCACAGCTTCCAGGCGGCCTCGCGGGTCATCTCGGGGTCGAGCGCGTAGGTTTCCCGGGCCTGGACCACTTCGTGGATGATCGGCCAGACCTGATCGAAATCGGCTTCGTCGATGGGACGGATATTCATGGTGTCTCCTGGGTTTTCGAGAGCGACAGCGTGGTGCTTGCCGAAGGGCAAAGATAGCTGGCGATAACGCGTGATAACCACCAGAGCAGCGGCAATGAAATCAGGCAAATAACGGCAGTCAGCAGAATCGCCAGTTGGCTGTCCGCGGCCTGTAGCGCCACGGCGGCGAGAAAGCCGATCGCCACGCTGCACAACTGCCAGGCGCCCATCAACAGTACGGATAGCAAAAGCAAACGCGCCAGGCTTGGTGTGTTTGCTCGTTGCGGTAAGCGTGCCCACGCGCCCCACAGGACAATGGCAGCAAGTACCAGTGCGCCAAACAATGGCACCAGCATTTTCATCTCGTCACTCATCATCGGCAGTGATTGGGTCACCGATTTCGATAAGGTGAGCTGGAGCAAGAAGAATGCACAACCCCATGTCAGCGCCAGTCGACCGCGACCAAGTAATACGACGTGCCCGCCGTCCGCCTGGTGCCGTGAAAGATGCAGGGCAAGCCAGAGTGGTAAGAGCGTATCGAGGCCCGTAAGCAACCAGGTCACTGCCTCGCGCAGAAGAAAGGTGCTTACGTTGTCATCGCTGTACAGGTTTTGCCAGAAATCGGGAGCGATCACCATCAATGACCGGGTCAGGGTCTTCTGTGCCACTGCGGCGAACACCGCGAACAGCACCAGCAGTCGTTGGCTCGACGGATACGCAGTGATACCGGTACGGGTCTGGTAATGATTCATGAACACCAGGATGAAAACCGCCATCAGCAAGCTGTTTTCACACCACCAGAGAAAAGTGGCACGCAGTGTTTGCCACCTGAATGGAGCCGCCTCGCCACTGATGTTGAGCAACAGGGTTACCAGCATTCCGACCAGGGATACGGCGCAAGCCACGAGAATCAACTGGACTACGAGCCTATTGCCGCCCTGCGTTTCGGGCGGGGCAGAGTGCGTTGTTGGTGCGGCATAGGAGTCGACGGTCATGGCTTCCATTCTCGTAAAGAGCGTCACAGTAATGCCTGACCATAACTTCCCCGAACCCGGGCGTCACGTTTCCTGGTCATACCCCTCGGCCCGGTGCAGGTCCTTGAGCTTCACGTAGTTGGCTGCGCTGTAGGTGAAGAAGGCCATTTCCTTTTCGTTCAATGCACGGATCTGCTTGGCCGGGCTACCGACATAGAGATACCCACTCTCCAGTACCTTGCCCGGCGGCACCAGGCTGCCGGCGCCGATCACCACGTCGTCCTGCACCACGGCGCCGTCCATGACGATGCTGCCCATACCGACCAGGATGCGATTGCCCAGAGTGCAGCCATGCAGCATGACCTTGTGGCCGATGGTCACGTCGTCGCCGATGATCAGCGGGTAGCCATCCGGGTTGAACGGCCCGGCGTGGGTGATGTGCAGCACGCTGGCGTCCTGCACGCTGGTGCGCGCGCCGATGCGGATGCGGTGCATGTCGCCACGGATCACGGTCAGCGGCCAGACCGAGCTGTCGGCGCCCAGTTGCACGTCGCCGATGACCACGGCCGTGCTGTCGACGAACGCTCGCTCGCCCAGTTGCGGCGTGGTGTTCTGGTAAGTACGAATCGTCACGATAGAAACCTCTCGGGCTGCGGTTTGTCCGGATTGTAATTAACATGCAGGCCATTGCTGTTGTGAAAAGCCCTGTCCGGCCTCATATCCAGCTCACTCCTCGCGTACATAAGGTGCCTTGCCGTGACCGCAGACAACCCGCTTCTGGAAGACTTCGACCTGCCGCCCTACTCCCGGATCAAGCCGGAACACGTCGAACCGGCGATCAGCCTGATCCTCGACGAGAGCCGCGCGGCCACCGCCGAGCTGCTCAAGACCCAGCAAGGCTCGCCGAGCTGGGATGGCCTGGTGCTGGCCCTCGATGAACTGGGCGCGCGCCTGGGCCGGGCCTGGAGCCCGATCAGCCACCTCAATGCGGTGTGCAACAGCGCCGAGCTGCGCCAGGCCTATGAAGCGTGCCTGCCGAAACTGTCGGAATACTGGACCGAGATGGGCCAGAACAAGGCCATGTTCGAGGCCTACGATGCGCTGGCGGTAAGTCCGCAAGCGGCCTCCTTCGACGTGGCGCAGAAGACCATTCTCGAACATGCCCTGCGCGACTTCCGCCTGTCCGGCATCGACCTGCCGCCCGAGCAGCAGAAGCGCTACGGCGAAATCCAGATGAAGCTGTCCGAGCTGACCAGCAAATTCTCCAACCAACTGCTCGATGCCACCCAGGCCTGGACCAAGCAGGTCAGCGACGAAGCCCAGCTGGCCGGCCTCACCGACTCGGCCAAGGCGCAGATGAAGCAGGCCGCCGAGGCCAAGGAGCTGGACGGCTGGCTGATCAGCCTGGAGTTCCCCAGCTACTACGCGGTGATGACCTACGCCGACGACCGCGCCCTGCGTGAAGAGGTCTACACCGCCTATTGCACCCGTGCCTCCGACCAGGGACCGAATGCCGGGCAGAACGACAACGGCCCGGTGATGGAGCAGATCCTCGACCTGCGCCAGGAGCTGGCGCGCCTGCTCGGTTTCGCCAGCTACAGCGAGCTGTCGCTGGCCAGCAAGATGGCCGAATCCACCGACCAGGTGCTGAGCTTCCTGCGTGACCTGGCGGTGCGCAGCAAACCCTTCGCCGTCCAGGACCTGGAGGAGCTCAGGGCGTTCGCTGCCGAGCAAGGTCTTGCCGACCTGAAGAGCTGGGACGTCGGCTACTACAGCGAAAAACTGCGCGAGCAGCGCTACAGCATTTCCCAGGAAATCCTGCGGCCGTACTTCCCCATCGATAAGGTGCTCACCGGTCTGTTCGCCGTGGTCGAGAAGCTCTACGGCATCCAGATCGAGGAGCTGTCGGGCTTCGACACCTGGCACCCGGACGTGCGCCTGTTCGAGATCAGCGAGAACGGCCAGCACGTCGGCCGCTTCTTCTTCGACCTCTACGCCCGCGCCAACAAGCGCGGCGGTGCGTGGATGGACGGCGCCCGCGACAAGCGCCGCCGCGCCGATGGCAGCCTGATCAGCCCGGTGGCCAACCTGGTGTGTAATTTCACCCCGGCGGTGGGCGGCAAGCCGGCGCTGCTGACCCACGACGAAGTCACCACCCTGTTCCACGAATTCGGCCACGGCCTGCATCACCTGCTGACCCGCGTCGAGCATGCCGGCGCCTCGGGCATCAACGGCGTGGCCTGGGACGCGGTCGAGCTGCCCAGCCAGTTCATGGAGAACTGGTGCTGGGAGCCGGATGGCCTGGCGCTGATCTCCGGCCATTACGAAACGGGCGCGGCGCTGCCGCAGGATTTGCTGGACAAGATGCTGGCGGCGAAGAACTTCCAGTCCGGCCTGATGATGGTGCGCCAGCTGGAATTCAGCCTGTTCGACTTCGAACTGCACGCCACCCATGGCGATGGCCGCAGCGTGCTCGACGTGCTCGAAGGCATCCGCGACGAGGTCTCAGTGATGCGTCCGCCGGCCTACAACCGTTTCGCCAACAGCTTCGCGCACATCTTCGCCGGCGGTTACGCGGCCGGTTACTACAGCTACAAGTGGGCGGAAGTGCTGTCGGCCGATGCCTTCTCCAGGTTCGAGGAAGAAGGCGTGTTCAACCCGGCCACCGGCAGTGCCTTCCGCGAAGCGATCCTGGCCCGTGGCGGCTCCCAGGCGCCGATGGTGCTGTTCGTCGACTTCCGTGGTCGCGAGCCGAGCATCGACGCCCTGCTCCGTCATCTGGGGCTGAGCGCGGAGGCGGCATGAGCGACGAACCTGTAGTCACGCCCAAACGCTTCATCGCCGGTGCCGTGTGCCCGGCGTGCAGCAGCCAGGACTGCATCAAGATGTGGAACGTCGACAGCGTTCCCCATCGCGAATGCGTGATCTGCGGCTATGCCGATACGCTCAACGCCCAGGGCCAGTCGGTACCCAAGGAACTGGGCACACGGGTCAACAAAGCCACGCCCAAGCCGGCTGACCCGAAGGTGCAAGGCGTGCAGTTCTTCCCCAATCCGAAGCTGAAGAAGTCTGGCGACTGACATGGCCGGCATGACGCAACATCGAAGAATCCGGGGGTATGTCCACGCTTGAGTCTGGAGGTCGATTAGATGAAGAACAGCCATCACGATTGCCCGAAATGTGGCTCCACGGTCACTAAACGGTGCCGGGTGCTGCATGAGCAATCCATCAGTGAAGGCAGTCACCATGAGTCACAGCGCGCCTTCGGCAAGCGTGCGGAACCGCCGAGAATCACCCCAAAAGCCATTCCTGTCGCGCTTATGGCCGTGGGCGCAGTGTTGTTGCTCGGTGGCGCGTTTCTCTGGGGGCTCGCTTCCTCTATCGCAGGCGCAATCCTGTATTACCAGCGGGCGAAATTCGAACCGGTCTATAACGAGAGCCTTGAGCTGTATGAGCGCCTGTGGATCTGCATGGACTGTGGCGAGGTTTTCGAGCCGGGCGCGGCGGGCAACTGATTCCGATCCCGGATCGGCATGAGCCCATGCATGGCAGTGCCCTTGGCTGGCGGCGCTCGGTCCCGGATCACCAAGGCCCAGGCGATCCCGAACGTTCCGAGATGAATCGCAGCGGGATGAGCCTTCGCGGCAAACGAAAAATATGTTCATTGGCATGGCAGGTTTTCGCTTCTCGCTTGGCCTAGGGAAGACCTCCGCCCGCCTTGCGGGCTACACCTAGAAGATGGACTGTCTGCCATGACCCACCGCATCACCCTGCTGACGCGCTCGATCCGCCGCGCCAGCGCCTCCACCTTGAGTTTCGCCCTGCTGTCCGGCATCGCTGTCACCGCCTCGTTCGCCCAGGCGCAGGATGTCGCCACCACTGCCGAACGCCAGGTCAGCTTCGCCATCCCCGCCGGCCCGCTCGATCAGGTATTGGGCCAGTTCGGTCGCCAGGCCGGTATTCCGGTCTCGACCAATGCAACACTGACTGCGGGCAAGAGCAGCCCAGGCCTGCAAGGGGAATTCAGTGTGGAACAGGGCTTCGCGCGGATCCTGGGCGGCACGGGGTTGACTGTGCTGCGCCAGGCGGATGGCAGTTACCTGCTGCTGGAAAGCGCTAAAGACGATGCGGCATTGGAACTCGGCGCGACCAGCATCAGCGGCAGGACGCTGGGGCAGGCTACCGAAGGCAGTGGCTCCTATGCGGCAACAGCCACCAGTATCGGTACCAAGCTGGTCAGCTCGCCGCGCCAGACACCGCAATCGGTTACGGTCGTCACGCGCCAGCGCATGGACGACCAGAACATGCAGCGCTTCGAAGACATCGCGCTGTACACGCCAGGGCTCACTCTGCGCAAGACCGGTGGGGAGCGGCCAGAGTTCTATGCGAGGGGCGCAGCCATCGACAACATCATGATCGACGGCTTGCCGATCGCTTATGACAGCGACACCCTGGGGACTTCGACGTTGGCGATGTTCGACAGCGTGCAGGTGCTGCGAGGCGCATCCGGCATGATGGTTGGCGCGGGCAATCCGTCCGGCACCCTAAACCTGGTACGCAAGCGCCCCACGGTCGACCCGCGCCTGGTCATCAGTGCCAGCGCCGGGCGCTGGGATGCTTATCGAACGGAGCTTGATATCAGCGGCAAGCTCGATGAGAACGGCCACGTGCGTGGTCGGTTCGTCGGCTCGTATCAGGACCAGAACACCTTCGTCGACGCTTACGAGAACAAACGCCAATTGTTCTATGGCATCACCGAAGTCGACTTGAGCCCTGACACGACCCTGACCTTGGGCGCCTATCTCAACCGTGAAGACAACCCCGGCGCCGATTGGAACGGCCTGCCCAGCCAAGTCGATGGCAGTTTCTTTGCCTTCTCCCGCTCGGCGCGTACCGCTCCGGATTGGACCTATTGGAACAAGAAGAACCGTAGTGCGTTCGTCGAGGTGGAACAGCGTTTCGACAACGACTGGAAACTGCGCCTGAACACCACCTGGCTGCGTGGCGACCTGGAGATGCTCGGCGGCAGCCTGTATACCGATGAGAACAACGACTTCCATCTCAATATCGGTCGCTACACCTATGAGCACACGCAGAAGAGCGGGGATATCTACGCCACGGGACCGGTCGAGCTGTTCGGTGCGACCCACGAACTGGTCGTGGGCGCCAGTTTGCGCCGCGACGATACCGACGATGGTCCCGGGGGGCCGGCTATTAATGCCGACGTGATAATCGACCCAACCGCATTCGATCCCAACAGCGTCGGCAAACCTGGTTTCGACTACAACTGGTCGCGCTATGGTCGGGAAGAGCAGTCCAGCCTATACGCAACCGGACGCTTCAACCTGCGCGACGATCTGCATCTGATTCTGGGCTCGCGCCTTGACTGGTACGCCTATGAGCAAACCACCCACTCGGGCGCCTATACCTTCGGCGACGACTACAAGGTGACACGCGAATACACGCCTTATGCCGGTCTCATCCATGACTTGGACGACACCTACTCGGTGTATGCCAGTTGGACGCGCATCTTCCGTCCACAGTCAGCTCTGGACGCAGGCGGCAGCCTGTTGGAGCCGGTAACCGGCACTAACCATGAGATCGGCGTCAAAGCCGAATACTTCGGCGGCGCCTTGAATGCGAGCGCCGCGCTCTTTCAACTCAACCAGGAAAACCTGGCCAAGTCGCTGCCAGCAGGGTTGTGCAGTCCCGGCGTGGCTTCATGCTCAGAAGCCAGCGGGGAAGTCCGTACCCGGGGTATCGAACTGGAACTCAGTGGCGAGCTTGCGCCTGGCTGGCAGGCCATCGCCGGCTACACCTATGCAGGCGCCGAGTACACCAAGTCGAGCGACTCGGCGCAGCGTGGCGATCGTTTCGACAGCGACACGCCTTACAACCTGCTCAAGCTTTCCACCACCTATCGCCTGCCTGGAGAGTTGCAGAAGTGGACCGTGGGCGGCGGATTCCGTACACAAAGCAGCACGTACACCAGCTTTGGGGTGAAGCAGGGAGGCTACAGCCTGACGGACCTGATGGTCGGTTATCGATGGAACGCTACCTGGCAAGCCCAGGCCAATCTGAACAATGCCTTCGACAAACGCTACTACCAGAGCATCAGCAACTCCTGGGGCGCGAACATCTTCGGTGAACCACGCAATCTCATGTTCAGTGTCAGGTACAGCCCGGACCTGTAGTAACGCATCAGCACTGTTCAGCCTAACCTCACGCGCATGGCACTCCTACGGTGAAATACCGATTGCGTAGGCGCTTGCCATGCGCGCGATGCGACCTTACCGCTGGCATCGCCAACGTTTTCCCTCCCGACCAGGGAATGCTCTTCACGATCCACGGTCCATAAAAGTCCTGACCGCCGGGACCAGATAAATGCCCTCCCTCAGAGCCCTCCCCTTGCTCGCCCTGGTGCTGCCGCTCGGCGGCTGCCAGTTCCTGCCGCACCATGATTTCTTCGTCCCAGCGGACAACGAGCCCAATCCGGCCTGGGTGCGGATGGTCAACTACACCCAGCATTCGGCGCTGTACCAATACCCGGCCAGTGGCCGCACGGGCGGGCTGATCCGCTCCAGCGAGTGGGTACTGATCAATACCCAGGATCGCGGCATGCCCAAGGCCGGCCAGGACCTGACCTTCGACTACTACGAGACGCCAGTGGTCCCCGGCGTGAAGACCTCGGTGCAAATGGAGTACCAGGGGCCGGACACCGACTTCTGCGTGGTCGCCGCCGAGTTCGTCCCGCAGGCCGGGCACTATTATCAGTTCGAGCTGAACAGCGGCTACCGGCTCGGCAAGTGCACCATGAGCGCGACCCTGGTCGAGCGTGGAGACGACGGCGAGTGGCACCTGAAACCCAACGCCGAGGTGACCTACCCGGACGGTAACGAGAGCCAGACCATCTACTTCAGCGAGCCGCGCGAAGCGCCAGCGCCGGTGTACGACCCCTATGAACCATCGCCGGTCCATGGGCCGCAGATGAAGCCGTTGATGTAAGGGCTACCGAATGACGGTATTGAGGCAGAAGCGGACTTCTATGAACGCGCGCACCTCAATCGTCATTCCCGCGAAGGCGGGAATCCAGAAGACTCAGAGCATCTGGGTTCCCGCCTTCGCCGGAATGACGATCAAAAGCCGCTCAAGAACGCGCGTATAGTCAGCCTTTTTTCCCCGAGACCCGCCCATGCCGCGCTGCTTCTGGTGTACCGACGATCCGCTGTACCAGGCCTATCACGACGAGGAATGGGGCGTGCCGCAGCGCGACCCGCAGTGGCTGTTCGAGATGCTGTTGCTCGAAGGCTTCCAGGCCGGGCTGTCGTGGATCACCGTGCTGAAGAAGCGCGAGCGCTATCGCCAGGTTCTGTTCGGCTTCGATGCCGAACGCCTGGCGCGACTGACCGACGGCGAGATCGAAACCCTGATGCAAGACCCCGGCATCATCCGCAACCGTCTCAAGCTCAGGGCCGCGCGGCAGAACGCCCAGGCCTGGCTGAAGCTGGACGACCCGGTGGCGCTGCTGTGGTCGTTCGTCGGTGGCCAGCCCAGGATCAATCGTTTCGCCAGCCGCGCCGAGGTGCCAGCGGTAACGCCCGAGGCCGAGGCGATGAGCAAGGCGCTGAAGAAGGCCGGCTTCACCTTCGTTGGCCCGACCATCTGCTACGCCTACATGCAGGCCGCCGGCATGGTCATGGATCACACCCTCGATTGCGATCGCCACGCGGCGCTGTGCTGATGACCTGTTCACGATCTCACGAGATCGTGAACAGGTTCTGGGGCTGCGATTCATCCATCGCGCAGCTGTCCGGCTGAACCGACCGGTCAAGCCGGGTACAATGGTGCTCTTTTGAGTGTCGGGAGAGTCGTGTGGATAAGTTCAAAGGTGCGCTGGTCGTCGGCTTCCTGCGACTGTTCGCCCTGCTGCCATGGTGGGCGGTGCGCGTGATCGGTACGACCATCGGCTGGCTGATGTGGAAGCTGCCGACCCGCGCGCGCGATGTGGTGCGCATCAACCTGTCCCACTGCTTTCCCGAATTGAGCGAAGGCGAGCGTGAGCGCCTGGTTGGCAAGAGCCTGGGCGACATCGGCAAGACCCTCACCGAGAGCGCCTGCGCCTGGGTCTGGCCGGCGGAGAAATCCCTGTCACGGGTACGCGAAGTCGAAGGCCTGGACGTGCTGCAGGCGGCGCTGGCCTCGGGCAAGGGGGTGGTCGGCATCACCAGCCACCTGGGCAACTGGGAAGTGCTCAACCACTTCTACTGCTCGCAATGCAAACCGATCATTTTCTACCGCCCGCCCAAGCTCAAGGCGGTGGACGAACTGCTGCGCAAGCAACGCGTGCAACTGGGCAACCGGGTCGCGCCGTCGACCAAGGAAGGCATTCTCAGTGTGATCAAGGAAGTCCGTCGTGGCGGTTCCGTGGGCATTCCCGCCGACCCGGAGCCGAGCGAGTCGGCCGGCCTGTTCGTGCCGTTTCTCGGCACCCAGGCGCTGACCAGCAAGTTCGTGCCGGGCATGCTCGCCGGGCACAAGGCGGTCGGCGTGTTCCTCCATGCGCTGCGCCTGGAAGACGGCTCGGGCTACAAGGTCATCCTCGAAGCCGCCCCGGAAGCGATGTACAGCACCGACACGGAAACCGCCGTCACCGCCATGAGCCAGGTGGTCGAGCGCTATATCCGCGCCTACCCGAGCCAATACATGTGGAGCATGAAACGCTTCAAACGCCGGCCGGCCGGTGAGGCGCGCTGGTATTGATCCCATGGCGTGGAGCCAGTACCGTCAGCACTTCCTACTGCAGTGGAAGCCCTGGGATGAACAAGCGTCTGCATGTGCGTAGCCCGATGAAGGTCCAACTGCGCATCGATCATCCGGTGCACGGCCAGGTGATGGTGACCACTCGCGATATTTCCGACACCGGCGTCTACATCCTGCTCGACGAAGCCAAGAACCTGCTGAAGGTCGATGAGATCGTCAGCGGCCAGGTCCAGGGCCTGCCCATCGAGGCTCCGATCCTGCGCATGGTGGTGGTGCGCACCGAGGCGATGGGCGTCGGGCTGCGCTTCATCGAGGCATAGGCCGACAACGCATTCGAGTCCGCTCATCACGTGGATCAAGGCGCGTAGCCAAGGTTTTGACCACCGACTCATGACTGCCAATAAGGACATTGCGATGCACCTGAACCCCTTCGAGAAAGCCGAGCTTCAGGCGCCCGCCGTCGCCTCGCGGCTGCCGATGTATTTCATGCTCGCGGCCCTCGGCACCAGCGTGCTGGGCTTCCTGATCAACCTGGCCACAGTCCATTTCAGCATGAGCGAGGAGGCCTTCGGCGGCTACCTGCAAGCCTTGCCATACCAGATCGTGCCGCTGGCCTGCGGCGCGGCGATGAGCATGCTCGGGGCCTTGTTGCTGTCGCGGTACTACCTCGAACGGCATGGCGTGGCGGGCTACCAGAACGGCGCTGCGGTGCTGGGCCTGTACGTCGTGCTGTTCGTCCTGCTGATGTTCGCCTGGGGTTACCTCAACGCGCAGATCATGGGCCAGGTCTACCGGATCATGCAGGAGCGCCACCTGGGCGCCAGCGGCACACTGGTATTCCTCGAACCGCTGGGCTGGCTGTACTTCGCCATGGTCAGCCTGTTGCCGGTGTGGCTGAGCCTGAAGCTGTTGCGGGGGCAGGCACGGCTCGATGCCTCCGCGCGCCTGGTCGCCCGCTGGGAGCCGGCCCTGGCGTGGGCGCTGTGCGTGGCCGTCATCTACCTGAAGCTGGCGTACCTGGTGCCGGGGATGATGATTTATGGCGAGGACCTGTGGCTGCCAGTCGCGGTGCTCGCCGGTGCGCTGCTGTATGCCGGGGTGACGTTTCTCGCTGTGTGGACGCGCCTGGCGCCGTGGCAGTCCGGCCTGCTGCCGGGCAAGCTGATACTCGCCTGCATCGTCGCCCTGCTGATGTGGCTGCTCATCGCGGTACTCGCTGGCCTGGGGCTGCTTTTCGCCCTTTATGCCGGCAGCGATCCCGTGCTGCCGGTGCTGCTCTATGGCCTGGTCATGCTGGCGCTGCTGTGGCTGGCGGTGCGCCTGAGCATGCGCTGGCTGTATCGGCCGCAGCTGGGCTGATACGCTTGCGCGCCGGCGATTTGCAGGGGCGTCTTCGGCAAGGGACAATTCGCGTCCCGATTGGCCGAGGCGCACCATGGATCAGCACACCCTTCTTTTCGATCTCGACGGCACCCTGACCGACCCGCGCGAGGGCATCACCCGCTCGATCCAGTTCGCCCTCGCCCGCCTGGGCATCGACGAGCCGGACCTGTGCCGCCTCGAACACTTCATCGGCCCGCCGCTGTTGCAAGCCTTCATGCAGTTCTACGGTTTCGACGAAGCCCGCGCCTGGGAGGCGGTGAACCACTACCGCGAGCGCTTCAAGACCACCGGCCTGTACGAGAACCTGTTGTTCGACGGCGTGCTGGAACTGCTCGAAGCGCTGGGCGCACAGGGCCGTACGCTGTACATCGCCACCTCCAAGCCGTCGGTATTCGCTCGCGAGATTGCCCGGCACTTCGCCTTCGACCGGCACTTCAAGGTCATCTACGGCAGCGAACTGGATGGCACGCGGACCAACAAGGTGGAACTGATCGCCCATTTGCTGGCCGAGGAACAGCTCGACCCGCGCCAGGCGCTGATGATCGGCGACCGCAAGCACGACCTGATCGGCGCCAAGCTGAACGGCCTGAAGTCAGTGGCGGTGGGCTATGGCTTCGGCAGCTACGAAGAATTGATGGCCGAGTCGCCTGATCATTACGTGGCGACGTTGGCCGAGCTAAGAGCGGCGTTGGACGCCTCGTAGGCTGAAACACGCTCCTGCGAGTCCCGTGAGCCGCCGTTAGGGTCTGTTGCCGTTTCGGCGCAAGCCGCGTTGTCGCGAGAAATAACCTAGGCGGCCCCACCCGCAGGGCCGGGCCCGTTTTTATACGATGCAGCGTTACTCTATGGCTCATTTAGCCCACTAAACTTCGCATCTCGCGCCTCGCCTCGTGTAAAAACTGGCTCCGGCGCGGTCGCGACGAAACGGCAACAGACCCTAGCCATTCTTCTGGTAGATGATCTTCTTCGTGCCATTGTCGCAAGTGCCGACCACCATGTTCGGGTCTTCGACCTCGGCGTTGGGCACGATCTCCAGGGTGTAGCTGGCCACGCCGGCGGCCTGGATCTTCACCTCGATTTCCTGCTTGAGTTCTTCGCAGTCCTTGGGCGCGGCCAGGGCGCCTGCGCTGAACAGGCCGGCCAGGCCGAGCAGGAGCAGTCGTTTCATTGTGTCGATTCCTTGGTCTGAGAACGGTCGGGCGCCAGCGCTTCGAGCGCCGCCTGGCGTTCGACCGGCCCGAGGCGGCCGAGTGCCTCGCAGCGCTGGAAGAAAGTCGGCCAGTCGCCATCCACTTCGCGGAACAGCGTAGCGAAGGCCGGCACCCATTTGTCATACAAGCCGAAAGGCAGCAGCCTGGCGTTGTTCAGCGAGCCGTTGATCCAGCCATCGTAGCGGCGATCGCCGCGCCACTGGCTGTCGCGCAAGGCACGATAGTCAGCCCGCAAGCGCTCGAACACTTCGACCTTTCCCCTGCGTTTCTGCGCATCGCCGAGCGGGCTTTGGTAGAGCCGCTCAAGACGCTCGCGGGTCGCGAGGATCAGTTCGGTGAACTGGCGGCGCTGGCGTTCATCGGCATCATCGTGCGGCGCCAGGCCACGGCTTTCGCGCCACTGCCGCAAGCCTTGCCGCTCGACGAAGCTGGCGTAGGACTCGTTGAACGCGGTGTCGTCCGGCACATACAGGCGCTGGTGCGCCAGTTCGTGGAAGATGGTCGAGTCGAGACGATCATCGTCCCAGCGCAGCATGCTGCCGAGGATCGGGTCATCGAACCAGCCGAGGGTCGAATAAGCCTCTACGCCGCCGATGTAGGTGTCCAGGCCTTGCCGCTGCATCAGCGCAGCTGTGCCACGCGCCCGCCCTTGCTGGTAGTAACCGCGATAGGCCACGCAGCCGGCGATGGGAAAGCAATGGGTGACCGGCTGCAACGACAGCTCCGGCGTGGCGAAGACATTCCACACCACGTAGGGGCGGTGCAGGTCGGCATACAGGCGATAGCTGCGATTGTCCGGCAAGGCCAGGGCATCGCTGGCGAAGCGCCTGGCTTCCTGGGCATGGGCCAGGCGTTGGCGCAGGCGCTCGTCTCGCGTGGAATCGGCCACCACAGCCTGCACCGGCTCGCGGGCCGCCAGTAGCTGCAACTGGCCGCGGCCAAGCTGGCTGTAGTAGTCGAGGCTGGCGCAACCGTTGAGCAGCACGGCCAGCAGCAAGGGAACCGAGCGCCTGGCGATGCGGTCGATCAAGGCTGTAAACGAGGACGTTGGCATGGTTGCCGAGACTATTGCATCGCCCTGTTCCACGCTACCGCTTGCGTGCCATCGAATGGAGTCTTTCATGCGCCGACTGTTGCTTTGCAGCCTGCCGTTCGCCCTGGGCGGCTGTTCCCTGATGCCCAGCCACGATCCGAGCCAGGCCTGGGTCGACCTTTCCAGCAAACTGGAGAAAGACAACCTGCAGGCGCTACGAGTAGACGCCAAACCGTTGGAGGACGACCGCTTCTTCCAGGTCTCGCCGGGCAAACATGAATTGCAGATGCGCTTCCAGTTCGCCGTCGATCCAAGCAACATAGGCCCGCAGAGCGAGGCCATGCCCCGCACCTGCCTGATGACCCTCGATTACGCTGAGTTCAGCGCCGGCGAGCGCTACCGCCTCGAAGCCGGTAGCTATGGCTTCCGCCCCTGGGTGCAACTCTACGACGAGCGCGGCCAGCGTGTAGCGAAGGCCAAAGAGGGTCGCTGCGGCGAGGTTTGATTATTGGAGACCCGGTATGCGTCACCTGCTGATCCTTGCACTGCTGACGCTGAGCGCCTGCGCAACGACGCCGGTTCCCATCCATGATCCGAAGATGGCCTGGGTCGATTTGCGCGGCGGGTCGCCGGGTGACTCGTTCCTGGCGGATCGGCTGGATCGCCAACGCCTGAGCGACGGTCGTTATTTCCAGATGACGCCGGGCAGCCACGAGCTTGAAGCGCGTTATCGCTTCGAGCGGCCGGCAATGGGCAACCCGATGAGCACCGATAGCACAGAGATCACCTGCGTGGTGCGGGTGCGCTATGCCAGCTTCGAGGCGGGCAAACGCTATCGCCTGGAGGCGCGGCCATTGCCTGGCGGCGCCCAGGCCTGGTTCTATGGGAATGGGCGCGAGCCATTGGCGCGTGGTGAAGTGCTGAGGTGTGGGCCTGTATAGAAATACGGCCGGTTCAGCCGCATCCAGAGAGCGTCAGTTCTCCAGTGTCGCATCCAGGGTGATTTCCGCCTTGAGCAGCTTGGATACCGGGCAGCCCGTCTTGGCCGCGTCCACCGCCTGTTCGAACTTGTCGCGGTCGGCACCGGGAATCTTCGCCTTCAGCGACAGGTGTACAGCCGTGATGGTGAAGCCGCCATCGCCTTTTTCCAGGCTCACTTCGGCCTTGGTATCGATGCTTTCGGCGGTCAGGCCGACTTCGCCCAGTTGCAGCGACAGCGCCATGGAAAAGCAGCCGGCATGGGCGGCGCCGATCAGTTCTTCAGGGTTGGTGCCAGCCTGGCCTTCGAAACGGGTGTTGAAGCCATAGGGCGTGTCGTACAGCGCGCCGCTCTGGGTGGAGATGCTGCCTTTGCCGTCCTTGATGCCGCCCGCCCAGTGAGCGGATGCCGTCTTCTTGATCGCCATGGAAAGTCTCCTTGCGTGCAGTGGGAGGCCCCTGCGTCGAAGGGCCCGAGTGTCTAGTTGAGAGGCATGCCTGGCGCTACAAGTTCGACCTGTTATCGCAACCCGGCGAGAATATCGAAGGCGCGCAGGCGGTCCGCCGATTCGTAGACGTCGCAGGTGAAGATCAGCTCATCGACACCGGTCTGCTCCAGCAGGATGTCCAGGCGCGCGCGGATCTTGTCCGGTCCGCCGATCACCGCCAGGCCGAGGAAATCGCCGACCGCCTGCTGCTCATGCGGCAACCAGCGACCGACCATGGACTCCACCGGCGGCTGCAGGCGCAGGCTCTCGCCACGCATCAGGTTGAGTACGCGCTGGAATACGCTGGTGGCCAGGTAGTCGGCTTCCTCGTCGGTAGGCGCCGCCACCAGCGGCACGCCGGCCATCACGTAGGGTTTGTCGAGCACGGCGGAGGGCTGGAAGTTGTCGCGGTAGATGCGGATCGCCTGGTGCAGGTAGCGCGGCGCGAAGTGCGAGGCGAAGGCATAGGGCAGACCTTCCTGGGCGGCCAGTTGGGCGCTGAACAGGCTGGAGCCGAGCAGCCAGATCGGCACGTTGCTGTCGATGCCAGGCATGGCGATGACCTGCTGGCCGGGCTGGCGCGGGCCAAGCAGTTGGCGCAGCTCTTCCACGTCCTGAGGAAAATCGTCGGCGCTGCCCAGGCGGTCGCGACGCAGGGCGCGGGCGGTCTGGTGGTCGGCACCGGGCGCGCGACCCAGGCCCAGCTCGATACGGCCGGGATAAAGCGTGGCCAGCGTGCCGAACTGCTCGGCGATCACCAGTGGCGCATGGTTCGGCAACATGATGCCGCCCGAGCCGAGGCGCAGGCGCTCGGTGTTGGCGGCCAGGTAGCCAAGCAACACTGCCGTGGCCGAACTGGCGATGCCATCCATGTTGTGGTGTTCGGCCACCCAGAAACGGCTGAAGCCCAGGTGCTCGACATGACGCGCGAGGGCCAGGGAATTGTGCAGGGCCTGGGCCGGGCTGCCGTCGTCGCGGATAGGCGCGAGATCGAGCACGGAAAAGGCGGTATCGGTCAGACGGGACATGCAACCTCCGATGCTTGACCGCTGAGAGAAGTCTCGGCGATGGGCAGGCGATGACTATATCGCTTTTTTACGATATATGCTCGACGTCCGTCGATTGCAAATCCGCCTCGATAAAAAACTGCCGGGAGCCATTCTTGACGTCGCTTGCGACGGCCCGGAGGGTGCAGGCCACAAAAAAGCCGGCTTGTGCCGGCTTCGTCCGCAGCGTTCGGTTAGCCGCGCTGATAGACGATTTCCTTGGTGCCCGCTTCGCAGGAGCCAACGACCTTCTTGTCGCCGCCAGCGCCTTTTTCCACGATATCCAGGGTGTAGGACGGTACGTTGTTGGCCTTGATCTTGGCATCGATCTCCGCCTTCAGCTCTTCACAGGGTTTGCCGGCGGCGAAAGCCGAACCGGCCATGACGAACAGGGAAACTGCCAGAATCGCTTGTTTCATGGTTGACGCTCCTTGGGATGACTCGACAGGGCCGGCAGGCCCTTGATTTGGGTACGCGCGGTCCACTGCCACGTACCCGCTGCACAACGCTGCGCTGGAAAAGCTACAGATCAGCTGTCACTGAGGCGAAAGCCCACCTTCAGGGTGACCTGATAGTGGCCGACCTTGCCATTGACTATATGGCCACGGGTCTCTGTCACCTCGAACCACTCCAGCAGTTGCAGTGATTTGGACGCCTCGGCCAGCGCATTGTTGATCGCGTCCTCGATGCTGTTCTTCGAGGAACCGACGATTTCCACTTTTTTGTAGGTGTGATGATCGGACATTGCAAATCTCCTTGGTCTTGGCAGGCCGTCAAGACTTGAGTCCAGTGTCATGCAGGAATAGTTCAGATTAGCTGCACTTCCACCGCGCGCCGCAGTCGGACTCTTTACATCCCACCGGTAAAGGAGGCGCCGATATGGCCATCTTCACGCGCAACAACGAGAAAAAAGCCCTGCACAGCATCGAGACCGAGATCGAACACCTGATCCAGAGCCTCGACACGCTCAAGAGCGAAGTGGGCGAGGAGTCGCAGAAATCGCTGAAAAGCCTGCGCGGCAGCGCCGAACGCGCCCTGGGCCATTCGCGCCAACTGCTCGGCACGGCCTATGAGGAAGTGAAGGAAAAGACCGTACGCGCCGGCATCGCCACCCGCGACTACAGCCGTGAGCACCCGGTGGCATCCGCCAGCATCGGCCTGGGCGTCGTCGCCCTGATCGGTTACCTGATCTACCGCAATCGCGAATGATCTAGCGATATTCAAACCGTAGGAGCGCATGGCGCGCTCCTACAGGTGCAGGCCTACAGCTCGATGACCACCTGATACGGCGCAAAATCCTGCATGTGTCCCGTTGCCAGCAACTGCGCTATCCACGGTCCAAGCAAATCCTGACGACCATCGAGCATCCTGCTCGGGCCCCAATCAGCGGGCGCTGCCTGGAAATACCGTTGATGGTCACTGACCTGTTCAAGAATGCGCCGGTCCTGGCGCAGGATCACACTGAATAGACGGCGCAACGCTATCCGTTTCACCCAGGCAGGCAACTTGCCCCGTGCCGTGGCGATACGGGCGAACACCTGCAACTCGCCATCGGCCATGGGCGTGAGCCAGGCGCTGACCAGTAGATTGAGCCCGCCTGCACGGTTGCGGTATTCGATCTCAGCCAGGCCGGGCAAGCGAAAGCGCCCGAAACTCAGCCCGCGATTGCCCTCGAACAAACGCGAAATCAGCCCTGACTGTTTGCCTTCCTCGCTGTAGCGGGCCTGCACGCCATCCTCCAGCGCTTGCACCTCGGCGAGGATCATCTGGCGTTGAGTGTCGCGGCGAATCCAGCCGGCATGCACGAAGTGTGTGTGGAAACCATCGAGGAAGTTTTCCGCGGCCTCCTGCAATCCGCAGCGCACAGTGCTGGTCATCCAGAAGGCATCGCAGTCTTCCACCTGTGCCGACCCGACCGGAGCGCCAGCGGCATCGCGGCTGACCCAGATCAGCCCGTGCTCTTCGCGGCAGGCCAACCCGTGCAGCAGGCTCTTTGCGCCCGCGCCCTCGTTACTGCCCGGTACGCGAACGCAGCGCCCCAGACCATCGAAGCGCCAACCGTGGTACGGGCATTCCACCTGACCATCACGCACACGCCCGGCGCTGAGCGGCGCGAAGCGATGCGGGCAGCGATCCGGTAACGCAGCCGGGGCGCCATTCGCCTGACGAAACAGCACCACGGGCAGACCATGAGGTGTCCGTCCCAAGGGACGGTCTCGTTTCAGCTCATGCGCCAGCGCCACCGGCCACCAGCCCTTCATAGCTTGAGCGTTCTCATCAAGGGCACGCCTATGCCATGCAGCAGCGTCGCCAGCACCCGCCAGACCAGCCGCCGCGCCCAGCCCAGGTGAGCGACGTAGACCAGGCTGTATTCGATCTGCGCCTCGCCGCCGCGCAAGCGTTTGAAGCCAGCCGCGCCGGAGCTGAAGTTGAGCAGCACGCGACGCCTGGCCGCCTCCTGCAAACACAGTTGGGTCAGTTGCCGATAAAGCCCGGCACGCTGCGGCAGCGCAGTGTCGTAGCCGACCAGCGGGGCACTGATGATCTGCGCGTTGGCGAACCAGCCGACCACGCCGTCGATCCGCCCTTCGTCCGTGCGTAGCACACGCAGTTGCAGCCAGCCATCGCGCTGGCCACGGCGTATCCATTCGGCGCTGTAGTGCGGGTTGAGCACGCAGTATTTGTCCAGGTAGAGCAGGTTGTAGAGCTGCTCCAGGCGCTGGAAATCGGCGTCTTCCAGGTCATCGCCCGTTACCACCTGGTAAGGGCTGCGGCGCAGCAGGATCGCATCCATGCGGGAGTTATGCCGCCGACGGAAAGCCGCACGCTCACCTTCGCGGCCATCGAACAGATAGACCTGGCGACTGGGAATGGCCAGGTAGCCGAGATCGAGCAGGCGGTCGATCAGCTCGGCATTGCTGTGGCGGTTCAACGAGCGCAGGCACAGTACGTGATCGGGAAAGCGCTGGCGCAGCGATGCCGTCATCTCTTCGAGCTGCTCGCCCGGCCAGTCAGCGGGGTACAGATTGGTCGACAGCAGCCAGTTGTTGATCTGGACGATACGGTCTATCCGCGCGCAACGCAGCAAGGCACTGACCGCGCTGATCAGCCGATGCAGCGGCCAAGCTAGCAGGGGGCGGTCCAGGCGGCGCAGTTCCTCGTCAGCGTAGCCGGTATAGGCAGTCAACGGCGACACCACATAGCAATTGTCGGCGCGCTCGCCACCGTCGTTGATGCTGACCGGCACCTGCTGGCCGGCGCAATCGAGCACGGCCATGCGCGTGCTGACATTGCCGATGAGGGCTGGCGCCGCGCAGACATAACGAGCAGCCAGGCTGTCACCGACGAGTGCATCCTCGATCAGTCTCACAGCGGTTGCCCGTTCCACTCGATGTCGGCGGTCGACGCGGCGAGCAGGCCACACCGGCGGCTCAGGGCGCGACCAACGATCTCACCGACACCCGGCAATTGCGCCAACAGCGGCAGCAGGTCGCCATCGCGTACCACCACATCGCGTGCCCCGGCGAAGTCACGCCAGAACTGGCGCCGCAAACCGTGGCGCGGCGCGCCGAACAGCAACATGGCCAGGCTGACCTGGCGCGCATCCGCACTGGCCAGTAACGGCGCTTGCTGCTGTTCGATAGCCGCAACCAACTGCGGCCCTTGGTCATCGAACAGATGCACGCCGCTGGTTGCACGCGGGTTGCATTCAAGGACATGGAAACGCCCTTCGTTGTCCTCGATGAAATCGAAACCGACCTGGCCGCTGTAGCCAGTCTCGGCGCCAAATCGTTCGACGAACCAGCGAATGGCCGCTGGCGCGGTGACTTCGAAATGAATGCCGGAGCCGCGTCCCACCCGGTATTTCGGGTGATAGCTGGCGTGGGCACGCAACTGGCCGTCGATCAGCAGGCTGAAGCTGCAATGCTCGCGACCGGGAACGAAGCGTTGGGCCACCCAAGGTGCACTCGTAGTGGGCTGGATCGCGGCGAGCCGGTCCGCAGCCGGGCGAATCAGGGTCTGCGAGGCGAAGCGTGAATACGCCGGTTTGAACACCCAGTCAGCCGACTGTCGCTGCCACGGACGCAGCTCGTCGGGCGTGGTGATCACATGCGTCTGTGGCGCTGCGACCTCCCAACCTTCGGTCATCGCCGCGAAATCGCCCTTGTGATGCAGACGGTGCAGCAACTCGAACGGGCTGGTCAGCACCCGACACAGCGCGTTCAGGCGCGGCAGGCCATGGGCCAGGTAGAAGACCTCCTCGCAGGTCGGCAGGATCAGGTCGATGCCACGCGCCGTGACCGCCGCGATCAGTGCATCGACCCACGCATTGGCGTCCTCTCGCGGCTCCGGCAAACGCAGGAAGTGATCGGTGCTGCGGCTGGAGCGCGCCAGCGGCCAGGCCAGGGAGTCGGCGACGGTCACCGTCCAGCCAGCCCCGTGGAAAGCGCGCGCCCATTCCAGACAGGCCGGCGCGCGGGCACCGAGGATCAGGACGTGCATGGGCGGCTCTCCACATGTAGGCGCCGACGCTTGGCCGTCGGCGGTGGTGCTTGCCAGTCGCCGAAGACCAGCTCGGGCGCATGCAAGCCCAAATGCTGGCAATGGCTGGCGATGGCCTCGGCCAATGCGCGCTCGACACTTTCACGCTCGCCCTGGACCCGCAGGGTGATGTGCCAGGTCAGGCCGCGCTGGACAATGGCGTATTCGCGCAACGCCTCGCCGACCATCAGCACGGCTCGACGCAGCGGGTCAGGATACAGCGGCTGCAACTCGTCGCTATCCAGTGCCGGCATCCACAGCACATCGTCGGCACGTCCTTCGACAGCGGCAATCGCACGCTCCGGATTACCGCACACACAGGGCCCGGCGACGCGCAGTACGTCATTGAGGCGATAGCGCACGATGGTCTGGGTGGTCCGCGAAAAGTCAGTGACGACCGGGCTGAAGCGGGTCTGCTCGGCGTCCAGCCACTCGGGTTCGATATACAGGTGGCGCTCATTGAGGTGCAAAGTGCCGGCCGGACAGGTGGCCCCGAGAAAACCTTCGCTGGCCTGGTAGATCTGCGCCGGACGCTGGCCAAAGGCACGTTCCACGGCAGCGGCATCGCCGTCTTCCAGCACCTCGGCGACCGAGATGATATGGGCCGGGCGGATCGTCAATTGCCCATCGAGAACGGCCTGGGCCAGGCCGCGCAAGACCGTGGCCGGCGCCACCAGCACGTCGGGTTGCTGCTGTTGCAGACGTGGCAACGCGGGGCTCAAGCCATCGATCAAGTCATGGAAGACGAAGTCGATGCGCCGGCTGTTCAGGGTCGTGTACAGCTTGCTGTTGGCGCGCAGAAAGAAGGCGATGCGCAGGGGCGCGCGCCACGGCAGAAGCAGGCGTGGCAACAGGTGATCAGGCAAGGTCCGCGCGAGCAGGATGCCGGCCCAGCGCCGTCGCTCGGCGGCACTGACCAGGAATACGCCGCGCTGCCCCGAGGTACCGCTGGACAGGCCGACGGCCAGATCGCCCAGGGTCGGGCTGAAATCCCGCGATGACTCGGCACGCAGAGCCACGCCCAAGGCATCCTCAAGCTGAATGCCACGGGTGTTGTGGGCGCTGAAATCGCCCATCAGACGGGCCTTGTCCATGGTCGGCAAATCCGCCAGCCCGGCGTTTGCAGGCAGATCGGCGAAGCGCGCGGCGCGTGGCAATACCCGCTTCAGATAACGAGCGAGATGACGCTGCTGATGGGCCTGCAACTGTGCACGGTCACGCGGACGCAGCAGCCAGCGGGCATGGATGAAATGGGCCGCGATGATCAACCTATCGAGCACGGAAGGCCTCCCACGACGGGATGCAATGGGAAGGCAGCACGGCGATATCCGGTTCTCGGCGCACCAGTTCGCCGAGGGCTGCGAAGGTCTGCCGGTACTGCGCGGCATCGTGGATCGCCAGCCACAGGGTCAACGCCGGCGGCAGGCGTCCGTCCCGGCAGGCCGGCAGCGACCAGCAGGCATCGCCGATGAGGAAGGCCGGGCCGCCATCGGCATCCGGCAGCAGCAGGCCGAGATGACCGGCACTGTGGCCCGGCAGAGGGACGCCGATCACGCTGCCGTCGCCGAACAGGTCCAGCCCCTGATGCAGCGGGGCCATCCAGGCCGGCAATTGGCACGGTGCAGCGGTGTCTGCCGCACTCAACCGGCTGGCGAAGTCATCTGGCAACAGCGCCGGCAGGTGGCCGCTGAGGCTGGCGCGCCAGGGTTTGTCGCGCAGGTTCGCGATCTGCCGGGTATCGGCGTCGAGGGCGATGAACCGCGCGTTGGGGAAGTCACGCAGGCCAGACACGTGATCGCCATGGTAGTGGGAGACGATGACCGTACCGATGTCCTCACGGCGGATGCCCTGCTCGGCCAATTGCGCGCCCAACTGATCGGCAGCCGGCAGTTGGATCGGCACGGCGGCGCGATAGATCCGCTGCGGCAGGCGTTCGGTAGCGTGGAAGAAATGCTCGGCATAACCGGTGTCGTAGAGCATCCAGCCACGAGTCGGATGGCGAATCAACCCGCACAAGGCCGGGAATTGCTTGGCCTTGAAGCGCCCGCCACGGTCGGCCATGCATTCCAGATGGGTGCACCAGCCGGCACGCAGCAGTTGCAGAGTGACGGTGGTCATGGTCGATCTCCCTGTTCGCGCCACCAATGGGCGTGGCGTTGAATCCCTTCGTCGACGCCAACTGCGGGCTGGTAACCCAACTCACTGCGGATGGCATGCAGATCGAGGGTCTGGCTGAAGGCGAGCACGCCGGCGCCATAACGGGTCAACAGCGGCTCGCCGGCGCCACGCAGGCGAGCGATACCTTCCAGGCCACGGGCCAGGGCGTCGACCAGCGGCCAGGGCAGGCGTCGGGTACGCAGTTCGAGGTCGAAGGCTTCGGCGATCTTATGCAACAGGTCTTCGAGGACGACCGGCTCGCCATTACTGACGTTGTACGTGCATAACGGACGGGGCAATGGCTGGGTCAGCGCCAACCACACGGCATCGACCAGGTTATCCACACAGGTCAGGTCGAGTTGGGCGCGGCCACCGCGCATCAGTGGAATCGGCCCACGGCGCATGACCCGCAGCAGGCGCGGCATCAAGGTCGCGTCCCAGGGGCCGAACACTGCACGTGGTCGTAACATCACCGCCGCTGGCAGACCCGCCTGGACGATACGCTGCTCCGCTTCACCCTTGGTTAGCGCGTAATCATTGATCGGCGGCGGCAGCGGCTGGTCTTCGAGCACTCCCAGCCGATCACGAAAAGCGAAATACAGGCTCGGCGTCGAGAGATGCACCAGCCGGGCAATGCCATTGCGCTGGCAGGCCTGGATCACCTGCTCGGTAGACACGACATTGGCAGTATGGAAAGCCGCTGGCGTGCCCCAGGGCGACGACAACGCCGCGCAATGGACGATGACATCCGCCCCCTGGCTGGCTTGTTGCAACCGCTCGGCCGCATCCGCCTGGGCGTGATCCAACGGCAGCCAGGTCAGCGCTGCAGGGCTGTGCGCGATCACCTCGGCAGCCGCCGTTTGGCTGCGACCGCTGAAGATAACCTGACAACCGCTGCCCGCCAGGCGCCAGGCGATATGCCGGCCGACGAAGCCGGTACCACCCGTGACCAGGACTCGCATCAGTAGTCCAGCACCAGGCCGCCCAATGACAGGCCAGCACCGGTGCCGATCAGCAACAGGCGTTGGCCCCGCTGGATGCGCCCATCATGGATGGCGATGTCCAGCGCCGTGGGCAACGAAGCGGCGATCTGGTTGCCATGTTCGGCGAAGATGTCGATGACTCGCTCCTCGGCGAAGCCCAAGCGTCGGCGCATATGCTCAAGGCCCAGGTGGCTGGCCTGATGCGGCACCACCCAGTCGATACGCTCGCGCGGTGTGTTGGCCTGGGCCAACAGATCATCGAGAAAACCTGGCAGGTGCTTGGCTGCCAGGCGAAACACCCCAGGGCCGTTCATGGCGAAGCGGGTCAACGGCTCGAAGTCCTGCTCTTGCAGGCGCTGCGGGTGGAAACGCGAGCCGCCGGCAGGGATCTGGCACAGCTCGGCACCGCTGGAGTACGTGCGCAGATCGGCTGCCAGCAGCCTGGAGCCGCCGTTTTCGGCGGGGCCGATCACCACAGCGGCCGCGCCGTCGCCAAAGATCGCGCTGCTTTCCAACTGGCTCCAGTCGAGGCCACAAGAGGCGATATCGGCACAGACCAGCAGTACCCGGCGATAACGCCCGGCAGCGATGGGCCAGGACAGCAGATCGAGCGCCGCGATGAAACTCAGGCAACTGCTGTTGATATCCATGGCTTGCACGCCGGAATCGCCGAGCCCCAACTCACGGTGAATCAGCGCGGCATTGCACGGCATGCCCTGGTCGGCCGTACCGCTGGCCGCCACCACGCAGTCGATCTCGTCGAGGCTCAAGCCGGCAGCCACCAGGGCCTGATGCGCGGCACGGGCGCCAAGGCGGGCAGCGTTTTCCTCAGGGCCGGCAACCGGGCGGCTACGCACACCACCGATGCGTTGCACCGTGCCGGGCTCCAGGTCCAGGCGCTGATCCAGTTCGCGGCTGCTGACAGGGTTGGCGGGTAAGGCATGGCCCGTACCGAGCAAGCGGATGGGACGGTAGGGAAGGGGCGAAGGCATATCAGTTCCGTTGAATATCTTGCGTGCGGTACATGGCCGTGGCGTTTTTCAAGAGGCGCAAGGCTACCGCGTCCGAGACCATCGTGGTGTGCTGGAGGTCGGGATTAGTGTGGCGCAACAGCAATAAAAAAGCGCTGGAGGCTTGAGACTGAGCGACACGCAGGGCGTACCTGCTCTTTCGTCCAGCTTCCCAGCCGCCAGCGCTTTTCACTCGTAGGCGTTGGTCGCCTCGATCACTTGGCCTGGTAGCGCGCCCGTGGCGTGGCCATCGGCGTGATGTCGCCATCGAGCGGCAGGAACTCGCCGCGGGCCGCGTCGTAAGCACGAATGGCGCTGCTCTCGATGTCGTAGACCCAGCCGTGGATGAACAGTTGGCCGTTGGCCACGCGTGCCGCCACCGATGGGTGGGTGCACAGGTGGTTGAGCTGGGCCACGACGTTTTCCTCGGTGAGGATGCCGAGGGTTTCGTGGCCGCCGCAGCCGCAGTTCTCCTCGACCACCTTCAACGCCACTTCGCTGTGGCGCAGCCAGGCTTTTACCGTGGGCATGGTTTCCAGGCTTTTGGGGTCGAGCACGGCTTTCATCGCGCCGCAGTCGGAGTGGCCGCAAACGATGATGTGCTGCACGCCGAGGGCCAGCACCGCGTATTCGATGGCGGTGGACACGCCACCGTTCATCTGCCCGTAGGGCGGCACCACGTTGCCGACGTTGCGGGTGACGAACAGGTCGCCCGGCGCGCTCTGGGTGATCAGCTCGGGGACGATGCGCGAGTCGGCGCAGGTGATGAACATGGCGCGTGGGTTTTGCGCGGTGGCCAGGGATTTGAACAGCTCTTCCTGGGCAGGAAAGACGTCCTGACGGAATTTCCTGAATCCATCGACGATCTTGCTCAGGGCTTCATCCGCCGACTCCGGGCCGGTGCGTGCCTGCATCGGAATGGCGTTGTGCTTGTAGGGCATGGTCATAACCTCGTTTGGCCAATCGTTTATCGGTATGGCAAAGCGACAGCCGCCAGCCCTCGCAGGTCACATCAGAGCAGCGTCATTTGTCGGCCAGGTGGGGCGAACTGACCGCAATCGAGCACGAAGGTGTCGCGCCGAAGCAAATCGAAACGTTTGCGCGCCAGCTTGAAGCGTTGCGCCAGCAGGTCGGCGAACACGCCATCGCCGCGCATGCGCGAGCCGAAACGGCTGTCGTAGTCCTTGCCGCCACGGGACTGGCGGATCAGGCTCATGACGTGCTCGGCGCGTTCGGGGAAATGGTCGCGCAACCATTGTTCGAACAGCCCGGCGATCTCCAGCGGCAAGCGTAGCAGCACGTAGGCCGCGGAGCGGGCACCCGCCTCGCTGGCGGCCTCGAGGATCTGTTCCAGCTCGCTGTCGTTGATCATCGGGATCATCGGCGCCGCCATCACCGACACCGGCACGCCATGCTCGTGCAGCGTACGCATGGCCCGCAGCCGCGCCCCGGGCGACGCCGTGCGCGGCTCCATGATGCGTTTCAGTTCGTCGTCCAGGGTGGTGATGCTGAAGGCCACGCTGACCAGGTTGAGGCTGGCCAGCTCCTGCAGCAGGTCGAGGTCACGCAGGATCAACGAGCTTTTGGTGATGATGCTCAGCGGATGGCGATAGCGCAGGAGGATTTCCAGGGCACGCCGGGTCAGGCGTTGCTCGCGCTCGATGGGCTGGTAGGCGTCGGTGTTGATGCCCAGGGCGATGGGGGCGGGCTGGTAGCCCGGCTTGCTCAATTGTTCTTCGAGGCACTCGGCCAGGTTGGTCTTGGCGATCAACCGGGTCTCGAAGTCGATGCCCGGCGACAGGTCCCAATAGGCGTGGCTGGGCCTGGCGAAGCAGTAGATGCAGCCGTGTTCGCAGCCCCGGTAGGGGTTCACCGAGCGGTCGAAGCCGACATCCGGCGACTGGTTGCGGGTGATCACCGTCTTCGCCCGCTCCAGGCGCACCTCGGTGGCGAAGGTCAGCGGCGTTTCCTCCTGGAACCAGCCATCGTCGCAGGCCTCGCTGAGCGTTGGCGCAAAGCGGTTGTGCGGCTTGTTGACGGTGCCGCGACCGCGAATGGGAGCATTCATGAAGCCACCGGAATACTGTTTTTATATACAGTATTTCGCCGCTGTTATCGACGCAAGTACGGCGCGCCGAATGGCTCAGGTATCACGCAGCAAGTCGTTGGCGTTGAGGATCGCGTAGGCGATCTCCGGACGCTTCTCCAGGCTACGGCGGATGGCGGCGGGAATGCTCTGGCGGGTCTTGCGACACAGGCCGGGATGCTCGGCGACGACGATGGCGATGCCGCGCATGGTGCGCACTTCGTTATGGCTCGGTTCGATGTGCAGGACGATGCCGAGCTGTGCCTGCATGCGCTGGCGCATGCGGTCGAGGTCTTCCAGGCTGGCCAGGTTTTCCAGGCGTTCGAGCAGGCGCTGCTCTTCGTGCAGGGTCAGTTGCAGGATGCGCAGGTCGGCGCCGGCGTCCTCCAGCAGGCGTTCACGCTCGCAGTTGCAGGCGCCGGGCGGACATTCCTTGCGGATCGGAAAGGGGCTGGTCATGCGCCCGATAATAGCGATTCGAGCGCCAAGTTAAAGATCACGGATCGACCTGGCCCATCATCTGTGCCACCGACTCCGGGCGCTTGGCATAACGCTGGGCCAGTACCGCGCAGACCATCAGCTGGATCTGGTGGAACAGCATGATCGGCAGGATCAGCAGGCCGATATTGGCCCCGACGAACAGCACCTGGGCCATGGGCACGCCGGTGGCCAGGCTCTTCTTGGAGCCGCAGAACAGGATGGTGATGCGATCCTCCTGGTTGAAGCCCATCCACTTGCCACAGAGGTGGGTGATCAGCAGGGCGATGGCCAGCAGCAGGCAGCAGGCCAGCACCAGCCAGGCCAGGGTGGTCGGCGACACCTGGCGCCAGAGGCCTTCGACCACCGCTTCGCTGAAGGCGGTGTAGACCACCAGCAGGATCGAACTCTGGTCCACGTATTTCAGCCAGTTCTTGTTGCGCCCGACCCAGCCACCGATCCAGCGCCGCGCCACCTGGCCGGCGACGAATGGCAACAGCAGTTGCACGCTGATCTTGAGGATGGCGTCGAGGCTCGATCCAGCGCTGCCATGGGCGTCCATCAGCACGGTGACCAGCAGCGGGGTGAGGAAGATGCCGAACAGGCTCGACGCCGCGGCGCTGCAGATCGCCGCCGGGATGTTGCCGCGCGCCAGCGAGGTGAAGGCGATGGCCGACTGCACCGTGGAAGGCAGGGCGCACAGGTAGAGCATGCCCAGGTACAGCTCCTGGCCGACCAGGGGCGCCAGCAATGGCTTGAAGGCCAGGCCCAGCAACGGAAACAGGATGAAGGTGCAGGCGAACACCAGCAGGTGCAGTTTCCAGTGCCCCGCGCCAGCCAGGATCGCCTCGCGCGAAAGCTTGGCGCCATGCAGGAAGAACAGCAGGGCGATGGCCAGGTTGGTGATCCAGGCGAACGCATGGGCAGCGCCCCCGCTGACTGGCAGCAGGCTGGCCAGGGTGATCACGGCGATCAGGGTGAGGGTGAAGTTGTCGGGCAGGAAACGTGGCCGTGCCATTGCGTGGCTCCAGGACTGTACAGACAATGGCAGGCACTCTAACGTGGCCGCTCATTACCGACTAACGCCAAAAGGCCAGCCGATGCCGACAAAAGAACAGGAAAGGGCCCTGCCAAGACGGGTTCCAGGCCTCGAGAGCTTGCCCAGGCCGGTCTATGGCCGCATCGAATCGCTGCCCAATCGCACCCTGACCCATCGCCATAGCCACCCCTGGGTGCAGTTTTCCTATGCCATCCAGGGGGTGCTGGAAGTGCAGACCGACTTCGGTCGCTTCATCGCCCCGCCGCAACGGGCGGTATGGGTGCCGGCGGGCATGGCGCATCGGGTGTTCAGCTCGCCGCGCACGGAAATGCGCAGCCTGTACTTGCGTGACGATGTGACCCGCTGGGCCGGGGATGGCTGCCGTGTGCTGGCGGTCAGCGACCTGCTGCGCGAGCTGATCCGCGCGTTCAGCCAGTTACCGGTGGAATACCCCGAGGACGGCGCCGAAGGGCGCCTGGTGCAGGTATTGCTCGACCAGTTGCGCAATGCGCCCACGGTCGACCTGATCCTGCCGCTGCCCCGGGATGCGCGCCTGCGGCAGATCTACCGCGCATTGCTGGCTCATCCGGAGCGGCAGACCACCTTGGGCGAATGGAGCCGGCGCTTCGAACTCTCGGAAAAAACCCTGAGCCGGCTGTTCCAGCAGGACACCGGCCTGACCTTCCGTGCCTGGCGCCAGCGCTTGCGCCTGCTCGCGGCGCTGCCGCTGCTGGAGCGCGGCGAACGGGTCACCGACGTGGCGCTGGCTTGCGGCTACGATTCCACGTCGGCGTTCATCGCGGCCTTTCGCCAGCAGTTCGAGTGCACGCCGGGAGAGTTTTTCGGTTAGCGGGAGCCGTGTCGCCTGCGGCCCCGCTGCGCCTCCACGACCTGCGTGGCCACCAACGGGCCGGCCTCAGCCCCGCGCGCCGCGCACGCCCTGGGCCAGTTCGCCGCACAGTTCCAGCACGCCCTGCACGGCGGCAAGACGGTCGCTGGTGCCGGCGATGCGTTCGATCAGCGCTGAGCCGACCACCACGCCGTCGGCCAGGCGGGCGATGTCGGCGGCGTGCTGCGCGGTGCGGATACCAAAGCCGATGCACACTGGCAGGTCGGTGTGGCGACGCAGGCGGGTGACGGCCTGTTCGACGTGGTCGAGGGTCGCCGCGCCGGCACCGGTCACGCCGGCCACGGAGACGTAGTAGACGAAGCCGGAACTGCCGTTCAGTACCTTGGGCAGGCGCTTGTCGTCGGTGGTCGGGGTGGTCAGGCGGATGAAGTCGATGCCGGCGGCCTGGGCCGGGTCGCACAGGTCGGCATTGTGCTCGGGCGGCAGGTCGACCACGATCAGGCCGTCCACGCCGGCGGCCTTGGCGTCTTCGACGAAACGCGGCACGCCGTACTTGTGGATCGGGTTGAAGTAGCCCATCAGCACCAGCGGCGTGGTGCGGTCTTCCTGGCGGAATTCGCGGACCATCTGCAGGGTCTTGACCATGTTCTGCCTGGCCGCCAGGGCGCGGATATTGGCCAGTTGGATCGCCGGGCCGTCGGCCATCGGGTCGGTGAACGGCATGCCCAGCTCGATCACGTCGGCGCCGGCTTTCGGCAGGCCCTTGAGGATCGCCAGGGAGGCGTCGTAGTCCGGGTCGCCAGCGGTGACGAAGGTCACCAGGGCGGCGCGGTTCTGTTCTTTCAATTCAGCGAAGCGGGTCTGCAAACGGCTCATCAGTTGTTCTCCGCCTTGGACAGGTCGAGGTGGTGCATCACGGTCTGCATGTCCTTGTCGCCGCGACCGGACAGGTTGATCACCATCAGGTGATCCTTGGGCAGGTTCGGCGCGCGCTTGAAGGCTTCGGCCAGGGCATGCGACGACTCCAGCGCCGGGATGATGCCTTCCAGGCGGCAGCACTGGTGAAAGGCGGCGAGGGCTTCGTCGTCGCTGATCGGCACGTACTCGACGCGGCCGATGTCGTGCAACCAGGCGTGCTCCGGGCCCACTCCCGGATAATCCAGGCCGGCGGAGATCGAGTGGGCGTCGATGATCTGGCCATCGTCATCCTGCAGCAGGAAGGTGCGATTGCCGTGCAGCACGCCGGGTACGCCACCGTTCATGCTGGCCGCGTGCTTGCCGGTGTCGATGCCGTGGCCGGCCGCTTCGACGCCGATGATCTTGACGCTGGCGTCGTCGAGGAACGGGTGGAACAGGCCGATGGCGTTGGAACCGCCGCCGATGCAGGCCACCAGCGAGTCGGGCAGGCGCCCTTCCTTCTCGGCCAGTTGCTCGCGGGTTTCCTTGCCGATCACCGCCTGGAAGTCGCGCACCATCGCCGGGTATGGGTGCGGGCCGGCGGCGGTGCCGATCAGGTAGAAGGTGTTGTCGACGTTGGTCACCCAGTCGCGCAGGGCTTCGTTCATCGCGTCCTTGAGCGTGCCGGTGCCAGCGGTCACCGGAATCACCTCGGCGCCGAGCAGGCGCATGCGGAAGACGTTGGCCTGCTGGCGGTCGATGTCGGTGGTGCCCATGTAGACCACGCATTGCAAGCCGAAACGCGCGGCCACAGTGGCGGTGGCCACGCCGTGCATGCCGGCGCCGGTCTCGGCGATGATGCGTCGCTTGCCCATGCGCCGGGCCAGGAGGATCTGGCCGATGCAGTTGTTGATCTTGTGCGCGCCGGTGTGGTTCAGCTCTTCGCGCTTGAGGTAGAGCTTCGCTCCGCCGAAGTGCTCGCTCAGGCGCTCGGCGAAATACAGCGGGCTTGGCCGGCCGATGTAGTCGCGCTGGAAGTACGCCAGTTCTTCGATGAAGGCTGGGTCCTGCTTGGCCTTCTCGTACTCGGCCGCCAGGTCGTGGATCAGCGGCATCAGGGTTTCGGCGACGTACTGGCCGCCGAAGCCGCCGAACAGGCCAGTGGCGTCGGGGCCGTTGCGCAGGGAAGTCATGGATGTGCTCCTGTGGAGGAATGCGATGGCGCCATTTTACCTCTGGCCGGGCCGGGGAAAAGCGATTAGATTGCCATGACACGTCAGGAAAACTCACCAATCAATGAGCCGCGAACTTCCCCCGCTGAATGCCCTGCGCGCCTTCGAAGCCGCCGCCCGCCATCAGAGCATCAGCCAGGCGGCAGCCGAACTGCATGTGACCCACGGCGCGGTGAGCCGGCAGATACGTGTGCTGGAGGAACAGCTCGGCCTGAGCCTGTTCGACAAGGACGGCCGTGGCGTGAAACTCACCGATGCCGGCGCGCGCCTGCGGGATGCCGCCGCCGAAGCCTTCGAACGCCTGCGCGCGGCCTGTGGCGAGCTGCGCCAGCGCCAGGACGGCGCGCCCTTCGTGCTTGGTTGCCCCGGCAGCCTGCTGGCGCGCTGGTTCATCCCGCGCCTGGATCGCCTCAACCGCGAACTGCCGGACCTGCGCCTGCAACTGTCGGCCAGCGAAGGCGAGCTGGACCCGCGTCGCCCCGGCGTCGATGCGACCCTGTGCTTCGCCGCGCCGCCCTGGCCGGTGGACATGCAGGTGCATGAACTCGCCGCCGAGCGCATCGGCGCGGTACTCAGCCCGCGCCATCCGCGTTACGCCGAGCTGGCCGCCGCGCCCGCCTCGGCGCTGTACGACGAGCCGCTGCTGCACACCGCTTCGCGCCCGCAAGCCTGGCCGCAATGGGCGCTGGCCACCGGCCTCGACGGCGCGCGCCTGCAACAGGGCCAGGGCTTCGAACACCTCTACTACCTGCTGGAAGCCGCCAGCGCCGGCCTCGGCGTGGCCATCGCGCCGCAGCAACTGGTCGCCGACGACCTCGCCGCCGGCCGCCTGGCCGCACCCTGGGGCTTCGTCGAAACCCCGGCGCGCCTGGCCCTGTGGGTGCCGCAACGACGTGCCGATCGCCGTGCCGAGCAATTGGCACAGTGGTTGCGCGAACAATTGAACGCTTGAAAGGAATCATCCATGAGCAATTTCCCCGACGACATCGACCTCAAGGATTTCTGGGACGACAGCGCCTACGCGCGCAAGGAAATCACCGACGCGCCGCCCAGCGACGAGCTGATCGCCGAGCTGGAGGCCGAACTGGGCTATCGCTTGCCGGCGTCCTACGTCGCCTTCATGAAACGCCACAACGGCGGCAATCCACGCAAGACCTGCTTCCCTACCGAGGAGTCGACTTCCTGGGCCGAGGACCATGCGGCGATCACCAGCTTCCTCAGCATCGGGCGCAGCAAGAACTACTCGCTGGGCGGCGACCTGGGCAGCCGCTTCATGATCGAGGAATGGGGCTACCCGGACCTCGGCGTGTACATCTGCGACTGCCCGTCCGCCGGCCACGACATGGTCGCCCTCGACTACCGCGAATGTGGCCCGGACGGGGAGCCGCAGGTGGTGCACGTCGATCAGGAGGGCGACTACCACATCACCTTCCTGGCCAAGGACTTCGAGACCTTCGTCCGTGGCCTGGTCGACGAGGAGGTGTTCGACACCTCGGAAGAGGACTTCCAGCAGGACCTGCTCAGCGTCACCCGTGGCGAGTTCTCCGAAGCCCTGGCGCCACTGGTGGCGGACTTCCCGCCGTTCCCGCGCATCGGCGAAGCGATCCGCGCCGTGGCCCTGCAACTGCTCGAAGACAAACGCTACTTCGCCCTGCACGCCGATCCGCGTTCCTACCTGCTGTACGACGTGCAGTTCTGGCTCTACCAGCAGCACCACCGCATCGACAAACGCCAGCAGTACCTCGACGCCTATCCACCGCTGATCGCCTTCGGCGGGCGCGGCTTCAGCACTGGCGGTTATGCGCCGGGCTTCGTCGAGGACTGGTTCAAGGCGCGCTTCAATGCCCGGGAGCTGGTGGAGAGCAAGGCGGGGATCGTGCTCAGCGAGGCGCACAAGGCGAAGGTGATCGAGCAGTTGCAGGCGACGCTCGGACGCTGAAGTCCGAGCGGGCAATGCGCGCGTATGGTCCTTTCAGTACGTGTAGCGGAGCGTGAAGCTGAAGTTGCGCGGGTCGCCGTAATACAAGCCGCCCCAGTTGTTCGAGGTTGGCAGCGATTGATAGTAGGTCTTGTCCAGCACGTTGTTCAGGTTGTACTGCACGCTGAACTGGCGATTGACCTGATAGTTGGCGTGCAGGTTGAGCAAGGCATAACCCCCCTGCTCAATGGTGTATGCCGTTACGTCGGCAGCCGTTCGGCTCTGCGCGTAGACGTCCCCGCCGACTCTCCACTGATCCAGGGCACCTGGCAGGCGATAGTCGGTCGAGACCTTCAGCAGGCGGCGGGGAATCTTGCGGTAGTAATCGTTCCCTTTGCTGTTGCCCGCTACATACTCGGGGTCGCTGTAGGTATAGCCGGCGCTGACGTTCCAGCCTTTGAGAGGCTCGCCGGACACCTCCAGCTCGAAGCCCCGGTTGCGTACCTCGGCGCCCTCTTCATAGCAGCTACTGGTTCCCGTCACACCGCAGGTCGGTGCTACCGAGAGCGCTTGCGGCATGTTCTCCAGATTGGTTTGGAAGATGGCGATGGAGGCGTTGAGACGGCCGTTGAAGAACTCGCTCTTGATCCCTGTTTCATAGTTTTTCCCCACGACGGGCTCCAGCAGCGAGCCCCCCTGGCCGTAGTAGCTCTGGGTCTTGTAGATATCGGTGTAGCTGGCGTACCAGGTGTACTGCTCGCTCAGGTCGTAGACCAGGCCGGCATAGGGAATCAGGCGGCCATTTTCCTTGTACTGGTCGTTGACGTAGGGGCTGGAGACTTTGTAGTCCGCCCAACTGGCACGTGTTCCCAGGATCAGGCTCAGGTCGTCGGTCAGGCTGAAGCGGCTGGCCGCGTAAAGACCACGCTCTTTGCGCACATAGTTGTAGTCGCTGCTGGTGGCATTGAGGATCGGATTGGGCAGGGCACTGTAGTCGAAGTCCGTGATGGTGACCGTCGGGTTATTGCTGGCCGTTCGGATCACGGCATCGAAATCATCCTTGCGGTCGTTGGCGCCGAGCATCAGCTGGTGCTTGCGGCCAAACAGCTCGAATGGGCCGGTGGCATAGAGGTCCACGCCCAACTGCGTATCCTCGTAGTCGGCTTGGGATACCGTCAGCCTGTAGTTGTCGCCTGACACCCTGGCCGGGTACGAGGACAGGAAGTCCGCATCTGACCAGACCGCGTTGGTCGCCAGGGTCAACTTCCACTCGTTGTCGAACTCATGGGTGATATCGGCGAACAAGGTGTTGTTGTTACGGTCGAGGTGAGCCCACTTGCCGTTGAGCGAGGTGGAGCGCGACAGCGGGTAGAACGAGCCGTCGCTACGGGTGTTCAGGCCGCCCCAGTCGTAGCCGTTGCTATTGTCCTTCTGGATCGTCGCGCCCACGGTTAGTACCGTCGAGTCCGTGAGGTCCATGTCGCCGACCAGGTACAGCAGTTGGTTGTCTCGCTCGGCGCCGTCCCGATAGCTATTGGCGTTGTTGTAGTAAGCCACCGCCCGTCCACGCACATTGCCTTGTTCGGTCAGCGGGCCGGAGACATCGACCTGGCTGCGATAGTTATCCCAGGAGCCGGCACCGAGCTCGGCGCCGAGACGGAAGTCCTTTGTCGGTCGTTTACGCACCAGGTTGATGGCCGCAGAAGGGTTGCCGGTGCCTTGCAGCAGGCCGTTCGCTCCGCGCACCACTTCCACGCGGTCGTAGATGGCCATGTTCGCCGTGGACATGACATCCAGGGAGTAGTTTTCCGAGATGTTGCTGGGAATGCCGTCGAACTGCAGATCGTTGATCTCGAAGCCGCGCGCGTAGTAGGTCGAGCGATCGGTACCGATCTTGGTGTACGTGATGCCGGTGGTGGATCGCGCCACGTCGTCGAGGGATTGGATGTTCTGGTCATCCATCTTCTGGCGGGTCACGACGGATACGGATTGTGGCGTTTGCCGCAGGGTCATGGGCATCTTGGTCGCCGTGCTGGTCGATCCCGTGGTGTACGAGCCGGTGCCTTCGGTCGTGGCGCCCAGCCCGGCCGCGTTCACACTGGTCGCGTCCAGCTCCAGGGCTCCATTGGTCGCGGCCTTTACCAATACATAGCGCTTTTCCCCTGCCTGCTGCACGCGCAAGCCACGGCCTTGCAGCAATTGCGCAAAGCCCTGTTCCAACTCGAAATCGCCCTGCAATCCAGCCGATTGCAAGCCGCTGGTTTCGCTGCTGCTGAAGCTGATGGTCACACCGTTGGCGGCGGCGAACTGGCTGATCACGGCGGCCAGGCTGCCGGCCGGGATGTCGTAATGTTGCGGCGCGGCCCAGGCCGGCAGGGTCGTCAGGGTGGCGCTGCAAAGGCTCAGCGCCAGGGTTGCCTGGCGGATGCCGTGGGCGAGCGGGGAACGGCGGATGGGCATGAATCGGGGCTCCTGTTGGTGGGGCTTGGGCGCGTCTGGTGCGCGTGTGCAGGTGGAGCCGAAGCAGCGACGAAAATCTGTTACCCCTGATGCGAAAAAAATCGCAGGTGGCTGGACGAAAGGACCCTGGGATGGACCGGCCTACGCAGACTCCAAGCGCACCCAATACCCGGTCATGCGGCGCACCCGGATCGGCAGGGAGTCTGCCAGGCTGGCCAGGGCGGCGTCGGTGTCGTCGAGGCTGAAGGCGCCGGACAGGCCCAGCTCGGCGACCTGTTCGGCGCAGCCCAGGTAACCGGGGCGGTAGCGCGCCAGCTCGTTGACCACATCGCCGAGACGCCAGTCGACACAAACCAGCATGCCACGGGTCCAGGCCTGGGCATCGGCAGCCAGCGTTTGCTGCGGGCCCACGCTGTCGGCGCTGAAGCTAAGGCGTTGCCCGGCGTCGATGCGCACGACCTGTGACGAGCGATTCGGCCGTACTTCGACGGCATGGGCGGCCACCGCCACCTGGCTCACGCCTGCCACCTGGCGCACGCTGAAACGCGTGCCGAGGGCACGGACATCGCCCTCGGCGGTACGCACGCTGAGTGGGCGCGGGTCCTTGGCGGTTTCCACCAGAATCTCGCCCTGGCGCAGGTGGATCAGGCGCTGGCTGGCGTCGAACAGGATGTCGACGCGACTGTCGGTGTTGAGGTCCAGGCGCGTGCCGTCGGCCAGGGTCAGTTGCCGGCGTTCGCTTACCCGCGTGGCGTAGTCGGCGCTCAACGGCGAGAGCCGATAGCCCTGCCAACCGACCGCGCCGACACCGAGCAACAGCGCCAGGGTCTTCACCGCGTTGCGCCGGTCGCGCCGGGCGTTCTCCAGGGTCAGCGCCGCACCGCTCGGCGCGTTGCCCAGGCGCCGTTGCAGTTGCTCCAGGCGCGCCCAGGCTTCGGCATGACGGCGGTCGGCGGCGCACCAGGCCTGCCAGGCGGCGCGGGTCGAGTCATCGACGCGGCTGTCGTGCAGGCGCACGTACCAGTCCACCGCGTCGGCGAGGATGACCTTCATGCGGCGTCGAGCAGCAGGCAGTGCATCAGGGCGCGGGCCAGGTGCTTGCGCACCGTGCTGACCGAAACCCCGACCCGTTCGGCGGCTTTCTCGTAGCTCAGGCCGTCGAGCTGTACGGCCAGGAAGATTGCCCGCGTGCGGGCGCCAAGGCCGTCGAGCATGCGGTCGATGGTCAGCAGCGTGTCGATGATCGCGGCGCGGGTTTCCGCCGAAGGCGCATGGCTTTCCGGCTGCAGCGCCAGGGCTTCGAGGTAGGCGTTTTCCAGGCTGCGGCGGCGGTACAGGTCGATGACCAGGCCACGGGCGATGGTCGCCAGGTAATGGCGGGGCTCGTTGAGCGCAGTGGCGGTGCGTGCCAGCAGCACACGGACGAAGGTGTCCTGGGCCAGGTCGGCGGCATCGGCGGAATTGTTCAGGCGCTGGCGCAACCAGCCACGCAGCCAGCCGCTGTGCTCGCGGTACAGCGTATCCAGCCCGGCGTGCGCAGCCGTGTCGGGAACAACCGTGGACATCCCGCCCCCTGATCGATCAGTCGATGCAAATAAGAATTTGTCGCAAGTCTAATGATTGGGCGCGGGATTGGGAATGGATGAATGCGAGCGGAGCGGTGAGGCGCAGCCCGCTCGCATCGGCAGAGATGTTTTTAGAAACTGTACTTGGCCGTCAGCAGGTAGTTGCGGGGTGCGCCGTAGACCTGTACCGGGTAGGTCGTTCCGTTGATGTTGCGGTAGTAGTGCTTGTCGAACAGGTTGTCGATGTTGAACTGCAGGTCAAGGGCTTCGCTGACTCGATAACCGGCCATGACACCGAACACGGCGTAGGCATTCTGTTCGAAGCGGTAGTCGCCTTTCTCTTTGTAGGTATCGCCCTGCCAGGAAACGCTGCCGCCTACACGCAAGTGATCGCCCGGTAGTTGGTAGCTGGTGAACAACTTGAATTGCTGGCGAGGTAGCGTCGAGTCGAAAAGTTGCCCTTTACGATAGTCGCCTTCGGTCTTGGCGTATTCGGCCTGTACGAAGGTGAAGCCACCGCCGATCTGCCAGTTCGGCGTGAGCTCCCCTTGCAGCTCGATATCCACCCCGCGGCTGCGCACCACACCTGAGGCCTCATAGCACGCGGAGCTAGTCGAGCAGAGGGCCTGGTCCAGTTGCCGCGCGCGGTTTTCCTGGTCGATCTGGAACACCGCCAGGCTGGCATTCAGCGTGCCGTCGAAGTACTCGCCTTTCACGCCGATTTCGTAGTTGGTGCCGACCACGGGTTCCAACTGGCCGCCCGCGGCATCCATGGAGCTCTGCGGCTGGAAGATGTCGGTGTAGCTGGCGTAGACCGAATGGTGCGCGTCCAGCTCATAGATGAGACCGGCGTAACGGGTGACATTGCGGCTGATGCTGTAGTCGCTGTCGTCGCGTAGGTTGTCGTACTGATACCAGTCCAGCCGCGTACCGAGGATGAGCTTGAGCGGGTCGGCGAGGGAGAGCCGGGTCGTCAGGTACAGGCCCTGTTGAGTGGTTTCGGTATGGCCGCGATAGGTCAGGCCCGTCACCGGCTTGGCTACCGCACTGTAGTCCCAGTCGAACGGGTCTATATCAAGCGATGCAGTACCGCCGGAGCCGCCTACGGCATGCATTTCAGCCGACCGCGCGCTACTGCCGATAACCAGTTCATGTTCACGCCCGAGCATTTGGAAAGGCCCGCTGGCAAACAGGTCATAGGTCTGCTGGTCGACGTCATAGCGGTAACCACCACCACGGCTGACGTTTATCGCATCGCCTGTGCGGCTGAGGTAGGTGCCCAGGTAATTCAGCTCTGACCACTGCTGTGCCCCCGACAGTTTGACGCGCCAGCCATTGTCGAAGCGGTGATCCAGCTCGGCGAAGACATTGCTGGTGTCCTGGTCCCAATATTCCCAATCGTTGCCCAGGTAGGTGGAACGAGACAGGTGCAGGTCGTTGCCGGATGCATCGACAGCAGCCAGGCCGCCCCAGGTATCGTTGTTATTGTTGATCTGATGGGAGGCGCCCACTGTCAGTGTCGTGGCACTGTCCAGGTCCGCTTCACCGATGGCGTAGAAGGTACTGCCCTCGGAAGAGACATAGTCCTGAAAGCTGTCCTTTGTCTGATAAGCGCCTACCAGGCGCCCACGCACGCTACCGCTTTCGTTCAATGGGCCCGATATGTCCAGCTCGCTGCTGTAGTTGTCCCAACTGCCTGCCGATCCTTTGATGGACGCCTGAAACTCCGAGGTTGGGCGTTTGCGTACCAGGTTGATCGACCCCGAAGGATCGCCTGCGCCCTGCATCATGCCTGTTGCACCACGCACCACCTCGATGCGGTCGTACATGACCATGTTCGATCCCGCGATAAGGCCAGCGCCGATGGAAATGCTGTATGCCGTTGGCAGGCCGTCGAGCATCAGGTTGCCAATCTCGAACCCTCGCGAGTAGAAGCCGAAGCGTTGAGGTCCGGAGCCCTGAAGACTGATCCCTGGGGTGGCGGCGACGGCGTCTTGCAGTGTCTTGAGACCTTGGTCATCCATTCTCTGGCGAGTGATCACCGTCACCGACTGCGGTGTTTCGCGCATGGTCAGCGGCAGTTTGGTCGCGCTCTGCATGGCACCGGTGGTGTAGGACTGCGAGCCTTCAGTGGTGGAGCGCACGCCATTGGCATTCACACTGGTCGCCCCCAGTTCCAGCGCCGCACCGCTGTCGACCACCTTCTCCAGCACATAACTGCCACCCGCATCGATCACTCGCAGGTTGCTGCCGGCGAGAAGGGTGGCGAAGCCGGCGTTCACCGAATAGCTACCGTGCAGACCGTTGGACTGGCGGCCGTTGGTTTGCGTAGCGTCGAACGACAGGGCCACGCCCGAGGCGCTGGCGAAGCGGCTGAGCACTTCGGTGAGCGAACCCGCGGCGATGTCGTATTGGCGGGTGGTTTCGATGGCGGCTGGCGATGCAGTCGATCCAGCGGCGTGGGCCAGTGGCACGCCGATGGCGCTGGCGCTCAGCAGCGCAGCGGCCAGGCGGTGACGAGTGAACGGATGCGGCATGGTGACTCCCCGGTTTTGCGTGGCCAAGCGGGCCACTGATGCAGCGAGAGCCGGATCAGGGCTGGGAAAAGTGCAAGGGTGGGGAAAATATTTCGGCGCGTAGATTTTATCTTCGTCGGTTCTTCCATGGCTTCTGCACCTGACTCGAGAGTCCTTCGCGCGCATGGCGCGCTCCTACGCGTTGTCGGGCATGTAGGGTGGACGACGTTTCACCCGTCCACCGCAGCGCCGATTTGGTGGATGAAAAGGTGTCAGCTACGCGCCCCGATCCACCCTACGAAAGCGGGCAGATCAACCTCTCTCGTAGGAGTACGCCATGCGCGCGAGGTTGCCAATGAAGCCCCGCGGTCTGGCTAGCCAGGCCCCACCATCACCCAATACCGCGTACGCTTCGTCACGCTCAGCGGAAAGCTGCGCTCCAGCGCAGCCAAGGCCAGGTCGGTGTCATCCACCGGAAACGCGCCGGATACTTTCAGCCCGGCCACACGCGGATCGCACTTCAACCAGCCCAGGCGATAACGGCCCAGCTCACCGATCAATTCACCCAGCGGCTTGTCGATGGCGATCAGGCTGCCCTGTTGCCAGGCGGCGACCGAGGCATCGTTGGTGCGTGGCTGTTCGAGACGGTTGGCGTTGAAGCGCACGCGCTGGCCTGCTTCCAGGCGCAGCGGTGCAGCTATTCCAGGGACTTGCACCTCGACGGCTTTTTCCAGCACCGCCACTTCGCTGTCGCGCTCATCCGTGCGCACGGTGAAACGCGTGCCCAGCGCCCGCACCAGGCCATGCACGGTCTGCACCCGGAATGGCCGGCCCAGCGGATCGGGTGCGGTACTGACCAGCACTTCACCGCCATGCAATAGCAACAGGCGCTGGTTCGCGTCGAAGCGCGCGTCCACCGCGCTGCCGGTGTCGAGCATCAACTGGCTGCCATCGGCCAGCACGAACGCGCGTCGTTCGCCCACCGCCGTGCGGTAGTCGGCGCTCAAGCGTTGGCCCATGTCGCTACGCCAGCCCAGGGTCGCCAGGCCACCGGCCGATGCCAGCAGCACTACGCCGCGCAGCACGTTGCGGCGTGATTGCCCGGCAGCCGCCAGGGTGCTCGCCGCCAGTTGCCCCGGTACACGGGTCATCTGCTGGCGCACCGCTTCGATGCGTTGCCAGGCTCGCTGGTTGAGCGGATCGGCGGCCAGCCAGCGTTGCCAGGCCTGGCGTTCGCCTTCGTCGTTGGCTTCGTTGGCCAGGCGTGCGTACCACTGCGCCGCGCTGCGGATTGCTTCGCGTTCGGCGCTGCCCAGCTCTTCGAGTTCGCTCACAGGCCGGCCATCATCAGGCAGCAGTGTTCCATGGCCTTGGCCATGTGGTTGTTCACCGTACGCAGGGAAATGCCCAGGCGCTCGGCGATCTGGGCGTAGGTCAGGCCTTCGAGTTGGGAGAGGATGAAGGTCTGCTTCACCTTGCGCCCGAGGCCGTCGAGCATGCGCTCGATCTGCACCAGGGCTTCGAGCAGCAATGCCTGTTCTTCCAGCGATGGCTGCGCCGCTTCCGGCAAGTTGGCCAGGGCGTCGCGGTAGGCCTGTTCCAGCGAGCGGCGGCGGTACAGGTCGATGACCAGGCCACGGGCGATGGTCGCCAGGTAATGGCGTGGTTCGCGCACGGACTCGGTGCTGCGCGCCAGCAGCACGCGGACGAAGGTGTCCTGGGCCAGGTCGGCGGCATCGGCGGAATTGTTCAGGCGCTGGCGCAACCAGCCGCGCAGCCAGCCATTGTGTTCGCGGTACAACGCGTCCAGCCCGGCGTGGGCCGGATCGAGCGTGGACATTCCCGCCTCCCTGTCGTTATGTGATGCAAATAAGAATTCGTCGCAAGTGTAATGAGCCGAGGATCGAATGGGAATTGGCAATCGAACTGAAAGCGCCCGGTGAGTGCAGAAAGGTACGCGCCGATCATTCTGCCGGACCGCTCTACTTCGAGCTTCCGGCTGCAGTCTTCCGGCTATCTCTAAGCTAGTTCCAAAAAGTTATTGGTTTGAATTTTGTTATAACCATAAATTCCTCCCTAACAAGGCCGGAGCCACAGGGGCACGGCAACGACTGGCCGCCAACGCCAGCATTTTCTTGAGGGGATCGAACGTGAAGCACGCCATAAAAACCCTGCTGCTCGCCGTCGTTGCAGCCACCGGCATCCAACAGGCCAACGCCGACGACATCGTCATCGGTTACCAGACCGGTGTGGACCCCTCGAAAGTCGCCCAGGCCGACGGTGCCTATGAAAAAGCCATCGGCCAGAAACTCGACTGGCGCCGCTTCAATGCCGGCCCGGAAGTGGTCACCGCCCTCGCCTCCGGCGACGTGCAGATCGGCAACCTCGGTTCCAGCCCGCTGGCCGCCGCCACGTCACGCAAACTGGACCTGGTGACCTTCATCGTCTCCGCCCAGATCAACGCCGCCGAGGCCCTGGTTGTGCGTAACGGCAGCGGCATCGACAAGCCCGAGCAACTGCTCGGCAAGACCATCGCCACGCCGTTCGTCTCCACCTCCCACTACAGCCTGCTGGGCGCGCTCAAGCACTGGAACATCGACCCGACCAAGGTGAAGATCGTCAACCTCAACCCGGCCGAGATCACCGCCGCCTGGAAGCGTGGCGACATCGACGGTGCCTTCGTCTGGTCGCCGGCCCTGGGCGAGATCAAGCGTGACGGCAGGGTGCTGACCGATGCCGCCGAAGTCGGCAAGTGGGGCGCGCCGACCTTCGAAGTCTGGGTCGCGCGCAAGGACTTCGCCGAGAAGCACCCTGAAGTGGTATCGCAATTCGCCAAGGTCACCCTCGACGCCTTTGCCGATTACCAGGCCCACGTCGACCAGTGGAACGCCGACTCCGAGCAGGCCAAGAAGATCGCCAAGCTGATCGGCGCCAACCCGGCCGACGTGCCGGAACTGCTCGCCGGTTCCAGCTACCCGACCGCCAAGGAGCAGGTCAGCCCGGCCCTGCTCGGCGGTGGCACCGCCAAGGCGATTGCCGGTACCGCCGAGTTCCTCAAGGAACAGAAACGCATTCCTGCCGTGCTCAAGGACTACTCGCCCTACGTCAGCGCGAAATACATCCAGGCGCAGTGACACCGATTTAGCTTCAAGCCACGACTGCCCCTCTTCGGAGGGGCTTTTTTAAATTTGCCCATGACAGTCTGTGTTGGTTCGTAGGGTGGATGACGCTGTTTTCATCCACCATTTCTCCGAGTCGGTGGTGGATGAACAAAGCGTCATCCACCCTACGAAAGGCCAAGCGTCGTCATGAGGAGGAATCGTCATGAGCCGTCTCACCGTCGAACATGCCGGCCTGAGTTTCAGCCGACGCGGCCATTCCCAGGTGATCCTGAACAACCTGAATCTCGACATCGAGAAAGGCGCCTCAGTGGTCGTGCTCGGCCCGTCCGGTTGCGGCAAGTCGAGCCTGCTCAACGTGCTGGCCGGCTTCCAGCCGCTCGATCACGGCCGTGTGCAGCTCGACGGCCGCACCCTGGAAGGCCCTGGCGGCGAGCGCGGCGTGGTGTTCCAGGACGACGCCCTGCTGCCCTGGCTGGATGCCCTCGACAACGTCGCCATCGGCTTGCGCCTGCGCGGCTTGGGCAAGGCCGAACGGCATGCGCGGGCGCGTCAGGTACTGGAGCTGGTCGGCCTGGCCAATCACGCCCATCACCGCGTCACCGAACTGTCCGGCGGTCAGCGCCAGCGTCTCGGCCTGGCCCGCGCCTTGGCGGTCGATCCGGAGTTCCTGCTGCTCGACGAACCCTTCGGCGCCCTCGATGCCTTGACCCGCGAGCGCATGCAGGTCCTGCTGCTGGATGTGTGGAAACGCACCGGCAAGGGCCTGTTCCTCATCACTCACAGTGTCGACGAGGCGCTGTTCCTGGCCACCGACCTGATCGTGCTCGACGGCCCGCCCGCGCGGATCGCCGGCCGTTACGAGGTGCCGTTCGCCCGTCGCTACGTGGCCGGCGAATCCGTGCGCTCGATCAAGAGCGACCCGGCTTTTGGCGAATTGCGCCAGGAGCTTCTCGATCACTTCCTGCAAGAGGCCGCCGAACATGCCCTCTGAAACCCTGCAATCCGCCGCCACGAGGCCAACCCCTTGCCGGCGCCGTATCGGTCTCGACCGCCAGCGCGTGGCCGCCTTCGGCACCGTCTTCGCCCTGGCCGCGCTGTGGTGGCTGGCGACCCACCTGGGCTGGGTCGACACCGTGTTCCTGCCGGCGCCCGAGCAGTTGGTCGAGGCCGCCAAGGGCCTGTTGCAGGACGGCTACCTCGACGCCACTGTGTGGCAGCACCTGGGGACCAGCCTGTGGCGCGTGACCCTGGCGGTGCTCGCCGCAGTGCTGGTCGCCGTGCCGCTGGGCATCGCCATGGGCCTGAACCCGACGCTCAATGCCGCCCTCGACCCGCTGGTGGAGTTCTACCGGCCGATCCCGCCGCTGGCCTACCTGCCGCTGATGGTGATCTGGTTCGGCATCGGCGAGCTGTCCAAGGTGTTGCTGATCTTCCTCGCCCTGTTCGCCCCGCTGTTGATCGCCACCGTCGGCGGTGTACGCCGCGTCGACCGTTCGCGCATCCAGGCCGTGCGTTGCCTGGGCGCGACCCGTGCGCAGATCGTCCGTCACGTGATCCTGCCCAGCGCCCTGCCGGACATCCTCACCGGCCTGCGCATCGCCCTGGGCGTGGGCTGGTCGACCCTGGTCGCCGCCGAACTGATCGCCGCCAACCAGGGCCTGGGTTTCATGGTCCAGTCGGCCGCGCAGTTCCTCGCCACCGACGTGGTGGTAGTCGGCATCCTGCTGATCGCGGCCATTGCCTTGAGCATCGAGCTGGGCCTGAGGGCGTTGCAGAAGCGCTTCGCCTCCTGGGATTGAAACCGCGTATTGGGACTGAATAGAGACAGACCATGACCATCCAATTCGAACGTATCGGCCAGGCCCTCGGCGCCCGCGTAACCGGCGTCGACCTGAGCCAGCCGCTGGACGCCGAAACCTACGCGACCCTGCGCCAGGGCCTGCTGGAGCACCAGGTGCTGTTCTTCCGTGAGCAGTTGCTGACCCCACGCCAGCAGCGTGACGCCGCCGCGCTGTTCGGCGACCTGCACATCCATCCGATCTACCCGAAGATCGAGGAGCAGCCGGAGATACTGGTGCTCGACACCGAGCTCAACGACCTGCGCGACAACGCCTTGTGGCACTCCGACGTGTCATTCATCGAACGCCCTTCGCTGGGTTCGCTGCTCAGTGCGCGCCTGGTGCCGCCGCACGGTGGCGACACGCTGTGGGCCAGTTGCTCGGCGGCTTACGAGGCGCTGTCCGCGCCGATCCGCCAGCTACTCGACGGCCTCGTCGCGCTGCACGACCTGACCCTGTCCTTCCCCCTGGAGCGCTTCGGCACCACGCCGGATGCCCTGGAGAAATGGAACGCCGCCCGCGCCGCCAACCCGCCGGTGCAACAGCCGGTGATTCGCATACACCCGGAAACGGGCAAGAAGGGTCTCTTCGTCAGCGAAGCCTTCACCACCCGCATCGTTGGCCTGGAGCCGGGGGAAAGCGATGCGTTGCTGCAGATGCTGTTCAAGCACATCGCCAAACCCGAGTTCAGCGTGCGCTGGCAATGGCGCCAGGGCGACCTGGCCTTCTGGGACAACCGCCTGACCCAGCACTACGCCTGCGACGATTACCGACCGCAACGGCGGATCATGCACCGGGCGACGATTCTCGGGGACAAGCCGTTCGGGTCTGCGGGCAGCGGCAAGCCATAAGCATGAAGCGGCAAGAGAAAAAGCCCCGGGTGTATGGGAATGGGCCGTGCTATGGCCGGGTGGGAAGCCGGTCAAGGTGGAACAGCAGCGCATCGCCCAGGGCGGGCGCCAGCAGCGAGGGGTGGGTTTCCTCCGGGAATGCCCGGTAGCGCACGGCGACTTTCCCGCTTGCCGCGAGTCGCTGCGCGACCAGGTGGGCGGAGTATTCGGCGGTGGCGCGCACGTCGGAACGGGCATGCCGTTCTGCGCCGGAATTTTCGATCAGCAGGTGGATCGGCGGCGCTCCGCTTGCGGCCGGCGTTTCGCGAAAGCGCGCTTCGTCGTCGAGAATCGAGCCCTGGTTCCACCAGATCGACGGATCGGCGGCGACGTAGCGGCTGAACAGCTGGGGCCGTCGGTAGAGCGCGTAGAGGGTGAACAGGCCGCCCAGGGAGTGCCCGAACAGGGTTTGCCGCGTGGGGTCCAGCGGGACGCGCCGGGCCAGGGCGCGCGGCAGTTCGCCGGCGATGAAATCGAGGAACGCTGCCCTGCCCCCGGTGGCCCGGTCGCTGCGGCGGTCGCCGAAATGCTCGGCCGGGGTGACGGGCGTCAGGTCGAAAAAGCGCCGCTCGCTGTCGAAGCGGTAGGCGCTCGGGTAGCCGAGGCCCACGATGACCACTGGCGCATCCGGCGCCAGGGCCTCGCGGGCGCGCCAGAGCAGTGGGAAGGCGGCATTGCCGTCGAGCGCGATGAGCGCCGAATAGCCGCTGGCGGGCGCCGCCACCCGGGGCCGTCCGACGAAGATGCGCCAGGGCGCGGCGGCAGGGCCGAGGTCGAAGCGGTCGACGCGCGGGTCGTCGATCACCTCGGCCGGCTGCCGGTCGCCACGCGGCTCGGCGGCCAGCCGACCGGCCAGTGGGAGCGCGGCGAGCGCGCACAGGATGCTTCTGCGGGAAACGACCGTCACCTTGAGTTCTCCGATTGCGTGTCTATCACGGGCCTTATGCGCCGCCGTTTCAGAAGCGGTGCGTCAGCGCCAGCGTGAGGGTGCGCGGCTCGCCACGGAAGTTGAACACCGCGGTGGTTCCCACGCGCATGTAGTAGTCCTTGGCGAGGGCGTTGGCGAGGGCGAGGCGCAGGTCGGTGCTGGCGCCCAGCTTTCGCTTCGCCAGCAGGTCGAGCACTGCATAGCCAGGGGCCTTGATCGTCGTGCTGCCGGAAACGCTGGAGAACTCGGACATCGCGCGCAACTGGCCGCCTAGGCTCCAGCCGGCGAGGGTGCCGTCGTTGATGTCCTGGAGCAGGCCGACTTTCAGCATGTGGCGCGGCGTGTAGCTGGAATAGACCTCGCCGGCGTCCTCGCCCTTGCTGTATTCGGTCTCGTTGTAGGTGTAGCCCGCCGACAGGTGCAGGTTGTCGTGGAACTCGCCGGCGGCGGTCATCTCCACGCCGCGCGAGCGTACTTCGGCGGCCGCGCTGTAGACCCCGGTCGTCACCAGTTGTGCGACGTTCTCCTGGCGCAGGTCGAAGACCGCTGCCGTCAGGTTCAGGCCGTCGAACTCCGACTTCAGGCCGATTTCGTACTGGCCCGAGGTCAGCGGCTCCAGGGTATTGCCGTCTTCGTCCTGGTAGGACTGCGGCTGGAAGATTTCCGAATAGCTGGCATAGAGCGTGATCGCTTCCGTCAGGTCGTAGGTCAGCCCGGCGAAGGGCGTTGCCTCGCCGCTTTCGTGCAGCTTGGCGACACTGCCGGTGAGGCGGTTGGTCGAGGTGTTGTCGTACCACGAGGTTCGCGCACCAACGATCAGCGCCAGCGCGTCGGTCGGCTTGACCCGTAGTTGGCCGTACAGGCCCTGGGTGGTCGTTTCGCTGCGGGTGATGCTGGCCCAGCTCACCTGCGGCTGGGCCACGTTACCGACGTCCCAGTCGTCCAGGTCCCAACTGCCGGCGATCGCGCCGTTCGCCGTCTTGGTGGTCGCGTCGCTCTTCTCGGCGTCGCCGCCGACGATCACGCTGCTTTCCCAGCCGCCGAGGACGAAGGGCAGTTCGGCGTGGGCGTCGAGCGCGGTCGAATCGCTTTCCCACTCGCGGGCCAGCCAGCGCAGGCCGCTGACCGTGTTGTCGGCGCTCGCCGCCGAGCCGGCCCAGGCGTACAGGTAGTCCGAGGTATGCCGCGACTGGCGCAGCGCCAGCTTGGCCCGCGCGCCGTTGTCGAAGTGTTGCTCCAGGGCGAACACCGCGTTGTTGATGTCGTTGTCGAAGCGGTTCCAGTCCGCCGCGCTGGTGGCGTCGTCATCGATCCAGACCAGGCTGCCGTCGGCGTAGGTCGGCAGGCCGTTGAACGGCTTGATGTCCTTTTCCATGTGGCTGAGCGAGAGGCTGGCGAGCGTGTCGGGGGTGATGTCCCAGGCGAGCGTGCCGTAGAGCGAGTCCACGCCATTTTCCGTCTTGTCGATGAAGCCGTCGCCCGCGCTGTGGGCGAGGACCGCGCGGCCGCGCAGGGTGCCTTCGGCGTTCAGCGCGCTGCCGTAGTCGAGTTCGCCGCGATAACGGCCGTTCTCGTCCGTCTCGGCCGAGACGTAGCCGCCCGGCTCGCTGCGGTTCGCCTGCTTCAGACGCATGTTCATCGTCCCGGCGGGCGAGCCGGAGGCCGTGAAGAGCCCCGCCGGTCCCTTGAGTATCTCGATGTGGTCGATCGTCGACAGGTCGGGCTGCGTGGCGTTGATCGAGGACTCGCCCATTGGCAGGCCGTCGTAGTAGAGCCGGTCCAGCTCGAAGCCGCGCAGGTAGATCGACGAGCGCCCTTCGTCATTGGCCCAGACCAGCACCCCGGGCACGTCTTGCAACGCCGAGTCCAGCGAGGTGTAGCCATTGGCGCGGATTTGCGCGTTGGTCACGACCGAGATCGATTGCGGCACTTCGCGGTGGGATACAGCGGCCTTTTCACCCACCGAGATGAGGTCTGTGGTGTAGCTGTTCGAGTCTTCGGTCTCGTAGCTGGAGCCGGCTATGTTCGTCGTCCCTATCTCCAGCACCTCGCCGCTCGCCGGTGTCGGTTCCAGCACGTAGCCGCCGTCGGCCTCGACTGCGCGCAGGCCGCTGCCTTGCAGCAGGCGGGCCAGGCTCTCGTCCACCGCGTAGCTGCCGTCGAGCCCCGGGCTGCGTTTGCCGGCGGTGAGCTGGGCGTCTACCGAGAGCAGGATGCCGGCGGCGCTGGCGAAGCGGTTCAGCGCCTGGTCCAGCGGGCCGGCGGGGATAGCGTAGGCGTGGGCTTGCCGGGCGCCGGCGCCAGCGGCCTGGGCGGTGGCGGCCAGGGCCAGCGGCTGGGCGGCGAGCAGGCTGGCGAACAGGGTATGGCGGAGCGCTTGGCGGGGCGAAATGGGCAGATGTGGCATTCTGGATGGTCCTCTTGAGAATGCTTCTTAGGTGATGTTCAAGAGGTATCCCGAGCGAGTCGGCGAAACCGACAAGGCTTTTTTGAAAAAAGTTGTCAGTTGCAAGTGAACGCAGAGCGAGTGCGTGTTCAGGTGCTTTCGCTCCGACTTGAGGCTTGTCGCTCACCTGGGGACGAGCGTGATCCAGTAGCGGCTCAGGCGGTGTATTTCAATCGGCAGCGACTGTTGCAGGGCGGCCAGTACGCGGTTGGTGTCGTCCAGGGGGAACACGCCGGTCAGCTCCAGCCTGGCCACGACCGGGTCGCAGCGCAGCAAGCCGGGGCGGTGGCGGGACAATTCGGCGATGAAGCGGCCCAGCGGCATGCGTTCGGCCACCAGGCGCCCGTCGCTCCAGGCGATGGCGTTGACATCCGCCTTGCCGACCTGGCCGAGGCGTTCGGCGGAAAACCAGCGTTGCTGCCCCGCGTGCAAACGCACCGCCTGTAATCGGCGCGGACGTAGCTCCAGCTCGCCTTCGTAGAGTTCGACGCGGCTGCCGCCTTCGGTTTCGTAGATGGAAAAACGCGTGCCCAGCGCCTGGATTTCCCCCGCGGCGGTTGCCACGATCAGCGGGCGCCCGGCCGGGTCCTTGCCGCTGTCGAGCAGCAGTTCGCCACGCAGCAACTCGATGCGCCGTTCGTTGGTGCTGTAGCGGATGTTCACCGCGCTGCCGCTGTTCAGGCTCAGTTGGCTGCCGTCGGCCAGGGTGCGTTGCAGACGCTCGCCGGTGCCACTGCGCAGGTCGGCCAGGGTTTCGCGCCAGGGCACTTGCGACTGGGCGACATAGCCACCGGCGCCGGCCATCAGCAGCAGGCCGAGCAGCTTGAGGGTCTGGCGTTTGCGCGCATCGGGCATCTCGCGCAGCACGCTGCTGGCGGTGGCGGCTGGCACGCCGGCCAGGGTGCTCTGCAGATGCTCCAGGCGTTGCCAGGCCCGGGAATGTTCGGGATCGGCTGCACGCCAGTCAGCGAAACGCTGGCGCTGTTCGGCGTCCAGTTCACCGCCCCAGTGCAGCATCAGCCAATGGCTGGCCTGCTCGACGATGGCCGGGGCGATGGGCCCTTCGCTGGCGCGTTTCATTCGGCGTACAGCACCTGGTAGCAGGCGCCGATCGCCCGCTGCATGTATTTCTGCACCGAGCTGACGCTGACCGCCAGGCGCTCGGCGATCTCGGCGTAGCCCAGGCCTTCGAACTGCGACAGGAGGAAGGCTTCACGCACCTTGGCTGGCATGGCATCGAGCATGGCGTCGATCTGCAGCAGGGTCTCGATTACCATGGCGCGCGTCTCCAGCGACGGCGACTCGGGTTCCGGCAGGCTGGCGATGCTGTCGAGGTAGGCTTGTTCGATGCGCTGGCGGCGCCACTGGTCGATGATCAGGTTGCGGGCGATCTGCGCCAGGTAGGCACGCCCTTCTCCCAGTCCGGGCATGCGCCGGCTGACCAGCAGGCGCAGGAAGGTGTCCTGGGCGATGTCGGCGGCATGCTCGCGATCACCCAGGCGCTTGCGCAGCCAGCCCTGCAGCCAGCCATGGTGGTCGCGGTAGAGCGTGTGCAGATCCGGCGCCGTATCGGGGTACGTCATCAACCCCGCCTCCCTCGTCAATATTGCGAATAAGAACGTGTCGCAATTCTAGTCTTGCCGAGTGCGGGTTGGGAATGGGTTGGGGCGAGCGTCGAGAAAAGCGCTGGATGCCGGGCGGGTAACGCATTGCGCGCGACCCGCTCGCTGCAATGACCGGTTGCTGTTTAGAAATCACCCCGCAAGGTCAGCATGTAGCTGCGCGGCTCGCCATACAGGTTGACCCGGTCGAGGCCGTCGGCGGATGAGTAATACTTGCGGTCGAACAGGTTTTCCCCTGTCAGGCTGACCTGCCAGTGCGGATCGAGTTGCCAGGCCACTCGCGCATCCCAGATCGCCCTGCCGGCCGCGCCGTATTTTCTTCCGGTCGAGGTTTCGTTTTCGTAGCGTGACTGGGCGGATACGCCACCGCCCACCGTCAGGCGGTTCCAGGCGCCGGGCAGGTTGTAGCTGGTGGACACGCGCGCCAGGTGCTTGGGGGTGTCGCTGGAAATCGGGCCACCGTTGCTGCTGCGGGTCATGTTGTAGGTGTAGCCGGCCAGCACCTGCAAGCCCGGCAGCACTTCGCCGCTGGCTTCGACGTCGAAGCCCTTGCTGCGCTGGATGGTGCCGTTCATGTAGCAGGTGCCATAGGCATCGTTCCAGGTGCATCCGCTGTTGGCGGCATCTTCCACGGATACGTCTTCCTGTTTGACGTAGAACATCGCCAGGGAAAGATTCAGCCTCTTGTCGAACAACTCGCCCTTGATACCGGTTTCGTAGTTGGCGCCGATCGCGGGATCGAGCGGAGAGCCGTTGGCATCGCGGTAGTTGCTCTGCGGCATGAAGATATCCGCGTAGCTCGCGTACCAGGACCAGTTCGAGTCGATGTCGTAGACCAGTCCGGCGAAGGGCGTGAACTGGCCGGTTTCCTTGGTCACGTAGTCGCCATCGTTGAGTTTGTAGTCGAAGTCATAGTTGTACCAGCTGACGCGACCGCCCAGGATCAGGCTCAATGGCTCGGACAGGTGCAGCCGGGTATTGAGGTAGATCCCCGAGCGTTCGTCGACCAGGTTGGTGATGGATGTCCAGGCCGGGCGCGCGGGCTTGGCGAACGCGTGGTGGTCGACATCGAAGACGTTGGCGCTGACCCCGGAGAAGTAGATGTCCGCCATCTGGTCCTTGACCTTCTGGCGCGACCAGTTGGCGCCGACGGTGACCTGGTGAGTCAGGCCGAAGGCTTCGAAATTGCCGTCCAGATGGCTGTCCACGCCGCTGCTGTTCACATCGATGTGACGGAATTGCACGCCCCGGAAGGTCGAGCCGGTGAGCGTGGCCGGGTTGATCGCGCCTCGCGCATAGGCGATGGCCTGACTGATCGTACCTTCGGAATGGGTGATGGACGTGGTGCTGGTCCAGTCATCGTTGAAGCGATGGGCGACTTCCACGAAGGCTTCGTTCATGCGTGTCGCGTGGCTGTTCCAGTCCTGAACCAGCGCGGTCGAGCGCGATACGTCGAGGGCTCGGCCGTCACTGTAGCGGGGCAGGCCGAAGATCGAGTAGCCGTCGATCTTGCCGGTCTGGTGGCGCAGGCTGAGGGTCAGGGTGGTGTCGTCGGCGATATCCGCTTCGACGATGCCGTACAGCAGCGGGGTCTTCGATTGCTTTTCGTCGAGGTACGAACCCTTGTCTTCATAGGCGCCGACCAGGCGACCGCGCACGCTGCCTGATTCGTTCAGCTTGCCGCTGCCATCCAGATCCACGCGGTAGTTGTCCCAGGAGCCGGCCCGGGTCGTCACGGAGAAGCGGGGCTCCGCCGTCGGGCGCTTGCGCACCAGGTTGACGGCCCCGCCGGGGTTGCCGGCGCCGACCAGGACGCCGGAAGCGCCCCGCAGCACTTCCACACGGTCGAAGATCGCCATGTCCGGCGGCAACCAGCCCGTGACGGTATAGGCCTGCCCTGGCACGCCATCCATCAGGTAGCTTTCCTCGCCCAGCACGAAGCCCCGGGACTGGAACACATGGGCACCGTAGTTACGCTGGCTGAATGTCAGGCCGGGGGTCTTGGCCATGACCTGGTCCAGGGTGGTGAGGTTCTTGTCATCCATCACCTGGCGGGTCATGACCGTGACCGACTGCGGGGTTTCGCGGATCGATCGCGCCGCTTTGCCGATGCTCACCGCGCCGGTGGTGTAGGAGCCGGTGGCCTCGGTGGTTTCGCCGAGACCGCGGCTGTTGACACTGGTTACGCCCAGCTCCAGTGCGTCGCCTTCGTCATGCGGCGCCAGCAGATAGTCGCCGGTGCCGCTGCGCAGCACCTGTAAACCACTCCCCGCCAGCAGCCTGGCAAACCCCTGCTCGACGCTGTAGCTGCCCTGCAACCCCTGGCTGCTCTTGCCATTGGTCAACGCCGAATCGAACGACAGCACCACGCCCGCCTCGTTGGCGAACTGGCTGAGCACCGCGCCGAGCGGACCGGGGGCGATGGCGTAGGTTGGCGCCGGCGTTTCGGCGCGGGCCTGGCCGGCGTCGCCCAATAGCGGCTGGACGATGCTGCCGTGCAGCGCCAGCGTGGCGCCGAGGATAGCGATGGCGAGAGGTTTGTGGCGGTGCGGTTGGCGATTTCTCGTGTGCGGCATGAGGGCTCCTTCAAATGCCATGGGGCGATTTGCAGGAGAGGTCGAGCGAGCGTCGGCGAATCGACAATGGCAAATGAAAAATATTTTCACTTGCGCGGTTTCACGCTCACCCAGTAGCGCGTACGGGTCTCGATACGCACTGGCAGGGCCTGGGCGATGGCGGCCAGGGCGCGGTCAGTGTCGTCCAGCGGGTAGGCGCCGGACAGGCGCAGGCTCGCGATGTAGTCGGCGCAGCCGATGAAGCCGGGACGATAGCGCTGCAGCTCGGCCAGGGTGCGGTCCAGGCGCCAGTTATCGATGACCAGGCGGCCCTGGCTCCACGCCGTCTGGTTCGGCTCGGCGGCGTGCGGCGCCGGCAGCGGGCCTTGGTCGAAATCGAGTTGCATGCCGGCCTCCACGCGCACCTCGGTGGGATCCGCTGCGTTACGCACGGCGACGGCATGCTCCAGCACATTGAGGCGGGTGTGATCGTCGTACTGGCGCACGCTGAAGCGTGTGCCGAGGGCGCGCATTTCGCCGTGGGCGCTGCGTACCCTGAACGGACGCGGGTCCTTGGCCGTCTCGATGAGGATTTCGCCGGCGCGCAGGATGATCAGGCGTTGCGTCGGCTCGAAGCGAATGTCCACGGCGCTGGCGGTATTGAGTATCAGGCGGGTGCCGTCGACGAGGGCCAGGTCGCGTCGTTCGCCGGTACTGGTGCGCAGGTCGGCGAGCCAGACCGGCGCGTTTCGATAACCGCTCCAGCCCAGGCCGGAAACGCCGAGGCCAAGGACCAGGCCCTTGAGCAGCGTACGGCGGGTCGCTTGCACATTGCTGCCGAGGGTGCGACGTGCCAGCGGGCCGGGCAGCCCCTGCAACTCGGCCTGGAGATTCTCCAGGCGCTGCCAGGCCCAGCGATGCAGGTCGCTCTGCTGGTGCCAGGCCTGCCATTGCTGATGGATGTGCGCGCTGTCCGGCTCGGCACCGAGGCGCGCGTGCCACTGCGCCGCATCGCGCAACGCCAGGCGTTGTTCGGCGGGGCTCATCCTTCGGCGTCCAGGGCGAACAGCAGGCACTGCTCGGTGGCCCTGGCCATGTATTTGGTCACCGAACTGACCGATACCCCCAGGCGCTGGGCGATCTCGCTGTAGCCCAGGCCATCGAGCTGGGCGAACAGGAAGGCCTGGCGGACCCGTGGGCCGAGGCCGTCGAGCATGGCATCGAGTTGCAGCAGGGTTTCCAGCATCAGCACGCGCCGTTCCGGCGAGTATTCCTGCAGTTCCGGCTCCAGGGCCAGGGCTTGCAGATAACTCTGCTCCAGGGCACGCCGGCGCAGGTGATCGACCATCACCCGCTTGGCCACCGTGGCGAGGAAGCTGCGTGGCTCACGCAGTGGCTGGACGATGGTGGACGTGATCAGGCGGACGAAGGTGTCATGGGAAATGTCCTCGGCCCGCTCGCGGTCGCCCAGGCGCTTGCGCAGCCAGCCTTGCAGCCAGCCGGCGTGGTCGCGATAGAGCGAATCCAGCCCAGCGTGCGGTGACGCGTCGGGCACTCCTGTGGACATCCGGCCCTCCGCCAGTCATACGATGCAAATAGGAATTCGTCGCAAGTGTAATGTTCGGCGGCGGGATTGGGAATGGCGCAGCCGCTGCCAGGTTGCGAAAGGAGGAGGTGCGCAGTGTTGGGAAAGGCGCTCCCACACGGTCGTGCGGGAGCGCTCGGGGCGATTCTAGAAATCGCCGCGCAGGGTCAGCATGTAACTGCGTGGCGCGCCGAAAATGTTGCCGCGATCGAGTGCCGGGGCCGACAGGTAGTAACGCCGGTCGAAGAGGTTTTCGCCGTTTACCGCAACGCTCCAGTGCCTGTCGATCTTGTAGGCAACGCGAGCATCCCAGATCGCATAGCCGTTGACGCCGTATTCCACGCCATTGGTGACATTGCTGAATCCGGATTGGGCGGAAACGCCAAGGCCCATCGACAGGCGCTGCCACTCGCCCGGCAAGGTGTACATGGAACTGAGGCGGGCCATGTGTTTCGGCGTGTCGGTGCTCAGCGGCGTCGACGAACTGCTGCGGGTCATGTTGTAGGTGTAGCCACCCATGAGCTGCAGGCCCGGCAGCAACTCGCCGCTGGCCTCGATATCGACGCCCTTGCTGCGCTGGGTGGTGACGTTGAAGTAGCAGGTGCCCGCCGAGTCGTTGGATGGGCAAAGGCCGGCGTTGGCCTGGTCGATGCCGTAGACGTCCTCCTGCTTGATGTAGAACAACGCCAGCGACAGGTTCAGTTGCTTGTCGAACAGCTCGCCCTTGATACCGGTTTCGTAATTGGTGCCGACCGCCGGATCGAGCGGGGAACCATTCACGCTGCGATAGTTGGCCTGGGGCTTGAAAATGTCCGCGTAGCTGGCGTACCAGGACCAGTTCGCGTCGATGTCGTAGATCAGCCCGGCGAATGGCGTGAACTCGCGCGTCTGCTTGTTCTCGTAGTCGCCAGTGCCGAGCTTGTCGTCGTAGTCATAGTCGTACCAGCTCAAGCGGCTGCCCAGCACCAGGCTCAGCGGTTCGGCCAGATGGATACGGGCATTGGCATAGATGCCCTTGCGTTCTTCGGTGTACTCGCTGATCTGCGACCAGGCGGGGCGTGTCGGCTTGGCGAGGGCATCATGGTTGACGTCGAACACGTTGACCGGCGTGCCGTTGATCCCCGTGCTGACCACCGCTCGCTTGGTGGTGAGGTCGTGTTCCGACCAACTGGCGCCCAGATTGACTTGATGGATCAGGCCGAAAGCCTCGAAGTTGCCTTCCAGAAAGCTGTCGATGCCGTTGCCCTTCATGCTCACGTCGCGATATTCCACGCCGCGATAGGTGGACCCAACCTGGGTGAGCGGGTTGATCGCTCCCTGGGCATAGGCGGTCGCCGAGGCGAAGTCTGCCTCCGAATGCACCAGCGTGGTCTTGCTGGTCCAGCGGTCGTTGAAGCGATGGGTCAACTCGGTGAAGACTTCATCCGTCTCGCTGTCCTTGTAGGCCCAATCCGGAGCGAGCGACGTGGAGCGGGAGATATCCAGCGAGTGGCCATTGTTGTAACGCGGCAGGTCGTAGATGGAGTAGCCGTTCAGATGGGTACGCTGGCGGCGCACGCTCAGGGCCAGGGTGGTGGCGTCGCTCAGGTCCGCCTCGACGATGCCATACAGCAGCGGGGTCTCCGACTCCAGGCCGTCGATGTAGGAACCCTGGTCTTCGTAAGCGGTGACGAGGCGCCCCCGCAAGGTCCCCTGCTCGTTGAGGCGGCCACTGCCGTCCAGGTCCATGCGGTAGGTGTCCCAGGAGCCGACGCGGGTGGTGATGGAGAACTGCGGCTCGGCAGTGGGGCGCTTGCGTACCAGGTTGATCGCGCCGCCCGGGCTACCGGCGCCGACCAGCATGCCGCTGGCGCCGCGCAGGACTTCGACCCGGTCGTAGTAGGCCATGTCCAGCGGCATCCAGGCGGTCATGTTGTAGGACTGGCCGGGGATGCCATCCATCAGGAAGGCTTCTTCCCCCAGGACGAAGCCACGGGACTCGTACTGGTGCGAGCCGAAGTTGCGCTGAGTGAACGACAACCCTGGCGTCTTCGATAGCACCTGGTTCAGGCTGGTGAGGTTCTTGTCGTCCATGACCTGACGAGTAACCACTGTTACCGATTGCGGCGTTTCCCGGAGCGATTGGGCCGACTTGCCGATGGTCACCGCCCCCGTGGTGTAGGAGCCCGTACCTTCCGTGATGGTGCCCAGCCCGCGGGCATTGACGCTGGTCGCCCCCAGTTCCAGTGCCTTGTCGCCATCCGCCTTGCCTGTCGGGATCACGCTGAAACTGCCGCTCGGGGTGACGAACAACTGCAGGCCGCTGCCGGCCAGTGCCTGCTGCATGGCCTGCACGCTGCTCATTTCGCCATGCACCGCTGGCGCCTGCTTGCCAGCAACCAGCGCCGGGTCGAGAGAGATTACCTGGCCGCTTTGCCGGGCGATGGCGTTGAGCGTGTTGGCCAGGCTGTCGGCCGGCAGGTCGAAACGCTGCGCCTGTTGCTGGCTGGCCGGCTCGGCCCAGGTGACGGCGAAAGGTACGGCTGCCAGCGATATGGCGAGGGCCAGAGGCCAGGGTCTGAACACGTCGATACTCCTGAATTTTATGTGTTGTCAGGAGAGAGGTGGGACGAGCGCGGAAAATAGGACAGGGGAAAGCAAAAAAACTTCAGGCCTCAAGCTGCAACCAGACGCGACATACGAACTACTGCCTAGGGTCTGTTGCCGTTTCGTCGCGACAACGCGGCTTGCGCCGAAACGGCAACAGACCCTAGCGCTTGCGGCTCCCTTGTCATTTGCCTTCGACCAGGGTGAGCCATCCACCATAGCGCTCGATCCGGATCGGCAGGGTCTCGGCCAGGGCGGTGAGGGCACGCTCGGGGTCGTCCAGGGGGAACACACCCTGAACCCGCAAGTTGCGTGCCCTGGGGCTGACGCGGATGAAGCCGGAACGATAGGGACGCAGCGCGTCGATCACGCTGGCCAGGGGCTCGTCGATCACGCTGAGGCGACCGTCGACCCAATCGGCGCGATAGGCCTGGCCGGACGACAACGGTTCGATGTGTTGCGCATGCAGCAACGCGCCTTCACCTTCACCCAGAACCAGTACGTTGCCGCTGGCCAGGCTGACACGTACGCTGTGCTCCAGCACCACCACGCGAGTGCTCTGCGCCTTCTGCTCCACCAGGAACCGCGTACCCAGCGCCCGCGTTTCTCCCTGCGCGCTGCGCACGATGAAAGGTCGCGTCGGATCGGCCGCCACGTGCACCACCAGGGCGCCACGGCGCAGATGCAGCAGGCGGCGTTGGGCGGAGAAGTCCAGGTCCACGGCGCTGTCGGCATTCAGGCTCAGGCGGCTGCCGTCGGCCAGCGACAGGGTGCGGCGCTCGCCGGTGCCGGTGCGCAGATCGGCAAGGCGTGCGCGCCCGGCATCGCTGCGGGCGGCGAGCCAGAGGCCGCCGCCCAGCAGGCCAAGGCCGACCAGTCCGCGCAGAACGTCGCGCCGGCCAGGCTCGGCCTGCAGCAGGGTGTCGCGCAATGGCATCGGCGCCCGACGCAGTACATCGTAGGGTGAACCGAGACCGCGTTGCAGGTGCGCCCAGGCCTCGGCATGCGCCGGTTTTTCGTCCAGCCAGGCCTGGAAACGTGCCTGCTGGCCAGCCTCCGCATGCCCCGAGCGCAGACGTACCATCCAGGCGATGGCCTGTTCGGCGGCATCGTCCAGCACGACCCGGCTCATGGCTGCGCGCCGCTCAGGTAGCACTGGCGCAGGGCCTGGGTCATGTAGCGGCCAACGGTACGTTCGGAGACCTGCAGGCGCTTGCCGATCTCGGCATAGCTGAGGCCATCGAGCTGGCTGAGCAGGAAGGCCTTCTTCACTGCCACGGGCAGGCCGGCGAGCACGGCGTCGATGGCGGCCAGCGCTTCCAGCAGCAGGTGACGCTCTTCTGGCGAAGGGGCCAGTGCCTCCGGCAACAGGGCCAGGCGTTCGAGGTAGGCCTGTTCCAGGCGGCGTCGACGGTGGCGGTCGTAGATCAACCGGCGAGCGATGGTCGACAGGTAGGCGCGCGGCTGTTCGATGGTCGCCGGGTCGACCTGGGCCGCGAGCAACTGGCAGAACGTTTCCGCGGCGGTGTCTTCCGCATCCGCGCGATGGCGCAGTTGGCGCTGCACATGCTGCAACAGCCAGCGGTGATGGTCGCTGAAAAAGAACCCCAGCCTTGATGCCGACACTGATAGCAACCGTTTCTAATGAGAAATAGTCTCATTCTATATATTGCCTGCCATTGCCCGCAATCCATCAGATGCCGCGAACGTTTCGTCGATTCTGGCGGCACGGGATTCGAGATGGATTATCATTTTTGCCCGGCCTCGTTCGTCATATTTTCCAGAATGACATTGAAAGCCCATTGCAGAGCGGTTGCCTCCTGTAAAGAACACATCAGGTAACAATCCGTTGCGCGGATTTTCAATCTGGACTGCGGGTTTTTCGTCTCTCGTCCGTCTTGGAGGTATGCAGCCGGCCATTTTTATCCCGCGAAACATGTTGCGGAGTGGCCTAACTTTGCCCAGAGCCTCAGATCCTTCCATGAAATCGAACCTGTCCCCCTACGCGCGGGCCCTCCTGTCGCGCACCGTCGCCGCCATCTTCGGTGGTTACGCGCTGACCTGTGCCCTGGTCATTTTCCTCGGCGCGATCATTCCGCTGCCCAAGGGCCAGGCGGTCCTGGCCGCCTCGTTGGCGAGCTTCGCCATCTTCACCGCGATCATCATCTGGGCCTTTTCGGTCGAGAGCCTGCGCAAGCTGTGGCTGTGGCTGCTGATCCCGACGGTGCTGTTCACCGCCGCCGGTCTGCTGATAGGAGCTGGCGCATGAGCAAGGTCGAGCAGGGCGTGGCCCAGGGCGGTTTCCGCCAGATGATGGCCTGGTTGCACACCTGGGGCGCGCTATGGGCCTGCTGGGTGCTGTTCGTGATTTTTCTCACCGGCACCCTGGGTGTGTTCGACGAGCCGATCACTCGCTGGATGAAGCCGGAAATGCCCCAGGCTCGCGAGGCCATTGCCAGCGATGCGATGGACGATGGTTTCGACCGCCCGCTGATGGTGCGCATGGGCCAGGCTTTCCTGGAGAAGCAAGCGCCTTATGGCGAGTTCTGGGCCATCGGCCTGCCCTCCGACGAGGATCGGGCGATCCGGGTGTTCTGGGAAGGCGAGGACGAAGTGTTCCACAGCGAGCGGCTCGACGTGGAAACCGGCGAGGTACTGGCCAAGACCCTGGAGCGCGAGACCGAGGGCGGCCACCACTTCGTCCATATGCACTACGAGTTCCACGCTGGCGAGGCGGGTATCTGGCTGGTTGGCATCTTCACCATCGCCATGCTGGTGGCGCTGGTCAGTGGCATCGTCATCCACAAGCGCATCTTCAAGGATTTCTTCACCTTCCGCCCCGGCAAAGGCCAGCGCAGCTGGCTGGACGCGCACAACGCCATGTCGGTGCTGAGCCTGCCGTTCCAACTGATGATCGCCTACACCGGCCTGGCGACCTTTTACATGATCTACATGCCGGCCGGCATCGAAGCCCACTACTCCAGCAGCGAGGCCTATTTCGCCGACCTGCTGACCCAGCCCGAGCATCGTGAGCAGACTGGCGAACGTGCCGCGATGACGGCGCTGGATCAGGTCCTGATCAAGACTGAGGCGCAGTTGCAGCGTCCGGTCAGCTTCGTCAACGTTTCCCATCCCGGTGACGTCACCGCCACGTCCATGGCCTTCGGTCGATTCATCGAGAAACCTGGTGAATACCGCCTGCTTGGCAGCGGCAGTGGTCGGGCATCCTTCGACGCGGTGACCGGCGAACAGACCGATATCCAGATGCCGGGTGAGTTACGTGGTGGCGAGACCCAGAGCGTGCAGTCGGTGATGGCCAACCTGCACTTCGCCGGTTTCGGCGGCCATGCGGTGCGCTGGCTGTATTTCGTCTGTGGCATGGCCGGCGCGGCAATGATGGCCACCGGCGCCCTGCTGTTCATGATCAAGCGCCGCCAGCGTGCGCTGAACGAATTCGGCGAGCGCACCGCTGCCGTGTACCGGGTCATCGAAATCCTCAATATCGGCACCATTGCCGGCCTGTCGCTGGCCAGCATCGGTTTCCTCTGGGCCAACCGCCTGATCCCGTTGGGCATCGAGAACCGTCCGGAATGGGAAATCGCCGCTTTCTTCGCGCTCTGGATACTGACCTATGTCCATGCCAGCCTGCGTCCGGCGCGCAAGGCCTGGATCGAACAATTGATCGCCACCGCTGCCTTGTGCCTGCTGCTGCCGCTGCTCAACTGGATCGTTGTCGGTGATCAGTTCGTCAGCTACTTGCTGCGCGGCGACGGCGAGCGTGCCGGCGTCGAGCTGACGACCCTGCTTTTCGGCCTGCTCAGCCTGTACAGCGCCCGTCATGTCTGGCTCAAGGGCAAGGCGCCGGTAAAGCCGCGACGTAAACCTGCCCGTGCCGGCACCGCTGAAGTGGAGGTGGCGTGATGGAGGTTTCGTTCGCCACTGTCCTGGCCATCGCCCTTACCTATGCCGGCATGGGCGGCCTGTGCCTGGCCATGGACCGTCACCACACCCAGGTCTGGACGAAGAAGTCGCCGCACCTGCAACGCCTGTTGCGCGTTGTCGGCTGGGCCCTGCTGGTACTCGCTCTGTGGCCGTGCATCCGCGCCTGGGGCCCTTCGGTGGGCGTGGTGAACTGGATTGGTTTCCTTTCCGCCAGTGCGTTTGCGCTGGTGCTGATGTTGCCGTACTGGCCGAGAAGCGCTGCCCTGCTGGCGGGCGTGGCGACACTCGGTGGACTGCCCTTGCTGCTCTTCGGAGCAGCCTGACGCCTTAACTCAAGGACCGCTCGATGACTGCTGTTATTCGCTCCTGGCCGCGCCGCGCAATGCTGTTACTGATTCTCGTTATCGCCATGGCCGGCTACTGGTTGTTCGGTAGTCAGCCGGCCTCCGGCTATATCACCGAGAGCGTACGGCGCGGCGATGTCGAATCCACCGTCGTGGCCATCGGCACGCTGCAGCCGCGTGAGTCGGTGGACGTGGGGGCCCAGGTTTCCGGCCAGGTGATGCGCATCCATGTGCAGGCTGGCGATCAGGTGCAGAAGGGCCAGTTGCTTGCCGAGATCGATGCCAGCTTGCACGAAGCCACAGTGGAAGCCGACCGTGCCGCGCTGGATGGCCTGCGTGCGCAACTGCAGGACCAGCAAGCCCAGCTCGACCTGGCGCGCCAGCAGCATCAACGCCAGTTGCGCCTGGCCAAGGACGATGCGACCCGCGAGGAAGACGTGCAGACCGCTGTCGCCACGCTGAAGTCCGCCGAAGCCAAGCTGCGCCAGTTGCGGGCGCAGATCGCCGAAAGCCAGGCTGGGCTGAAGGGCAATGAGGCACAGCTCAGCTACACCCGGCTCTACGCGCCGATCTCCGGCGTGGTGCTGGGTGTCGACGTGAAACAGGGCCAGACCCTCAACGCCACCTACCAGACGCCGACCGTGCTGCGCATTGCCGATCTCAGCCAGATGACCGGCTGGACACGGGTTTCCGAAGCCGATATCCGTCGGGTCAAGGCCGGCCTGCCACTGTACTTCACCACCCTGGGCGGTGACGAGCGGCGCTGGCATGGCACGGTGCGCCAGGTGCTGCCGGCACCGCCGGTGGACCCGAACCAGAGCGAGTCGACCACCAGCGTGGCCGAGCCGGAGAAGGTCGTGCAATACACCGTGCTGTTCGACGTGGATAACGCCGATGGCGAGTTGATGCCGCAGATGACCGCCCAAGTGGTGTTCATCACTGCCTCGGCGCATAACGTCCTGACCGTGCCGCTGGATGCGTTGTTGGGCACGCCGGGCAACTACCAGGTGCGGGTGCTGGCGAAGAATGACCAGCCGGTGCTGTATCCGGTCAAGGTCGGCGCGCGGGATCGCCAGGTTGCAGAAGTGCTCGACGGGCTGGGTGAGGGCGAGCGCCTGATCACCGGCGAGGCCCAGAACGAGGAGCGGATGTCGAGGTTCCAGTGGTAACGCCGCTGATCGAGCTGCAAGGCATTCGCCGTACCTATGGTGGTGAGGGCGGCGCCCCGGCGGTGGATGTGCTGCGTGGCATCAGCCTGTCGATTCATGCCGGCGAGTTCGTCGCCATCGTCGGGACTTCGGGCTCGGGCAAGTCGACCCTGATGAACATGCTCGGCTGCCTCGACCGCCCGAGTGCCGGCCGTTACAAGTTCGCCGGCCACGATGTCGCCGATTTCAATGCCGACCAGCTTGCCTGGCTGCGGCGCGAGGCCTTCGGTTTCGTGTTCCAGGGCTATCACCTGATCGCCACCGAGTCGGCACAAGAGAACGTCGAGGTTCCTGCCATCTATGCCGGCACCGCGACCGAGCAACGCCACGAGCGCTCGCGCGCCTTGCTGGAACGCTTGGGGTTGGGCGAGCGCCTCGATCATCGCCCCAGCCAGTTGTCCGGTGGCCAGCAGCAGCGCGTGTCGATCGCCCGGGCCTTGATGAACGGCGGGCGCATCATCCTCGCCGACGAACCCACTGGCGCCCTCGACAGCCGCAGCGGCAAGGAAGTCATGGCGCTGCTGCACGAGCTGGCCGACGCTGGGCATACCATCATCCTGATCACCCACGACCGTGATGTCGCCGCCCAGGCCAACCGGGTCATCGAGATCCGCGACGGCGAGATCATCGGCGACACCGGCGTCAGCGTGCCGGCCAATGCCCTGCCGGCACCCGACATGCACAAGGTCGGCCTGGACAAGGGCGCGAGCTTCTTCAGCGAGCTTGGCGAGATGCTGCGCGGCACCCTGCGCGGGCTGATGATCCACCGTTTCCGTACGGCACTGACCCTGCTCGGCATCATCATCGGCGTGGCTTCGGTGATCGTCATGCTGGCGGTCGGCGAGGGTGCCAAGCAGAAGGTGGTGACGGAAATGGGCGTGATGGGCGCCAACATGATGTACATCTCCAGCGACGTACCGCGTACCGGCGGTCCTATCGGCGTGCTCACGCTGGACGACTTCGAGGCCATCGCCAAGCTGCCCGAGGTCGCCCGGGTGATGCCGATCCTGCGCGACCCGGCACTGATCCGCCATGGCCAGCAGGCACTGCAGAGCGAGGTGCTGGGGGTTGGCATCCACCTGCCGGCGATTCACCACTGGCCGGTGGCGCGTGGGCGCTTCTTCAGCGAAGCGGAGAATCGCCAGGTCGCGGCCGTGGCGGTCCTGGGCAGCGACGTCTACAAGAAGCTGTTCCCCGAAGGCGGCGACCCGCTGGGCAAGATCCTGCTCATCAACAGCTCGCCCTTCGAAGTGATCGGCGTGATGAGCGAAAAAGGCAGCGAGGCGGGCGGCAACTACCCGGACGAGCAGGTGCTGGTCCCGCACAGCACGGGCGTGGTGCGGGTATTCCCGAAACTGCGCAACGAGAGCTACGGGGCCATCGAGGTCAAGAGCAGCGATCTGGTGGCGAAGGCCCAGGAGTCCCTCGAAGAGCTGTTGCTGCAACGCCATGGGCGCCAGGATTTCCGTATCTACAACTCTGCCGCCAAGCTGCAGGCCGAAGCCAAGACCCGCCAGAGCATGACCCTGATGCTGGCCCTGATCGCCGCCGTATCGTTGCTGGTCGGCGGTATCGGGGTGATGAACGTGATGCTGATGACCGTGCGCGAACGCACCCGCGAGATCGGCATCCGCATGGCCACCGGGGCTCGCCAGCGCGACATCATGCGCCAGTTCCTCACCGAGTCGGTGCTGGTCACCCTGATCGGCGGCAGTGTCGGCGTGGTCAGCGGCCTTGTATTTGGTGCGCTGCTGATCGTCTGGGAAGTACCGCTGGTGTTCTCCCTGTCGGCCATGCTCCTGGCCTTCGCCTGCTCGGTGGCGACCGGCCTGCTGTTCGGCTTCCTGCCGGCGCGCACGGCCGCCGCGCTGGACCCTGTCGTCGCCTTGGCGGCTGAATAAGGATTTGACCATGACCCGTACCCTGCCCTTCGTTATCGCCGTGCTGCTGATCCAGGGTTGTTCGTCGCCGACCGCGACCGTGGAGCTGCCAGCCGCACCGCAGCAATGGCGTACCGCCAGCCTCGGTAGTGCCCCCGTGGACGGTTGGTGGCAGGCCTTCGCCAGCAGTGAGTTGGACCAGGTCGTGCAGCAGGTACTGGCGCAGAACCAGGAGCTGGCCGCGGCCGTGGCCCGGGTCAACCAGGCCGAAGCCACTGCTCGCCAGGCTGGTGCGCCTTTGTTGCCATCGCTGACCGGCAACCTCGAGGCTTCGCGCGAGGGGCGCCTCGGTGGCGATAACGACGTCGATGGCGATGCCTTCTACGCGGGGCTGGCCGCCAGCTACGAGATCGATCTCTGGGGCCGCCTGCGCGCCACCCGCGACAGTGCCCTGGCCAGCTTGAACGCCAGCGCTTTCGACCGTGACGCGATGCAGATATCGCTGGCTGCCAGCGCGGCCACCAGTTGGCTGCAATACCAGGGGTTGAGCGAGCGCCTGCGTATCGGTCGGCTCAACCTGAGCACTGCCGAGCGTGTGCTGAACACGGTGCAGGCACGTCGTAATGCCGGTGCGGCCACTCCGCTGGAATTGGCCCAGCAACGGGGTGTCGTCGCCAGCCAGCGCCGCTCGGTGGCGGAACTGGCGCAGCAGTTGGAAGACAGTCGTTCGACGCTGGCGGTGCTGCTCGGGCGCAATGAGGTCGAGCTGAGGCTGGACGAGATATCCCTGGCCCGATTGACCCCGCCCGACATCGCTGCCGGCGTACCCAGCGACCTGCTGTTGCAGCGCCCTGACCTGGCCTATGCCGAAGCCAATCTTGCGGCAGCCAATGCCGACCTCAAGGCGGCCCGTGCGGCCCTGCTGCCGAGCCTGACCCTGAGCGCCAGTGCCGCTGGCAGTTCGAGCCGGCTGCCGCGGTTATTCTCTGACCCGATCTACTCCCTGGCCGGCGCCCTGGTTGCGCCGATCTTCGACGGGGGCTACCTGGCCGCCAGCCGCGACCTGGCCGAGGCGCGTCGTGAAGAACTGTTGGCCGACTACCGGCAGAGCATCGTCAGCGCCTTCCAGGACGTGCAGGTCGCGCTTAACACCCAAGCTGGCATCGATGCGCAGTTGCTCGCGCAACTGGAAGTCGAGCGCCAGGCCGAAGAGGCTTTCCGGCTTGCCGAGTCGCGCTATCGGGCAGGCGCGGAAACCTTGCTGGTATTGCTCGATACCCAGCGGACCCTTTACCAGGCCCAGGATGAAACGGCCGAGTTGCGTCTGTCCCGCCTGCAGGCCAGCGTATCCCTGGCCCGTGCCCTCGGTGGCGGTTGGCAGCGCCAGACACAGCTTGCCGCCACGCCTGCGCGCGGTGAAGGCTGAGCAGCTAGTCTCGGCTGAACAAGGGCAGGCAGCGCCGTGACATATCGTCCGCCGCCGGTCCTGGGTAGCACAGGCGTGGCGTGGGACCTTTCTCGAGCCTCGCACCGCCCATTCCATAAGGGTTGCCCTCGGCAGTCATCGCCAGTGCATCGGCCGTGGCAAAGCCTGGGTCGAGGGCAGCCAGGCGATTGAACAGGCGGATGCGCGCATCGAGATCATGCAGGCGGGTCAGGTACTGGGTCATGTCCGGCCCGGCGATGCCGAGCAGCGTGTTGCCGATGGGGTTGCGCCAGCCCTGGCGTTGCGCCTCAGCGGGTGTCTTCAGCCACTCGACGTACTCACCGGCTTCGAGCTGCGAGGCCATGGCGATACGTCGATAGCGAGGCAGCACCGCATTGACGCTCATGTTCGGCTTGAACAACAGGTACATGGCGAGCCGACCCGGCCTGGCAAGCGTGTGCTCGTCGTCTGGCATGGCCAGCAAACCATTGGCGGCCAGTACGAACTCACTGCGCATGGCTGTCTGCAGCGAACGCTCGCTGGGAGACAGCGGCGCCAGGGCGTGCGGCTGGGGAGCCAGGTCTTGCTGGTACAACGTGCTGAGTGTGGCGAGGTTGGCGGAAAGCAGGCGGGTGATGACGACTTTCTGTATCAGGCTGTCGGCGTTCGCCAGGTGCTTGCGCCAGCGCTGGTTGTCCTGTTCCAGCAGGGACCTGGCCTTGTCGGGCCGGCCCTCGCGAATCTCCTGATAGGCCAGCAGGACTAGCAGGCGGTTGCCGGCCAGCAGTAAGCCATAGTCGGGGATGGGCGACGAGCTGTCGAAAGCGATATGGCGCTGCAGGCTGTCGAAGCGCGCCACCTCCTGATAGCGCCTGAGCAACTCCTGGCCGTCCGTCAGCAGCGCCTGCTGCTCTTGCGGCGTGAGCTGCATCGCGCAATACCACGACTCTTCATTGCATTGCCTGAGAGCTGGAGCGGTGATCAGTTGCCTGACCGGCTGTGGGACGAAGGCGCTGTCCAGCAGGCCATGGCTGGTGCGCCAGTGACGGAATTCATCCTGCCGCGCATGGCCGACGAGCAGGGGTTCGTCCAGCGCATCCAGGCCCAGCAGGTAGATGTACCCTTCGCTGCTCTCGCGCTGGCTATTGACCGCCGATAGCCAGGCGGCGGCTTCCACGTCCAGGGGCTCGTCACGCAGAAACAGCAACAGTGTGATGGCCGCTGTCGCAACGAGGCCAACGAGACAGTAGAGGAAGAACTGTGAAGAACGCTGCATGAGGGGACATCCCAGTCCGATCAGGGAGTGAATAACAGATAGATTTGCTGGGTTTTTCGGCAAAGCCGTGGGTATGGACTCACGACTTGCGTTTTCGTGCCTGCGCCTCGCGAAATTTCCCCATCAGCGTCGATGATTCGTCGCAGTAACGCTGGCGGGTACGGCTTCACAAGCGCTTCATCAGGTACTTCGGTGATTCCCTGTACCCCTGCCGTGCATAGAAGCGATGGGCCCCCTGGCGACGTTCGGCACAGTGCAATTCGATGCGATCGCAGCCGCGTTCGCGGGCTGCCTGCTCGGCCGCCTGCTCCAGGGCGGCACCTATACCCTGGCTGCGCACGGCATCGCTGACGCAGAAGTAGCTGACTCGACAGAAATCCCCGGCCAAGGCCAGTTGCGGGATGAAGTGCAACGAGATGAAGCCGAGCACCTGGCCAGCCTCCTCGGCAACCAGTAGCCGGGCGTCGGGATGGGCGAGCAACTGTTCCAGGCGGGCAGCGATGAACGCCTCGCTGCCGGGGTAATCGAGGGCCGTGAGCAGGGCGCACAGGGCTGGAGTGTCTGCGGCGCGGGCGGTGCGGATCCGTAGCATGGGCATCTCCCCGCTCTCTAGGTTATTTCTCACGACAACGCGGCTTGCGCCGAAACGTCAACAGAGCCTAGACCCGGAAGTGGCTGACCAGTCCCTGCAAATGGTTGCCCAGGCGTGCCAGTTCAGCACTGGACGCTGCGGTTTCGTCGCTGGCGGTGGCGCTCTGTTCGGCCACGTCGCGCACGTTGATGATGCTGCGGCTGATCTCTTCGGCCACGGCGCTCTGTTCCTCGGCGGCGGCGGCGATCTGCTGGTTCATCGACTGGATGTTGGATACCGTGCGGGTGATGCTTTCCAGCGAGTCGCCGGCCTTGCGCGTCAGTTCGACGCTGCTTTCGCTCAGGGCGCGGGTGTTGTTCATTGCCGTGACCACCTGCTGGGTGCCGTTGTGCAGGCCGCTGACCAGGGTTTCGATTTCCGCGGTGGACTGCTGGGTACGCTGGGCCAGGCTGCGTACTTCGTCGGCGACCACGGCGAAACCACGCCCGGCCTCACCGGCCCGGGCGGCTTCGATGGCGGCGTTGAGGGCCAGCAGGTTGGTCTGTTCGGCGACCGCGCGGATCACGTCGATCACGCTGCCGATCTTGTCGCTTTCCTGTTTGAGCAGGTTCATCGCCTCGCCGGAGCGGCTGACCTCCTCGGCCATACGCTCGATCCGGGCGATGGCCTCGCCGACCACCCGATCGCCCTCGCGCGCTTCGCCGTCGGCCAGGCTGGCCGCCTCGGAAGCGCTCTCGGCGTTGCGCGCTACTTCCTGCACGGTGGCGGACATTTCGTGCATCGCCGTAGCGACCTGGTCGGTCTCGACCTTCTGTGCATTGACCCCGACATTGGTTTGCTCGGTGACGGCCGACAGTTGCTCGGCGGCACTGGCGATCTGGGTGACGCCGTCGCGGATACTGCCGATCAGCTCGCGCAGGCTGTTGCCCATACGCTGCACACCCTGTTGCAGGATGCCGAGTTCGTCGCGGCGCGTGGTCTTGATATCGGCGGTCAGGTCGCCGCTGGCGATGCGTTCGACCACCTTCAGGGTGTCGTTCAGCGGCCGGGTGATCTGGCGGGTGATGACGAATGCGGCGAGAGCGCCAAGGAGCAGCGCCAGCAGCGTGCTGCCCAGCACGAGAGTCCGTGCCTGGGTACTCTCGGCGTCACGGCGTTCGATCTGGATATTGAACAGCTCGTCGCTGAGCTTGACGACGGTCAGGCCTTCGTCGGTCAGCTCCTTGCGAGCCTGGGCGATCTGCTCGACGGCGCCCTTGAAACGTTGCACGGAATTGGCATAGCTCTGCAGGGCCTGGACTGTCGGCTCGACCTGGTCGGTGCCGATATCGGCCTGCAACTGCTTGAGTGCTGCGTTGGCCTTGTCGATCTGCTGGGCAACGCTCTGGCGGGCCTCCTCGGAGGGGTTGCTGGTGTAGCCGCGCACTTCGTAACGGACCTGGATCAGTTCGTCGCGTGCTTGCATGGCATGCTGGAAATCACGGAGGTGCGCCGGGTCGTCTTGCGTGCGTTGCAACACTGCCGCCACCAGCGCGTCGATGGCGTCCAGCGAAGCCTTGGCGTCGCTCGCGATCTCCAGGCGCGACGCGTTGCTGGCCTTGTAGCCCTCGCGCATGGCGTTGAAGGAGACCTGGTACTTGGCCGTTTCGTCCGCCTGGGCGCGCAGGCGTTGGACATCCTCGGGGCTATCGAAGCGCGCCAGGGCCTCCTGCTGCTGGCGGGCGAAGCCGTCCAGTGAGGTCTGCACGGCCTGGGCAGCCGTCTCGTCGCCGTTGGTCAGCATGTACTGCAGGCGGGTTACGCGCAGCTTGGTCAGTTCATCGCTGAGCCGGGCGATGTCGCCCATCCAGTCGCTGCGCTGGATCATGCCGCCCAGGCTGCTCCAGCCCGAGACAGCCAGCAGCAGGGTGAGCAGCAGGACGATGCCGAAGCCGAGGGTGAGTTTGGCGGTGACGCCGATATTGCTGATCCAATTGTTCATATACAGTCCCAAGAAGTCGTTGAGGCCGGGGTTCCTTTTGTTCTTCTTGGGCCCAGCAGTGTGCGATTATCGGTCGATCCAGAGCGCTTTGCATCCTCCAGTTGCTGACAAGGCGTTTCCAGCCGACCGGGGGTATACCGGGCGATCTGGCCGCTTGATCCACCCTGGCCGGCGCAACTGAAACGCCAGCGGCGGCCGAAAGAGCGAGCTCAATTCGCCGCGCAGCCCGCGAACAGGGTTGACTGGTCGTCATCGCTCGCCTGAGCATCAGTGCGCCATCCACTGTGAGCCGCCCATGAAAACCACGCTCGACGAGCTGCTCGCCCTGACCCGCGTGGTCGACAGCGGTTCGATCACCGCCGCCGCCGAACAGCTCGGCCAGACCACTTCTGGCGTAAGCCGCGCACTTGCCCGCCTCGAAGAAAAGCTCGGCGTGACCCTGCTGCGACGTACCACGCGACGCCTGGAACTGACCGAGGAAGGCTCGGTATTCCTGGTCCAGGCGCGGCGTATCATCGCTGCGGTGGAGGCGGCCGAGGAACAGATGACCCTGCGTCGCCAGGTGCCCTCGGGCCTGCTGCGCGTCAACGCCGCCTCACCGTTCATGCTGCACGTGCTGGTGCCGCTGGTTGAGGGTTTTCGTGCCCGGTATCCACAGGTGGAACTGGAGCTCAACAGTGACGACTTGATCATCGACCTGCTGGAGCAACGCACTGACCTGGCCATCCGCATCGGTGCATTGCGCGATTCGAGCCTGCACGCCCGGCTGCTGGCGACCACGCGTATCCGCATCCTCGCCAGTCCGGCCTACCTGGCCGAGCACGGCACGCCACAAACCGTGGCCGACCTGCAGCGGCACAGCCTGATCGGTTTCACCCAGCCGCGCAGCCTGAACCTCTGGCCGCTACGCAGCCCCCACGATGAAGACATCGAAATCATCCCTTCGCTGCGTGCCTCCAGCGGCGAAACCATCCGCCACCTGGCGCTTGCCGGAGCCGGGCTGGTGCGCCTGTCCGACTTCATGACCGAGCAGGACCGGGCCAGCGGCGCATTGGTCGAGGTCCTCGCCGATCTCAACCTGCCGCGCTTGCAACCGATCAACGCTGTCTACCATCGCAATACGGCGTTGTCGGCACGCATCGCCTGTTTTCTCGATTACCTGTCCGAGCGTTTGGAGGGGCAGGCGTGGGTGGCCTGATCCGCGACTTGCCTCTATCTCCGCCTGAAACGCCAATCGCTCCCTTGAGGCCGCCATGCACGACCTGCTCAAACAAATCCTCGAAGAAGTCCACCCGCTGATCGGCCAAGGCACGGTCGCGCAGTACATTCCTGCCTTGGCCAGGGTCGCCCCGGACCAGCTCGGCATCGCCGTGTACGGTATCGATGGCCAGCTCTTCAGTGCGGGAGAGGCGAACATGCCGTTCTCGATCCAGAGCATTTCCAAGGTGTTCAGCCTGTGCCAGGCGATCCAGCATTCCGGAGAAGACATCTGGCAGCGCCTCGGCCACGAACCGTCGGGGCAGGCATTCAATTCCCTGGTGCAGCTGGAGTTCGAGAAAGGCCGGCCGCGCAACCCGTTCATCAACGCCGGTGCCCTGGTGATCTGCGATATCAACGAATCGCGCTTCGCCGCGCCGACCCTGTCGATGCGTGACTTCGTCCGGCGCCTGTCGGGCAATCCGCAGATCGTCGCCGACCGCGTGGTGGCCGAGTCGGAATACCAGCACCGCGCACGCAACGCGGCGATGGCCTACCTGATGCAGTCGTTCGGCAACTTCCACAACGATGTCGAGACGGTGCTGCGTAGCTATTTCAGCCACTGCGCCCTGAGCATGAGCTGCGTCGACCTGGCGAAAGCCTTCTGCTTCCTGGCCAACGACGGCTTCTGCAAGCACAGCGGCGAACAGGTGCTCAGCGCGCGGCAGACCCAGCAGGTCAACTCGATCATGGCCACCAGCGGCCTGTACGACGAAGCCGGCAACTTCGCCTACCGCGTCGGCCTGCCCGGCAAGAGCGGCGTCGGCGGCGGCATCGTCGCCGTGGTGCCAGGGCAGTACACCATTTGCGTGTGGTCGCCGGAGCTGAACGCTGCCGGTAACTCGCTGGCGGGGATGAAGGCGCTGGAGTTGCTCAGCGAGCGGATTGGCTGGTCGGTGTTTTAGGGCGGCTCAAGCTTCGAGTAAGCCGGTCGCTCGATGGCGCTTCGCGTCAGGCTCGGAGGCGTGAGGCTCCGAGCCGGCGACACGGGGGTGGAGCGTCCTGGGAACGATCAGAACGTGTATTTGATCGACATCATCAAGTTACGGGGCTCACCGTAAACATTGCTGGGCACCGTCACCGATGAGCTGAGCGAGTTGTAGTAGCGCTTATCAAAAGCATTGTTCAGGTTCAACTGGGCATCGAGATGTTCAGTCGGTTTGAAGCCGAGCATGAAATCGACCAGGGTGTAGCCATCTTGCTCGATGATGAACGCATGCGAGGTGCCGTTGAGGGTGTAGCTCCCTTTGTTGTAGATGCGGTTCTGCCTGTAAAGCGAGGACCCAACCCGCCATCTGTTCAGCGCGCCCGGTAATGTGTAGGTGCTGCTGAGCTTGAACAGGTGTCGCGGTATGTCGGTGTCGAACAGGTTGCCGACATTGGCCGCGTTGCTGTCTTTCTTGTATTTGGCTTCTGTGAACGTGTAACCAGCGGCAAGCTCCCAATTGGCGGTCAGTCGCCCCTGGACTTCCAGCTCTATGCCTTTGCTGCGCACCTCGCCCGCAGCTTCGTAGCAGTTAGTGGTGGGATACGTAGGGCAAAGAGACACGTCGGTGATGGTCTTGGCACGGTTTTCCTGATCGATTTGGAAAAGTGCCGCAGAGGCGTTCAACATCCCGTCGAAATATTCGCCCTTGAGCCCTAGCTCATAGTTCTTGCCGGTAATGGGTTTGATAATCGAGTTGGCAGCGTCGACATAATTCTGTGGTTTGAAGATATCGGTGTAGCTCAGGTATACCGAGTGATGTTCATCAAGGTCATAGATCAAGCCCGCGTACTTGGTCACGTGACGGTTAACCTTGAGCTCCGGGGGATAGACCTTGCGGTAAGGGTTTGCCGTGTCGTTCTCGTACCAGTCCAACCGGCTTCCAACGATCAGCTTCAGTGGATCCAAAAGGCTCAGACGTGTTGTCGCGTAAACGCTGTTGATCTTGGCATTGGTGTTTTGCCAGCCATACCGGGCCTGGGTAGCCAGTTGCGAGTTGGACTGGAAGTCATTGATGCTGATATTGCTTTTGAGAAGCACGTTGTTCGCCACATCGCCGTTGAACACCACTCGCCGATGGCTGGCACCCACTACCAGCTCATGATCCCGTTCCATTAAGCGAAAGGGGCCGCTGGCAAATGCGTCAAAGCTGTTCTGTGTTTCATCGTAATGACCGGCGCCAACGTACTGGTTCCATGTCTGGGTCGCGGGCACACCAAGCACATAGGTGCCGAGCATCTGCAGGTTTGCCCAGCTTCTGGCCGCAGAAACGTTGAGTTTCCAGCCATTGTCCAGTCGATGCTCCAGGGCGGCGTAGGCGGTCGTGGTTGTTTTGTCCCAGTATTCCCAGTCATTGGCCAACGATGTCGAACGCGACATGTGCAGGTCGCCACCATCGAACGCCACGGGCACGCCAGTCCAGCCATTGCCGTCGTAATCGTCTTGCTGGCGCGAAGCGCTTAGGGTCAGGGTGGTGTTTTCGTTGAGATCTGCTTCGGCAATACCGTAAAAAAGACTGCGTTGGTTTTCCAGGCCGTCACGGAAACTGTTCTGGGTCTGATAGGCGGTGACCACTCGGCCGCGTACGCTGCCGTTGTCAGTCAAAGGGCCAGATACATCGGCATCGGTGCGGTAACGATCCCAGCTACCTGCGCTGCCTTGTACGCTGGCCTGGAACTCGCGGGTGGGGCGTTTGCGAACCAGATTGATCGCCGCTGCCGGGTTGCCGGCCCCCTGCATCAAGCCCGTGGCGCCGCGAACCACTTCGACCCGGTCATACATGGCCAGGTCCGCTGACAGCAGATCCTGCGACACCTGGGAGCTATCGAGAGTAGTCGGCAAGCCGTCGTACATCAGGTTATCCAGCGAGAAGCCTCGGGCGTAATACGACGAACGCTCGGGACCGGTACGGCGCAGGGTCAGGCCCGGTGTGTTTTGCACGACGTCATTGAGATCGGCCATCGCCTGGTCATCGATGCGTTGGCGGGTAATCACGGTGGCCGACTGTGGGGTTTCACGCAGCGACAGGGGGAGCTTGGTGCTAGTTTGCGCGGACCCGGTGGTGTAGGAACGGGTACCTTCTGTGGTACTTCCCAACGCCTGCCCCGAAATGCTCGTAGCCCCCAATTGCAAGGCCCCCGCCGGCCCAGCCTCCACCAACACATAGCTGTTGTCCGCCCCGGCAATCGCCCGTACTCCCGTCCCGGCGAGCAACACGGCAAACCCTTGCACGACGCTATAGCGCCCATCGATGCCCTGGCTCTGCTTGCCTTCGGTCAGGGTGGTGTCGAACGACAGCACCACACCGGCTTCGGTGGCGAAGCGGTTGAGTACGCTGGCCAGCGGGCCGGCGGCGATGACGAAGTCGTGTTGTTGGGTGGTGCTGTTCGCCGGCTGGCTCTGCGCGGCGTTGGTCAGGGCGGGGGTGACCATCAGCAGGGTGGCGCCGAGGATCGCCAGGCGCAGGGCGGTCGGCGCTTTCAAGGCGCTGGCGCGCAGGCTCAGAGGTGGGTATTGCATGTCGTCTCCTGATGCGTGTATCGGCATTTTTTCTAGGTATCTGCAAAAGGAGTCGCGGTGCTGGCAGCAAACCGACAATGGATTTTGAAAATATTTTCAGCGCGCAATGATCGCTTGAAAGTGCGTTGCCGACAGCCTTGCGTTTGCATATATTGCGACTCATTCTTATCCACTCGCTGATCTCGTCATGCCTTCCGGCAATCCCATCGCGACGCTCTACACCGACCATCAACCCTGGCTGGTCAACTGGTTGCGCAAGCGCACCGGTTGTTCGCAGCAGGCCGCCGACTTCGCCCAGGACACCTTCCTGCGCGTGCTGCTGGCCGAGCGTCGTGCGCCGGTGGCGGCCTCGCTGGATGAGCCGCGGCATTTCCTGGTCACTATCGCCAAGCGGGTGATGGTCGACAGCTTTCGCCGGCGTTCGGTGGAGCAGGCCTACCTGGAGGTGCTGGCCGACCAGCCGGAGGATTTCGTGCTGTCCGCCGAGGACCGGCTGAGCATGCTGCAGACCTTGCAGGCGCTGGATCGCATGCTCGATGGCCTGGGGATCAAGGCCAAGGCGGCGTTCCTGATGTCGCAATTGCAGGGGCTGACCTATCCACAGATCGCCGAACGACTGCAGGTGTCGGTCAGTTCGGTGACCAAGTACATGGCCCGTGCCACCGAGCATTGCCTGCTGTTCGCCGTGGACAACCCGGTGTGAGCAGCGACGCCCAGCGCCGTGCCCTGCGCGATGCCGCGCAGTGGTTCGCGCAGATGTGCGCCAATCCCGATGACCCGGCGATCCAGCATCAGTGGCAGGCCTGGCACGCTCGCCAGGCAGAGCACCAATGGGCCTGGCAGCGCCTGACCGAATTGCAGGCGCAGCTCGGCAGCGTGCCGCAGCAACTGGCCTGGCCGGTGATGGACAAGGTTGCCTTGCAAGGCGGCGGGTTGGATCGACGCACGTTGCTCAAATGCCTGCTGCTCGGCGCTGGCGTTGCTCCGCTCGCCTGGCAGGGTTATCGCGCAGCGCCGGTGTGGTTGGCCGATCTCAGCACCCGTACCGGCGAACAGCGCCGCGAAATCCTGGCCGACGGGACGCTACTGGTGCTGGATACGGCCACGGCGGTGGACGTGGTTTTCGATGCCGGCCAGCGCCTGCTGATCCTGCGGGCCGGCGAGATCCACGTGACCACCGGCAAGGATGCGCGGCCGTTTCGGGTGCGCAGCGTCCAGGGCGAGATGCGTGCGTTGGGCACTCGTTTCGCGGTACGCCAGCTCGATGGAATTACGCGCCTGAACGTCTACGAACATGCCGTAGCGGTGCGCCCTGAGCGGGCCGATGGTGAAACGGTGGTCGAACAGGGCCGGTCGGTCAGCTTCGATCGGCAGGGCCTGATCGACGAACACGAGTTGGCCATCGCTGAAGAGGCCTGGGCCCAAGGCCGCCTGGTAGTGGACGGCTGGCGCCTGGACCGCTTGGTCGAGGAGTTGCAGCGCTATCGCCCCGGTTACCTCGGCTGCGCCCCGGAGGTCGCTCACCTGCGCGTCTCCGGCAGCTATCTGCTCAGCGATATCGACGTGGCCCTGAACGCCATCGCCCGCTCGCTGCCGGTACGCATCGAGCGGCACACGCGGTATTGGACGCGGGTGGTGCTGCGCGGTTAGAAACTCTCCGAACCCGTTCGAATGACTGCTTCGAGGGGCGGATATTTACGTTCACCGTCATTCCCGCAGGGGAATAATCCAAATGCCCTGTGTCTTCTAGATTCCCGCCTTCGCGGGAATGACGATGGTTTCAGATCATCCCTATCCGAAGGCTGTTGCCCTCAGAACTTCATCTGCCACTGCCCGATCAGCGCATGGTTCTGCGCGCGATTGCCGTACTCGCCGCTGTAGCCCAGGCCCAGGCTCTGACTGGCGCTGATGCCGAGGTCGAGGCCGGCTTCGAGCAGCAGGCTGTCGCGGTCCATGGCCGTGCCTTCGACGCTGAACGCGCTGCCGCCGCTGAGGAAGGACTGGCGGGCCGTGCTGTCCAGGTCGCCGTAGGTGTGACGCCAGCCGAGGCTGGCGCGTGGCGTCAGGCTCATGCCGTTGGCCAGGGTGCCGAGATGGGCCAGGCGGATGCCGAGGGTGCTGCTGAAATTGTCCTGGTCCTGGCTGTCGACATGCAGCGCGGCGGCGCCGCCCTTCTCGTTGTACGACTCGTGGCTGTAGCGTTGGTAACCGAGGCTGGCGAAAGGCTCGGTGAGCAGGCGGCCGAAGGCCAGTTGGTAACCCAGTTCGGCGAAGGCCTGCTGGCTGTCGGCAGCGTAGTCGCCACGCAGTTGATCATTGAAACCGGAGAAACCGACCCGGCGCTTGCTGCTGTTGTCATGCCGGCTATAGGCCGCGCCCAGGCGCAGGGCCAGCGGGCCGCTCTGGCGCAGGGCATAGACGCCGACGTGCAGGCTGTCGATATCGCTGGAGGCACCGAGGCCGGCATCGACGTCGGTGCGCGCATAGCCGCCGAGCACACCGAGACGCCAGGTCGGGTTCAACGCCCAGTCGGCGCCGAGCACCGCGCCGCGGGTGTCCTGGCGCACGTCGTGACCGCCGTTGCCGCCATCGAGGGTGCCGTGGCTGCCCAGGGCTTGCAGCCAGAGACGGCCTTCGGCGCGCGGGTCGTTGAGGTGACGGGCTTCGTCCGGCACGCCGTTCGATGCGAGCAGCGGGCCATCCTCGCGCAGCAACGAAGCCTGCAGGTTGCCGGCGCTGCCCATCTGTTGCATGGCGCCGAGCATGCTGCTGCCAACCTGGGCGCTGCCGGCCAGGCTGGCGCTCATGAGGCTGGCATTGCTGCTGGCGGCCAGTTGCTCCAAGGCGCCAGAGACGCTGCCGGTGCCGCTGCCCAGCACGGCCTGGTACAGCGCGCCGCTGCCCTGGGCTTCGAGCGAGCGGGCGACGCCGCTGCCGTTGGCGCTTTGCGCCAGGTCGGCGAAGGCGATGTCGTTGCGCGTCAGGGTCAGGTCGACGCTGTGGGCGCCATAGCTCAGGGTCGGGGTCAGGAAGGCCAGGTTGCTTTGCGTCTCGGCGAAGGTCCCGCTGATGCTGCCCGTGGCCGTCAGCACGCTGTAGGTGCGTTGCAGGGCGTACTCGCCGCTGCCTCCGAGAATGCTCAGGCTGGCGCCCGCGAGGGTGACGTCGCCGCCGACGCTGAGCGCATTCGAGGTGGTTGGCGTGACCAGCAGCGCCAGGGTCGAGCCGCTTTGCAGGTCCAGATTGCCGCTAACGTTGCCGCCGCTGAACACGCCGCCCGCATCGACCTGCACGTTACCGAGCAGCGTGCCGAGGTTGAGCAGGCCGGCGCCGTCGTACACATGCACGCTGGAGCTGAAGTCGTTGCTGTCGAGGGTCCAGGAGCCGCTGCGCACGTCCAGGGCTTCGAAGTTGACGCTGTCGCCGAAACTGCCGCCCGCGCTGTCGTCGAGGATCACGCTGTCAGTGCCCGCGCCGCCGTCGACGCTGCCGATGAAGCTGGCAGTGGAATACACCTTGAGCGTGTCGTCGCCCTCGCCCAGGTCCACCGCCAGGTCGTTGAGGCCTTCGATCAGGCCGGCGTTGCTCAGGGTGTCGTTGCCGGCGCCCATCTGCACCGCCGCTGCCGCTGTGCTGCTGTTCAACTCGTCGACCCTTACCGACTCGGTGCCGCCACGGATCACGCCAGTGGCACGGTTGACGATCTCGTCATCGAAATCGCCGACCAGGCCGATGGCGGTGCTGCGTTCGCCGATGATGCTGCCGGCGTTGTCGATGCTCATCGTACTGGCCGCGGCGCTGTCGGTGCCGCGCCCGCTGGCGACCGCCGTGCCGTTGGCGCCGTCGTCGATGAGGATGCCCTTGGACTCGCCGTAGATGCTCGCCCCCTCATGGTTGACGATGCTGCCGCCACCGGCGGCGATGCCGTCGGCACCGTTGGGGTAGCCGCTGGAGTCGTAGCCACCGGCCCCCAGGCCCTCGATGCGACCGTAGTTGACGATGGTGGCGACGCCATCGATGTCGACGCCGTCGCCATCGCCGTTGCTGGTGGTGCTGCCGTCGCCGAGGTGGTCGTAGACGTTGCCGGCGCCGGCATAGCGGCCGCTGATCAGGCCGTAGTTGGTCACCGTGCCGGTGCCGTCGCTGCCCACGCCGGAACCATTGCGGCCGATGATCTCGCCGCCTGCGTAGTTGGTCACATTCAGTTCGACGTCGGCGGTGATGCCATGGCGCGCGCCGGAGATGGTGCCCCAGTTGTTCACCACCAGGCCGGTGTTCGAGCCTGCATCGATGGCGTCATGGGCACCGGGCGCGTCATCGCAGGCATCGCCCAGGTAGTCCGGGCACTTGGTGTTGACCGCGCCGCTGGCGAGGATGCTGCCGTAGTTGTTGATCGTGGTGTTGGTGCCGGGGCGGATCGCGTCGTTGTTGTGCGATTCGATCAAGGCGCTGGCGTTGCTGCTGGAGCCGTTGTTGATGACCTTGGCGCCGCTGCCGGTGGCGCTTTTCATGTCGATGGCCTGGCCGCCGTCGGTGCCCTCGCCGGTCACGACGATGCTGCCGTTGTTGTTCAGTACCAGGGTCGAGTTGGCCTTGTTGATACGCAGCGCATCGTTGCTCACCGAGGAGACGGTGCCGTTGTTGGTGATGGCGATCACCGCGTTGTTGCTGTTGTTGTCGATGGCTCGGCCATCGCTGGTGTTGGCCAGGGTGCCGTCGTTGATCAGGGTGATGGTGCCGCTGCCATTGGTCAGCGTCAGGCTCGGGCTGCTGCTGGTGCTCAGCGCGGCACCGCTGGCGATGGTGCCGGTTTCGCCGGCGGCGAGGGTCTTGCTGCTCGTGTCGGTGCCGCTGTCTATGGCGAAGCCGGCGGGGGCTGCCCAGGAGGAGGCGCAGGCGGTCGCCTGCAACGCCAGGGCAAGGGGGAGCGGACGCAGTCGGAATGAGCGCAGCATCGTGAAGGCACCAGTCGTTGGATTTATAAAGCCCGCGACTATGCCCGCACGATGTTACGGAACGTTGACGGTCAGCCGTCGGCGCTTTCCCCACACAGGTCGAGGGCGAACCAGCGCTCCACTTCGGCCTGGCTCAACCCGGCGCCGACCAGGGCGAACAGCTTGCCCAGGGCCGCCTCACGGGTCATGCCGTTGCCGCCGACCAGGCCGGTCTCGGCCAGGCGGCTGCCGGCGGCATACACGCCGAACTCGACGAAGCCCTGCGGGCATTGGCTGATTGCCGCCAGCACCACGCCACGGGCATGGGCATCGCGCAGGACGGCGAGAATCTCGGCGTCGTCCGACGGCCCGGTGCCGCTGCCGTAGCATTCCAGCAACAGTGCCTGCACGCCGCTGGCAAGCAGGCCGTGCAGATGCTCGGCCTGCAAGCCGGGGTACAGCGGCAGCACGGCGATGGACACCGGCTGGCGCGGCTGGCGGTAGTCGAGCACCGTGCTGATGCCTTCGGCGCGCAGGCCACGGCGTGGTCGTTCGGACTCGACGAAGGCATCGAAGCATTCGCTGTTCAACTTGCTCGCACAGGCACCATGCAGCAGCCGGCCGTTGAAATACAGGTGCACACCGGGCGCCACACCATGGGCCAGCGACTGCAGGGCGCCGAACAGGTTGGGCCAGGCATCGCTGCCGGGCACGCCGGCGGGTTGCATCGAGCCGGTCAGCAGCACCGGCACCGGCAGGCCGAGCAGCAGGAAGGACAGTGCGGCGGCGCTGTAGGCCAGGGTATCGGTGCCGTGCAGCAGCAGCACGCTGTCGCAGCCGTCGCGCTCCACCGCCTCGACGATGGCGTCGCGCATGGCCAGCCAGTTGCGCTGGTTCATGTTGGCGCTGTCCAGCGGTGGCGTCAGTTCACGGAAGCGCCAGGCCGGCACCGGGCGTTCTGGATGCGCGGCCTGCTCCGCGCGCAACCGGGCGTCGAAACCGGTGGCCGGCGCCAGGCCGGCATCGGTCATCTGCATGCCGATGGTGCCGCCGGTATAGAGCACGAGGAGGTTTTGCGCGGGTTTCATAGCCGTGATCCTTGGAACGGTGAATCGACCGAGGTCGAGAATACAGACATTGGCGCCTGCCCGGCTCCGCTGTTTCGGCGCCTGTCGTGGCGAAACAGCGAAACAGCGAAACGCAGACGCAACGATGCCGCCTCCCGCGTGGGCAGGCGGCGGCATCGGGTGTTGCTTCAGAGCCTGCCGGCGATCTCGTCAGCGAGAGATCGCCGGCGTGGGTCAGCGCTGGCTTTCCACCAGCACGGCGCCGTCGGCCTGGGCGTTCGGCTGGGCAGCGGCCTGGGCCGGCCAGGCGTCGCGGTCCAGATCCAGGTCCTGGAACTGCCTGGCGTCGAACACCGGCTGGGCGACGCCGGCCTGGCGCTGGGCGTCGTAGTCCTTCATCACGCGCAGGCCGACCTTGATCAGCAGGGCCAGGGCGGTCAGGTTGACGAAGGCCAGGCAGGTCATGGTGATGTCGGCGAAGGCGAACACGGTGCCCAGGTTCTGCATCGAACCCCAGCAGATCAGTGCCAGGACCAGGCCACGGTAGCCGATCAGTGCGGTCTTGCTGCGGCCGACCAGGAACTGCAGGGCGTTCTCGCCGAGGTAGTAGTTGTAGAGGATGCAGGTGAACACGAACAGGCTCAGCGCCACGCTGACGAAGGTACGGCCCCAGTCGCCGACCACCGCAGCCAGGGAGTTCTGGGTGAGGACGATGCCGTCGCCTTCGAAGCCCGGGGTGTAGAAGCCCGACAGCAGGATCAGCAACGCGGTGCAGGTGCAGATGACGAAGGTGTCGAGGAACACGCTGAACGCCTGCACCACGCCTTGCGCGGCCGGGTGCTTGACCGAGGCCACGGCGGCGACGTTCGGTGCACTGCCCAGGCCGGCTTCGTTGGCGAACACGCCGCGTTTCACGCCCATGACGATGGCGCTGCCGAGCAGGCCGGCGAAGGCGGGTTCGAGGCCGAAGGCGCTCTTGACGATGGTCGCCAGCATGCCCGGCACCAGCTCGATCTGGGTGATGATCACGTACACGGTGACGGCGATGTAGGCCAGGGTCTTGACCGGCACCAGCAGGTCGGACACCGAGGCGATGCGCTTGATGCCGCCGATGAACACCAGGCCCAGCAGCACGGCCAGGGCGATGCCGCTGTACTGCACCGGGATGTTGAAGGCGTTCTGCAGCGAGTGGGTCACGGTGTACGACTGCAGGCCGTTGAAGGCGAAGCCGTAGGTGACCAGCAGCAGTACGGCGAAGACCATCGCCATCCAGCGCAGCTTCAGGCCGTGCTGGATGTAGTAGGCCGGGCCGCCACGGTACAGGCCGTCACCGTCGCTGCGCTTGTAGACCTGGGCCAGGGTGCATTCGAAGAAGCTGCTGGACATGCCGACCAGCGCGGTCACCCACATCCAGAACACGGCGCCCGGGCCGCCGAGGGTCACGGCGATGCCGACGCCGGCGATGTTGCCCGCGCCCACGCGACCGGCGAGGCTGAGCATCAGGGCCTGGAAGGAGCTGAGCTGGCCGCCGCTGCTGCGCAGCGAGTCCTTGAACACACTGAACATGTGACCGAAGTGGCGGAACTGGACGAAACGGGAGCGCAGGGTGAAGTAGCTACCCAGGCCGACGATGAGCACGATGAGCACCTTCCCGGACAGGAAGTCGTTGAGCACGTCGAGCATGATGAAATTCCTCGGTTCTTATTGTGTTGAGTGTTCGCAGGCGAGCGCCGCGAGGTGCGGTGGGCAATATTTGAGCAATCCGCTTATCGGGACAATTTCGCGGCTGGACTCGAAGTGATGCGACCTAATGCTAGAATCGCGTCACTCGCATCAGCACACTTTGCCAAATGACCGACAACCTGGGCGCCAATCTCAAGCTACTGTGCAGCCACTACCGATCGATCGCCGAAGTCTGTCGCAAGCTCGACATCAACCGCGCGCAGTTCAATCGCTACCTGGGCGGTCAGGGCCGGCCCACGGCGTACAACCTCAAGCGCATCTGTGATTTCTTCGGCGTCGAGGACTACGAACTGGGCCTGCCGACGGAACAGTTCGCCAGCCTGGTCGGCGCGCGCAGTGCCCATGAGCAACAACCGGCCGCCAGCGACCCGCTGTACAACCTGTTGCTGCCACTGCGCGAGCAGTCGAGCAGCCTGGAGCGCTATTGCGGTTACTATTTCGAGTACGCCAACTGCATGTCGGTGCCGGGCAGCATCCTGCTGTCGCTGGTGCACCTGCGCGAGGAGCGCGGCACCTTTCTCTTCGAGCGTCAGGAACGCCAGGAGCGCCAGGACCCGAGCCGCAGCTCCAAGGCTGCCGAAGAATGGGTGCGTTGCCGCTACCTGGGCGCGGCGTTCTATCTGCAGGACCGCCTGTTCCTGATCGACTACGAGTCGCTGACCGGCAACGAGATGAGCCAGACCATCCTGATCCCCAGCTTCAAGAGCCGCATCTCGCGCCTCAATGGCATGAAGACCGGCGTCTCCAGCGGCGACCGCCGTACGCCAGCCTGCACCCGCGTGGTCTGGGAATACCTGGGCGCCGATATCAACCGGGTCAACGCCTATCGCCAGGTGATGCTGTACAGCCCCGACGACCCGCGGATTCCGGTCGACATTCGCGAGAGCCTTGGCGCTTCGCGGATCAGGAATGGGTTGTTCGAGATCGAGTGAGTGCGTTTCGGCTCTTCAGGCAGCTTTGAGGCAGGAGCGGACCTTCGCCCGATGATCGGTGCACATAGTCGTCATTCCCGCGAAGGCGGGAATCCAAATGCGCCGAGTCTTCTGGGTTCCCGCCTTCGCGGGAATGACGGAAGAACGAATGTCCGCTCCTGCCTCGAAGCAGCCATTCGAATGAGCCCGAAAAGACCGTGAACAGGCTCTACCCCCCTCCAGCTACAGACGAAACACCAACGCCTTCAACCCCGCATCCGCATCGATGTCTTCGAACTCCGGCGGGTTCTCCAGGCGCATCTCGAAACGCAACTGCGGCGCCTCACGTGCCATGCCCTCGATCAGGAAGCCCGGCCCGATGGCGGGATCGTTGACGCAGGCCAGCACCACGCCCTGTTCGTTCAGCAGGTCCGGCAGGCGGCGCAGGATCTTCTGGTAGTCCTGGGTCAGGGCGAAGCTGCCTTTCTGGAATGACGGCGGGTCGATGATGATCAGGTCGTACGGGCCGAGCTTGCTGACCTTGCCCCAGGACTTGAACAACTCGTGGCCGAGGAAGGTCACCCGCGACAGGTCGTGGCCGTTGAGCCGATGGTTGTCACGGCCACGGCTCAGGGCCGCGCGGGCCATGTCCAGGTTGACCACGTGTTCGGCGCCGCCTTCGATGGCCGCCACGGAAAACCCGCAGGTGTAGGCGAACAGATTGAGCACGCGTTTGCCCCGTGCGTTTTCCTGGACCCACTGGCGCCCGAGGCGCATGTCGAGGAACAGGCCGCTGTTCTGCTTGCGGCCCAGGTCGAGTTTGAAGCGCAGGCCGTGCTCGACGATGTCCCACTGCTCGATCTCATTACCGACCAGCCAGTCGACCGGGCAATCCGGGCGGTAGCGGTGCTGCACCAGCAGGGTATGGGCGCCGCTGTCGCGCCAGGGCGCGGAATCGATGAGCGCGCCCAGGGTCTGGCGCAGTTCGTCGAGCCGCATCGCTTCTGGCTCGCGGAACAGGCCGACCATGACCACGCCTTGCAGCCAGTCGACGGTAATCTGCTCCAGCCCGGCCCAGCGTCGGCCGCGACCATGGAACAGGCGGCGCGCCTCGCCTGGAGCGCCGCTCAAGGCGTCGAGCAGGTGGTGGTGGAGAACGGCGAATGAAGGGGGCATGCGAGTGACTTTCGTAGGCGCGCGAGGACGCTTGGTCCATGTGCGCGATGAATGGGGCGGCGTGGCCTTGGTCTGTCTTGGCCGATCAGCGAAGCAGGATTTTAGCGAATTGGTAACGGATGGGTATCGCTTCGCTCATCACCATTTTACAGTTCCAGCTTTCTTCCCTTCGCAAGAGGTCGAGCGTGCGCGCACTGTTACTTCTTACCATTGCGGTTTTCCTGGCCGCTTGCAGCCACCAGCATCGGGCCAGCGGCTATCTGTTCACCAAGGACGGCGCCGAGCTGGTGATCGAAGAGGGCGTCGCGCTCAAGCGGGGCCATGCGAACATCAGCTTCGACAGCAGCAAGCCGACCTTTTCCGGCAAGCTGACCTTGAGCAGCGACCAGGGAGGCCAGTTCAGTACGGCGATCAAGCCGGAAAACTACATCACCAACCGCAGCGTCGAACTGCCCGCCAGCCAGACCGGACTGAACTACGACATGCGCCTGTTCTGGGCCTCGGAGGACGGTGAGAACATCACCCGCGACGAGTCGCGTAGTTGCACCACGGCGGGTTACTGCAGCAAGGAAGAGACATATCTCAACTGCAATGGCCGCGCCTATAGCGCCGGCAGCAAGCGTTACGAGAAAAACGAAGACAACGAGAATTGCACCCAGGAGCGCCGCACCGTACAGGGCAACTTTCCTGACTGCCCCGGTTCGCAGCGTGTGCGCAATGTCTATCGCAGCGACAAGGCGGTGACCACCCTGAGCTTCTACAAGCCGCGTGCCACGGGGGATGCCTTTGCCGAGTTCACCGGCGAAACCGGCTTCAAGGAAACCTTCGAATACACCGACAGCGTCGAGGCCTGCGAAGCGGGGTTGTAATCCCGCGCGTGCATCAGGCCTCGGCCGGTTTACTGCGACGCCTGCATGGTCCGCGCGCGTTGCAACTCGCGCTGTTGCTTGTAGGCCAGCGCGGCGGGCGCGACGGGCGAAACCTTGCCGGTCTCGACCCATTTCTTCAGGCGGCTGGCATCGGCCATGTGGGTGTACTTGCCGAAGGCGTCGAGCACCACGAAGGCGACCGGGCGACCGCCCATGGTGGTGCGCATCACCAGGCAGTGGCCGGCGTCGTTGGTGAAGCCGGTCTTGGTCAGCTGGATGCTCCAGTCGGCCTTGTGTACCAGGTGGTTGGTGTTGCGGAAACCCAGGGTGTAGTTGGGTTTGCGAAATGCCGTGGTGCGCTCCGGGGTGGTGCTGAACTGGCCGATCAGCGGGTAGTTCTGGCTGGCGCGCAGCAGCTTGACCAGGTCCTCGGCGTTGGACACGTTGCCCTTCGACAGGCCGGTCGGCTCGGTGTAGCGCGTGCTGGTCATGCCCAGGGCGCGGGCCTTGGCGTTCATCGCCGCGACGAAGGCCGGCACGCCGCCCGGATAGTGTTCGGCCAGGCTGGCGGCGGCGCGGTTCTCCGACGACATCAGCGCCAGTTGCAGCATCTCGCGGCGGGTGATCTGGCTGCCCAGTTTGACCCGGGAAAACACGCCACGCATTTCCGCGACGTCCTTGATCACGATGGGCAATTCCTCATCCAGCGATTGCTTGGCATCGAGGGTCACCACGGCGGTCATCAGCTTGGTCACCGAGGCGATCGGCACGATCAGGCGCGGGTTGCTCGAATAGAGCACCTGGTTGGTCTTCAGGTCGACCAGCAGGGCACTGCCGGAGGCCAGTTCCTGGGTGGTGGACGGCTTGCCAGCGGCATGGGCGGTGGTGGCGACGAGCGTGCAGAACAGCAGGCTCAGGAGGGTCTTGGCGATTTTCACGAGGGCGCTCCGCAGGGCTGGGGGAATGAAGCCTGGGCGATCCCTGCCGGCTGGCGCAGTATACGGAACGCACAGAGGACGTACAGCCCATGGGCAGGGGATCGCGAGCCGTTGCTGGGAGCATAGGCGTTCACTGCGCCCATGCCCGGCGCAATGGGTGAACGGTACCGGTACGGCAACGTATCCACTTGGTAAAGATCATGGTAAATCCCCGTTTACGCGGGAATTCTTGCGCCTCCCAATGGACGAACAGGATGTCGGCAATGATTGCCGGGAGCCCACGAGGATAGACCCATGAACACATTCAATCGCCTCATCAGCGCTTTCAGCATCGCCACGCTGTTCAGTGTGGCGGTTACCGCCCAGGCCGCGCCGAATGACGAGCGCACGCAAGCCAATGGCCAGGGCCATCAGCAGCATCAGGGCCAGCAGGGCCAGGGCCAAGGCCAGCAGCGGCAGCAAGCGGCGCCACAACAGCAACGTTCTCAGCAGCAACAAAAGCAGCCGCAGCAGCAAGCGCAGCAGCGTGGCGCGCCGCCGTCGGACTTCTCTGCGGTGCACCAGCAGTTCCATGAGCGTCGTGATCAGATCGGTCGTGGCGCGGCACTGCCGCCGGGCGTGCAGATCGTCAAGGGTCATCCGCTGCCCAAGGGCTATGGCAAGCGCCTGGACGCCCGTGCCCTGCAAGGCCTGCCGCGCTACGATGGTTACGAATGGCGCCGTGCCGGCAGCGACGTGGTGCTGGTCGCCGTGACCAGCGGCATCGTCACCGCCATTCTGTCGGGCGTGCTGAACTGAGTGTCTAAGGGTGGATGGCAGCGGCCATCCACCCGCTCTCGACAGCGTTTCAACCCGCCGCCTGGCTCACGCCTTCTCTTTTTCGTCCGACCCGGTTGAGCAGCAGCGACGCCAGGATCACCACGCCACCCGCCGCCAGGCGTGGCAGGTCGGCGTCACGATTCCAGATCAACAGGTTGACCACCAGCCCGGCCGGTACGTGCAGCTCGTTGAGAATCGCCAGGGTGCCGGCATCGACCTTGACGCTGCCCTTGACCCACCAGAACATCCCCAGCGCCGTGGCGAACAGGCCCATCCACACCAGCACGCCCCATTGCACGGCAGTCTGCGGCAGTTTGTCCGGGTTGCCGAACAACAGGAACGACGGCAGCGCCAACAGCATGGCTCCGAGGAAGAAGTGGCCGAAGAAACGGTACAACGGCTGCTCGACGCGATAGCTCAGCAGTAAGCGACGGCACATCACCTGGCCGGCGGCGAAGGTGACGTTGGCCAGTTGCAGCAGCAGGAAGCCGATCAGGTATTCGCCTTCCAGCGTGTCGAAGCGGATGATCACCCCGCCGCCCACCGCCACCAGCGCGGCGAGCAATGACCAGGGGCTGAAGCGCCTGGCCAGCAAGTCGTCGAGCAGGGTCACGTAGATCGGCGTGAGCACGGTGAACAGCAGCACCTCGGGCACCGTCAGCACCTGGAAGCTGCGGTACAGGCACAGGTAGGTGACGCCGAACTGCAACGCCCCCGCCAGCCAGAAACCCGCGACCAACCGATTCGGCAAGCCGCGCCAGACGGTGAACGGCAGGAACACCGCCGCGGCGATGGCGACCCGCGCCAGCACCGCGAAGTCACTGTCCACCCGCCCGGCCAGGTACTCGCCGATCAGGCTGAAGGAAAAGGCCCAGAGGACGGTGACGATCAGCAGGTAGCGCATGGCGAGGACTCATGGGAAACGAGGCGCGGATGATAGCGCGCCTCGTGGTGAGAGTCCGAGTTGTGTGCTGGGGCTTGCGCGCGAAGCGATCTTGTCAGCGATGAAGCGGCTGTCCGGCCTGCTCCTGGAGTGACGAGCGGTTCTCATGCATCAAAGCACGAACGTCGTCGGCCCTTCATCGAGCACGGAAAGATCCAGCGGCCTGACCTGCCCCATCCAGATCGCCCGGTCGCGGTGGTCGACCAGGTCGTTGCCGGTAATGGGATGAATGAACACCGTCAGGCCCGCTCGCTCCAGGGCCAGCCAGGGCACGACCTCGGCGAACAGGGCATGGCGGAAGGCCAGTTGGCAGCTCCAGTCGCTGTGCGGGCCGACCGGCTTTTCATGCACGCGGCCCATCTTCAGCTCGAAACGTGCGGCAGCGGCCTCGCACAGCGCGCGGGCCTGGTCGAGGGTCGTGGCGTCGAAATAGACATGGGCGTGCCAGCCCAGGATTGGCGTGCTCATAGGGCGATGGCCTCGGGCTTGATGATGCCGGGCGCCGGAGCGCTGGCGTTGTCCAGTTCGCTCTGCACCCAGCCGATGAAATGGCGCACCAGGCTAAGCCGGCGCTTGCGTTCGGGCAAGGTCAGGTAATAACCGAAGCGTGAGCTGGCCTTGGCATCCAGCAGGCGCACCAGCAGGCCCTGGGCGAGCAGTTCGTCGACCAGGTGGCTCCAGCCGATGGCCACGCCCTGGCCGGCGATGGCGGCCTGGATCACCAGGGTGTAGTTGTCGAAGCGCAGGCTGCCCGCGTCGGGCGCCTGGTCGATGCCCAGGGCGCGGAACAGGCCGCTCCAGTCGAACCAGCGGGTGCGCGCTTCCGGGCGCAGGTGCAGCAGCGGCAGGCGTTGCAGGTCGGCCAGCGTCGGCGCGCCGGCTTGCCCGGCCAGCAGCAGCGGGCTGCACACCGGGAACACTTCTTCACTGAACAGCAGGCTGGCTTCGCCGTGCTTGACCCGGCCGTCACCGAAGCTGATGGCCACGTCGACGTCCGGCGACAGGGCGGCGAGGTCGCGTTCGCTGGTGATCAGGCTGACGTCGATTTCCGGATGCGCCTGGTGGAAGCGGTGCAGGCGTGGCATCAGCCAGTAGGCTGCGAAGGCGAAGTCGGTGGCGACCTGCAGCACTTCGCGCTGCTGGCGCGCGGTGACCGCGACCAGGCCGGAGTCCAGGCTGGCCAGCCCGTCCTGCACGTAGCGCAGCAGCAAGGTGCCGGCCTCGGTCAGGACGATGCCACGGTAGACCCGGTCGAACAGGCGCGTGGCCAACTGTTGCTCCAGCCGTTTGATCTGCTGGCTGATGGCCGGCTGGCTGCTGCCCAGTTCGCTGGCTGCCGCGGTGAAGCTCAGTTGCCGGGCTGCGGACTCGAACACCCGCAACACGTCGAGGGAAATTCCGCCGAGTTGTTCAAACATAAGCTGGGCTTATCCGAAGCATGTTCCGTGGATGGGTTTACCCGTATTTTCGATGATTTCATGATCCGGTCAGCACTGTTACATAAAACCATCATATGGAATACCTGCTGCCGTGAAACGACCGAACATCCTCTTCATCATGGCCGACCAGATGGCTGCGCCGATCCTGCCGCTGTATGACGAGCGCTCGCCGATCAAGCTGCCGAACCTGATGCGCCTGGCCCAGGACAGCGTGGTGTTCGACTCCGCCTACTGCAACAGCCCGCTGTGCGCGCCGTCGCGCTTCACCCTGGTCAGCGGCCAGTTGCCGTCGCAGATCGGCGCCTACGACAACGCCGCCGACTTCCCAGCCGACGTGCCGACCTACGCCCATTACCTGCGCCGCCTCGGCTATCGCACGGCGCTGTCGGGCAAGATGCACTTCTGCGGCCCGGACCAGTTGCATGGTTATGAAGAGCGGCTGACCAGCGACATCTACCCGGCCGACTACGGCTGGGCGGTGAACTGGGACGAGCCGGACGTGCGCGCCAGCTGGTACCACAACATGTCCTCGGTGCTGCAGGCCGGCCCGTGCGTGCGTACCAACCAGCTCGACTTCGACGAAGAGGTGGTGTTCAAGGCCCGCCAATACCTCTACGACCACGTGCGCATGACTCCGGACCAGCCGTTCTGCCTGACCGTTTCCATGACCCACCCGCACGACCCGTACACCATCCCCGAGGAATACTGGAACCTGTACCGCGACGAAGACATCCCGATGCCCGGCGATGCCATCGAGCAGTCCCGGCAGGACCCGCACTCCCAGCGCCTGCTCAAGGTCATCGACCTGTGGGACAAGCCGCTGCCCGCGAACAAGATCCGCGATGCCCGCCGCGCCTATTTCGGCGCCTGCAGCTACATCGACGACAACATCGGCAAGCTGCTCAAGGCCCTCGACGACTGCGGCCTGGCCGATGACACGCTGATCGTGTTCTCCGGCGACCATGGCGACATGCTGGGCGAGCGCGGCCTCTGGTACAAGATGCACTGGTTCGAGATGGCCGCCCGCGTGCCGCTGCTGATCCGTGCGCCCAAGCGTTTCGCCGCGCGTCGTGTCAGCCAGTCGGTGTCGACCGTCGATCTCTTGCCCACGCTGGTCGAACTGGCCGGCGGCCGCGTCGAGCCGGGCTTGCGCCTGGATGGCCGCTCGCTGGTCCCGCACTTGCTAGGTGAAGCAGGCCACGACGAAGTGCTGGGTGAGTACATGGCCGAAGGCACCAACAGCCCGCTGATGATGATTCGTCGTGGCGACTGGAAATTCGTCTACAGCGAGCGGGACCCGCTGATGCTGTTCGATGTGCGCCACGACCCACAGGAGCGCGAAAACCTGGCGAACAGCGTGGAGCATGCCGGGCTGATCGATGCATTCATTTTCGAGGCGCGCGAGCGCTGGAACATCGGAGCGATCCATCAGGCCACCCTGGCCAGCCAGCGCCGTCGGCGCCTGGTTGCCGAGGCCCTGGAAAAAGGCACGCGCAAGAGCTGGGACCACCAGCCAATGGTCGACGCGAGCCAGCAATACATGCGTAACCACATCGACCTGGACGACCTGGAACGCAGGGCCCGTTATCCACAGCCATGACCGGAAGTATCCACGGCAGGCCAACACCGTAGTTAAACGCTGAGGAATGTGCATGAAAACGATCAACGCTTTGCTTGCTGGCGGCTTGTTGTGCAGCGCCGCCGCCTTCAATGTCCAGGCCGCCGAGGACGCCAGCTGCGCCACGGTGAGGCTGGGCGACCCAGGCTGGAGCGACATCGCCGTGACCAACGGCGTCGCGCGCCAGTTGCTGGAAAAGCTGGGCTACAAGACCGAGACCCAGACCCTGGCCGTGCCGATCATCTTCGCCGGTTTGCAGAAGGGCCAGATCGACGTGTTCCTCGGCAACTGGATGCCGGCGCAACAGAGCAACTACGACAAGTTCGTCGCCACTGGCAGCATCGACAAGCTGGTGCAGAACCTCAGCGGCACCGAGTTCACCCTGGCCGTGCCGACCTACGCCTACGACGCGGGCGTGAAGACCTTCGATGACCTGGGCAAGAATGCCGACAAGTTCGACAAGAAGGTCTACGGCATCGCCGCCGGTTCGCCGGGCAACGAGTCGATCCGCACGATGATCGACGGCAACGAGTTCGGCCTCGGCGGCTGGAAGCTGATCGAGTCCAGCGAGCAGGCGATGCTGGTGCAGGTCGGTCGCGCGGTGAAGAAAAACCAGTTCGTGGTCTTCCTCGGCTGGACCCCGCACCCGATGAACGTGCAGTACGACATGAAGTACCTGAAGGGCGGCGAGAAGTATTTCGGCGAGAGTGGCGGGGTCAACACCCTGGCGCGCAAAGGTTATGCCGCACAGTGCCCGAACGTGGCCAAGCTGCTGACCAACCTCACCTTCACCCAGGAGATGGAAAACTCGGTGATGAACGAGGTGCTGACCAAAGGGGCCAAGAATGAGGACGCGGTGAAGGCCTGGATGCAAGCCAATCCGGCGGTGGTCGAGGGCTGGTTGAAGGGCGTGGCGACCAAGGATGGGTCGGTGGCGGGGTTGTAGGTGCCCCTCCAGGGTCTGTTGCCGTCGCCGCTTGAATGACTGTATCGAGGCATAAGCGGACATCGATATTATTTACCGTCACTCCCGCGAAGGCGGGAGCCCAAATAAAAACGCTTCTGGGTTCCCGCCTTCGCGGGAATGACGGCTAAACACACCGTGCAAGAGCGGTAATCGCGTGTACGTCCGCTCCTGCCTCAAGGCAGCCTGCCGAAATGTTGACGGGAAATAGGGCCTTCAACCTTTCCCAAGGCGTGGAGCAAAACGTCAACAGGCCCTAGGCGGCCCGTATAGGGTGAGGGGCGGACTCTCAATCCTCCGCCTCACTAAACCGTTAAACTCGGCCTTCCCCCGATGTGCAAAAACTACTCATGCCCAAACCCCGCCGCCTGACTCTGTTGCCCTTCCTGCGCTGGCTCCCCGCGACCACCTCGCGCCGCCTGAGCCGCGACGCCCTGGTCGGCCTGACCGGCGCGGTGCTGGCCCTGCCGCAGTCCATCGCCTACGCCCTGATCGCCGGCCTGCCCGCCGAGTACGGGCTTTACGCGGCCATCGTGCCGGTGATCATCGCCTGCCTGTGGGGTTCTTCGTTGCACCTGATCTGCGGTCCCACCGCCGCGATTTCCATCGTCCTGTTCGCCAGCGTCAGCCCGTTGGCCTTGCCGGGCAGCCAGCATTACATCGCCTTGATCATGTTGCTGACCTTCCTCGCCGGGCTGTTCCAGTTGTTGCTCGGGTTGCTGCGCTTCGGCGCCCTGGCCAACTTCGTCTCGCAGTCGGTGGTGGTCGGCTTCACCTTCGGCGCGGCACTGGTCATCGCCCTGGGCCAGGTGCCCAACCTGCTGGGGGTGGATAGCCTCGAAGGCCGCGCCACCGCACTGCAAGGCGCGCTGGAGTTGGCTGAGCACATCCGCGAGATCGACTTCGCCTCGCTCGCCGTGGCCGCTTTCACCCTGGTTGTCTCGGTATTGTGCAAGGTGTTCTGGCCGCGCCTGCCGGCGCTGCTGATCGGCCTGCTCGCCGGTAGCCTGCTGGTCTTCGCCCTGCCCGACCAGTTCGCCAGTGTCGCACGGGTGCCGGCGTTCAATGGCAGCCTGCCGCCCTTCAGCGTGCTGCCCTTCGACTGGCAGGACATGCTGCGCCTGGTGCCTTCGGCGGTGGCCTGCGGCCTGCTCGGCCTGGTCACCAGCCTGTCCATCGCCCGCTCCCTCGCCAGCCAGTCGCATCAGCTACTGGACGCCAACCAGGAAGTCCGTGGCCAAGGGTTATCCAACCTGATCGGGCCCTGGTTCGCCGGCTACCTGTCGGCGGGGTCCTTCACCCGCTCGGCGCTGAACCTGCAGGCTGGCGCGCTTTCACCGCTGGCCGGCGTGTTTTCCGCCCTCTGGGTAATGCTGTTCGTGCTGTTCGGCGCCAGGCTGATCGCCCATGTTCCGATTCCGGCGATGGCGGCGGGCATCCTGCTGATCTGCTGGGGCCTGGTCGACCTGCGCAGCATGCGTTCGCTGTGGCGGATCAGCCGTGCCGAATTCGTGGTCATGGCCCTCACCGTGCTCGCCACCCTGCTGTTGGAATTGCAGACCGCCATTTATGCCGGGGTGCTCGCCTCGCTGTTCTTCTACCTCAAGCGTACCTCGCAACCCCGGGTGTTCCATTCGCAAGATGGCGATACCGAGGTGCTGCGCATCGAGGGCTCGATCTTCTTCGGCGCCTGTCCGTTCGTGCAGCGCCTGATCCAGCGCAGCGACGCCAAGCGGCTGGTGATCGATGCCCACCATGTGAATTTCGTCGATTACGCGGGCGTCAGCCTGCTCCACGAAGAAGCCCGGCGCCTGCATGGCGAAGGCCGGCAATTGGCGATCCGCCGCGTACGGCCGCACGTGGAGCAGGAACTGCGCAAGTTCGAAGACCCGGACGGGGCACTGGCGTTCGAGGCCTAGCAGGTAGTTTTTCAACAGACCCTAGGGCATGGGCAGCTGAATATGCGCCACCAGCCCGCCTTCGGGACGGTTGGCGATGTGCAGTTCGCCGCCCTGCTCGTGCACGATGGCACGCGCCGACGACAGGCCGAGGCCGACCCCGCCGGTGGCGCGGTTGCGCGAGGCCTCCAGGCGAAAGAAGGGCGCGAACACCTGCTCCAGCGATTCGGCGGGGATGCCGGGGCCGCTGTCGAGGCAGCGGATGTGCACATGGTCCTCGCTGGCGAGCAGCTCGACGCGCCCGCCGCCGGCATATTTCACGGCGTTGTCCAGCAGGTTGGTGACGACGCGCCTGAGCCCCAGGGGACGACCGACATGCACCAGGTGGTCGGGGCCGCTGAAACCGATCTCGATCCCCTGGTCGCGGTAGTCGTCGATCAGGGTCAGCAGCAATTCGGCCAGGTCGAACGGCGTCGACGGCTCCAGCCGGGCTTCGTCGCGGAAGAAATCCAGGGCGGCCTCGATCATCGCCTGCATCTCGTCGACATCGCGAAACAGCTTGTGCTGCTGCTCGGCATCGTCGATGAATTCGCCGCGCAGGCGCATGCGTGTCAGGGGCGCGCGCAGGTCGTGGGAGATGGCCGCGAGCATTTGCGTGCGGTCGGCGACGAAATGCTGGATCTGCGCCTGCATGGTGTTGAACGCCAGGATCGCCTGGCGAATCTCGTACGGGCCGACGGCGTCGATGGGCGGTGCCCGGAAGTCCCCGCCGAAACGTTGCGCCGCCGAGGTGAATTGTTGCAGCGGCCTGGCCAGCCGTCGCGTGGCGATCCAGGCCACGCCCAGGGTCGACACCAGGCCGAGGCCGATGATGATGGCGTAGCGTCCCGGCTGCTCCAGGCCCCAACTGCGCGAAGGGGTGGTGAACGCCACCCAGCTCTGGTCATGCAACTGCACGCGCACCATGTAGCGGTCGCCGGCATGACCCGCCGGCCACTCGCCCGGCGTCAGCGCTTCGATGCGGTGCGCCGGGCCGGCGAGCAGGGCGTTCAGGCGCGGCGTGCCGTCGTGGAAAATGTGTTCGTCCATCGCCGGGAATTCCGGGCGCGGCTGCCAGTCCACGTTGAACGCCGCACGCGTAGCCGCGCGCGCCAGCGCCGGGCGCTGCTCTTGCGGCGCCGCCTCGATCAGGCGCGTGGCCATGGCGATTTGCTCGAACAGCCCGGTATCGGCCAGCGGTGGCTGGGCCCAGGTGCCGGCCAGGCGGATGAACAACAGGTTGAGCAGCAGCGAGACCAGCATCGCCAGGGCGATGGTCAGCGCAATCCAGCGGGCGATGGTGTCGCGGCGGGTGTTCATGCGCGACTGACGCTGGGGGTGAACATGTAGCCGCCGTTGCGCACGGTGCGGATGACGGTGGGATGCTTGGTGTTCGCCTCGATCTTGCGCCGCAGGCGGCTGACCTGCACGTCGACACTGCGGTCGAAGGCGTCGTGGCCGTGGCCGCGGGCCAGGTCGATCAACTGCTCGCGGCTGAGGATGCGCTGGGGGTGTTCGAGGAACACCAGCAACAGGTCGAACTCGCCGGAGGACAGCGGGATCATCACGCCATCCGGTGAGCGCAGGTCGCGCCGGGTGACGTCCAGTTGCCAGTTGGCGAAGCGTATCAGCGGCCGCTGCTCGCTCGTCGGCGGCGCTTCGCCGGCACGGCGCAGCACGGAGCGTACGCGGGCGAGCAGCTCGCGGGCGTCGAAGGGTTTGCCCAGGTAATCGTCGGCGCCCAGTTCGAGGCCGACGATACGGTCGCTCAGCTCACCCATGGCGGTGAGCATGATGATGGGCAGCGCCGAATCTGCCCGTACGCGCCTGCACAGTGCCAGCCCGCCTTCGCCGGGCAGCATCACGTCGAGGATCAGCAGGTCCGGGCGCTGGCGCTGCAACGCCGCCCACATGCCCTCGCCATCGCTGGCCAGGTCGACCTCGTAGCCGTGGCGCAGGAAGAACTTCTTCAGCAGGGCGAGGATTTCCACATCGTCGTCGACGATCAGCAGTCTGCTCACAAGGGTGTCCGATGTCCGTGTTTCGCGAGCTAATCTACGGCTAACGCTCCTGTCGGTCATATATTTCACCCGCGTAACATTGCTGCGCCCGCGACATATTCGGGACATCTTCGTGCAACGCCCGCGTTCGACCCTGCGCCCTGCCCAAGTGACGAGGATCGTTCCGTGCCAATATCCGTATTCTCCAACACCACCCTCGGCCTGAGCGCCCTGTGCCTGGCACTGGGGCTCGCCGGGTGCAGCCGGCAGCCAGCCGTGGCGCCCTGCGCGCCCCTGCCATTTACCGTGAGCGACCCCGGCGAGCGCCTCAATCGCGGCGTGTTCGCCTTCAACCGGGTGGTCGACGGCTATGTGCTCAAGCCGGTCGCCCGTGGCTATCGGGGCCTGCCGGACGCGGTCCAGGCCGGCGTCGGTAATTTCTCGCGCAACTTCGGCGAGCCACAGGTGCTGGTCAATGACCTGCTGCAGGGTAATGGCCGCAGGTCACTGAATACCCTGGGCCGCTTCGGCCTGAATAGCACGCTCGGCCTGGTCGGCCTCTTCGATGTCGCGGCGCGCGTGGGCATGCCGCATCACCCGGCGGACTTCGGCCAGACCTTCGGCGTGTGGGGCATTGGCAATGGGCCGACGCTGGAACTGCCGCTGTTCGGCAGTGCCAACAGCCGCGATGCGCTGGGCCGGGTGGCCGGGTTGCTGATCAATCCGCTGGGCGGTTCCGCCAGCGATACCGTGCAGCACCTGGGCACGGCCGCCACCGTGGGCGGCGTGGTCGATGGCCGAGCCGAGGCGCTGCCATTGACCGATCGCCTCGAGCAGGACGCCGATTACTACGCGGCCCTGCGTGACACCGAGGCCGCCCGTCGGGCGCGCTTGCTGAGGGATGGACGCCACGGCCGGGTCCAGCCGGGCGACGACTGCCGGGCCGACGTCGAGGGCGGGCGCTGATGAACCAGCAACACGGGTTGCTGCTGGCAAGGCTGGTCGAGCGCTGGCCCGGCGCTGGCGTGGATGTGCGGGAAACCAGCCTGGCCTTGTCCGAAGATGGCGACAGCCTGCTGCTGCGTCGCTATTGGGAGCACTACAGCGCCGGGGATCGGGCCATCTGCCTGGAGCGCTGCCACCGGATACCGGTGGAGCGGCTGGTGCGCTGGATGATCTGCCAGGGCGAGGCGAGCGACAGGCTGTGAACGCGGGTGCCGCCGCGCCGTTGATACACCGCTCGCGCGGCGTGCGCCGCCTCAGATACCCGCCAGCAACTGCTCGCGCAACGTCGCCAGCACGCTGGCGCTGTCCGGGCGGATGCCGCGCCATTGCAGGAAGGCTTCGGCGGCCTGCTCGACCAGCATGCCCAGGCCGTCCAGGGTGCGCGCCGCGCCGTGGGCTTCGGCCCAGGCGTTGAAGGCGGTCAGGCCCTTGCCGTACATCATGTCGTAGCAGACCGTATGGCCGGGCTGGATCAGCTCGGGCGGGATCGGCGGCAATTCGCCGGCCAGGCTGGCAGAGGTGGCGTTGACGATCAGGTCGAACGGCTCGCTCAACCAGTCGAAGCCGCTGGCCGCCACCGGGCCGAGGTCGGCGAAATGCTGCGCCAGCTTTTCCGCGGTGGCCACGGTGCGGTTGGCGATGACCAGGGCGCGTGGCTGCTGGCCAAGCAGGTATTCGATCACCCCGCGCGCCGCGCCGCCGGCGCCGAGCAGCAGGATGCGCCGCTCGCGCAGGTCCAGGCCGGCGTTGGCGGTCAGGTCGCTGACCAGGCCGGCGCCGTCGGTATTGTCGCCGTACAGGCTGCCGTCGGCGCGCTTCATCAGGAAGTTCACCGCGCCGGCACGCCGGGCGCGCTCGCTGACCTCGTCGGCCAATGCGTAGGCATCTTCCTTGAACGGCAGGGTCACGTTGGCGCCCAGGCCTTCGCTGAAAAACGCGCGCGCGGCGCCGGCGAAATCGTCCAGCGGGGCCAGGATCGGGTCGTAGCGCAGCGTCTGGCCGGTCTGTTCGGCGAACAGGCGGTGGATCTGCGGCGACTTGCTGTGGCCGATGGGATTGCCGAATACGCAGTAGCGATCCATCAACGATCTTCCTCGTGCGGGTGGCGGTCGGGGTCGCGACTTTACACCGGGGCACGGTGTTTAGTCGCGCCCTGCGGACCATCGGGGCTTTTATGCCTGCTCGATGAGCCAGTCGCGGTCGGTGAGGAAGTACTCGGTCAGGCGCGCCTCTTCGCTGCCAGGCTCGGGCTTCCAGTCGTAGCCCCAGCGCACGTGTGGCGGCAACGACATGAGGATCGACTCGGTGCGCCCGCCCGATTGCAGACCGAACAGGGTGCCGCGGTCGTAGACCAGGTTGAATTCCACGTAGCGCCCACGGCGGAATGCCTGGAACTCGCGTTGCCGCTCGCTGAACGGCGTGTTCTTGCGGCGCTGGACGATGGGCAGGTAGGCATCGATATAGGCGTCGCCGATGGCACGGACGAAAGCGAAGCTGGTATCGAAGTCCCACTGGTTGAGGTCGTCGAAGAACAGGCCGCCGATGCCACGCGGTTCGTTGCGGTGCTTGAGGTGGAAGTAGCGGTCGCACCAGGCCTTGAAGCGCGGGTAGACATCCGCGCCGAAGGGCGCGCAGGCATCGCGGGCGACGGTGTGCCAGTGCACGCAATCTTCTTCGTTGGCGTAGTAGGGGGTCAGGTCGAAACCGCCGCCGAACCACCACACTGGCTCCTCGCCTTCCTTCTCGGCGCTGAACAAGCGCACGTTGGCGTGGGAGGTCGGCACATGCGGGTTCTGCGGGTGGATCACCAGCGACACGCCCATGGCCTGGAAACCGCGCCCGGCGAGTTCCGGGCGATGGGCGCTGGCCGACGGCGGCAGGTTGCTGCCGAATACGTGGGAGAAGTTCACGCCGCCTTTTTCGATCAGCGCACCGTCGCCGATCACCCGGGTGCGCCCGCCGCCGCCGGCTGGGCGCTCCCAGGCGTCCTCGACGAACCGGGCGCGGCCGTCTTCGTTTTCCAGCGCCGTGCAGATACGCTCCTGCAGGCCGAGCAGATAGGCCTTCATGGCCTCGGTGCGGTCACTCACATCATCCCCCGAACAGCCCGCGCGGCGGGCTTCACAGCGAAAAGAGGGGGCAAGCATAGCACTGCCGGCCACGGGCAAGGCTTGACTGCGGTCAGTCCGAGGGTTTTGCATGGTGCTCTTTTTCCAGGAGCCCGATCCATGAGCAAGCGCGTCCAGTTCTCCCGCCACGGTGGCCCTGAAGTGCTCGAGTTCGTCGACCACTCCCCGGCCGAACCCGGTCCCCACGAGGTGCGCGTGCGCAACCGCGCCATCGGCCTGAACTTCATCGACACCTATTACCGCTCTGGCCTGTACCAGCCAGCCGCCCTGCCTTCCGGGCTGGGCACCGAGGGCGCTGGCGAAGTGGAGGCCGTGGGCCGCGACGTCACCCAGTGGCGCGTGGGTGACCGCGTCGCTTACGCCACCGGCCCGCTGGGCGCTTATGCGGAGCAGCATGTGCTACCGGCCGAGAAACTGGTGAAACTGCCCGACGGGATCAGCTTCGAACAGGCCGCGGCGGTCATGCTCAAGGGCCTGACCGTGCAGTACCTGCTGCGCCAGACCCATGTCGTGCAAGCGGGCGAGAAGGTCCTGTTCCACGCCGCCGCCGGCGGTGTCGGCCTGATTGCCTGCCAGTGGGCCAGGGCGCTGGGGGCGAAACTGATCGGCACCGTGTCGTCGCCGGAAAAGGCCGAGCTGGCCAGGCGCAACGGGGCCTGGGCGACCATCGACTACAGCCACGAGAATGTCGCCCAGCGCGTGCTGGAATTGACCGATGGCAAGAAGTGCCCGGTGGTTTACGACTCGGTGGGCAAGGACACCTGGGCAACCTCGCTGGACTGCGTGGCGCCACGGGGCCTGCTGGTCAGTTTCGGCAATGCCTCGGGGCCGGTCACCGGCGTCAATCTCGGCATCCTGTCGCAGAAGGGCTCGTTGTACGTGACCCGCCCGACCCTGTTCGCCTACGCCAGCGATGCGGCGAGCCTGCAGGCGATGGCCGACGAGCTGTTCGGCCTGATCGCCGATGGCCGTATCAAGGTGGAAATCGGCCAGCGTTATGCCCTGGCCGACGCGGCCAAGGCCCAAGAAGCCCTGGCCAGCCGCAAGACGACCGGCTCGACCATTCTGTTGCCGTGAAGGCGCCGATAAAAGCGCTGGAGGCGAGACGAAAAAGCTGTCGCGGTGTGTTTAGCCGTCACTCCCGCGAAGGCGGGAGCCCAGGCGCTCGATCGTTCGCGCTTTGCGTGGAAGTGCCTCCTGCGGCGCTCTGGGCTCCTAATCCTACGCAGCGCTGTAACGCAGGCCTCAACCCGGCCGGCGCACGTCGCCGCTCACCAGGTCGCGGATCACGCTGGGGCTCTTGCGCCCGCCCAGGGCGCCGCCGAGCACGGCGTCGAGCTGGCCATGGAAATACTGCTCGACGCGCAGCCGCGAGCGGGCCGATGGACGCCCTGCGGGGTTGGCCGAGGTGGAGATCAGCGGCCCGGTGAGGGCGCAGATGTCGCGCACCAGCGGATGAGCGCTGACCCGCAGGGCGACGCTGTCGTGCTCGCCGGTCACCCATTCGGGCAGCAGGTTCTGGTGCGGCACCAGCCAGGTATTGGGTCCGGGCCAGGTGCCTGAGAGGCGGTCGAGCCAGGCATCCGGCAGGCCTTCGAGGAGAAAGTCGAACTGGTGGATCGTATCGGCCACCAGGATCAGGCCCTTGTGCATCGGCCGGTCCTTGAGCGCCAGCAGACGATCCACCGCCAGCTCGTTCCACGGATCGCAGCCCAGCCCCCAGACCGCTTCGGTCGGATAGGCGATCACGCCGCCATCGCGCACGACCTTCGCCACCCGCTGTACCTGCCAACTGCTGTGCATCGTCTTTCCCCGACCGTTCGACTGGCGCGAGTGTAACGGCCTCAGGCGTCGCAGGGTACCCAGCGGCCCGCTTCGCAGACCACCCGCCCGAGCAGTTCGAGTTCGGTCAACTGCGCCAGGGTCTCGCTCATTTCCAGGCCGCAGGCCTGCGCCAGGCGTTCGCTGCTCAGCGGTGCGGCACGCAACTGGCGCAACAACGGGTGATCGTCCTGCTCCGCCTGGGGCGCAGGCGAACCACTGCTGCCCGCCTGCCAGCCGCGCAAGGCTTCGAGGATGTGCTCGACACTTTCCACCAGCAGCGCGCCCTCGCGGATCAACTGATGGCAGCCCCGCGCCCCTGGATGATGGATCGAGCCGGGAATCGCATAGACCTCGCGGCCCTGTTCGGCGGCCAGGCGCGCGGTGATCAGCGAGCCGCTGGAGGGGCTCGCCTCGACCACCAGGGTGCCGACGCTCAGGCCGCTGATGATCCGGTTGCGGCGCGGAAAGTGGCTGGCGTGGGGTGGGCTGTCCAGCGGCAGTTCCGAGACCATGGCTCCGCCCTGGCTGACGATGCGTTCGGCCAATCCGGCATGCTTTTGTGGGTACAGGCGTGCCAACCCGGTGCCCAGCACCGCGATGGTCAGCCCGCCTGCCTCCAGCGCCCCCTGGTGGGCGGCGCCGTCCACACCCAGGGCCAGGCCACTGGTGATGGTGAAACCGCCGCCGGCCAGGCTACGGGCGAAGGCCCGGGCGGTGTCCAGCCCCGGACGCGAGGCCCGGCGGCTGCCGACCATGGCCAGTTGCGGGGTTTCGAGGATGGCAGGGTTGCCGGCGACGTAGAGCAGGGGCGGCGCGTCGCCGAGTTCGGCGAGCAGGGCCGGATAGCCTGGGTCGTCCCACATCAGCAGGTGGTGGTCGGCGTGCTCCAGCCAGTGCAGGGCGCTGGCGGCTCGTTCACGGGTGTCGGCACTGCGCCGCGCCTCGGCACAGGTCGCCGGCAGGCCCAACGAGCGCCAGGCGGAGGCCGGAGCGCTGAGCGCGGCGGAAGCGGATTCGAAAGCGTCGAGCAGGCGCCGGAAGCGGCGCGGTCCCAGGTCGGGAAGCACATGCAGGCGCAGGCGCGCCTCCAGTTCGGCGGGGGTAGTCATGCGATCGTCCTTGATCGAGGTTCAGATGAAGCGAAAGCCCCGCTGGGCGGGGCTTTGATTGGGTATTATGGGTTACGTACCTTGTCCAGCACGCTCAGGTCGCGGCTGGCGTAGAGCACCAGGGCATAGCTGAGCTTGTCGTAGGTGCGGAACACCATGAGCAGCCCGGAGCGCTCGTCCGGCACCTTGATGCGCTCGCCGGTGATGCGGTCGCGTACGGTTTCGCCGGTCTTGAAGATCGCCAGCACGTTGCCTTCCAGCAAGCCGTCGTGCAGGCCTTTGTTGATGGTCACTACGTCGTACTGGCCGATCTTGTTCACGCCACGCGGCACGTCGAGGATCAGGCCGTCGATCTGCTTCATCGGCTCGCTGGGCATGAACGTGGAGTTGACCGCGCGTTGTTCGGTGGGGAACAGGCGATCGCCCAGGCGCACTTCCTGATTCACCCGATTGAGCACGAAAGTCGCCACGTCGCCTTCCTGGGCGACCACTTCGCCGCCACCGATTTCGTCGGCGTTGATGCCGAGGAACTTCTTGGTGACCGGGTCGGTGTAGACCTTGCCCTGGCGGAACACGCCATAGACCGGGTCCTGCGGGTCGAACTTGCCACGCGCGTAGATACGGTCGCCAGCGCCACCCAGGACGCGCTCGGCCTGGCCGGCCAGCACGTAGGGCTTGTCTTCGAATTCCTTCTCGTTGTTGACGATGCGGTTGGACAGCAGGAAGCTGTTGATCGCTTCGAGCGGGATGGTCGGGATGGCTTCGGCCATCGGTGTGCTGCGCACTGTCGGCGAGAGCTTGATGGTGCCGCGCGAGGCGCCGCGATCGAGGGTCAGGCGCGGTTGGCCGTCGACATAGATGAGGCTCAGGGTGTCGCCCGGATAGATCAGGTGCGGATTCTCGATCTGCGGGTTGGCGTGCCACAGCTCGGGCCATTTCCAGGGCTGGCTGAGGAACTTGCCGGAGATGTCCCAGAGGGTGTCGCCCTTGACGACGGTGTAGCGCTCGGGGTGTCCATCCTTGAGTTGCACTGCTGCCAAGGCCGATACGGACTGGGTCAGGACGCCTACTGCCAACAGCAGGGCGAGTAATGATTTCCTCATGCGGTGAATCCCTTTATCATGTGGCGGACGCCGGAAGCCTTGGCAGACGCGGCTTTCAAGCCGCTTTTTAAAGCTGTTCAGCATATTAGCAGCGGTTTTTCACTTTATTCCATAAGTGCATCACAAACAGATTATGGCGATCCTAAACATCCTCGAATTTCCCGATCCGCGCCTGCGCACCATCGCCAAGCCGGTCACCCAGTTCGACGACGCCCTGCGTCAGTTGATCGACGATATGTTCGAGACCATGTACGACGCCCCGGGTATCGGTCTGGCCGCGACCCAGGTCAACGTGCACCAGCGCGTGGTGGTGATGGACCTGTCGGAAGAGAAGAACGAGCCTCGGGTGTTCATCAACCCCGAGTTCGAGTCGCTCACCGAGCAGATGGACCAGTACCAGGAAGGTTGCCTGTCGGTGCCCGGTTTCTATGAGAACGTCGACCGTCCGCAGAAAGTGAAGATCAAGGCGCTGGATCGCGATGGCCAACCCTACGAACTGATCGCCGAAGGCCTGCTCGCGGTGTGTATCCAGCACGAGTGCGATCACCTCAACGGCAAGCTGTTCGTCGATTACCTGTCCACGCTCAAGCGTGACCGGATCAAGAAGAAGCTGGAAAAGCAGCACCGCCAGCAGGCGTGATCGAACCTGAATCCCAAAGGCTTGCTCCGGCAAGCCTTTTCTTTTCCAAGAGATAGCCCATGCGCATCGTTTTCGCCGGCACCCCGGAATTCGCCGCCCAGCACCTGCAGGCCCTGCTCGACGACGGCCGCCAGGTGGTCGCCGTCTACACCCAGCCGGACCGCCCGGCCGGCCGTGGGCAGAAGCTCATGCCCAGCCCGGTCAAGCAACTGGCGCTGCAGCACGGCATTGCGGTCTACCAGCCGCAGACCCTGCGCGATGCCGATGCCCAGGCCGAACTGGCCGCGTTGAATGCCGACCTGATGGTGGTGGTCGCCTACGGCCTGATCCTGCCGCAGGTGGTGCTCGACACCCCGCGCCTGGGCTGCATCAACAGCCATGCCTCGTTGCTGCCGCGCTGGCGCGGCGCGGCGCCGATCCAGCGTGCGGTGCAGGCTGGCGACGCCGAGAGCGGGGTGACGGTGATGCAGATGGAAGCCGGCCTCGACACCGGGCCGATGCTGCTCAAGGTGAGCACGTCGATCAGTGCCGGCGACACCGGCGGCAGCCTGCATGATCGCCTCGCCGAACTCGGGCCCAAGGCCGTGTTGCAAGCCATCGACGGGCTGGCTGCCGGCACGCTGCGCGGCGAGAAGCAGGACGACGCCCTGGCCACCTACGCGCACAAGCTGAACAAGGACGAGGCGCGCCTGGACTGGAGCCGCCCGGCCGAGGAGCTGGAGCGCCTGGTCCGCGCCTTCCACCCGTGGCCGATCTGCCACAGCAGCCTGGCGGGCGAGGCGATCAAGGTGCATGCCGCCGAACCGGGCGAAGGCATCGGCCTGCCCGGTACCATCCTCGCCGCCGACAAGCACGGCCTGACCGTGGCCTGTGGCACAGGCGCCCTGCGCCTGACCCGCCTGCAACTGCCAGGCGGCAAGCCGCTGGCCTTCGCCGATCTGTTCAACAGCCGCCGCGAGCAGTTCGCCGCCGGCCTGGTCCTGGCATGAATCCACGTCTGGCTGCCGCCCGCGCCCTGGCCAGCGTACTCGCCGGCAAGGCGTCCCTGGGCAGCAGCCTGCCGCCGTTGCTGGAGCGCGTCGATGCCCGCGACCGTGGCCTGGCCCAGGACCTGGCGTTCGGCGCCGCGCGCTGGCAGCCGCGCCTGATGCTGCTCGCCGACAAGCTGCTGCAAAAGCCATTCAAGGCCGCCGACCGCGATGTCGAGGCGCTGCTGCTGGTCGGCCTCTATCAACTGTTCTACACGCGCATTCCGGCCCATGCGGCGATTGGCGAGACGGTCGGCTGCGTCGATGCGATGAAGAAGTCCTCGCTCAAGGGCCTGCTCAACGCCGTGTTGCGCAATGCCCAGCGCGATGGCGAGGCGATCTTCGCCAGCCTCGACCGCGACCCGGTGCTGCACACCGCCCATCCGCGCTGGCTGCAAAAGCAGCTCAAGGCGTTCTGGCCCGAGCACTGGCAGGCGATTTGTGCGGCGAACAACGCGCACCCGCCACTGATCCTGCGGGTCAACCGCCGTCATGGCAGTCGCGATGCCTACCTGGCTGAACTGCGCGAGGCGGGTATCGAGGCCGAGGCGTGTACCTACAGCCGCGACGGCGTACGCCTGCTGGCCGCCCAGGACGTCACCGGCCTGCCCGGTTTCGCCGAGGGCCGGGTCAGCGTGCAGGATGAAGCCGCGCAACTGGCCGCCGACCTGCTCGACCTGGCGCCTGGCCAGCGCGTGCTCGACGCCTGCGCCGCGCCGGGGGGCAAGACCTGCCACCTGCTGGAAGCCGAGCCCGGCCTGGGCGAAGTGGTCGCCATCGACCTGGAGCCGGCACGCCTGGCGCGGGTGCGTGACAACCTGAACCGCCTGCGCCTCGATGCCACTCTGATCGCCGCCGATGGTCGCGATACGGCGAAATGGTGGGACGGCAAGCCGTTCCAGCGCATCCTGCTCGACGCGCCCTGCTCCGCCACCGGCGTGATCCGCCGTCACCCCGACATCAAGCTGACGCGCCAGGCCGACGATATCGCCGCCCTGGCCACCTTGCAGGGCGAACTGCTCGATGCCCTGTGGAAAACCCTGGAGGTCGGCGGCGTGCTGCTCTACGCCACCTGTTCGCTGATGCCGACGGAAAACGCCGAGACCATTGCCGCTTTCCTCGCCCGCACCCCTGGCGCGCGGGAGCTGGATATCGCCGGTCCGGCAGGCCAGCCGACGGCCGGGATCAAGGTCGGCCACGGGCGCCAGTTGTTCCCCCGGGAACAGGGCCACGACGGCTTCTACTATGCCAAGCTGATCAAGATTGCCGCCGAGCGCGGCTGACGGAGCGACCCTGTGAAGATCATCATTCTCGGCGCGGGACAGGTCGGCGGCACCCTGGCGGAGCACCTGGCCAGCGAGGCCAACGACATCACCGTGGTCGACACCGATGGCGACCGCCTGCGCGACCTTGGCGACCGCCTCGACATCCGTACCGTGCAGGGCCGTGGTTCGTTCCCCACGGTCTTGCGCCAGGCCGGTGCCGACGATGCTGACATGCTGGTGGCGGTGACCAACAGCGACGAGACCAACATGGTCGCCTGCCAGGTCGCCTATACCCTGTTCCACACGCCGACGCGCATCGCCCGGGTCCGCGAATCCGCCTACCTGACCCGCGAGGCGCTGTTCGACAACGATGCCATCCCGGTCGACGTGCTGATCAGCCCCGAACAGGTGGTGACCAACTACATCAAGCGCCTGATCGAATACCCCGGCGCCTTGCAGGTGATCGACTTCTCCGAGGGCAAGGCGCAACTGGTGGCGGTCAAGGCCTACTACGGTGGGCCGCTGGTTGGCCAGCAACTGCGCCAACTGCGCGAGCACATGCCCAACGTCGACACCCGCGTGGCGGCGATCTTCCGGCGCAACCGGCCGATCATGCCGCAGGGCGACACGGTGATCGAAGCCGACGACGAGGTGTTCTTCATCGCCGCCAAGGCCAACATCCGTGCGGTGATGAACGAAATGCGCCGCGCCGAGAACAGCTACAAACGCGTGGTCATCGCGGGCGGCGGGCATATCGGCGAGCGCCTGGCCGAGGCCATCGAGAGCCGCTACCAGGTGAAAATCATCGAGATGAACCCGGCCCGCTGCCGCCACCTGTCGGACACCCTGGAAAGCACCATCGTCCTCCAGGGCAGTGCATCCGATCGCGACCTGCTGCTGGAAGAGAACATCAACGAGGCCGACATCTTCCTGGCCCTGACCAACGACGACGAGGCCAACATCATGTCCTCGCTGCTGGCCAAGCGCCTGGGCGCGCGCAAGGTGATGACGATCATCAACAACCCGGCCTACGTCGACCTGGTCCAGGGCGGCGACATCGACATCGCCATCAGCCCGCAACTGGCGACCATCGGCACCCTGCTCACCCACGTACGCCGTGGCGACATCGAGAGCGTGCATTCGCTGCGCCGTGGCGCCGCCGAGGCCATCGAGGCCATCGCCCATGGCGATGCGCGATCGAGCAAGGTGGTCGGGCGCACCATCGGCGAGATCAAGCTGCCGCCAGGCACCACCATCGGTGCGATCATCCGCGACGAGGAAGTGCTGATCGCCCATGACAAGACCCTGATCGAGAGCGGCGACCACGTGATCCTGTTCCTGGTCGACAAGAAGTACATCCGCGACGTCGAGCGCTTGTTCCAGGTCGGCCTGACGTTCTTCTAACGGAGGTCCGCGATGCTCGAATCCCTGGAAAGGATGCTCGCCAAGGGCGTGGACAATGCCCTGCTGCGCTTTGGCCTGGGCAAGGCCTACCTGGACCTTGGCGAGCCAGCCAAGGCGGCCGAGCATCTGCAGCAATGCCTGGCTTTCGATCCCAATTATTCCGCGGCCTGGAAGCTGCTCGGCAAAGCCTGCCATGCCCAGGGCCTGCTGGAAGAAACCCGCCAGGCCTGGCACAACGGCCTGGAGGTGGCACGCAAGCGCGGTGACAAACAGACCGAGAAGGAAATGAGCGTGTTCCTGCGCAAGCTGGACAAGCAGGGTTGAACCAAGCGGGCAGGTGAAGATAGCGCCTGAGGCTGTTGCTGCCCCAAGCGCTGTTTTCGAGGATCAGCCGACCGAGGCCTCGCGTACGTGGGCGGATTCTTCGCCCAGGTTGTTGAGCATGCGCTCGCTGTACCAGTCGATGAAGTTGATCACGCCGAACTCGTAGGTCTTCGAGTACGGGCCGGGCTGGTAGGCGGTCGAGTTGATGCCGCGCTGGTTCTCTTCGGCCAGGCGCCGATCCTGGTCGTTGGTGGCGTCCCAGACTTCGCGCAGGCGGGCGACGTCGTAGTCCTCGCCTTCGACGGCGTCCTTGCGCACCAGCCACTTGGTGGTGACCATGGTTTCCTGCGCGCTGATCGGCCACACGGTGAAGACGATCATGTGGTCGCCCATGCAGTGGTTCCAGGAGTGCGGCAGGTGCAGGATGCGCATCGAGCCCAGGTCCGGGTTCTGGATGCGGCCCATGAGTTTCTTGCAGCCCTGCTTGCCGTCCATGGTCATCGACACGGTGCCCTTGAGCAGCGGCATGCGCACGATGCGGTTACGCAGGCCGAAACCGGCGTGCAGGTACGGGATCTTCTCGGCTTCCCACTTGGCCGCGGAATCGGCGACGTGGTCCTTGAACTCCTGGCTGGCGCGCGGATCGTTGGTGTCGTCCCACTCCAGCAGGGTGTTGAGCAGTTCCGGGTGCGAACCGCTGCAGTGGTAGCACTCGCGGTTGTTCTCCAGCACCAGCTTCCAGTTGGCCTTTTCCATCAGCGTGGTCTTGACCGCGACCTTGGTGTTCTCCATGTCGTACGGCTCCATGTAATGGTCGAGCGTACGCAGGAATTCATCGATGGCTGGCGGCTCCTTCGCCAGGGAAATGAAGATGTAGCCACCCGCGGTCTTCACGTTGACCGGCTTCAGGCTGTAGTCGGCGAGGTTGAAGTCGGCGCCCATTTCGCTGCCGGCGAACAGCAGGCGCCCGTCCAGCTCGTAGGTCCACTGGTGGTAGGGGCAGACCAGCTTGGCGACCTTGCCCTTCTCGCTGACGCACAGGCGCGAGCCGCGATGGCGGCAGACGTTGTGGAAGGCATGCACCTTACCTTCGGCGCCGCGCACCACGATCACCGGGTTGTCGCCGATCTGCAGGGTCAGGTAGTTGCCCTTGGAGGGGATCTCGCAGGTCATGCCGGCGATCAGCCATTCCTTGTGGAAGATTTCCTGCATGTCGATCTGGAACAGGCGCTCGTCGTTGTAGAACGGCTGCGGCAGGGAGAAGCTGGTGTTGCGTTCGCGCAGCATCTCGGCGGTCGCCTTGCGTGCGGGTGCCAGTGGATCGCCCAGGCTCAGAACGGTGGTGTCCATCGGTAACTCCTCGAGGCGGGCGTCTGTCGCGACCGCCTTCTTAAATAAGTGGCTGTTTCGGTTTCTACGCAAGGTGACTGCCGTGTCCTGTCTTCGCCGGTGATGACGGTGTGGTTCGGGCAGTGGTTATGTCCGGCTTGGGGCGCAGTGTGTGCCTGGCAATCGCCTAAACCTTATCCATGGGCGACACGCGTAAATCATTTCCCGACGCCTCAGGGCCGGTGAATGCTGGGAGGTCGCGATGAGCATATGGATGTCGTAGTTAGATAAATGAGGCGCCGAATCCTTACGCACAATCGTTGCTAACTGGCCGATTCCCGGCCGCGTGCGGAGATTCCGTCGATGATGACGAACACCTTTCTCAATCCGGTGAACACCCAGACCTGGAGCAACGGTCGCCACCCGGTGCGGTGCGTCAAGGTGATCCAGGAGACCTGGGACGTGCGCTCGTTCTGCTTCACTGCCGAACAGCCGATCCTGTTCTTCTTCAAGCCCGGCCAGTTCGTCACGCTCGAACTGCAGATCGATGGCGAGCAGGTGATGCGTTCCTACACCATCTCCAGCTCACCGTCGGTGCCGTACAGCTTCTCCATCACCGTCAAGCGCGCGCCGGGCGGCAAGGTGTCCAATTGGCTGCACGACAACATGAAGGTTGGCGACGAACTGGCGGTGCATGGCCCGGTGGGGCTGTTCAATGCCATCGACTTCCCGGCCGACAAGGTGCTGTTTCTTAGCGGTGGCGTGGGCATCACCCCGGTGATGTCGATGGCGCGCTGGTTCTACGACACCAATGCCAACATCGACATGGTGTTCGTCCACAGTGCCCGTTCGCCCAAGGACCTGGTGTTCCAGCGCGAGCTGGAGCACATGGCCGCGCGCATCGAGAACTTCGCCCTGCATCTGGTCTGCGAGAAACATGGCCTGGGCGAAGCCTGGGCCGGCTACCGTGGCTACCTGAACGACAAGATGCTCGCCCTGATGGCGCCGGACTACATGGAGCGGGAAATCTTCTGCTGCGGCCCGACGCCCTACATGAACGCGGTGAAGAATTTCCTCAAGAACAATGGCTTCGACATGAGCCATTACCACGAGGAAGCCTTCGGCCCGACGCCGCCCGAAGTGCGCGAGGAGGTCGAGGAACTGGCGGCCGAAGCGGCGGAAGCCGGCGAATCGGCAGTCCAGTACGAGGTGGAGTTCGCCATCACCGGCAAGAGCGTGCGTATCGCTCCCGGAGAAACCGTGCATGTCGCCGCGCAGAAAGTCGGCCTGCACATCCCCAAGGCTTGCGGCATGGGCATCTGCGGAACCTGCATGGTGCAGAAGACCAGCGGCAGCGTGGAGATGAACCACAACGGCGGCATCACCGAGGAAGACGAAGCCGAAGGCTACATCCTGTCCTGCTGCAGCGTGCCGAAGAGCGATCTGGTGATCGATTTCTAAGCATCTGCTTCCAATCGGCTGCCTGAATGGCTGGGATGAGGCAATTGCGGACGTTCGTTATTCCTCCGTCATTCCCGCGCAGGCGGGAACCCAAATAAAAAAGCGCTTCTGGATTCCCGCCTGCGCGGGAATGACGGTGAACGTAAGCGTCCGCTCCTACCTCAAAGCAGCCTCCTGCGCTTTTATCGAATCAGCGGTTGAGCAGGAAATTCTTCACGAAGTCGCCCTGGTTCGGCGCGTCCTTGGCGGTGGTGAATTGCAGCACGCCATCCTGCTCACGCAGCTTCATGGCGCTGTCGAAGCGGCATTCGATGCCCTTGATGGTCTTGGCCTGGGCCTTGAACGCGCTGTCGCTGCCGCACAGGTTGTCGAGCTGGTTGGCGACCTCACCACAGAAGCTGGCCACGCTGGTGGTCTTCAGCAACGGGTCATCGATGGCCTGCCAGTCGACCTCGGTCTTGATCGTCGCACCACAGCTGTCGGATGCGCTCTTGTCGGTTTCCTCCAGGCGTTCCTGGTAGTGGCGCACGCGCTTCTCGCGGTCGAAGGTGGCCAGTTTTTCCTGCACACCCTTGCCTTTCTGCTGCTCGTAGAGGGCCAGCAGTTCGGCGGGCTTGGTCGCCTTGCTGGCGTTCTCGTTGAAGCGCAGGCCTTGTTCCTTGGTGCCGGGCAGGTACAGCGCGTAGTAATCGCTGCCCCAGTCGTTGCTCTTGTGCAGCAGGTTGTAGCGGCTGCCGTCGAGGGTGGTGGTGTAGGCGAGTTCGTCGCGGCGTGGGGTTTTCACCTCGGTGAGGAAAACCACGTCGTTCAGTTCATGGTTGATCCCGCTGATCTGCACCAGCGCCTGTTTGTTGTCAGTGCTGGGCGCGACCTTCACGCTGATGCCGTTGGCGGCGTCGAAGACCTGGGGGAACTTGGCCAGTTCCAGGGCACTGGCGTCGAAGGCGAGGAAGGAGGCGGCGAGCAACAGGGGAATACGACGAGTCATGGCGACTTCCTTGTGTGGTGAGTGGGCGCGAGTCTAGCGGCAGCCGCGAAGGCGGCCGGCAAACCGCTGCACATTTGCGCAAGGCTTCGAGTGTCGTGGCGCGCGATGGTTCGCAAGCAGCAGCCCGACGCTGCTCACAGCCCATATTTCTTCACTTTGTCGAACAGCGTGGTCTTGGCCATGCCGAGGCTTTGCGCGGCCTGGCTCAGGTTGCCGGCGTGGCGCTCCAGGGCATCGACCAGCAGGTTGCGTTCGAAAGCCTCCACCGCTTCGGCGAAGCCGGGGCCTTCGCTGGCCTGGCCGCTCTTCTTGAATACCGGCAGGCCGAGGGCGAAGCGTTCGGCGACGTTGCGCAGCTCGCGCACGTTGCCCGGCCAGTCGTGGGCCATCAGGGCGGCCAGGGTATGCCGGTCGAGTTCCGGCGCGGCGCGGTCGAAGCGCAGGGCGGCCAGTTGCAGGAAGTGTTCGAACAACAGCGGGATGTCTTCGCGTCGCTCACGCAGGGCGGGCAGTTCGAGGGTGACCACGTTGAGCCGGTAATACAGGTCGCTACGGAATTGTCCGGCACGGCCCAGTTCGTCGAGGTTGGACTTGGTCGCGGCGATTACCCGGCAGTCGACCTGGACGGGCTGGTTCGAGCCCAGCCGCTCCAGGCTGTGCTCCTGCAATACGCGCAGCAGCTTGATCTGCAGGTTCAGCGGCATGCTCTCGATCTCGTCGAGAAACAGGCTGCCGCCGTCGGCGTGCTCGATCTTGCCGATCCGGCGTTTGCCGGCGCCGGTGAAGGCATTGGCCTCGTGGCCGAAGATTTCGCTTTCGAACAGGCTTTCCGGCAGGCCGCCGCAATTGAGCGCGACGAACTGCTTGCTCTTGCGCCGGCTGAAGTCGTGCAGGCAACGGGCGACCAGTTCCTTGCCGGTGCCAGTCTCGCCTTCGATCAGCACGTTGGCGCCAGTATCGGCGACGTTTTCGATCAACGCGCGCAGGGCCTGGATCGCCGGCGAGCGGCCGATGATGCGTTGTTCGAGCGCTTGGCGGCCGGCCAGTTGGCGGCGCAGCACCGATACCTCGCGGGCCAGGCTGCGTTGCTCCAGGGCACGGCGGGCGACGTCGACCAGGCGCTCCGGCGAGAAGGGCTTTTCCATGAAGTCATAGGCACCGTCGCGTATCGCGCTGACCGCCATGCTGATGTCGCCGTGGCCGGTGATCAGCACCACCGGCAGGCTCGGGTCGCGCTGCTTGAGGCGGGCCAGCAGCTCCAGGCCGTCGATGCCGGGCAGGCGGATATCGCTGACGACGATGCCGGCGAAGTCCTCGCCGATCCGTTGCAAGGCTTCCTCGGCGCTAGCGACACCATCGCTGGGGATGTCTTCCAGGCTCAGGGCCTGCTGGCAGCCGAGCAATACATGGGGGTCGTCTTCGACGATCAGGACGCGCAAGGGGTCATTCATCTTCGTCTCTCGTCGCAATCAGCGGCAGGCTCAGGACGAAGGCCGTACCGCCGTCCTCGGGATGCCTCACGGTCAGGCTGCCGCCCGCGGCGGCGGCGAGGCTGGCGGACAGGGTCAGGCCCAGCCCCAGGCCCTGCTCGCCGGGTTTGGTGGTGAAGAACGGCTCGAACAGGTGCACCCGCACCTCGGCGGAGATGCCGGGACCGTTGTCGCGAACTTCCAGCAGGTAGTTGTTTTCCAGCGTCTTGCCGCTCAGCCACAGTTGGCGGTCACGCTGCTTGCCCATGGCATCCAGGGCGTTGGCGATCAGGTTGACCAGGATCTGCTCCAGGCGGGTCTGGTCGATGGCCAGGTGCTGGTCGTCGAAGTCGCGTTCGATAGGCAGGGCCGTGCGCGACAGGCGTGGCTGCAACAACAGCAGCGCGGCATCCACCGCCTTGCCCAGGTGCGCCTCGCCACCGGCGTCGGAACGGCGGGCGAAGGCGCGCAGGCTGGCGGTGATCCTGCCCATGCGGTCGACCAGCTCGTTGATGGTCTGCAGGTTGCTGCTGGCGATGTCGTAGGCGCCGCGGTCGAGAAAGCGCATGGTGTTGCCGGACAGCGTGCGCAGGGCGGCCAGCGGCTGGTTGAGTTCGTGGGCGATGCTGGTCGACATCTGCCCGATCACCGCCAGCTTGCCGGCCTGGACCAGGCCGTCCTGGGTCTTGCGCAGGTTCTCTTCGGTCTGCCGGCGCTCGCGGATTTCCGCCTTCAGGCGCTCGTTGCTGGCGCGCAGGTCGCTGGTGCGTTCGGTGATGCGTCGTTCCAGCTCGCTGTTGGCCCGCTGCAGGGCTTCGCGGGCGGCCAGGCGGGTGGCGATGACCTTGCGTCGCTCGTTCCAGGCGATCAGCAGGAAGGCCAGCAGCGCTGCCGCGACGGCCACCAGCATGCCGTGGATCATTGCCTCGCGGTGCTGGTCCTGCAACGGCGTGAGCAGGGTCAGGTGCCAGGGCGTGTCGCTCAGCGGCCGGGTCTGCGACAGGTAGCGCACCGGCTCGCCCTGGTGCCGGTCGCTGGCGAAACTGACTTGCTCGATGTTCTCGCGCAGCACCTCGCGCGACAGCGGTTGCAACGCGTCCAGCTCCTGCCAGTGGTAGCGCAGGCTGCGCGCCAGTTGCTCACGGGTGGCCGGGTCCAGCGGGTAGACCGCCTTGAGCCGGCGCTCGGGGTTGCCGGATAGGATAATGATGCCGTTCTCGTCGCTGACGTAGGCTTCCAGTTGCGCGCGTTGCCAGCGTTCCTCCAGGGAGTCGAGGCGCACCTTGACCACCGCCACGCCGATGATCGTGCCATTGGCCTTGAGGCCGTGGGCCAGGTAGTAGCCGGGTTCGCCACGGGTGCTGCCGATGCCGTACATGCGTCCCGGCTGGCCGCGCAGCGCATCCTGGAAATAGGCGCGGAACGACAGGTCCTCGCCGAGGTAGCTGTCGGGCTGGCGCCAATTGCTGCTGGCCAGCACGCGACCGTCGACATCCATCACGTAGATGGCCAGGGCGCCACTGCGCAGGTTGAGGCCTTCCAGGTAGTCGTTGACCAGGTTGCGGCGGAACGGCGTGGGCACCATCAGCAGCCGGCCGACGCTGCCTTCCAGCTCCAGCAGGCTGGGCAGGTAGGTGTACTTGGTGATCTCGCTTTCCACCGCGCGGGCGTTGAGTTCGAGCTGGCGGTTGCCATTCTCGATCACCGCCTGGATGCCGATGCGCGCGCTGACCAGATAGCCGACATAGCCGATGGCGAACATCAGCAGGATGGCCAGCACGGCGAGGGACAGGTGGCGGAGCAGGCGGGGCTTCACGGTCAGGGCGGGCGCGATGCAGGGAGAGGCGACGGATTGCATCATAGTCACCCCCCGACTGAACAGATTTCGAGAAGGCCTGCGCGTGCGCAGGCGCTTCGATCAGTGCTGCAGGATCTTCGCCAGGAACTGCTGGGCGCGCTCCGAACGGGCATTGACGTCACCGAAGAACTCTTCCTTCGGGCAGTCCTCGACGATCTTGCCGGCGTCCATGAAGATCACCCGGTCGGCGACCTTGCGCGCGAAGCCCATCTCGTGGGTCACGCACATCATGGTCATGCCTTCGTGGGCCAGTTGCACCATGACGTCGAGCACCTCGTTGACCATCTCCGGGTCGAGCGCCGAGGTCGGTTCGTCGAACAGCATCACCACCGGGTCCATCGCCAGGGCGCGGGCGATGGCCACGCGCTGCTGCTGGCCGCCGGAAAGCTGGCCGGGGTGCTTGTGCGCATGCTCCTTGAGGCCGACGCGCTCGAGCAGGGCCAGGCCCTTCTTGGTCGCTTCTGCCTTGCTGCGGCCGAGTACCTTGACCTGGGCGATGGTCAGGTTCTCGGTGATCGACAGGTGCGGAAACAGCTCGAAGTGCTGGAACACCATGCCGACCCGTGAGCGCAGCTTGGGCAGGTTGGTCTTCTTGTCGGCGATGGAGGTGCCGTCGACCACGATGTCGCCCTGCTGGAACGGCTCCAGGGCATTCACGCACTTGATCAGGGTCGACTTGCCCGAGCCCGACGGCCCGCACACCACCACCACTTCGCCCTTCTTCACCTCGGTGCTGCAGTCGGTCAGCACCTGGAAGTTTCCGTACCACTTGTTCACTTTGTCGATGGAAATCATACGGCTAACCTTTTCTGCAGGAGCTTGACCAGCCGCGAGGCGGTGAAGCTGACGATGAAGTAGACGAGACCGGCGAAGATCAGGAATTCATGGGGGCTGCCGATGATATCGCCGCGCGAGCGGGCGGTATTGAGGAAGTCCATGAGGCCGACGGTGTAGACCAGCGAGGTGTCCTGGAACAGGATGATGCTCTGTTGCAGCAGCAGCGGGGTCATCTTGCGGAACGCCTGGGGCAGGATGATCAGGCGCATGGTCTGGCCGTAGCTCATGCCCAGGGCCTGGGCCGCGCCCATCTGCCCGCGCGGGATGGCCTGGATGCCGGCGCGCACGATCTCGCAGAAGTACGCCGCCTCGAACATGATGAACGCCACCAGGCATGAGGTGAACGCACCGACCGGGGTGTCCTGGCCGGTGATCCAGCGCAGGAGGTAGGGCACCGCCAGGTAGAACCAGATGATAACCAGCAGCAGCGGGATCGAGCGGAAGTAGTTGACGTAGGTGGCGGCGATCTTCGACAGCACGGCGTTGTGCGACATGCGCATCAATGCCAGCAGGGTGCCGAGCACCACGCCGCCGAGCACGCCGAGGACGGTGATCTGCAAGGTCACCAGCATGCCTTCCCAGAGGCTGGGCAGAGCGGGGACGATCTGACTGAAGTCCATCACTTGCCTCCCACGGAAATCAGGCCGGGCACGGCGACCTTACGCTCGATCAGACGCATGATCAGCATCAGGCTCATGTTCAGGGTGAAGTAGATCAGCGTGGCCAGGGTGAAGGCTTCGAACAGGTTGGCGCTGAACTCGGCGGTCTGCTTGGTCTGTGCCAGCAATTCCATGAGGCCGATCAGCGACGCCACCGAGGAGTTCTTGAAGATGTTGAGGAACTCGCTGGTCAGCGGCGGGATGATGATCCGGTAGGCCTGGGGCAGCAGCACGTTGCTGTAGATCTGCGGCAGGCGCAAACCCATGGCGTAGGCGGCCGAAGTCTGGCCTTTCGGCAGGGCCTCGATGCCGGTGCGCACCTGCTCGCAGACGCGGGCGGCGGTGAACAGGCCGAGGCAGATGACCACGCTGATATAGGCCGAGGCCTGCGGGCTGAGTTCCTGGAAGAACCAGGTGTTCAGGCGCTCGGGCAGCAGGTCCGGCACCAGGTAGTACCAGAGGAACAACTGCACCAGCAGCGGTACGTTGCGGAAGATTTCCACATAGGCGGTGGCGATGCCCGGCAGCCAGCGGCCTGGCAGGGTACGCATCACGCCGAGCAGCGAACCCAGGGCGAAGGCGATGATCCAGCCGACCAGGGCGATGGCGATGGTCCAGCCCAGGCCGGAGATGAACCAGTCCAGGTAGATTTCGCTGCCGATGCCGGTGGACTTGAAGTAGATACTCCAGTCCCAGTTGTAATCCATGAGGGTTTCCCCTTGAAGGAAAGCCGGGAGCGCCTGTCCGGCGAACGGCCCGCGACGGGCTCCCGAGAGAAAAGATGGGAGGCGTTGCCCCCCGGTTTCCCCGCAGCCGCCGCACCTTGTGGGTGCGGCGGCTGGGTCACCTCAAAGCTGCTCGGCAGACTTGTCGGTGGGGCTGGCGATCAGCTTCTTCAGTTGCTCGCTCATGGGGAAATTCAGGTTCAGCCCTTTCGGCGGTACCGGCTGCTGGAACCACTTGTCGTAGATGCCGTTGATCTCGCCGGAAGCGAAGGTGGCGCTGATCGCCTTGTCGACCACCGCCTTGAACGCCGGGTCACCCTTGCGCACCATGCAGCCGTAGATCTCGAACGACTGCGGCGTGCCGACCACGTGCCAGTCGTCGGGCTTCTTGGCCTTGGCCATTTCGCCGGCGAGCAGCGCGTCGTCCATCATGAAGGCCACGGCGCGGTTGGATTCGAGCATCAGGAACGACTCGCCATGGTCCTTGGCGGAAATCACGTTCATGCCCAACTGCTTCTCGGCGTTCATCGCCTTGAGCAGGCGCTCGGAGGTGGTGCCGGCGGTGGTCACCACGTTCTTGCCCTTGAGGTCGGCGAAGTCGTTGATGCCCGAGGTCTTCTTGGTCAGCAGACGGGTGCCGACCTCGAAGATGCCGACGGAGAAGTCGACCTGGCGCTGGCGCTCGACGTTGTTGGTGGTGGAGCCGCACTCGATGTCGACGGTGCCGTTCTGCACCAGCGGGATGCGGGTCTGCGAGGTGACCAGGTTGTAGCGAACCTTGAGGTCCGGTGCATCGAGTTCCTTCTTCAGCGCCTCGACCACTTTCAACTGCAGGTCATGGGAGTAGCCGATCGGCTGGGTGGCGCTGTCGCCGTAGTAGGAGAAGGGGATGGACGAGTCGCGGTGACCGAGGGTGACGGTGCCGCTGTCCTTGATTTTCTTCAGGGTGCCGGTCAGTTCGGCGGCCAGTGCTGGAGTGGAAACCAGTGCCGCAGTCACGGCGACGGCCAGGATACGTGGGACGAGACGCATGAGTCGATTCCTCTGCTTGTTGTTGTCATCGCGAGCGTGGAGTGCTTGCAGCTGTCTTCGACAAGGGTAGAGCAGGTTACGTGCCAGTGTTTTTGCAGAGGTTTTTTAAATGGTTATCTATATGAAATAAAAGGATATTTTGGTTTTTAAGATTGTGCGGGAGAGCTGTCGGTGTTCGGAGGGCCGACTGTTCAAGAGCAGGGCGTTCGGAAAACCGAACGAGTGCTGGGGGGATCGATGGCAGGTATGAGGCAGGAGCGGACGTTCTACGAACGCCCGACCCACCTTGACCGTCATTCCCGCCTTCGCGGGAATGACGGCTAAACAAAACCAGTAAGGTCCGCTCCCGCCTCAATCCGGCCGCTGTCCTACAGCTGCATGACGATCCGCCCTTCGATCTTGCCGGCGCGCATCTGCTCGAACACCTGGTTGATGTTGTCCAGCGTGTCGGTGTGGATGGTCGCCTTGACCAGCCCTTCGCCAGCGAAGTCCAACGCCTCCTGCAGATCGGCGCGGGTGCCGACGATGGAACCGGTGATGCTGATGGCGCGCAGTACCACGTCGAAGATCGGCGTCGGGAAATCACCCGGCGGCAGGCCATTGAGCGCCACGGTGCCGCCGCGACGGGCCATGCCGATGGCCTGGCCGAAGGCGCTGTTGGACACGGCGGTGACCAGCACGCCATGCGCGCCGCCGATTTCTTTCTGCAGCACGGCGGCCGGGTCTTCGTTACGGGCGTTGACGGTCAGGCTGGCGCCGAGTTTCTTCGCCAGCTCCAGCTTCTTGTCGTCGACATCGATGGCCGCCACATGCAGGCCCATGGCCTTGGCATATTGCACGGCGACGTGGCCGAGCCCGCCGATACCGGAGATCGCCACCCACTGCCCCGGCCGCGCGCCGGTGACCTTGAGCCCTTTGTAGACGGTCACGCCGGCACAGAGGATTGGTGCGATCTCGGTGAATTCGACGTTCTTCGGTAGCAGGCCGACATAGTTTGGATCGGCCAGCACGTATTCGGCGTAGCCACCGTTGATCGAGTAGCCAGTGTTCTGCTGGCCTTCACAGAGCGTTTCCCAGCCCGTCAGGCAGTGTTCGCAACAACCGCAGGCGGTATACAGCCAGGGCACGCCGACCCGGTCGCCTTCCTTGATCCGGGTCACGCCGCTGCCGACGGCCGCCACGTAGCCAACGCCTTCGTGGCCGGGAATGAACGGCAGGCTCGGCTTCACCGGCCAGTCGCCTTCGGCGGCGTGCAGGTCGGTATGGCAGACGCCGGAGGCCTCGATCTTCACCAGAATCTGCCCTTGGCCGGGCAATGGCACTTTCACTTCCTCGATGCGCAGGGGTTCGCCGAAGGTATGGACGACGGCGGCTTTCATGGTCTTTTGCATGGTGAAACCCTCGTTCTAGACAGGTTCTTCAAACCCTAAACGGATATCCTTGGCATTTCATTGACCTGAAGTCGTAGGTTGGTTGGACTTTAGTAGTAGGGCATTGTTCTTTCGGACGAGCAGCGCGGATTGTCGGCTCCTTGAAACACCCCCACCCTACTTCGGTATACTCGCCGGTCCCGCAAGCCACGCATCCGTCGTGGCTTGTTGATTTTCGGCATGCGCCCGGCGAAATGGGCGCTCCCATCGAGGTAGGACGATGAGTGCATTGGTTGGCGTGATCATGGGTTCCAAGTCGGATTGGAGCACCTTGAGTCACACCGTCGACATGCTGGACAAGCTCGGCATTCCCAACGAAGTGCAGGTGGTCTCCGCCCACCGCACCCCGGACTTGCTGTTCCAGTACGCCGAGCAGGCCGAGGGCCGTGGTATCCAGGTGATCATCGCGGGTGCCGGCGGTGCCGCGCACCTGCCCGGCATGTGCGCCGCCAAGACTCACCTGCCGGTACTTGGCGTGCCGGTGCAATCGTCCATGCTGTCGGGTGTCGACTCGCTGCTGTCCATCGTGCAGATGCCGGCCGGCGTGCCCGTGGCGACCCTGGCCATCGGCAAGGCCGGTGCGATCAACGCCGCTCTGCTGGCCGCCAGCATCCTCGGCCACCAACACCCGCAGTTGCATGCCGCGCTGAAGAAATTCCGTGACGAACAGACCCAAACCGTTCTCGACAACCCTGATCCCCGTGAGATCTGAGCGATGAAAATCGGCGTCATCGGTGGCGGCCAGCTCGGCCGCATGCTGGCCCTGGCGGGTACTCCGCTGGGTATGGGCTTCGCCTTCCTTGATCCGGCGCCGGATGCCTGCGCCCAGGCCCTTGGCGAGCACATCCGTGCCGACTATGGCGACCAGGATCACCTGCGCCAGCTGGCCGATGAAGTCGACCTGGTGACCTTCGAGTTCGAAAGCGTACCGGCCGAGACCGTGGCCTTCCTCGCGCAGTTCGTGCCGGTCTATCCGAGTGCAGAGGCCTTGCGCATCGCCCGCGACCGTTGGTTCGAGAAGTCGATGTTCCGTGACCTGGGCATCCCGACCCCGGCATTCGCCGACATCCAGTCCCAGGCCGATCTCGACGCCGCCGTGGCCCGCATCGGCCTGCCGGCCGTGATGAAGACCCGTACCCTGGGCTACGACGGCAAGGGCCAGAAGGTCCTGCGCCAGGCCGAGGATGTGGCGGGCGCCTTCGCCGAACTGGGCAGTGTGCCGTGCATCCTCGAAGGCTTCGTGCCGTTCACCGGCGAGGTGTCGCTGGTCGCCGTGCGCGGTCGCGATGGCGAGACGCGCTTCTACCCGCTGGTGCACAACACCCACGTCGGCGGTGTGCTCGAACTGTCGATTGCCAGCAGCGCGCATCCGTTGCAGGCACTGGCCGAGGACTACGTCGGCCGGGTGCTGAGCAAGCTCGACTACGTCGGCGTGCTGGCCTTCGAATTCTTCGAGGTCGATGGTGGCCTCAAGGCCAACGAAATCGCCCCGCGCGTGCACAACTCCGGGCACTGGACCATCGAGGGCGCCGAGTGCAGCCAGTTCGAGAACCACCTGCGCGCCGTGGCCGGGCTGCCGTTGGGCTCGACCGCCAAGGTCGGCGAGAGCGCGATGCTCAACTTCCTCGGCGAGGTGCCGGCGGTGGACAAGGTGATCGCCATCGACGACTGCCACCTGCATCACTACGGAAAGGCCTTCAAGGCCGGACGCAAGGTCGGCCACGCCACCCTGCGCTGCAAGGATCGCGTGACCCTCGATGCTCGCATCGCCGACGTGCAGGCGTTGATCAAAGGCTGAACCTGTAGCGCTTCGCTACGGTCTGAACAAGGCGCGCCCTGATGGCGCGCCTTTTTCAATTTCCAGGAGTACGCCCCATGGGCATTATCGGCACCATCATCATCGGTTTCATCGTCGGCCTGATCGCCCGCTTCCTCAAGCCGGGCGACGACAGCATGGGCTGGATCATGACCATCCTGCTCGGCATCGGCGGCTCGCTGGCGGCCACCTACGGCGGCCAGGCACTGGGTATCTACCAGGCGGGCGAGGGCGCTGGCTTCATCGGTGCCGTGGTTGGCGCGGTGATCCTGCTGGTGATCTGGGGACTGGTCAGCAAGAAGAGCTGACTGCGCAAGCACCTCTAATCAGAAGCGCCGAAGGCTGATGGCCCAGTCTTCGGCGCTTTTGTTCTTCAGGCGCGGTAGATGAGTTGCATGGCCTGGCGAGCCATGTTGACCACGGCCCTGCCCAGCAGGTCGAGCACCCAGCGTAGAAACGCCGTTGTGATGTCCGCCGTCGAGGGGACCGCCCGGCCCAGGAAGTTGAAGATCTTGGCGATCAGCGCGCGCAGCGAATCGCTGATGTCCTTGCAGAGCTGGGCGCCCTGCACGAGGAGGCTGGCAACCTGGTCGAGGACGGTCATGCCGACCGTGATCACGCTGCCGACGATGACATTGGCCGCCTTCTTCAGCAGGTATTGCATGGCCCTGGATATCATCCACAACGTCGCCGCCGAGAACATGGTGCTGCCGTAGCTGGCGCTTTCCAGCCAGAGCTCGATGTCTCCTGCCAAGGGTGGCTCCGGGTTGCGATACAGGCCGGCCCAGGAGGTGTTGCCGATCGCTGGCAGGTATTGGGTCATGCGATGGGCGTTGCCGCTGATCAGGGCGCCTTTCCAGGGAATCATGCAGATATTGCCATCGACGGGCACATGCTGGAACGGGAAGATCGGCACCATGCTCACCGGGTCGGCGCTGTGGAAGACCCGGTAGATATTCTTGCTACCCAGCTTCTGGCTCAGGTGGCGGGAAAAACCGGCCACGCCCACACGCGGCGAACCGAAGGTGTAAAGCTTGATGCCCGCCACGCCCAGCTCGCTGAGGTGATCGGCCGCCAGGGTCGCCAGGGCACCGCCCAGGCTGTGGCCGACACAGTGCACGGTGCTTGGGTTGCGCCCGCGCATGAACGAGTCCAGTTCGCCGCGCAGGGAGTTGAAGGTTTCGTTGAAGCCGGCATGCACGGGCCAGGTGCTCGGGCCGCGTTGCAAGCCTGCGTTGAGGTCGGTCAGCACGTCCGCGCCGCTATCGGTTCCGCGAAACGCCAGCAGCATTTCTCCCTGGCGGCCGCCCACGCCATTGAGGGCATAGGCGAAACCGGTCTTGGTGCGGATGAGGGCGCCACTGGTGCCGTTGGCGACCTTCAGGTCGGAGAAGTCGAACGAGTTGGCCAGTCCCAGGCGAGCGGCTTCATCCGCGACGCCATCCATCGAGGACATGACGGCATCTTTGATGGAGTAGACATGGGTGGCAAGCTGGGCTGATTGCTTGGGGCTCAGGGGGTTCACAACCGGGTCCTTCTGGTTCGTTGGGGAAAGTCACTGCAGGACGCAGATTCCAAAGGTTTCCGTTTCCGGGTGAGCGACCGGTTCGTCGTTCAGCTCACAGGTGAACGTCAGCGCGCGGCCTTTTACCTCGCCCTGATCGTCATAGTTGTGCTTGGTGAAGACCCAGCCCTTGTGCACCTTGCCCTGGTAGCGCAGGGTGATGCGCTGGCCAACGACCGGCTCGTGCGGAATGAAGCCGGCAGTCAGCGATTTGGCGGTGACCGCCGGGAAGTGGAAACGCCCGTCGGCGGTCGTCTTCACGTTGTTCTTGCGATGTTCGTTCTTCCAGTGCCAGTGATACTCCTGCTCGATCTCGACACCTTCGACGGGTTGTCCACCGAGCAATACGGTGCCCTGCACTTCGGAAAACAGATAAAGCGTCTTGGCCATGGCAGGCTCCTGTATGAATAGTCCGAGCAGAAGCAGTGCACAGCATGAGAGGGCTTTGCGCAGGTGCATGCGGGCCTTGTGCGCCGAGGGCTGCTCTGGGTGGGGGAGGTTTCCGGTCGTCTGGCTCATTGTTCTTCTCCTGGCTGGCCGAAGCGTTGGCCCCGGCTCACCGGCAAGCCCGCAGACGAGCCCGGGCTGTGCCGCTTGACCGTCGTGGCCGTGCCGGGTGCACGTGCCCTTGGTATCCATTCCTCGCATGGCATGCCCCTGGGCCAGTGGCCCGATCGCCAGCATGCTGCTCGGCAAGAGTTTTCGTTTCACGCCCGTTCCTGGCTCGACTCATGAGAGGTGGTGCAGTATAGCGAGGCTGTCCGAGAGGAATTTTGCGCACGTTCGCACCCTGGCTGATTCGCTTCCGCGCCCGTTTGACCTGCTCATGCGCAGAAGTTCGCTCGCTCATGAGCGATAGAATTCCTGCCGGGCGGGGCTGGGAAGCGCGTCGGCCGCTCGCTAAGCTATGCGCCGTTTTCCCAGCCCCTTCTCGAGTGCCGCCGTTCATGCGCTTCTTTCCGCTCTTCCCCCTGCTGCTATGCAGCGCCCTGGCTTTCGCCCGTGCCGAACTGCCGGAAACCGATTGGCTGGAGCTGATGCCGCCTGCCGATCGCAAGGCGCTGGAGCAGATGCCGGAGATCAGCCATGACACGCCGGAGGCCAATGGCACCTTCACCAACAAGAACGGCGGCCTGAAGCAGACCGACAAGAAACTGCCCGAGGTGATGTACTCGGCCAAGACCGTGAAGTCGCTGGATGGCAAGAAGCTGCGCCTGGGTGGTTATCCGGTGCCGCTGGAGACCGATGCCAAGGGCCGCGCGACCCTGTTCTTCCTGGTGCCGTATCCGGGCGCCTGCATCCATGTGCCGCCGCCACCGCCGAACCAGATCGTCCTGGTGCGCTACCCCAAGGGTATTCGCCTCGACGATATCTACGCACCGATCTGGGTCGAAGGCCCGCTGAAGATCGAGCAGGTCAGCAACGACCTGGCCGATGCCGCCTATGCCATCGATGCGGGCATGGTCAGGCTGGTCGAGGATGCGGATCTATAAGGCCACAGCCTTCCTGTGCAGCCTCACGATCTGCTGCGCGTCGGCCAAACAAGGTTGAAAGCGACCTCGGAATGCTCATTTACAGCTCGTAAACTCTGCTTCCTCGGCCACTTTCGCCCCTGTTTTGCTCTAGCTCGCGAGATCGTGAACAGGTTCTAAGCCCTCTCGCTCGACAGCGTCAATTCCAGCGTATGCCGCTGCCCCGGCGCCAGGCTGATGCAGTCGTCCCAGACGTTGGCGGTCTCGATGCAGAGCATGCGCTGCCAGGCGTCGTCGGCGAAGGCGGAAAGGCGCTTGGCCTTGTCGACCCAGGGGTTCCACACCACCGCCGAGCGCGAGCCGCTGGCGTCCAGGTGCAGGGTGCGCTGCCAATCGCGATCGTGAATGCTCAGGCGTGACGGTGTGTCGAGGTAGATGCGGTCGGTCTCGCCCGCGAAGTGCACGGCTCCGTCCTGGCGGCGTTCCTGCCAGTCGTCCAGGGTTTCGATATAGCGCGTGCCGTGCAGGCCGCTGACGCTGACCGCGTGAATATCGCTGACCGCGAAATAGGTGTGCAGCGCCTGGCTCAGCACCACCGGCTGCGCCCCGAGGTTACGGCTGGTGAGGCTCAGGTGCAGGTGCTCGTCCAGGCGGATGTCCAGCTGCAGCTCGACGTCGTGGGGCCAGCCCGGCAGCGGGGTTTCCAGGTTGTCGAAGAGAAAGCTCAGCTTGACCCCGTCGGCGCGGCTGTCGACGCCGTGCAGTTGCCAGTCCAGGTTGCGCACGCCACCGTGGGCAGGCGCCGCCTCGACAGCGGCATGCATCGCCTGCACCGCCTGCGGGTTGCGCTTGAGGTCACCGAACCAGGGCCAGCACACCGGCACGCCACCGCGTACCGACTGGCCGCGCGCATAGATGGCTTCCTCGCTGAGCCAGATCAACGGCGGCTCGCCGGCGCGCTGATAACGCAGCACCTGCGCGCCTTGCTGGGCGACCAGCAACTCGGTATCGCCACGCTGTACACGCCAGCAGACCAGTTCGCCGAGTTCGACGCGCTCAACCTGCGGCTGGCGGGATTCAGTGTTCATTGCAACGCTCCTTGGCATATGGCAGAGCCAGCTTCGTCCTGCTGGCGTGATGGGAGTTCCCGGTCAGGAGGGCACAGGCGGTGTATGCGGCAAACTACGACCGTCGCCACTCCCGCGAAGGCGGGACAGCGGCTCCATCGCTGAACAGCGCTTGCGCCGGCCCGGAGGGGAGTAATCCAAAAGAGGTTCGCGCCTTCGCGGGCGTGACGGTAAACCGAAACGTCCTGCCCGTCGCCGTTACCTATCGATACGCTTCAGCGGCGTGGTACCGGACGGGTGCGGCCGCTGCCGTCGATGGCAACGAAAACGAACACCGCTTCGGTGACTTTACGCCACTCGCTGGACAGCGGATCGTCGCTCCAGACCTCGACCAGCATCTGGATCGAGCTGCGGCCGATCTCCAGGGTCTGGGTATAGAAGGAAAGCTGGGCGCCGACCGGCACCGGCACCAGGAAGGCCATGCGATCGATAGCCACGGTCGCCACGCGGCCACCGGCTATCTTGCTGGCCATGGCAGTGCCGGCGATGTCCATCTGCGAGACCAGCCAGCCGCCGTAGATATCGCCGAAACCGTTGGTTTCCCGGGGCAGCGCGACGATCTGCAGGGCAAGGTCGCCCTGCGGGATGGGGTCTTCCTGTTCAAGCTCGATCATGGGTAGGCCTTGAGTTCTTATCGTTGAAAAATTCTGCACAGCTTTCGTTGCAAGCAAAACCTGTGCACAAATTTTCAGCGAAACGGCCTGGCGCGGGCGCCAGTATATCGGTCGTCAATAGCGGCGACGACCGGCCAGGCCTTATTTGTCGTGCAATACGGCGCATTTTGCTATCGTGCTGCCGCTTTTTTCGCTTTTTCCCTCCAAGAAGAAAGAATGCCGACATGTCTTCCGTGCCTTATAGCACTGTGCCCGCGGTACGCCCGCTGACGCGCAGCGATTACAAAACCCTGTCTCTCTCCGCTCTCGGTGGTGCACTGGAGTTCTACGACTTCATCATCTTCGTGTTCTTCGCCACGGTGGTGGGCGGGCTGTTCTTCCCCGCCGACATGCCCGACTGGCTGCGCCAGATCCAGACCTTCGGCATCTTCGCCGCCGGCTACCTGGCCCGCCCGCTCGGCGGCATCGTCATGGCGCATTTCGGCGACCTGCTGGGGCGCAAGAAGATGTTCACCCTGAGCATCTTCATGATGGCCGTGCCGACCTTGCTGATGGGCCTGCTGCCGACCTACGAGCAGATTGGCATCCTCGCGCCGCTGGCGCTGCTCCTGCTGCGCGTCATCCAGGGCGCGGCCATCGGTGGTGAAGTGCCGGGCGCCTGGGTGTTCGTCGCCGAGCACGTGCCGGATCGCCATGTCGGCTATGCCTGCGGCACCCTGACCTCCGGTCTGACCTTCGGCATCCTCCTCGGTTCGCTGATGGCGACGCTGATCAACACCCTGTACACCCCGGCCGAGGTGAAGGAGTGGGCCTGGCGCGTACCGTTCCTGGTTGGCGGCGTGTTCGGCCTGTTTTCCGTGTACCTGCGCCGCTGGCTGCACGAGACGCCGGTGTTCGCCGAGTTGCAGCAGCGCAAGGCGCTGGCCGACGAGATCCCGCTGAAGACCGTGGTACGCGGCCACGGCAGCGCAGTCGTGGTGTCGATGCTGCTGACCTGGGTGCTCTCGGCGGGCATCGTGGTGGTGATCCTGATGACGCCCACGGTGCTGCAATCGCCGTTCTACGGCTTCGATGCCGCTACCGCGCTGAAGGCCAACAGCCTGGCGATCCTGTGCCTGACCGTGGGCTGCATCGCTTCCGGGGCCCTGGCCGACCGTTTCGGCGCCGGGCGTGTCTTCGTCGTCGGCGGCTTGCTGCTGGGGCTCAGCGCCTGGAGTTTCTACACCAGCGTCAACGTGCATCGCGAGTGGCTGTTCCCGCTGTATGCGTTGACCGGCCTGTTCGTCGGCACCATCGGCGCGGTGCCGTTCGTGATGGTCAAGGCCTTCCCGGCGGCGGTGCGCTTCACCGGCCTGTCGTTCTCCTACAACCTGGCCTATGCCATCTTCGGCGGGCTGACGCCGATGGTGGTGTCGCTGCTGATGAAGTGGGACCCGCTCGGCCCTGCCTATTACGTTGGCTTGTTGTGCGGGGTGGCGGTTCTGGTGGGCGTCTATCTGCGTGCCGGGAGTCGTTGACGGTGGCCTGACTGGGCAGGGTCCTCACTGATTACGGGTGTTGAAACGGCGTCGATGGCGGCGATCCGGCTCCGGCCGGGTGTAGTGGCAATTCATCTAACTGTCACATTGGGGTCATAGAGTGTTCATACGGCCTGTCGATACTGGCCCCCGATCCAAACCAACACTCACTCCTCCCAGGAGCAAGGCATGAAACTGAAGCGTTTGATGGCGGCCATGACTTTCGTCGCCGCTGGCGTCGCCACCGCCAGTGCGGTTGCTGCTGTCGATCCGGCCATCCCGGCCTACGAAAAGACTTCCGGTGTATCGGGTAACCTGTCCAGCGTCGGTTCCGACTCCCTGGCCAACCTGATGACCCTGTGGGCCGAGGGCTACAAGCACCTCTACCCGAACGTGAACATCCAGATCCAGGCCGCCGGCTCCTCCACCGCGCCGCCCGCCCTGACCGAAGGCACTGCCAACCTCGGCCCGATGTCCCGTTCCATGAAGGACAGCGAACTGCAAGCCTTCGAGCAGAAGTACGGCTACAAGCCGACCGCCGTGCCGGTCGCCATCGACGCCCTGGCCGTGTTCGTGCACAAGGACAACCCGATCAAGCAACTGACCATTGCCCAGGTCGACGCCATCTTCTCCAGCACCCGTCTGTGCGGCGAAGCCAAGGATGCCAAGACCTGGGGCGACCTGGGCCTGACCGGCGAGTGGGCGGCCAAGCCTGTCCAGCTGTTCGGTCGTAACTCGGTATCCGGCACCTACGGCTACTTCAAGGAAGAAGCCCTGTGCAAAGGCGACTTCAAGGCCAACGTCAACGAGCAGCCGGGTTCGGCCTCGGTGGTCCAGTCGATCTCCAGCACCGTCAACGCCATCGGTTACTCGGGCATCGGCTACCGCACCGCCAGCGTGCGCGCCGTTCCCCTGGTCAACAAGAAGGGCGAAGTCGAAGAAGCCAACGAAACCAACGCGCTGTCGGGCAAATACCCGCTGGCCCGCTTCTTCTACATCTACGTGAACAAGGCGCCGAACAAGCCGCTGGACCCGCTGGAAGCCGAGTTCGTGAAGATGATCCTGTCCAAGCAGGGCCAGGAAGTCGTGGTCAAGGACGGCTACATCCCGCTGCCTAACAAGGTAGTCGAGAAGACTCGCCAGGACCTGGGCCTCTAAGAGAACCTGGATGATGCGCGCCCGCTGCTTCCATGGAGGCGGCGGGCGTCGTCGCGCCAACGCGCTGTAATGTTTCTGTCACACAAGATCGTTAGATTCCTGCTCACTTTCCCGGGGCGCGAGACACTCGTGTCCGGAGAACCCGCATGAACGACCTGGCCAACGCTCCCATGAACGCTCCTTCGAACAGCAGCCAACGGCTGGATTTCAACACCCCGGCGCTGAAGCGCAAGCGACGCGTACGCGCGTTCAAGGACCGCCTGACACGTTGGTACGTGTCGATCGGCGGGCTCGCGGTACTGGGTGCGATTACCCTGATTTTCTTCTACCTGGCCCACGTGGTCATGCCGATCTTCTCCGGCGCCGACCTGACTGCCCGCGATGCGCAGCAGCCGGCCTGGCTCGCGGGGCAGAGCGAAGCCCTGCTGCTCGCCGTCGAGGAGCAGAACCAGGTCGCCATGCGCCTGGGCGACAACGGCCAGGTACAGTTCTTCACCCTCAAGGATGGCAATGCGCTGAGCAGCGTCGCCCTGCCCTTGCCCGCCGGCGCGAAGATCGCCTCGGTCGGCCAGGACCAGCCCGGCAGCCGCCGCGTGGTGCTGGGCCTGTCCAACGGCCAGGCACTGGTGTTCCAGCACGACTACAAGGTCACCTACCCGGACAACGTCAAGACCATCAACCCGACGCTGGTCTATCCGTTCGGCGACAAGCCGCTGACCCTCGACGAGCAGGGCCGCCCGCTCGAGCACGTGGCGCTCAGCGAGAACGGCGACACCGTGATGGTCAGTGCTTCCACCGGTGCTGAGCTGCATCTGTTGTCGATCAGCCGCGAAGAAAACCTGATGACCGGCGAGGTCAGCCTCGACGAGACGCGCATCGCCCTGCCGCAGATCGCCGAGCCGATCAAGGCCATGGTCATCGACCCACGCCAGCAGTGGTTGTACGTGATCAACGGCAAGGCCACCGCCGACGTTTTCGACCTGCGCGGCAAAACCCTCAATGGCCGCTACAAACTGCTCGACGGCGACGCCGAGGTCAGCGCGGTCAGCCCGCTGCTGGGCGGCATTTCGCTGATGGTCGGTGACAGCAAGGGCGGCATCGCCCAGTGGTTCATGGTCCGTGATGACGACGGTAAGGCGGTGTTGACGCGCATCCGTGGCTTCAACCTGGATGCCGGCAGCGCCATTACCCAGATTCTCCCGGAGGAGCGGCGCAAGGGTTTCCTGGCCCTGGACGACAAAGGCGTCCTCGGTATCTTCCACAGCACCGCCGGCCGTACCCTGCTGACCCAGCAGGTCGCCGATGGCGTCGCGGTTGGCGCCCTGTCGCCGCGCGCCAACCGCGTGCTGGTCGAGTCCAACGGCAAGCTGCAGCGCTTCGTGATCGACAACCCGCACCCGGAAATCTCCTGGAGCTCGTTGTGGGGCAAGGTCTGGTACGAGAGCTACGACCAGCCGAAATACGTCTGGCAATCGACCTCGGCCAACACCGACTTCGAACCCAAGCTGAGCCTCGCGCCGCTGACCTTCGGCACCCTGAAAGCCGCGTTCTACGCCATGCTCCTGGCCGCTCCGCTGGCCATCTGCGCGGCGATCTACACCGCCTACTTCATGGCCCCGGCGATGCGCCGCAAGGTCAAGCCGGTGATCGAACTGATGGAAGCGCTGCCGACGGTGATCCTCGGTTTCTTCGCCGGCCTGTTCCTCGCGCCCTATGTCGAAGGCCACCTGCCGGGCATCTTCAGCCTGCTGCTGCTGACGCCGGTCGGCATCCTGGTCGCCGCGTTCGCCTGGAGCCGCCTGCCCGAGAAGATCCGCCTGATGATCCCGGATGGCTGGGAAGCGGCGCTGCTGATCCCGGTGATCCTGCTGGTCGGCGCCTTCTCGCTGGGCATGAGCGGCCACATGGAGAACCTGTTCTTCGGTGGCGACATGCGCGGCTGGCTGGCCAATGACCTGGGCATCGCCTTCGACCAGCGCAACGCCCTGGTGGTCGGCCTGGCCATGGGCTTCGCGGTGATCCCGAACATCTTCTCGATCGCCGAAGACGCCGTGTTCAGTGTGCCGAAGAGCCTCACCTTCGGCTCCCTGGCCCTCGGCGCCACGCCGTGGCAGACCCTGACCCGGGTGGTGATCCTGACCGCCAGCCCGGGCATCTTCTCGGCGCTGATGATCGGCATGGGCCGCGCGGTGGGCGAGACCATGATCGTGCTGATGGCCACCGGCAACACGCCGATCATGGACATCAACATCTTCGAGGGCCTGCGCACCCTGGCCGCCAACGTGGCGGTGGAAATGCCCGAGTCGGAAGTCGGTAGCAGCCACTACCGCGTGCTGTTCCTGGCCGCGCTGGTGCTGCTGTCCTTCACCTTCGTGATGAACACGCTGGCGGAGATGATCCGTACTCGCCTGCGCAAGAAATACGCGTCGCTCTAAGGGTAGCTATCCGTGAAACAGCAGAATTTGAAATCCTGGTTCAAGAGTGGCTCGCCCTGGGTCTGGATGACCGGCGGTGGCGTGTCCATTGCAGTGATCATGACCGTCGGCCTGCTGGCGGTGATCGCCAGCCGTGGCCTGGCGCACTTCTGGCCGGCCGACGTGATCGAGGCGACCTATCAGGTGCCTGGCGAAGAGTCGCGCACCCTGGCGGGAGAATTGGTCGAGGAGGAGCAGGTGCCACGCGCACGCCTCGCCGCCGCCGGCCTGCCGGTCGACGTCAATGGCGGCGAGTTCATGACCCGCGAGCTGATGAAGGTCGGCAACCGCGAGTTCGGCTCCGACTTCAGCTGGATCGTCGCCGAATGGGCGAGCAACCCGCGCACGCCGAAGAACCTGGTGGTCATGGAGCGCCGCGAGTGGGGCAACTTCTACGGCTACCTGGCCAGCGTCAAGGAAAGCGGGCGCGTGGTCGCCAGCGGCGATGGCGCCTGGAATGAGTTGCAGCAGCGCATCGCCCGCGTCGATGGCCTGTACACGCAGATCCAGGACCTGCAGAAGAAGGACATCGGTGGCATCAACCATGGCCTGGAGCGCCTGCGTCTGGAGCGGCGCAAGCTGGAACTGGGCAAGCGCCTGGATGCCGCCGCCGAAGCCGACCTGGCTGCCCGTCGCGCCGAGCTGGATGCCGAGTACAAGGTGCTGGAGGCCAGGCTGGCCGAGCTGAACGGTGCGTTCAACCGCGACAGCGTGACCCTGCGCACCGTCGACGGACGCGAGGTCGAGGTCAGCCTGGGCAAGGTGGTGCGGGCCTTCCAGCCGAACGCCATGTCGACGCCGCAGAAACTCAGCTTCTACTTCGCCAAGCTGTGGGAGTTCGTCAGCGACGAGCCGCGCGAGGCGAACACCGAGGGCGGTATCTTCCCGGCCATCTTCGGCACCGTGATGATGACCCTGATCATGGCGGTGATCGTCACCCCGTTCGGCGTGCTCGCGGCGATCTACCTGCGCGAATACGCCAAGCAGGGCCCGGTGACGCGCCTGATCCGTATCGCGGTCAACAACCTGGCTGGCGTCCCGGCGATCGTCTACGGCGTGTTCGGCCTGGGCTTCTTCGTCTACGTGCTGGGCGGCTCGCTCGACCGCATGTTCTTCCCCGAGTCGTTCCCGGCGCCGACCTTCGGTACCCCCGGCCTGATGTGGGCCTCGCTGACCCTGGCGCTGCTCGCCGTGCCGGTGGTGATCGTCGCCACCGAGGAAGGCCTGGCGCGCATCCCGCGGGCGCTGCGCGAAGGTTCCCTGGCGCTCGGTGCGACCAAGGCCGAGACCCTGTGGAAAGTGGTGTTGCCGATGGCCAGCCCGGCGATGATGACCGGCTTGATCCTCGCCGTGGCGCGTGCCGCCGGCGAAGTGGCGCCGCTGATGCTGGTCGGCGTGGTCAAGCTGGCCCCGGCGCTGCCGGTGGATGGCAACTACCCCTACCTGCACCTCGACCAGAAGATCATGCACCTGGGCTTCCACATCTACGACGTCGGCTTCCAGAGCCCCAACGTCGAGGCCGCCCGACCGCTGGTGTACGCCACCGCGTTGCTGCTGGTGCTGGTGATCGCCCTGTTGAACCTCAGTGCGGTCTACATCCGCAATCACCTGCGCGAGAAGTACAAGGCGCTGGACCATTAACAGCAGTTGCAAGCCGCGAGCCGCACGCAAGGCGGCTCCGGCTTGTAGCACGTAGCTTGCAGCCTGCCGCTGCGAACGGAGTGAGCATATGCAACACGAAACCCCTACCCACGGCATCGACTTCGCTGCCCTGGGCCGCGAGAAGCAGGGCCTGAACCTGGCGCACGAAACCGTTGCGCTGCAGGTGCCCGGCCTGAACCTGTACTACGGCGAGAAGCAGGCGCTGTTCGACGTTACGATGAACATCCCCAAGCAGCGCGTGACCGCCTTCATCGGCCCGTCCGGCTGCGGCAAGTCGACCCTGCTACGCACCTTCAACCGCATGAACGACCTGGTCGACGGTTGTCGCGTGGACGGCCAGATCCTGCTCGACGGCGACGACATCTACCGCAAGGGCGTGGAAGTCGCCGAGCTGCGCCGCCGTGTCGGCATGGTGTTCCAGAAGCCCAACCCGTTCCCCAAGAGCATCTACGAGAACGTGGTCTACGGCCTGCGCATCCAGGGCGTGAACCAGAAGCGCGTGCTCGACGAGACCGTCGAGTGGGCGCTGAAGAGCGCCGCCCTGTGGGATGAGGTCAAAGACCGCCTGCACGACTCCGCCCTCGGCCTCTCCGGTGGTCAGCAGCAGCGCCTGGTGATCGCCCGCACCGTGGCCGTGCAGCCGGAAGTGCTGCTGCTCGACGAGCCCTGCTCGGCCCTCGACCCGATCTCCACGCTCAAGGTCGAAGAGCTGATCTACGAGCTGAAGAGCAAGTACACCATCGTCATCGTCACCCACAACATGCAGCAGGCGGCGCGCGTCTCCGACTACACCGCGTTCATGTACATGGGCAAGCTGATCGAGTTCGGTGATACCGACACGCTGTTCACCAACCCGGCCAAGAAGCAGACCGAGGACTACATCACCGGTCGCTACGGCTAGCCCTCTGGCCATGTGAAATCGCGCTGGGCGTTGTCGGCGCCGCTTGCCGTACTTGTTGTACTGTCTGCGCGGCGCCTCCTAGCCCAGCGCGGTTTCCCAAAGGCCAGAACGATCAACTTCAAAACCTAATTCGCTTCGCAAGGGCTCGACCATGATCAACAAAGACAGCCTCACTCATCACATCTCCCAGCAGTTCAACGCCGAGCTGGAGGAAGTGCGCAGTCACCTCCTGGCGATGGGCGGCCTGGTCGAGAAGCAGGTCAACGATGCGGTCACCGCGCTGATGGACGCCGATTCCGGCCTGGCCCAGCAGGTGCGCGACATCGATGACCAGATCAACCAGATGGAGCGCAACATCGACGAGGAATGCGTGCGCATTCTCGCCCGTCGCCAGCCGGCCGCTTCCGATCTGCGCCTGATCATCAGCATCTCCAAGTCGGTGATCGACCTGGAGCGCATCGGCGACGAGTCGACCAAGATCGCCAAGCGCGCCATCGAATTGTGCGAAGACGGCACCGCCCCGCGCGGCTATGTCGAAGTTCGCCACATCGGCGACCAGGTACGAAAAATGGTCCAGGAGGCGCTGGACGCCTTCGCCCGTTTCGACGCCGACCTGGCCCTGGCCGTGGCCCAGTACGACAAGACCGTCGACCGCGAATACAAGACCGCCCTGCGCGAGCTGGTCACCTACATGATGGAAGACCCGCGCTCGATTACCCGCGTGCTGAGCATCATCTGGGTCCTGCGTTCGCTGGAGCGCATCGGCGACCACGCGCGCAACATCGCCGAGCTGGTGATCTACCTGGTGCGCGGCACCGATGTCCGGCACATAGGCCTGGCGCGGATGACGGAAGAAGTGCAGGGCGGCGCCAAGGAATAAGCGCCGGCAAGGGGGCTGGGCGCTTGCGCAATTGCCTCGCTCCAGCCTCACGCTTGCCAGCGCTGTTATCGTCGCTTTGATTGCGGCTATGCTAGTCGGCATTCGTGCAGGAGCGGTCGATGAGCAAAGTCAGTGTGCTGGTGGTGGATGACGCAACCTTCATCCGGGATCTGGTTAAAAAAGGGCTGCGTGACAATTTTCCGGGGATTCAGATCGAGGAAGCGATCAATGGACGCAAGGCCCAGCAGTTGCTGATGCGCCAGCCGGCCGACCTGATCCTGTGCGACTGGGAAATGCCGGAAATGTCCGGTCTCGAGCTGCTCAGCTGGTGCCGCGAGCAGGACAACCTGAAGACCACCCCGTTCATCATGGTGACCAGCCGTGGCGACAAGGAAAACGTGGTGCAGGCCATCCAGGCCGGGGTTTCCGACTATATCGGCAAGCCATTCTCCAACGATCAACTGGTCACCAAGGTCAAGAAAGCCCTGCATCGCTCCGGCAAGCTGGCGCAACTGACCGCAGCCGCCGCGCCGAAAATGCTCAGCAGCGGCGCCTTCGCCAACGACTCGCTGGCGGCCCTGACCGGCGGCAAGGCCGAGGTCATCAAGCCCTCTGCCCCGGCTGCCGCGGCTCGTCCGGCGCACGCGCCTGCTCCGACGAGCGAGAAGTCGGCTGCTGCGGCCAACCCCGGCAGCGGTCGTGGTCAAGGGCAACTGCGCTTGCCCGGCGGCGCCATGGCCTGCGTGATCAAGGCCCTGAGCCTCAAGGAGGCCTTGCTGGTGGTCAAGCGTGGCGAGCTGGTGCCCCAAGTGCTGGAAAGCGCGGTGCTCGACCTGGAACAGGGCGAGGCCTCGGAAACCGCCCGGCTCAACGGCTACCTGCATGCGGTTGCGGCCTTCGAGCCGAAGCCGGATGCCGAGTGGCTGCAACTGACCTTCAAATTCGTCGACCGCGATCCGCAGAAGCTCGACTACCTGTCGCGCCTGATCGCCCGTGGCACCGCGCAAAAGCATTTCTCGCCCGGTGCCTGAACCACGCCTAAAGCGCTATCAGCCGAACGCCTCCATTGCACCGTTGCGCAATATGTCGATAATGCGACTTCTTATCATTTGATCGGTCGCCGCATCGGCAAGGATTGCGCATGTCCTCCTCTTCCGACCCTGCAATCGGCAGGTTGTACGTCGAGCATCACCGCTGGCTGCAGGGCTGGCTGCAGGCCCGGTTGAACAACTCGGCCGATGCCGCCGACCTGGCCCAGGACACCTTCGTGCGTCTTTTGCAGCGCCGCGTCGAGGCGCTGGTCGAGCCACGCGCCTACCTGCGTACCGTGGCGCGTGGGCTGGTGATCGACCTCTGGCGTCGTCGCGACATCGAACGTGCCTGGCTGGAAACCATTGCCCGGTTGCCGGAGGCGGAGGCGCCATCGCCGGAGACCGGCCTGCTGGTGATCGAGTCGCTGATGGCCATCGACCGCCTGCTCGACGAGTTGCCGGCGGCGGTGCGCGAGGCCTTCCTGCTCGCCCAACTGGAGGGCATGACCTGCCCGAAGATCGCCGAGCGCCTGGGAGTGTCCCTGTCCACGGTCGAGCGCCATATCGCCAAGGCGCTGCGCCACTGCTATCGGCTGACCTTCGAGTCGCCAGCGTGACTGGCATCGCGTTGCCGAGCCTGCCGGCGGAGGTGGTCGACCAGGCCATCGACTGGTCGATCAAGCTCACCTACAACAGGGCCGATGCCTCGACCATGACCGCCTTCGACGCCTGGCTGGCCAGCCACGAGCAGCACCGCCAGGCCTGGGAGCGGGTGCAGAGCCTGGGTGGGCGCTTCGCCGGCATGCCCGCCGAGCTGGCCTTGCAGACCCTGGAGAAACTCCCGGAGGCGCGCTTGCGCCGGCGCCAGATGATCAAGCTGCTGAGCCTGTTCGCCGCTGTCGGTGTGGGCGGCATGGGGGCCCGTGAAGTGACGCCCTGGCAGCGACTGCTGGCCGACCACAGCACCCAGGTTGGCGAGCGCGGCCGCTGGACCCTGATCGACGGCAGTGTGCTCGACCTGAACACCGACAGTGCCGTCGTCCTGCGCTTCGATGAGTCGCAACGCGAAGTCGAGCTGCTGCGTGGCGAACTGCACCTGATCAGCGGCGCCGATGCTGGCAGTCCCGGCAAGCGCCCGTTGCGGGTGGCTACCGCGTTCGGCCTGTTCGAGGCGCTGGGCACCCGCTTCAGCGTGCGTCTCGATCAGCACGGTTGTCGCCTGGGTGTCAGCGAAGGCGCGGTGCGCCTGACGCCGCGTGACGGCACGGCGAGGGTCGCCCAGGCGGGAGAAAGCTGGTCGCTGTCAGCCCGCGAGGCGACGCGAGGCACGGCTACGCCACAGGAGGTCGCGGCCTGGCGCGACGGCCTGCTGGTCGCCCGCGACATGCCGCTGGCCGAGGTGCTCGCCGAGCTGGGGCGCTACCGGCACGGCCACATTGGCTGCGATCCGCAGATATCCACCCGCCCCATCAGCGGCAATTTCAATCTCACGGACATCGACGCCACCCTCGACTTCCTGGCCCAGGCCCATGGCCTGCGCCTGAACTACCTGACGCGGTATTGGTTGCGAGTCAGCGTTTAGTGGCTGGGGCGAACCGCAGTCTGGGGGCAGCTTTGAGGCAGGAGCGGACACTTACGTTCACCGTCATGCCCGCGCAGGCGGGAATCCAAAAGCGCTTTTTTTGGGCTCCCGCCTGCGCGGGAGTGACGGCGAAACACACCGAGTAATGACGTCCGCTCCTGCCTCACTCCCGCCAGAACGGCTTGTCCAGCTCGGTATGCCGATCCGCCAGGCTGATGCCGACGTCGGCCAGGTGCTGTTCGCTGAGTTCGGCCAACTGCCGGCGCGTGCGGGCGCGCTGGTGCCAGGTCAGCAGCAGGGCGAACAGGCGTAGTGGGCGGGACGCTTTGAAGGGGGTCTGGGTCGAGGCGTTGCGGGCAGGTGCGAAGGTGCGTTCCATGACACGGTCCTTGCCGCTCGCTGGCGGCATCGGTGGCTGATTAGGCCGCTCATGGTCTGCTTTTCGCGGGCGAAGGGTCAGTCACAGCGAAGTAGGATTGTGCCGGCTCAATCGCGCCGTTTTCGCAACTGTTCCACTGTCTGGCGCGTGCAATTGTTCAGCCCACAATGAAAAAGCCCGGCGCGAGGCCGGGCTGTTCGAGGATGAGGCGATCAGTCGACGGCCTTGAGCATGTCCTCGATGACCTTCTTGGCGTCGCCGAACACCATCATGGTCTTGTCCAGGTAGAACAGTTCGTTGTCCAGGCCGGCATAGCCGCTGGCCATCGAGCGCTTGTTGACGATGATGGTCTTGGCCTTGAACGCTTCGAGGATCGGCATGCCGGCGATGGGCGACTTGGGATCGTTCTTCGCCGCCGGGTTGACCACGTCGTTGGCGCCGAGCACCAGCACCACGTCGGCCTGGCCGAACTCGGCGTTGATGTCCTCCATCTCGAACACTTGCTCGTAGGGCACCTCGGCCTCGGCCAGCAGCACGTTCATGTGCCCCGGCATGCGCCCGGCCACCGGGTGGATGGCGTACTTCACGGTCACGCCGCGATGGGTCAGCTTCTCCGCCAGTTCCATCAGCGCGTGCTGGGCGCGGGCCACCGCCAGGCCGTAGCCGGGCACGATGATCACGCTGTCGGCGTTGCCGAGCAGGAAGGCCGCGTCATCCGGCGAACCGGACTTGACCGGGCGCTGCTCCTGGCTGCCGCCGCTCGGGCCGGTGTCTGTCGCGCCGCCGAAGCCGCCGAGGATGACGTTGAAGAACGAGCGGTTCATCGCCTTGCACATGATGTAGGAGAGGATCGCGCCGCTCGAACCGACCAGCGAACCGGCGATGATCAGCATCGAGTTGTTCAGCGAGAAGCCAATGCCGGCCGCCGCCCAGCCCGAGTAGCTGTTGAGCATCGATACCACCACCGGCATGTCGGCGCCGCCGATGGGGATGATGATCAGCACGCCGATGACGAAGGCCAGCGCCACCAGCACGGCGAACGCGGTGAGGTTGCCGGTGAAGGTGAAGTACAGGCCCAGGCCGAGGATGGCCAGGCCAATCAGCAGGTTGAACAGGTGTTGGCCGGCGAACTGCACCGGCGCGCCCTGGAACAGGCGGAACTTGTATTTTCCCGACAGCTTGCCAAAGGCGATCACCGAACCGGAGAAGGTGATCGCGCCGATGGCCGCGCCGAGGAACAGCTCCAGGCGATTGCCGGCAGGAATCGAGTCGCCGAGGCTGGCGACGATGCCCAGCGACTGCGGCTCGACCACCGCGGCGATGGCGATGAACACCGCGGCCAGGCCGATCATGCTGTGCATGAAGGCGACCAGCTCGGGCATCTTGGTCATCTCGACGCGCTTGGCCATGATCGAGCCGGCGCTGCCGCCGACCAGCAGGCCGACGATCACGTAGCCGATGCCTTGCACCGCCAGTTCGCTGCCGAGCTTGTAGATCAGGCCGACGGTGGTGAGCACGGCGATGGTCATGCCGATCATGCCGAAGGCGTTGCCGCGACGTGAGGTGGTCGGGTGCGACAGGCCCTTGAGGGCCTGGATGAAACACACCGAGGCGACAAGATAGAGAAGGGTGATCAGGTTCATGCTCATCAGTGCTTCTCCGCCTGCGCCTTGGGCGCCTTCTTCTTGAACATTTCCAGCATGCGCCGGGTGACCAGGAAGCCACCGAACACGTTGACTGCGGCCAGGGCCACGGCCAGGGTGCCCATGGCCTTGCCCAGCGGGGTGACGGTCAGCGCGGCGGCGAGCATGGCGCCGACGATGACGATGGCGGAAATGGCGTTGGTCACGGCCATCAGCGGGGTATGCAGGGCCGGGGTGACGTTCCAGACCACGTGGTAGCCGACGTAGATGGCCAGCACGAAGATGATCAGGTTGTAGATGCCGTCGGAAATCAGATCCATCGGGGTGATCCTTTTCTAGATTGTTTTCCCCTCTCCGCCTGGGAGAAGGAGGCCATCACTTGTTGACGCGCACGATCTCGCCGCCCTTGCACATCAGGCAGGCGGCGACGATGTCGTCTTCCAGGTCGAGGTGGAAGGCGCCGTCCTTGTCGATCACCAGCTTGAGGAAATCGAGCAGGTTGCGCGCATACAGGGCCGAGGCGTCGGCAGCGGCCAAGGCCGGCAGGTTGCCATGGCCGACCAGGGTCACGCCGTGCTTGACCACCACCTGGTCCAGCTCGGTCAGCGGGCAGTTGCCGCCCTGGATCGCCGCCAGGTCGATGACCACCGAGCCGGGTTTCATCTCGGCGACGGTGGCCTCGTGCAGCAGCGTGGGTGCCTTGCGGCCGGGAATCAGGGCGGTGGTGATGACGATGTCGGCCTGCTTGGCCCGTTCGTGCACGGCCTTGGCCTGGCGCTCCATCCACGACGCGGGCATCGGCCGCGCATAGCCGCCGACGCCCTCGGCGCATTCGCGTTCCTCGTCGGTCTCGAACGGCACGTCGACGAACTTGGCGCCGAGGGACTCGATCTGCTCCTTCACCGCCGGGCGTACGTCCGAGGCCTCGATCACCGCGCCCAGGCGCTTGGCCGTGGCGATGGCCTGCAGGCCGGCGACGCCGGCACCGAGGATCAGCACGCGGGCGGCTTTCACGGTGCCGGCGGCGGTCATCAGCATGGGCATGAAGCGTGGGTAGTGGTTGGCCGCCAGCATCACCGCCTTGTAGCCGGCGATGTTGGCCTGGGAGCTCAAGACGTCCAGGCTCTGCGCGCGGGATGTACGCGGCGCGGCCTCCAGGGCGAAGGCGGTGACGCCGGCGCCGTTGAGGCGGGCGATGGTCTCGTTGCTGAACGGGTTGAGCATGCCGACCAGCACGGCGCCGGCCTTGATCAGTGCCAGTTCGGCATCGCTGGGCGCGACCACCTTGAGCACCAGTTCGGCGCCGAATGCGCCGGCACTGTCGCCAATGCTCGCGCCAGCGGCTTCATAGGCACTGTCGGGAATGCTGGCAGCGATGCCAGCGCCGCTCTGCACCGTGACCGTGTGGCCCTGGCCGATCAGCTTCTTGATGGTTTCCGGCGTGGCGGCTACGCGCGTCTCGCCTGCATGGCTTTCTAACGGAACACCCATGTGCACGTGTCGTTCTCCTGCGTGATCTTTCTGTAGTAACCAGCGCACTGCATTGGCACGCGGGTGAAGGGCAAATCAGCACATCCATCCCGATCCGAGGTCGGGCCGCGCATTGTGCAGAAATCAGGCAGACCCATTCAATAAGTTATGGAGTAAAAATTTACTATTACTACAGGGAATGGATTCATTACTGTTTTTCATACTGTAAGGGTCCAGGCATGGCGCGGTTTTTAGAGGAAATACAAAACGAAATGTCCGATTTTTGATTTACATCGTTTTTGGGAAATTTTCCCGAAGCGTTTTTTTGATTGTTTGTAGTTATGTTTTTATTCCACTACATTAATTTTTCCTGTGCCCAGGCAAACCAATTCGCTGCCGCGTTGCCGAACCAGCCAAGCCTTTCCGGACCTCGCCCATGACCCGTCTGCTAGCCCTGCTCGCCCTCTTCGTTATGCTCGCCGGTTGTGCCGGCCAAGGTTCGCGGAACGAGGCGCGCGACCCCCGGCAGGTGCGGGCTGAGCTGCTGCGACTGATCCCCGCGTCGGTGGTCGATCGCCAAGGCTGGGCCGATGATATCCAGGCCGCTTTCAGCGCTCAGTCGCTCGCACCGACACGGGAAAACCTGTGCGCGACACTGGCGGTGACCGAGCAGGAGTCGACCTATCAGGTCGATCCTGCCGTGCCTGGCCTGGGCAAGATCGCGCGCAAGGAAATCGACCGCCGCGCCGCCGCCGTGCATGTGCCGGGCTTTCTCGTCGATGCCGCGCTGGGCCTGAAGTCGCCAACCGGCAAGAGCTACGCCGAGCGCCTGGCGGCAGTGCGCACGGAAAAACAGTTGAGCGCGATCTTCGATGACTTCATTGGCATGGTGCCGCTTGGCGCGCGGCTGTTCGCCGGGTTCAACCCGGTGCATACCGCTGGACCGATGCAGGTGAGCATCGAGTTCGCCGCCGCCCATGCCCAGGATTACCCCTATCCGGTCGAGGGCTCGATTCGCCATGAAGTGTTCACCCGGCGCGGCGGCATGTACTTCGGCATCGCCCACCTGCTGGGCTATCCAGCGGATTATCCACGGCCGCTGTACCGCTTCGCCGACTTCAATGCCGGCTGGTACGCCAGCCGCAACGCGGCGTTCCAGGCGGCGCTCAGCCGCCTGTCGGGGGTGAAGCTGGCGCTGGACGGCGACCTGGTCATCCATGGTTCCAATGCGCTCGGCCAGACCGAAAAGGCCGTGAGGTCGCTGGGCGGACGGCTGGGCATGAGCGAATCGGCGATTCGTCGCGACTTGCTCAAGGGCGACGGCGCCGCGTTTGCCGACAGCGACCTGTACGAACAGGTGTTCGCCCTGGCCGAGCGCCAGGCCGGCAAGTCGCTGCCGAGGGCGATCCTGCCGGGCATCACCCTGCAGAGCCCGAAGATCACCCGCAACCTCACCACCGCCTGGTTCGCCCAGCGCGTCGACGAACGCTGGAAACGGTGCATGGCCAGGTAGCGGTTGAGCGCTTCGGCAATGAAGCATGTCCATGAAGGTGGGAGTCCTGAGCACATGAGTCATCTGGGCTCCCGCCTGCGCGGGAGCGACGGTAACTGACCCTGCCAAGGCGTCCTGGTGTGTGATCTGGCAGCAACCGTCATTCCCGCGAAGGCGGGGAGCCAACGAGCGCCTTCCGATTGCGACAGAGCAATGTCGCAAACACGCTGTGCCGTGGCGTGCATAGGCATCCGGCCATCAGGGGGCGCCCCTACCATCGCTGCCAACGGGTCAAGAACCCGCTCAAAGTCTGCCGTGCGTCGGCCATGCCTGGCGCCAAGCCCGCGAGACTTCGAACGGATTCCAGGAGCCCTAACAAGAATCGCCTGCATGGCAGCGCCAGAGGGATACCGAGATGTTCAGCAAGCAAGACCAGATCCAGGGTTATGACGACGCACTGTTCGCAGCGATGGGCGAGGAAAGCCGTCGCCAGGAGCACCATATCGAGCTGATCGCCTCGGAAAACTACACCAGCAAGCGTGTCATGGAGGCCCAGGGCAGCGACCTGACCAACAAGTACGCCGAAGGCTATCCGGGCAAGCGCTACTACGGTGGCTGCGAGTACGTCGACAAGGTCGAGGCGCTGGCCATCGAGCGCGCCAAGCAACTGTTCGGCGCCGACTACGCCAACGTCCAGCCGCACTCCGGTTCCCAGGCCAACGCCGCCGTCTACCTCGCCCTGATCAACGCCGGCGACACCATTCTCGGCATGAGCCTGGCCCACGGCGGCCACCTGACCCACGGCGCCAAGGTCAGCTCCTCTGGCAAGCTGTACAACGCCGTGCAGTACGGCCTGAACCCGCAGACCGGGCTGATCGACTACGACGAGATCGAGCGCCTGGCCGTCGAGCACAAGCCGAAGGTGATCGTGGCGGGCTTCTCCGCTTACTCCAAGCACCTGGATTTCGCTCGTTTCCGCGAAATCGCCGATAAGGTCGGCGCCTACCTGTTCGTCGACATGGCCCACGTCGCCGGCCTGGTCGCCGCTGGCCTGTACCCGAACCCGATTCCGTTCGCCGACGTGGTCACCACCACCACCCACAAGACCCTGCGCGGCCCGCGTGGTGGCCTGATCCTCGCGCGCAAGAACGAAGAGCTGGAGAAGAAACTCAACTCCGCGGTCTTCCCGGGCGCCCAGGGCGGCCCGCTGATGCACGTCATCGCGGCCAAGGCGGTGTGCTTCAAGGAAGCGCTGGAGCCAGGCTTCAAGGATTACCAGGCACAAGTGATCAAGAACGCCCAGGCCATGGCCAAGGTGTTCATCGAGCGTGGCTACGACGTGGTTTCCGGCGGCACCGACAACCACCTGTTCCTGCTCTCGCTGATCAAGCAGGGCCTGACCGGCAAGGATGCCGACGCCGCCCTCGGCCGCGCCGGCATCACCGTGAACAAGAACGCCGTACCGAACGACCCGCAGTCGCCGTTCGTCACCTCGGGCATCCGCATCGGCACCCCGGCGATCACCACGCGCGGCCTGAAAGAACAGCAAAGCAGCGATCTGGCCGGCTGGATCTGCGACATCCTCGACCACCTCGGCGATGCCGATGTCGAGGCCCAGGTGGCACGCCAGGTAGCCGGGCTCTGCGCCGACTACCCTGTGTACCGCTAATCACCGCGTAGGGTGGAAGACGCTTCCACCGATAGAACGGTGAGCCGGCAGCGCATGGCTCACCAAGCCCCCTCACTCGCGAGTGAGGGGAACTCGTTTTAGGAGCCAGCACACATGCAACGCTATTCCGGCTTCGGCCTGTTCAAGCATTCCTTCAGTCATCACGAGAACTGGCAGCGCATGTGGCGCAACCCGACGCCCAAGCCGGTATACGACGTGGTCATCGTCGGCGGTGGCGGCCACGGGCTGGCGACGGCCTATTACCTGGCCAAGGAGCACGGGGTCAAGAACATCGCCGTGATCGAGAAGGGCTGGCTGGGCGGCGGCAACACCGCGCGCAACACCACCATCGTCCGTTCCAACTACCTGCTGGACGATTCCTCGGCCCTCTACGAACACGCGCTGAAGCTGTGGGAAGGCCTGTCCCAGGACCTCAACTACAACGTCATGTTCTCCCAGCGTGGTTGCTACCACCTGTGCCACACCCTGCAGGACCTGCGCGACGCCGAGCGCCTGGTGACCGCCAACCTGCTCAACGGGATTGCCAACGAGATGCTCGACACCAAGCAGGTCGAGAGCGAGATTCCCTACCTGGACTGCAGCGCCAACACCCGTTACCCGGTACTCGGCGCTTCGGTCCAGCGGCGTGCCGGCAACGCCCGCCACGACGCCGTGGCCTGGGGCTTTGCGCGTGCCGCCGACGCCCTGGGCGTGGACCTGATCCAGCAGACCGAGGTCACCGGCTTTCGCAAGCAGAACGGCGCGGTCATCGGCGTGGAAACCAACAAGGGCTTCATCGGCGCCAAGCGCGTCGGCATGGTCGTGGCCGGTAGCACCGGGCCGCTGGCGGCCAAGGCCGGCTTCCGCCTGCCGGTCGAATCCCACCCGCTGCAAGCCCTGGTGTCCGAGCCGATCAAGCCGATCATCGACAGCGTGATCATGTCCAACGCCGTGCATGGCTACATCAGCCAGTCGGACAAGGGCGACCTGGTCATCGGCGCCGGTATCGACGGCTGGGTCGGCTACGGCCAGCGCGGTTCCTTCCCGATCATCGAGCACACGGTGCAGGCCATCGTCGAGATGTTCCCGGTGCTGTCGCGGGTGCGCATGAACCGTCAGTGGGGCGGCATCGTCGACACCACGCCGGACGCCTGCCCGATCATCGGCAAGACCCCGGTGCAGAACCTGTTCATCAACTGCGGCTGGGGCACCGGCGGCTTCAAGGCCACGCCGGGCTCGGGCAACGTGTTCGCCGCGACCCTGGCCAAGGGCGAGCCGCATCCGCTGGCCGCACCGTTCTCCATCGAGCGCTTCCATACCGGCGAACTGGTGGACGAACACGGCGCCGCCGCGGTAGCGCACTGACCGACGAACTCATGCAGGGCGCGCCGGCCAAGGCCAGCCCCTGCGGCAACAGATTCTCCACGGAGACAAGACCATGCTGCACATCTTCTGTCCGCACTGCGGCGAACATCGCGCCGAAGAGGAATTCGCCCACGCCGGTCAGGCGCACATCGCCCGTCCGCTGGACCCGGCCGCCTGCAGCGATGCCGAATGGGGCGAGTACATGTGGTTCCGCGATAACCCGCGTGGCCTGCGCCACGAGCTGTGGCTGCACGCCGCCGGCTGCCGCAAGTATTTCAACGCCACCCGTCACACCGTCAGCTACCAGATTCTCGAGACCTACAAGATCGGCGAGAAACCCAGCGTGACCGAAGCAGTCGGCGAGCCCGCAGCGCCCGCCCAAGGAGCCACGGCATGAGCCAGATCAATCGCCTCGCCAACGGCGGTCGCATCGACCGCAGCAAATCGCTGACCTTCACCTTCAACGGCCAGACCTACAGCGGTTTTGCCGGCGACAGCCTGGCCGCCGCGCTGCTGGCCAACGGCGTCGACGTGGTCGGCCGCAGCTTCAAGTACTCACGTCCGCGCGGCATCGTCGCCGCCGGCGCCGAAGAGCCGAACGCCATCCTCCAGCTCGGCTCCAACGAGTCCGCCCAGGTGCCGAACATCCGCGCCACCCAGCAGGCGCTGTTCAACGGCCTGGTCGCCAGCAGCACCAACGGCTGGCCGAGCGTCAACACCGACGTCATGGGCATTCTCGGCAAGGTCGGCGGCAAGATGATGCCGCCCGGTTTCTACTACAAGACCTTCATGTACCCGCAGAACATGTGGCTGACCTACGAGAAGTACATTCGTAAAGCCGCTGGCCTGGGCCGTGCGCCGACCGAGAACGATCCGGATATCTACGACCACGTCAGCCGTCACTGCGACGTGCTGGTGGTCGGTGCCGGCCCTGCCGGCCTGGCCGCCGCCCTGGCCGCTGCGCGCAGCGGCGCCCGGGTGATCCTCGCCGACGAGCAGGAAGAGTTCGGTGGCAGCCTGCTGGACACCCGCGAGCAACTCGACGGCCAGCCGGCTGCCGATTGGGCCGCCAAGGTCGTCGCCGAGCTGAAGACCTTCCCGGAAGTCGTGCTGCTGCCGCGTGCCACCGTCAACGGCTACCACGACCACAACTTCCTGACCATCCACGAGCGTTGCACCGACCACCTTGGTGAAGTCGCGCCCATCGGTGCCCTGGCTTATCGCCCGGCCCGTCAGCGCCTGCACCGCGTACACGCCAAGCGCGTGGTCCTGGCCACCGGCGCCCACGAGCGTCCGCTGGTCTACGCCAACAACGACGTGCCGGGCAACATGCTCGCCGGCGCGGTTTCCACCTATGTCCGCCGTTATGGCGTGGCGCCGGGCAAGAAGCTGATCCTGGCCACCACCAACGACTACGCCTACAAGACGGCCCTGGACTGGCTGGACGCCGGCCTCAAGGTGGTCGCCATCGCCGATGCACGCAGCAACCCGCGCGGCAGTTGGGTCGAGGAAGCGCGCTCGCGTGGCGTGCGGATTCTCACCAGCAGCTCAGTCATCGACGTCAAAGGCAGCAAGCGCGTCGAGTCGGCCCGCGTTGCCGCCATCGACCCGCATTCGTTCAAGGTCACCAGCCCAGGCGAGTGGCTGGAGTGCGACCTGGTCGCCAGCTCCGGCGGCTACAGCCCGGTGGTTCACCTGGCGTCGCACCTGGGCGGTCGTCCTGTTTGGCGCGACGACGTCATTGGCTTCGTGCCGGGCGACGGCCTGGGCCTGCAAGCCCGTGTCAGCGCCGGTGCGGTCAATGGTGTGTTCAAGCTGGGTGACGTGCTGGCCGACGGTTTCGAAGGCGGTGCCAAGGCCGCTGCCGAAGCGGGCTTCGACTCGGTCACCGGCGAGCTGCCGCGTGCCGACAAGCGCGTGGAAGAGGCGTCCATCGCGCTGTTCCAGGTGCCACACGACAAGCCGACGTCGCGGGCGCCGAAGCAATTCGTCGACCTGCAGAACGACGTCACCACCGCCGGTATCGAACTGGCCGTGCGTGAAGGCTTCGAGTCGGTCGAGCACGTCAAGCGCTATACCGCGCTGGGCTTCGGCACCGACCAGGGCAAGCTGGGCAACATCAACGGCCTGGCCATCGCGGCGCGCGCCCTCGGCGTGAGCATTCCGCAGATGGGCACCACCATGTTCCGCCCGAACTACACCCCGGTGTCCTTCGGGGCCATCGTCGGCCGCCACGCCGGCGCGCTGTTCGAGCCCAAGCGCTACACCGCGCTGCAAGCCTGGCACGTCAAGCAAGGCGCCAAGTTCGAAGACGTCGGCCAGTGGAAGCGTCCGTGGTACTTCCCGCGTGGCTCCGAGGACCTGCATGCCGCGGTCGCTCGCGAGTGCAAGGCGGTGCGCGCCAGCGTCGGCCTGCTCGACGCCTCGACCCTGGGCAAGATCGACATCCAGGGCCCGGATGCCCGCGAGTTCCTCAACCGCGTGTACACCAACGCCTGGACCAAGCTGGACGTGGGCAAGGCCCGCTACGGCCTGATGTGTAAAGAAGACGGCATGGTCTTCGACGACGGCGTGACGGCCTGCCTGGCCGACAACCACTTCGTCATGACCACCACCACCGGCGGCGCGGCGCGCGTGTTGCAGTGGCTGGAGCTGTACCACCAGACCGAATGGCCGGAACTGAAGGTGTTCTTCACTTCCGTGACCGACCACTGGGCGACCCTGACCCTGTCCGGGCCGAACAGCCGCAAGCTGCTGGCCGAAGTCACCGACCTCGACCTGTCGCCGGAAGCGTTCCCGTTCATGACCTGGAAGGAAGGCCAGGTCGCCGGCGTGCCGGCCCGCGTGTTCCGCATCTCCTTCACCGGCGAGCTGAGCTACGAGGTGAACATCCAGGCCGACTACGCCATGGGTGTGCTGGAGCAGATCGCCGAGGCCGGCAAGAAGTACGACCTGACCCCGTACGGCACCGAGACCATGCACGTGCTGCGTGCCGAGAAGGGCTTCATCATCGTTGGCCAGGACACCGACTCCACCGTCACCCCGGACGACCTCAACATGGGCTGGTGCGTGGGCCGGACCAAGCCGTTCTCCTGGATCGGCTGGCGCGGCATGAACCGTTCCTCGACCCTCAAGGAAAACCGCAAGCAACTGGTCGGCCTGAAGCCGGTGAACCCCAACGACGTGCTGCCGGAAGGCAACCAGGTGGTGTTCGATCCGAACCTCAAGCCAGCCAAGTCGGCAGGCCATGTGACCTCCAGCTACATGAGCGCGACCCTCGGCCACGGCATTGCCCTGGCACTGATCCATGGCGGCATCGGCCGCATGGGCCAGAAGGTCTTCGCGCCGACCCGCGATGGCCGCCTGATCGAGGCGGAGATCGTCAGCTCGGTGTTCTACGATCCGAAGAACGAACGCCAGAACGTGGTTTGAGGCAGCCTTAACGCATCTGCTGGAGCGGGCCGGGCCCGCTCCAGCGACAGGGGATAAATGACATGACAACAGCAAACGTCTACCAGCAGCGTCCCGATGACCTCAGCGTCAAGGCCGAGTCTCCGCTGCATCACGCCGGCCTGGGCGACCTGGTTGGCAAAGGCAAGGGCGGCGCGGGCATCGTCCTGCGCGAGAAGAAGCTCCAGGGGCATCTCACCCTGCGTGGCGATGGCAAGGACCCGGCATTCGCCAGCGGCGTGCAGCAGGCCCTGGGCCTGGCGCTGCCGGCAGCGCTGACCGTCGTGGCCAAGGGCGAGGTCTCGGTGCAGTGGATGGGCCCGGACGAGTTCCTGATCATCGTGCCGCGCGGCGAAGAGTTCGCTGTCGAGAAGAAACTGCGCGAGGCCTTGGACGGCCAGCACATCCAGGTGGTCAATGTCAGCGGCGGGCAGACCATCGTCGAACTGAGCGGCGCGAACGTGCGCGACCTGCTGATGAAGTCCACCAGCTACGACGTGCACCCGAGCCAGTTCCCGGTGGGCAAGGCGATCGGCAGCAACTTCGCCAAGACCAGCCTGTACATTCGCCGCACCGGCGAAGACACCTGGGAACTGCTGGTACGCCGCAGCTTCTCCGACTACATCTGGGCCTGGCTGCAGGATGCCAGCGCCGAGTTCGGCCTGAGCATCGAGGCCTGATACGCGCTCTGTACCGTCATTCCCGCGAAGGCGGGAATCCAAATGCTTCGAGTCTTTTGGGTTCCCGCCTTCGCGGGAATGACGACGACACACACCGCGTCGTGCGTATGTCCGTTCCTGCCTAACTAGCCGCCATTTGTTTGCACCGCCTAAGACGCTCCGCGTCGCGCACTGATCGGGGAGCGATAACCATAAGGAATCGCGCCCATGAGCCGTACCCCCGAAACCTGGATTCTCACCGCCCACTGCCCCAGCAAGCTCGGCACGGTCGACGTGGTGACGCGTTACCTGTTCGAGCAGGGCTGCTACGTTACCGAGCACCACAGCTTCGATGACCGCCTGGCCAGCCGCTTCTTCATCCGCGTCGAGTTCCGCGCGCCGGAGGATTTCGACGAGGCGACCTTCCTGCAAGGCCTGAACGCGCACACCACGCCGTTCGACATGCGCGTCGAGCTGACCGCGCCGGGCTACCGGGCCAAGGTGGTGATCATGGTGTCCAAGGCCGACCACTGCCTGAACGACCTGCTCTATCGCCAGCGCATCGGCCAACTGCCGATGGGCATCACCGCCGTGGTTTCCAACCACCCCGACCTCAAGCCGCTGGCCGACTGGCACGGCATTGCCTATCACCACTTCGCGCTCGACCCCAACGACAAGCCGGCGCAGGAGCGCCAGGTGATGCAGGTGGTCGAGCAGACGGGCGCCGAGCTGGTGGTGCTCGCCCGCTACATGCAGGTGCTGTCCGCCGATCTGTGTCGCAAGCTCGACGGCCGCGCGATCAACATCCACCATTCGCTGCTGCCGGGCTTCAAGGGCGCCAAGCCCTATCACCAGGCCTACAACAAGGGCGTGAAGCTGGTCGGCGCCACCGCGCACTTCATCAACAACGACCTCGACGAAGGCCCGATCATCACCCAGGGCGTCGAAGTGGTGGACCACGCCCACTACCCGGAAGACCTGATCGCCAAGGGCCGCGACATCGAATGCCTGACCCTGGCCCGCGCCGTCGGTTACTTCCTCGAGCGCCGGGTGTTCCTCAACGCCAACCGGACGGTGGTGCTTTGAAGAGCAGTGATTAGCGGCCCGCTTGAAGCGTGCCGCTATTTACATGGGGGTTTTTATTCCCTGCCGATCTTGCCGCAGGCCTCCCGCTCGGCCGGCGTGCCGTCTACGGAACGTCCATTGTCGTTTCTGTGTGCCTTTACCCCGGACGCATTGACTACTCTGCGATCATCTGCGCCTGGCGGCTCACCGCCGGGCCTGCCAGAGAACGCCGTCCTGCCCGTACCGACGCGCGTCCTCCATACATACCGACGCTTCAACGCTCCGCTGCAAGGTCCGCGCGGCATCCGCCGTGCCTTTGTGTCCACAAGAAGAAAGGAGAAACACATGTCTGGTAATCGCGGTGTCGTCTATCTCGGCACAGGCAAGGTTGAAGTACAGAAGATCGACTACCCGAAGATGCAGGATCCTCGCGGTAAGAAGATCGAACACGGGGTCATCCTCAAGGTGGTGTCCACCAACATCTGCGGTTCCGACCAGCACATGGTGCGCGGCCGCACCACCGCCCAGGTCGGCCTGGTGCTGGGCCACGAAATCACCGGGGAAGTCATCGAGAAGGGCAGCGACGTCGAGAACCTGAAGATCGGCGACCTGGTGTCCGTGCCGTTCAACGTCGCCTGCGGTCGTTGCCGCTCCTGCAAGGAGCAGCACACCGGCGTCTGCCTGACCGTCAACCCGGCGCGCGCCGGCGGCGCCTACGGCTACGTCGACATGGGCGACTGGACCGGCGGCCAGGCCGAGTACGTGCTGGTGCCCTACGCCGACTTCAACCTGCTCAAGCTGCCGAACCGCGACAAGGCCATGGAGAAGATCCGTGACCTGACCTGCCTCTCCGACATCCTGCCGACCGGCTACCACGGCGCCGTCACCGCCGGCGTAGGTCCGGGCAGCACGGTATACGTTGCCGGCGCCGGCCCGGTGGGCCTGGCTGCCGCCGCCTCCGCCCGCCTGCTGGGCGCCGCCGTGGTCATCGTTGGCGACCTCAACCCGGCCCGCCTGGCGCACGCCAAGGCCCAGGGCTTCGAAATCGCCGACCTGTCCAAGGACACCCCGCTGCACGAGCAGATCGCCGACCTGCTCGGCGAGCCGGAAGTCGACTGCGCCGTCGATGCCGTAGGTTTCGAGGCCCGTGGCCATGGCCATGAGGGCGCCAAGCACGAGGCACCGGCCACCGTGCTCAACTCGCTGATGCAGATCACCCGCGTCGCCGGCAAGATCGGCATTCCCGGCCTGTACGTGACCGAGGACCCGGGTGCGGCGGACGCTGCCGCCAAGATCGGCGCGCTGAGCATCCGCTTCGGCCTCGGCTGGGCCAAGTCGCACAGCTTCCACACCGGCCAGACCCCGGTGATGAAGTACAACCGCGCGCTGATGCAGGCGATCATGTGGGACCGCATCAACATCGCCGAGGTGGTGGGCGTACAGGTCATCAGCCTGGACGACGCGCCGCGTGGCTATGGTGAGTTCGATGCCGGCGTGCCGAAGAAATTCGTCATCGACCCGCACAAGACCTTCAGCGCCGCCTGATGTGTCTGCGGCGGGCCTTCGGGCCCGCCGCGCTTCCTTTTCCTGCACGCCCTGTCTCGCCTGCCCACTGTGGCCCGATAGCGCGTCAGTCCGCTTCCGTTATTCCTACGCTCCGCTTAATTGCGACTACCCTTGCCTCTAGGTTCTGTTGGCGTTTCAGCTTGAATGGCTGGATCGAGGCAGGAGCGGACACCGTCATTCCCGCGAAGGCGGGAATCCAAAAGCGTTTTTATATCTGGGCTCCCGCCTTCGCGGGAGTGACGGTAGACCTGCCCGCCGACAGACCCTAGGCAGCTTTGCGCTGCCTGGCCAAGGGGGCGTGATAGCTGGGGACGAGTTCCACGATGGCGTATGAATGCGCCTGACTACACGTTGAAGCCGCCAACAGACCGCTGTTTTCAAGTAGTCGCCGCTGGAGCAACCCATGACCGTTCTTACCCAGGCTACCCCGGCGGTGGAGATCCGCGCAGCGGTCAAGCATTACCGTGCCGACGGTCGCCTGGTCAGGGCGCTCGATGGCATCGACCTGGCGGTGGGGGCCAGCGAGTTCGTCACCCTGCTCGGTCCTTCCGGTTGCGGCAAGACCACGCTGCTGCGTGCCATTGGCGGCTTCGAGCGGCTGGACAGCGGGCAGATCCTGATCCAGGGCCGGCCGATGAACGAGGTGCCGACGCACCTGCGCCCGGTGCATACCGTGTTCCAGAACTACGCGCTGTTCCCGCACATGAGCGTCGCCGATAACGTCGCCTATGCCCTGGACGTGCGCGGCGTGGGCAAGGCCGAACGGCGCCAGCGGGTGGCCGAGGCGCTGGCGCTGGTCGGCCTCACCGGCATGGAAAAGCGCCGTCCCGGCCTGCTCTCCGGCGGGCAGCAGCAGCGTGTGGCGCTGGCTCGGGCGCTGGTCAATCGGCCCGCTCTGGTGCTGCTCGACGAGCCGTTGTCGGCCCTCGACCGGCAACTGCGCCAGAGCATGCAGCGCGAGCTGAAGAAGTTGCAGAGCGAACTGGGCATCGCCTTCGTCTTCGTCACCTACGACCAGGAGGAAGCGCTGACCATTTCCGACCGTATCGTGGTGATCAACGAGGGGCGCATCCAGCAGATCGGCACGCCGACCGACATCTATGACCATCCGGCCAATGCCTTCGTCGCCGGTTTCATTGGCGAGAACAACCTGTTCGATGCGCTCGTCACCGCCTGCGTCGAAGGTGTGGCCCACCTCATGGACAATCGCGGCGACCTGATCCAGGTGCCATCGGCAAACCTGCATGCGGGACAGTGCGTGCGCGTGATGCTGCGTCCGGAGCAGTTCCACCTCGACTGCCCGGGCGCTGCCTGCGTCGCGCTCGAAGGGGTGATCGAGCAGACCCTGTTCACCGGCAAGGATTTCGAGGTGCTGCTGCGCACCAGCCATGGCAAGGCGATCAGGGCCGTGTTTCGCGATACCGGGCGCAAGGTCATGCAGAACCTGCCGGTGGGCCAGCCTCTCGCCCTCTGGTATGCCCGCGAAGATGCCCATGTGATCGTGGAGAACCCGTGATGGAGGAGTATTCGTCACGCTCGCGCCTGGCCCTGGCCGGCCTGCTCGGCCCGGTCACGCTGATCGGCGGTGTGTTCTTCCTGGTGCCGCTGACGATCATGGCGATCTACAGCCTGCTCGAGCCGGGGCTCTACGGCGGCGTGGAATGGTCGTTCTACCCGGACAATTTCGGCCGCGTGCTGGGCTGGGCCGATGGCCGCAACGAAGAGTTCGACCCGGTCTACCTGGCGATCATCCTGCGCTCGTTCAAGCTCGCCGCGATCACCGTGCTGTCGACCCTGCTGCTCTGTTATCCGGTGGCGTTCTGGGTAGCCCGGCAGTCGCGGCGAATGCGCAATTTCTGCCTGTTCCTGATCACCCTGCCGTTCTTCACCAGCCTGATCGTGCGCCTCTATGCCTGGGTGCTGCTGCTGCGCCCCAGCGGCTTCATCAACGCGTCGCTGCAAGGCATGGGCGTCATCGAGCAGCCGCTGGACCTGATCTACAACGAGGTCGCGGTGCTGATCGGCATGACCTACATCTTCATCCCCTACATGTTCCTGCCCATCTATGCCAGCGTCGAGAAGCTCGACCGCCACCTGCTGGAGGCCTCGGCCGATCTGGGCGCCAGCCGCTGGCAGGGCTTCTGGCGGGTCACCTTGCCCATGACCCTGCCGGGCGTCGCCGCCGGCGCGATGCTGGTGTTCATCCCCAGCCTGGGCAACTTCATCGTGCCGTCGCTGCTCGGCGGCGCGCGGGTGCTGATGATCGGCAACCTGATCGAGCAGCAGTTCCTCGCCGCGCGCAACTGGCCGTTCGGCTCGGCCCTGGCGATGCTGCTGATGGCGCTGGTGTTCATCTGCCTGCTGCTCCAGGTCTTCGTACAGAGCCGCGCGCGGATGAAGGCGGCACGCCAGTGAAAGCCGTCTATCGCTTCTTCTGCCGCCGCCTACCCGGCTCGTTCAGCCTGGCGTTCTTCGTTTTCCTGTACCTGCCGATCGGCCTGATCGTCGCCTACTCGTTCAACTCCAACCCGATCAACATGATGATCTGGAACAGCGCCTCGCTGGACTGGTATCGCTCATTGTTCGGCCTCTCCAACCGGCTCAGCGAGAACGCGTTGTACGTGGAATCGACCGACGAGCTGCTGGAGGCGTTGCGCACCAGCCTGATCGTCGCCTCGTTCACCACCGTCATCGCCACCCTGGCCGGGACCATGACCGCCCTGGCCCTGGCGCGTTATCGCTTTCGCCTGCAAGGCTTCTACCGGGTGCTGCTGGTGATGCCGATGCTGATGCCGGACCTGGTGCTGGGCATCGCCCTGCTGATCTTCTTCGTCGGCGTCGGCATGCCGCTGGGCCAGTTGTCGATCATCATCGGCCACTGCACCTTTCTCACCAGCTACGTGATCCTCATCGTCAGCGCGCGCCTGGCGGGGCTGGGCACGCACCTGGAAGAAGCTTCGGCCGACCTCGGTGCCTCGCCCTGGACCACCTTCCGCCGCATCACCCTGCCGCAGATCATGCCCGGCGTGGTCGGCGGGGCGCTGCTGGCCTTCATCATCTCGATGGACGACCTGGTGATCACCTACTTCGTCGCCGGGGTCGATTCGACCACCTTGCCGGTGTTCATCTACAGCATGATCCGCCGCGGCATCAAACCCGAGATCAATGCCATCGCCACGCTGCTGCTGTTCGCCTCGCTGTTCATCACCGCCATCGGCCTGTACCTGCGCGGCTATGGGCGCAATGAATCTGACGACGGACGCTAGACTCCTGCTCTCAAGGCCATGGTTTTCAACGTCTTTTTGCAACGTGCCTGTGTTCAAACAAACATCTGCATCACGCATAGAGAATGTCTATGGCAAACCTGTGCAGTTCGCGCCTTTGAGCTTTTCGATTGCGTACTCTCAGGCAGCGGCGAACGCCCCATCAGGAGGCCGAGCGGAGTCAGTGCGTAGAGGGTCGATCGGCATGGATGCCGCGAGAGCAGCGTTGGGCCATGGATGGCCCGTCGCTGCGGGCCCTCGGAGCGCTGATGGAGCGAGGGAACCCCGGCGCAGCCGGGGCCGGATGGCAGGGGCATAGCGTTTTGGTTACTTTTGCGCGCAAAAGTGACTCGTCCAGCAGGACGAAACCACTGCCTTCAAATCGACACCTTAATTAGCCTGGAAAGCATGGCTTCATGTCCGTCGGCAGGCATGAACGAGCAATACGAGGTCTGAGCAAATACGTTGAAAACCATGGCTCTCAAGGCCGATAAAGCTTCAAACTTTCCACCCGCGCCCGGTAGGCGCCGAGGCGCTCCTTGAGTTCGCCGCGGTGGCGGCTGGCGACGCCGTGCAGCAGCACGTTGAGCGCGCTGGTGAGGCCGCCGGTGGATTCGAGGATCAGGCCGGTCTTGGTCTTCATGGTGACGATGTACGGCGTGTCGATGTGGCGGGCGATGCCGTACTCGTCGGTGAACACCACCAGGTCGGTGCCCTGGCTCAGGCAGTTGTTGGCGAAGGCGATACCGGCGTCGGCATACGGCGCGATATCCACCAGCACCACGCAGCAGCGCTGGGCGTGACTGTCGATCCAGTGACCGAGCACGCCGCTGTACAGGTCGAGGAACTCCACGCCCGAGCGCACCAGGGCCAGGCGGTTGGCGAAGTCCTCGGCGAGCCCGCGAATGGTCTGGAAACCGCAGACGAACACGCGTTCAGCATCGCTGACGCGGGCGACGATGTCCTGCCAGTGCTGGCTGCTGAGCTGCCCGGCGAACTCGCGCAGGGCTTCGATCTCCTCGTTGAGGTGGGCGACCAGGTCGTCCGGCTGCTCGACCCGTTCGATCAGCGTGCTGTTGAGCAGCGATTGCACGCGCACCTCGTCGCGCAGCTCTTCCTTCAGGCTCTTCAGGCCCTTGTAACCGAGGCGACGCAGAAAGCGGCTGACGGTGTTGGGGCTGACCTTGCTCTTGCTCGCCAGGGTCGCGCCATTCTCGAACGCCAGGGTTTCCAGGTTGGCCTGGATATACGCCCACAGCGTGCGCTCGGCCGGCGTCAGCTTGCCTTCCAGGTGTTGCATCTTGCTATCGAGCATGCCGGCTCCACATTGGCTTCTGACATTTAAATGTCAGAGTGTTGATAATTGGAATAAATATATTCTATGCTCGCTGCGCAACGCAAAGACACCGGTCCGCCGCTGTGCGGGTGAGAAAACCACGACAAGATTTTCCACCTTGCTGCCGACCTGATCCACACTTCCTGCCGCAACAAGCAAATGCCGCGCCGGAGCGCTCGGCAACAACAGTGGAGAACAGGAACATGCACAACCCGCGTCCGCTTCGCCGTCTTTCCCTGTGCGCCGCCCTCGGCGCCGTGTTCGCTGTCGGCAGTGTCCAGGCCGCCGAAGAGTTGCACCTGTACAACTGGGGCGACTACATCAACCCGCAGGTACTGACTCGCTTCACCGCCGAGACCGGCATCAAGGTGTCGCTCGACACCTATGGCAGCAACGAGGAAATGCTCGCCAAGCTGCAGGCCGGCGCCAAGGGCTACGACATCGTCTTCCCCTCGGTGCACATGCAGGACACCATGAGCGCCCTCGGCCTGCTGGAAAAGACCGGCATCAACCAGAGCCCGGCCTTCGCCAATATCGACCCGGCCTTCCTGCGCGCCAAGTCCGACCCCAAGGGCGAGTACTGCATGCCCTACGCCTGGGGCTCGGTGGGCATCCTCTACAACAAGAGCAAGGTCAGCAAGCCGATCGAGTCCTGGGCGGATTTCTTCGCCGAGGCCAAGGCCGGCAAGAAGGTCATCCTCCTCGACGACATGCGCGAAACCCTCGGCGTCGGCCTGATCGTCAATGGCAAGTCGGTCAATACCGCCAATGTCGACGACCTCAAGCTCTCCGAGTCCTGGCTGCTGGAGCGCAAGCCGCTGGTCTCGGCGTTCACCTACGACAGCGTGCCCATGGTGCAGTCCGGCGACGTCGCCGCGGCCCACTATTTCGTCGGCGGCATGATGTACGTCAAGCAGGACCCGGAGCACCTGGCCTACGTGATCCCGAAAGAGGGCGCGACCATGTACCAGGAGGACATCTGCGTACTCAAGAGCGCGCCGAACAAGGCCAATGCCAAGCGTTTCATGGAGTTCTTCCTGACGCCGGAGATCGCCGCGCTCAACACCCAGCAGCAGATGAACGGCACGCCGAACAAGGAAGCGCTGAAACTGCTGCCGGCCGAGCTGCGTGACAACCCGCAGGTCAACCCGCCGGCCGATGTGATGGCCAAGCTGCAGATCTTCAACGACCTCGGCAAGGACCTGAAGAAGTACGACCGCGCCTGGACGCGGGTGCGCACCGCCAACTGAGCCGGTGGCGCCCGCCAGGGCGCCGCCACTTGGCGACCGATGGTTTCGCCGCATGACCTGGCGCTCGCGGGCGCCGGGCTGGAGTCCCCATGACTGTTTTCCCCCAAAGCGTGGCACCGGTGGTCGAGATCAAGGCGGCGGTGAAGCATTACCGCGCCCCCGAAGGTCACCTGGTACGTGCCCTCGATGGTATCGACCTGGTGGTCGGCGCCAATGAATTCATCACCTTGCTGGGCCCCTCCGGCTGCGGCAAGACCACCCTGCTGCGTACCATCAGCGGCTTCGAACAGCTCGACGCGGGCCAGTTGTTGATCCAGGGCCGGCCGATGAACGACGTGCCGCCCCATCGCCGCCCGGTGCACACGGTGTTCCAGAGCTACGCGTTGTTCCCACACATGAGCGTCGGCGAGAACGTCGGTTATGCACTGGATATCCAGGGCGTGGGCAAGGCGCAAAAGCGCCAGCGCGTTGGCGAGGTGCTGGAGCTGGTCGGCCTCGCCGGGATGGAGCGGCGCAAGCCGGGCCAGCTCTCCGGTGGCCAGCAGCAGCGCGTGGCCCTGGCCCGCGCGGTGGTCGACCGGCCGGCGCTGCTGCTGCTCGACGAACCGTTGTCGGCCCTCGACCGGCAAATGCGCCAGAGCATGCAGCGCGAGTTGAAGAACCTGCAGCACGAACTGGGCATCGCCTTCGTCTTCGTCACCCACGACCAGGAAGAAGCGCTGACCATGTCCGACCGCATCGTCGTGCTCAACGGCGGGCATATCCAGCAGATCGGCACGCCGGCGCAGGTCTACGACCGTCCGGCCAATCCCTTCGTCGCCGGCTTCATCGGCGAGAGCAACCTGTTCGATACCCACGTCACCGCCTGTGACGATGGCATCGCCTTCCTCATGGACAGCCAGGGCGACCTGCTGCAGGTCCAGGCGGGCAATCTGCAGGCCGGCGGCTACGCCCAGGTGCTGCTGCGCCCCGAGCAGTTCCACCTCGACCGCCCCGGTGACGACTACGTCGCCCTGCAAGGCCGGGTCGAGCAGACGGTGTTCATCGGCAAGGATTTCGAAGTGCTGTTGCGCACCGGCCGCGGCAAGCCGGTCAAGGCGGTGGTGCGCGATGCCTCGCGCCTGGCGCAGCAGCGCCTGCATCCTGGCAGCGAGCTGCAACTCTGGTACGCCCGCGAGGCGGCCCATGTGATGGCGGGGCGTGCGTGATGAACCGGCGCCTGCACCTGGCCGGCCTGCTCAGCCCGGCGACCGTCATCATCGGCGTGTTCTTCCTCGCCCCGCTGGCGATCATGGCGCTCTACAGCCTGCTCGAACCAGGCCTCTATGGCGGCGTGGAGTGGTCGTTCTACCCGGACAACTTCGGCCGCGTGCTGGGCTGGGCTGATGGCAGCAATGAGGAGTTCGACCCGGCCTACCTGGCGGTCATCCTGCGTTCGTTCAAGCTGGCGGCGATCACTGTGCTGCTGACCCTGGCGCTGTGCTACCCGGCGGCGTTCTGGGTGGCGCGCCAGCCGGAGCGGCTGCGCAACTTCTGCCTGTTCCTGATCACCCTGCCGTTCTTCACCAGCCTGATCGTGCGCCTCTACGCCTGGGTGCTGATCCTGCGCCCCAGCGGCTTCATCAACGAGGCGCTGCAAACCCTGGGCATCAGTGCACAGCCGCTGGACCTGATCTACACCGAAAGCGCGGTGCTGATCGGCATGACCTACATCTTCATCCCGTTCATGTTCATGCCGATCTACGCCAGCGTGGAAAAACTCGACCGGCGCCTGCTGGAGGCCTCCGCCGACCTCGGTGCCAGCCGCTTGCAGAGCTTCCTCAAGGTGATCTTCCCGCTGACCCTGCCGGGCATCGCCGCCGGCTCGATCATCGTGTTCATTCCCAGCCTGGGTAATTTCATCGTGCCGTCGCTGCTTGGCGGCGCGCGGGTGCTGATGATCGGCAACCTGGTCGAGCAGCAGTTCCTCGCCGCGCGCAACTGGCCGTTCGGCGCGGCGCTGGCGATGCTGATCATGGCTGCGGTGCTGATCTGCCTGGTGCTCTACGTGCTGGCCCAGGGGCGCAGTGGCGCTCGGGAGGCCTTGCGATGAATCGACTGCTCGCCGCCGTTGGCCGTCGCCTGCTGGGTGGCTACAGCCTGGCCTTCTTCGCCTTCCTGTACCTGCCGATCGCCTTGATCGTGGTCTACTCGTTCAATGCCAACCCGATCAACATGATGATCTGGAGCGGCGGCACCCTGGACTGGTACCGCTCGCTGTTCGGCCTGTCCACCAGCCTCAGCGAGAACGCGCTGTACGTGGAGTCCACCGACCAGTTGCTGGCGTCGCTGCGCACCAGTCTGGTCGTGGCCCTGTGCACCACCACCCTCTCCACCCTGGTCGGCACCCTCACCGCCCTGGCCTTGGCGCGTCATCGCTTCCGCCTGCAAGGCTTCTACCGGGTGCTGCTGTACATGCCGATGCTGATGCCGGACATCGTCCTCGGCATCGCCCTGCTGATCTTCTTCGTCGGCATCGGCATGCCGCTGGGCAAGGGCTCGATCATCATCGGCCACTGCACCTTCCTGATCAGCTACGTGTTCCTCATCGTCAGCGCGCGCCTGGCCGGCATGGACACGCGCCTGGAAGAAGCCTCGGCCGATCTCGGCGCCTCACCCTGGACCACCTTCCGCCGCATCACCCTGCCGCAGATCCTGCCGGGCGTGATCGGCGGGGCATTGCTGGCGTTCATCATCTCGATGGACGACCTGGTGATCACCTACTTCATCGCCGGGGTCGATTCGACCACCCTGCCGGTGTTCATCTACGGCATGATCCGCCGCGGCATCAAGCCCGAGATCAATGCCATCGCCACCCTGCTGCTGATCGCTTCGCTGGCCATCGCCGCCGCTGGCCTTTATCTGCGCAATCGCAAGCCTGCCACCGCCAAGGAGGATTCCCATGGCTAAACCCCGCGCCCGCGCCCTCGGCCTGCCGGTTCCCGGCGTCACCGGCCCGCACAACGCCATCACCGACGTGGCCGGCGTGCGTGTCGGCTACCGCACCCTCGATTACACGGCCGACAACGGCAAGCGGGTGAAGACCGGCGTCACCGCCATCCTGCCGCGCGGTTACGCCAAGCAGCCGCAGCCGGTGTGGGCCGGCTTCCATGCGCTGAACGGCAACGGCGAGATGACTGGCACCCACTGGATTGAGCACGGCGGCTATTTCGTCGGCCCGCTGTGCATCACCAACTCGCACAGCGTAGGCATCGTCCACCACGCCGCCACGCGCTGGACCATCCGCCAATACGCCGAGGCCTGGGACAACGAGCACCTGTGGGCGATGCCGGTGGTGGCCGAGACCTACGACGGGGTGATCAACGACATCAACGGCCAGCACGTCAGCGAGGCCGACGCCCTATCGGCGCTCAACGGTGCCGAGGACGGCGCCATCGCCGAGGGTAACGTCGGCGGCGGCAACGGCATGATCTGCTACGGCTTCAAAGGTGGCACCGGCACCGCCTCGCGGCTGATCGAGATCGATGGCCAGGCCTACACCCTCGGCGCGCTGGTGCAGGCCAACCACGGCCAGCGTGCCTGGCTCAAGGTGCTCGGTGTGCCGGTGGGCGAACACTGGGGCGATGACGCGCCAGCCGGGCTGGAGCGCGAGCGCGGCTCGATCATCGTCATCCTCGCCACCGATGCGCCGCTGCTGCCGCACCAGCTCAAACGCCTGGCCCAACGCGCCGGCCTCGGTATCGGCCAGGGCGGCACGCCGGGCGGCAATAACTCCGGCGATATCTTCCTCGCCTTCAGCGTTGCCAATCCACGGCCGCTGCCGCAGGTCTCGGGCACTCGCCTGAACCTCGACTACCTCAACGACGAATGCTTCGACGCACTCTACCTCGCCGCCGTGCAGGCCACCGAGGAAGCGGTGCTCAACGCCATGCTCGCCGCCGAGGACGCGCCGATGCAGAAGCCGGAGGGCATCTGCCGGGCGATCGATGCGCAGCGTTTGCAGGGGTTCTTTTGATTTGATCGTTGCGCACGGAACGTACTAACGCCTTGCCATCGCCGCCCGGTATTGCCCCGGCGTGCCGCCCATGGCGGCGCGGAAGCGCTTGCTGAAATGGCTGGCGCTGGCATAGCCGCAGGCCAGCGCCACCTCGCCCAATGGCTGATCGCTGTGCGCCAGCAGATGGCGCGCCCGAGCCAGGCGGCGGGCCAGCAGGTACTGGTGCGGCGGCACCCCGAAGCTCTTCTGGAACATCCGCGCGAAGTGGTATTCGGACAGCGCGACCTGCGCTGCCAGGTGGCCGAGGGTGAGCGGCTCGGCCAGGTGCGCGTCGATGTACGCCATCAGTCGCCGCCGCTGGACGGGCGCCAGGCCGCCCTTGAGGCGCAGGTCCTTGCGGTTTTGCGTACGGGTCAGCAGGGCGTGGCTGAACATTGCGTGAGCCAGGCTGCTGGTCAGCAGGTATTCGCCGGGCTCGTTCCAGTCGAGGGCGACCAGGCGCTGGAAGCAGGCCACCTGGTGGGCATCGTCGAAGAAGGTCTCCTCGCGCAGTTCCAGCTCACGGGGCTCGCGGTCCAGCAGGGTCACGGCGCCAAGGGCGAAGCGCTCAGGGCTGATGTACAGGTGCGCCAGGCGGATATCGCCATTGACGATCCACGACGACGGCCTCCCGGCTGGCATGATGCACAGCTTGCCCGGCGCGCCCTTGTTGCTCGGGCGCCCGCGGCGAAAAGTGCCGGTGCCGCCTTCGAGGTAGCAGGACAGCGTGTGCTGGCGGCCGCCGACGTAGTCCCGCGCGTCGTGGTAATTGCTCCACATCGCCGCGCCCAGGCCTTCGCCCAGCTCGGCGCACAGCTCCAGCCGCGCATGGGGCGAACTGGCGAGGGACTGGAACACCTGATTGTGCAGGAGTGACGACATGGCGGGCACGCTGGAGGGGTAGTGGCCTGCATGCTAACGCGCGGGCCGCTCGATGGCAGCCGCCGTTCGCAGAAAAGCGCAAGTTCTGACAAGCCTGGCGACGGCCTGCGGTACAGACTCGTCACGACTGATCCGTTACCGAGTCCCGCCGATGAACCTTGCGCTGTACCTGCTGACCGTCCTGATCTGGGGCACCACCTGGATCGCCATCAAATGGCAGGTCGGTGTGGTTGCTATCCCTGTCTCCATCGCCTACCGCTTCGCCATGGCGGCGTTGGTGCTGTTCGCCATCCTGTTGCTCAGCCGGCGCCTGCAGAAACTCGACCGCCGGGGACAGTTGCTGTGCCTGGCCCAGGGCGCCTGCCTGTTCTGCATCAACTTCGTCTGCTTCTACAGCGCCAGCCAATGGCTGCCGAGCGGGCTGATCGCCGTGGTGTTCTCCACCGCGACCTTGTGGAATGCCTTGAATGCGCGGCTGTTCTTCGGCCAGCGCATCGCCGTCAACGTCATGGGTGGCGGCGCCTTGGGCCTGATGGGCCTGGTGCTGCTGTTCTGGCCGCAGTTCGCCGGGCATGCGGCCAGCCGTGAGACCCTGATCGGCCTGGCGCTCTGCGTGCTGGGGACGCTGTGCTTCTCCGCCGGCAACATGCTCTCCAGCCTGCAACAGAAAGCCGGCCTGCGGCCACTGACCAGCAACGCCTGGGGCATGTTCTACGGTGCCTCGCTGCTGGTGCTCGGCTGCCTGGCCAGCGGTACGCCGTTCGATATGGACTGGAGTCCGCGCTATGTCGGCGCGTTGCTGTACCTGGCGATTCCTGGCTCGGTGATCGGCTTCACCGCCTACCTGACCCTGGTCGGGCGCATGGGGCCGGAGCGGGCGGCCTATTGCACGGTGCTGTTCCCGGTGGTGGCGCTGAATGTCTCGACCTTCGCCGAGGGGTATGTGTGGACGGCGCCGGCCCTACTCGGCCTGGTGCTGGTGATGGCTGGCAACCTGCTGGTGTTCCGCAAGCCGAAGGCATCGGCCCGTATCGCGCCGAGTCGTGCTTGAGGGCGATTGACAGGAACCCAGGCGCATCGATGGCTTCTGAAGGTCTCGCAGTTGGCCGCCGGTCACCGTAATGGCTGATCACGCGCGCCATACTGCGCACTCAACAGCCAGGACGCTTCGCCATGCAACGGACGCTCGTCGCCATCCTCTTTTCTCTCGTATCCGCACACGCCATGAGCCAGACACCCACGCAATTCATCGATGCTGCCCGTGAGGGCCTTGCCCTGCAGACTTCCGCCAACACCGCCGCCTGGCACTTGGGCGAGGAAGAGAACTGGGCCGCCGACCTCGACGCCGGCACCCTCGTCTTCACCTTCGCCAATGGCACCACCGCGACCGCGCCAATCCAGGTAGTCGGCACCTACAACCAGGATGACGGCACCTTCCTCTGGGGGTGGGACCATCCATCCGTGCCGGAGCCGCTGCGCACACATGCGCAACTGGCCAAGGCGTGGGGCCAGCAGAATGGCGTGGCCGACTTCACGACACGCCAGGTCGAGTGTTCGGAGGACGAAGCCTGGAGCTTCGCCGCCGTCGCCAACCGTCTGGGTGGCGGCAACGGTGTCTATCGCGGGCCGGCGGGGTCGACGCTGGTGTTCATGACCCTGGGTACGGTGACCTTGGCCAAGGCCAAGCACTGATCGCGGCCTCAGTGTTATTGAGTCGGCCCATCAGGCTGTTTTGAGGCAACTGCGGACATTCGTTATTCCTCCGTCATTCCCGCGAAGGCGGGAACCCAGAAGCGCTTTTTTATTTGGCTCCCGCCTGCGCGGGAGTGACGGTTAATAATCTTGAACGTCCGCTCCTGCCTCGTAACCGCCATTCAAGCCGAAGCGGCAACAGGCCGAGGCTCGCGAGGGCGTGAGCAGGCGGCAAGAAAAATCTTGCCAGATTTCCAATGAGAAGCATTACCATGTGCGTCAATTTTGTACGCTGTCGCCATGGACATGCCTCGGATGCCCTCTCCTTCCTCCCAGCACCACGCCGTCGAGACGCTGTACGTCGAGCATCACAACTGGGTGGTGCAGATGCTGCGGCGCAGGCTCGGTAATCGGGAGCACGCGCTGGACCTGGCGCAGGACACCTTCATCCGCATCCTGCGTGGTCCCGAGTTGCCGACCTTGCGCGAGCCTCGGGCCTACCTGACGACCATCGCCAGCCGCCTGTGCGGCCAGTATTTCCGGCGCCAGGCGCTGGAGCGTGCCTATCTCGACGCCCTCGCCCTGCTGGAACCCGAACATCAGCCCGGCCCGGAAACCCGTTTGCAGGTCCTGGAAGCCTTGGATGCGGTCGGCCAGGTGCTCGACGGCCTGGGCGCGCGGGTGCGCGAGGTATTCCTGCTGTCGCAGCTCGACGGGATGACTTATCCCCAGATCGCCGAGCACATGGGCCTCACCGTCAACGTGGTGCAAAAGGCCATGCTCAAGGCTTATCGGCACTGCTACAGCGCGGTCTACGAAGCGTGAAAGCCAACGACCTGGGACCGGAGGTGATGGAGCAGGCGCTGCACTGGATGGTGACGCTGCAATCCGGCACCAGCAGTGCCGCTGAGCAGGTCGCCTGCCAGGCCTGGCGCGAGGCCGATGCGCGTCATGAACTGGCCTGGCAGCGCCTGGCAGCACTCGGGCAAGGCATGCGCGAAAGCACGGCCATGCTGCCGGCCAGTGGCACGCGGCGCTTGTTGCAGGCGCGCAGTGCACCCTCGAGGCGAACCGTGCTCAAGGGGTTCGCCGGGCTCGGTGTGCTGGCTGCGACCGGCTGGAGCGTGCAGGAGCAGGCGCTATTGCCACCGCTATTCAGCGACTACCGCACCACCACGGGCGAACGTCGCCAATTGCGGCTGGGTGATGGCCTGATGCTGCAACTGGACACGCGCACGGCGCTGGACGTTCGACCGGACGGGCTGATGTTGAGCCGGGGGCGTGTGCTGCTCGAAACCGGCGCGGCTATGCCATCCGTACTGTTCACCGCACATGGCCGGGTGGTGTTGCCGCCCCTGTCACGATTGATCGCTCGCCATGGCATCGACAGGCAGCCGGGCACCGTCGTGCAATTGCTCCAGGGATCGGCAACGGTCGAGTCGATCCAGGGCGCGAAGCAGTCCCTGCTTGCAGGGCAGCAAGTGCTTTTCGATTCGCGCGGTATCGGACAACCGCAGGCGCTGACGGCTTCCGTCGACGCCTGGACCCAAGGCCTGTTGATCGCCGAACGCATGCCGCTTGGCGAGGTGGTCGCCGAACTGGATCGCTATCGCCGAGGCGTGTTGCGTTGCGATCCGGCTGTCGCGTCGCTATTGGTCTCCGGTTCGTTCTCCCTCGACCGCCCGGATGCCAGCCTCGATCTGCTTGCCCGTACCCTGCCGATTCGCGTGCAACGGGTGCTGGGGTATTGGGCGAGCGTGCAGGAGGCCTAGGGTCTGTTGCCGTTTCGTCGCGACCGCGCGGCTTGCGACGAAACGGCAACAGACCCTAGAGAGCTGATCAGAAAATTTATTTCCAACACGTCGGCAGTTTTCTGATTCTCGCGCAACAAGACCAGGGAAGACGCTGAAAACAGCGCATCGCCAACTCCATTCACTTCCCTGGACACCCTCATGCACAGTCGCCTCACTCCACTCGCCTGCGCGTTGCGCGCCACCCTCATCGGTCTTTCGCTCAGCGCTGCCAGCCTTGTCGCCCACGCCGCTGAAAGCGGCGCGAGCAGTGTCGAGGCGCCGCGCAGCTATGCCATCGCCGCGGGCAGCCTGGACCGTGTACTGGGTGCCTTCGGCCAGCAGTCCGGGGTGATGATCGCGGCGGACTCGGCGTTGACCCGTGGCCTGCGCAGCGAAGGGCTGCAAGGCAGCTTCGCCGTTGGCGAAGCCCTGGCCCGGCTGCTGGCGCCACTCGGCCTGCAAGCGGTCGCTGAAGGTGAGGGCTATCGCGTGGTGCCGCGCGCCAAAGAGCAGGACGGCCGGCTCGAACTGGGCGCGACCACGGTCAACGCCGCCAATCTGGGCGCCACCACCGAACACACCGGCGCCTACACCACCGGCTCCAGCGCCACGGCGACCAAGCTCGGCCTGTCGCTGCGCGAGACGCCACAGTCGGTGACGGTGATTCCCAAGCAGGTGATGCGCGACCAGCACCTCAGCTCGCTGGACGACGTGGTCAAGTTCACCCCAGGGCTGTCGAGCAACCACCGCGACAGCGAGCGCTACACCTTCTACTCGCGCGGCTTCCAGATCCAGAATTTCCAGTTCGACGGCATCCCGTCGCAGATGGTCAACGAGTCCCAGCAGTTCACCACCGCGCTGTCCGACATGGCGATCTACGACCGCGTCGAAGTGGTGCGCGGCGCCACCGGCCTGCTCAACGGTTCGGGCTCGCCGTCGGCCACGCTGAACCTGGTGCGCAAACGCCCCACGGCGCAAAACCAGGCGTACATATCCGGCGAAGCAGGGGCCTGGGACACATACCGCACCGAAGCCGACGTGTCCGGCCCGCTGACCGAGTCCGGCAACGTGCGCGGGCGCCTGGTCGGTGTCTACGAAAGCGCCAACTCCTTCGTCGACTGGTACAAGACCGACAAGCGCGTGATGTACGGCGCCCTCGACGTGGACCTCAGCGCAGACACCCTGCTGCGCCTGAGCCTGGACTACCAGAACAACAACGCCGACGGCGTCAGCTTCGGCCACATCCCGCTGTTCAACAGCGATGGCAGCTCCACCGATTTCTCCCGCTCGTTCAACCCGGGCGCGCGCTGGAGCTACCTGAACAACAGCCACTACAACGCCACCGCGCTGATCGAGCACACGCTGGGCAACGACTGGAGCCTGAAGGCTTCCTACAGCCATCTGTACGCCTATCGTCGTGGCGTCACCGGGTCGGCCAGCCGCGGCTCGCCGGATCGATTGACCGGCGGTGGCGTGTCGATGTACGTCAACCGCCTGGACAGCTACCAGACCCAGGACAACGCCGATATCTATGCCTCCGGCCCGTTTCAGCTGGGTGGCCGCGAGCATGAGCTGGTGATTGGCGGCAACACCTCCTACACCCACCTGAACTACCCGACCTACCAGTTGGCCACGCCCAGTGTGGACAACATCTACCAGTGGGACGGTAATCCGGGGGGCAAGCCGCACCTGAGCAAGACCGAAGAGAACATGACCCGCCAGCGCCAGAGTGGTCTCTACACCGCCGTGCGCTTGAAACCAGCCGATCCTCTGTCTGTCATCATCGGCACGCGGGTCAGTTGGTGGAACACCAGTGAGGAAAGCAGCGACGACTTGACCGGGGAGCACTACGATCCGGATCGGGTGAAGAAAAGCGGCGTGGTCACGCCCTACGCCGGCATCGTCTACGACCTCGACGACCGCTACTCGGTGTACGCCAGCTACACCAACATCTTCCAGCCGCAGACCTACTACAAGACCGCCTCAGGCACATCCCTCGACCCGCTCGAAGGCGACAACTACGAGCTGGGCATCAAGGGCGAGTTCTATGACGGCGCGCTGAACGCCAGCCTGGCGCTGTTCGAGGTCAAGCAGAAGAACACCCCGCAACTGGTGGACGACAGCGGCCCACGCGAGATCTACCGCGCCATCGCCGGTACCACGACCCGTGGTATCGAGACGGAAATCTCCGGCGAAGTGCTGCCAGGCTGGAATGTCATCGGCGGCTACACCTACCGCGAATCCCATGACAACGAAGACAATCGCGTCGAGACCAACCAGCCGATGAACCTGTTCAAGCTGGGCACCACCTACTGCCTGCCGGGCCAGTGGAACCGGCTCACCGTTGGCGGCAACCTGGTGTGGCAGAGCGACATCTACGCGGTCAGTGGGGCGAACAAGGCCCACCAGGGCGACTACGGCGTCGTCGGCCTGCTGGCCAATTACAAGTTCGACGAGCACCTGAGCGTCGGCCTGAACCTCAACAACCTGTTCGACAAGAAGTACTACGACGGCCTCGGCACCTTCAACTCGGGTTCCTACGGCGAGCCGCGCAATCTGGTGGCCAACGCGCGCTGGGATTTCTGAGTGGCGGTTGCGGTGTGAAGGGCTGAATGATCGTTCCCACGCGGCTGCCGGACGCAGCCGTCGAGCGGGGTTTGCGCAAACCCGCGGCGAATGAGAACATTTCGATGTGAAATATTCTCATTTGAGCGTTCCGTTGCCTATTCCTTCCCTGTTGCTGGTCGAGGACGACGTGCAGTTGCGTGACGGCCTGGCCCGGCATTTCGCCCAGCGCGGGTTCGCCGCCACGGTCTGCGCCAATGGCTGCGAAGGGCTGGCGGCCGTGCGCGAGCGGCGTTTCGACCTGGTCCTGCTGGATATCATGCTGCCCGGCATGGACGGCCTGGCGCTGCTCGAAGCACTGCGCCAGGAGCAGGGTGTGCCGGTGATGCTGATGTCCGCCCTGGGCAGCGAGCAGGATCGCATCAGCGGCTTCACCCGTGGTGCCGACGACTACCTGCCCAAGCCGTTCAGCCTGGCCGAACTGGATGCGCGCATCGATGCCCTGCTGCGCCGCGTGGCGCTGGACCGGGTCAGCCCTGCGCAGCCCGCCGATGAACGCCTGCTCATGGACAGTGCTGCCCAGGATGTCCGGCACCAGGACCAGGCGGCGGGCCTCACCGGCTCCGAGTACCGCCTGCTGGAAGTGCTCCAGGCCCATGCCGGCGAGACCTTGAGCAAGGTCTTCCTCTACCAGAGCGTGCTGCACCGCGCCTACACCCGCCTGGATCGCGGGCTCGACGTGCATGTCTGCAACCTGCGCCGCAAGCTGCAGGCCATCGGTGTGCAGCATGTGCAGATCCAGGCCGTGCGCGGCCAGGGCTATGTGCTGGTGCTCGACTGATGCGCCGTCATCCGTTGCTGTGGAAACTGGCGCTGTTGCAGATCGGCTTCTGCCTGCTGCTGACCTGGATGATCTGGATCTGGGGCCTGTCGGTGGAGCGCAGCACCTACTTCCTCGAACCGGCCGATCGCGACTACCTGGCGCGCTACGCGGCCCAGGCCGAAGAGATCTGGCATGCGCAGGGCGCCGCAGGGGTCGAGCAGTACCGCCAGTGGCTGGCGCAGAAAGAGGACACCTGGGTCGCGCTGGTCGGCGATCGCCTGCAAAGCCTCGGCACCACGCCGCTGGGTGCCGAGGACTACAGCCACCTGACCTTCATGCGCAAGCTCGATTGGCCGATGAGCCGGCGCCTGCAGGATGAGCTGCCCTACGTCAGCATCGAGTTCCCCGATGAGCCGGCCTCCGGGCGGTTGGTCATGCAGTTGCCCGAGCGCCTGCTGCCCAGCGGCCTGACGCCCTGGACCCATGTCGTCACCCATGGCGTGGTGCCGACCCTCCTGGCCCTGCTGCTCGGCCTGGTGATCTACCGGCAGCTGGTGGTGCCGCTCAACCGCCTGCGCGACCGTGCCGATGCCTTGCGTGCGGATGACCTCGACGACGTGGTCATGCCCTTGCACGGCCGTCACGACGAACTGGGCGAGCTGGCCCAGGCCTTCGAGCACATGGCCGGCCGCCTGCGCCAGAGCCTCGCTCAGCAGCGCATGCTGCTGCGCACCCTGTCCCACGAACTGCGCACGCCCCTGGCGCGCTTGCGCATCGCCCACGACAGCGAGCTGCCGGCCGAGCAACTGCGCGAGCGCCTGGACAGCGAAGTGAACGGCATGCAGCGCCTGCTCGAAGACACCCTCGACCTGGCCTGGATGGACACCGAGCGCCTGGCGCGGCCGAGCGAGCCGGTGCAAGTGCTGTCGGTATGGGAGGCGCTGTGCGTCGATGCCTGTTTCGAAAGCGGTTGGAGCAGCGCGCGCCTGGCGTGCCTGCTGGATGCCGATTGCCGGGTCATGGCCCACCTCGACAGCCTGGCCCAGGCCCTGGAAAACCTGCTGCGCAACGCGATCCGCCATTCTCCGGCCGACGCGGTGGTGACCCTGGACGGCGAGCGCGAGGGCGATTACTGGCATCTGCGCCTGAGCGACCAGGGCAGCGGCGTGCCGGAGGCGGACCTGGAGCGTATCTTCGAAGCCTATCGACGCCTGGACGGCACCAGCGGCGAGGGCTTCGGCCTCGGCCTGGCCATCGCCCGGCGAGCCGTAGAGCTGCAAGGCGGGCAACTGTGGGCGAGCAACGGCAGGCCAGGCTTGTGCTTGCATATCAAGATGAGGGCCGCTGGCCCAATTGTTTAGAAAGTTAATGCGCTTTACTAACAGATGACAGTCAATATCATTTGCGATCTCTAACGTTCTGGCCCAGCCCGGAGATCGCATGATGTCGTCCCGCTCCCCCGTTCTTCCCTTGTTCATGCTGGCGGGCAGCTGCCTGCTGTCCACGGCCATCCAGGCGGCTTCCGAGGAGGCCGGCCCTGGCGCGCTCGAACTGCAAAGCTCGAACGTGGTGGCCACCGCCGAGGAAGAAACCAAGCAGATGCCCGGCGTCTCGGTGATCACCGCCGAAGACATCAAGAAGCGCCCGCCGGCCAACGACCTGTCGCAACTGATCCGCAGCATGCCGGGGGTCAACCTGACCGGCAACTCGACCAGCGGCCAGCGCGGCAACAACCGGCAGATCGACATCCGTGGCATGGGCCCGGAGAACACCCTGATCCTGGTCGACGGCAAGCCGGTCACCAGTCGCAACTCGGTGCGCTACGGCTGGCGTGGCGAGCGTGACAGCCGCGGCGACAGCAACTGGGTGCCGGCCGACCAGATCGAGCGCATCGAGGTCATCCGTGGCCCGGCCGCCGCGCGCTACGGCAACGGCGCCATGGGCGGCGTGGTCAACATCATCACCAAGAAGGCCAGCCAGGAAATGCATGGCAGCGCCACGATCTACCAGAACTTCGCCCAGCACGACGACGAAGGCTCGACCCGGCGCATGAATTTCGGCCTCAACGGGCCGCTGACCGACACCCTCAGCTACCGCGTCTACGGCAACGTGGCCACCACCGACGCCGACGACTGGGACATCAACAGCGGCCATGAGAGCACCCGCAGCGGCAACCAGGCCGGTACCCTGCCGGCGGGCCGCGAAGGCGTGCGCAACAAGGACGTCAACGGCCTGCTCAGCTGGCACCTCACGCCCGAGCAGACCCTGGAACTGGAAGCCGGCTTCAGCCGCCAGGGCAACATCTACACCGGCGATACCCAGAACACCAACAGCAATACCACGGTGAAGAGCATGCTCGGTCATGAGACCAACCGCAGCTATCGCGAAAACTATTCCCTGACCCACCGGGGCGACTGGGATTTCGGCTCGACCCTGGCCTACCTGCAGTACGAGAAGACCCGCAACAGCCGGATCAACGAAGGGCTGGCCGGCGGCACCGAAGGCATCTTCTCCAGCAGCGACTTCTACACCTCCGTACTGCGCGACCTGACCGCCCACGGCGAGGTCAACCTGCCGCTGAGCATCGGCCTGCCGCAGACCCTCACCCTTGGCAGCGAATGGACCCGCCAGGAACTGGATGACCCGAGCGCCAATACCCAGACCACCACCGAGGCCGGCACCATCAGCGGCCTGAGCAGCAGCGGCCGCGAGACCACCTCCTCGGCGGAAATCTTCTCGCTGTTCGCCGAAGACAACATCGAGCTGATGCCTGGCACCATGCTCACGCCGGGGCTGCGCTTCGATCACCACGACGTGGTCGGCGACAACTGGAGCCCGTCGCTCAACCTGTCCCACGCCTTGACCGACAGCATCACCCTCAAGGCCGGTATCGCCCGCGCCTACAAGGCGCCGAACCTGTACCAGAGCAACCCCAACTACCTGCTCTACAGCCGTGGCCAGGGCTGCTACGGCCAGACCACCAGTTGCTACCTGGTGGGCAACGACAACCTCAAGGCCGAGACCAGCGTCAACAAGGAACTGGGCATCGAGTACAAGCAGGATGGCTGGGTCGCCGGCCTGACCTGGTTCCGCAACGACTACAAGAACAAGATCGAATCGGGCCTGTCGCCCATCGGCAACGCCACCGGCGGTTCCAGCTCGACCTATGCCAATGCGGCGATCTACCAGTGGGAGAACGTGCCCAAGGCTGTCGTCGAGGGGCTGGAGGGCACCTTGAGCGTGCCGCTCGCCGAGACCCTGACCTGGAACAACAACTTCACCTACATGCTCAAGTCGAAGAACAAGGAAACCGGCGACGTGTTGTCGGTGACCCCGGCGTATACCCTCAACTCGACGCTCGACTGGCAGGCACGTGACGACCTCTCGTTCCAGGCCAACGTGGCCTGGTATGGCAAGCAGAAACCGAAGAAATACGACTACCACGGCGACCGCGTGACCGGCAGCGGCAACAACCAGCTGTCGCCCTATGCGCTGGTCGGTTTCAGTGGCACCTACGACTTCACCAAGCACCTGAGCCTGACCGCCGGTATCGACAACCTGTTCGACAAGCGCCTGTACCGCGAGGGCAATGCGCAAGGCGTGAACAACATCGATGGCGCCGGGGCGGCGACCTACAACGAGCCGGGCCGTACCCTGTACACCAGCTTGACCGCGTCGTTTTGAGGCTGCCCAACCTATGCCTGGCACTGGCGCTCGCCGCCGTGCCAGGCCTGGCGCTCCAGGCGCAGCCGAACCTGGCCGAGCGCATGCACAGCGAGCTGTTGCAGCGCCAGGACTTGCCCTACGCGTTCAGCACCCTGGCCGTCGACTCCGTCGATGGCCAGCGGCATTACCAGGTGTGGATCGGCCGTCCACGGCACGCCGCCCCCGAGAGCGGTTACCCGGCGCTGTGGATGCTCGACGGCAATGCGGCCATCGCCGCGTTCGACGAGACGCTGCTACGTCAATTGGCACAAGGCACTGCGCCATTGCTGGTGGGCATCGGCTACCAGACGCCGCTGCGCATCGAACGTAATGCGCGGGCCTTCGACTACACGCCGCAGCAACCGGGCCAGGCCGAACAACGCGACGGCCTGACCGGCCAGCCCAGCGGTGGCGCCGATGCCTTTCTCGACCTGCTGGCGCAGCGCATCCGCCCGCGGGTTGCCGCGCAATGGCCACTCGATCCGGCCCGGCAGACGCTATGGGGCCACTCCTACGGCGGCCTGTTCGTCCTGCATACGCTGTTCACCCGGCCGCAGAGCTTCAGCCGCTATGCGGCGGTCAGCCCCTCGTTGTGGTGGGGCGAGGGCGCGATTCTCGGCGAGCGTGACGGCTTGGTCGGGCGCCTTGCCGGGCATCGCGCGCAACTGCTGCTGATGCATGGCGATGCCGAGGGCAGTGGTCCGTCGGGGCCTGCCAGCGGCAAACCGGCCATGTCCCTGCCGGCCCTGGCCGACGATCTAAGGCGATTGCCGGGCCTCGCTGTCAGCGTCACCACCTTCCCAGGCCTCGGGCATGGCCAGACGCTGGAAGAATCGCTGCGCTACCTGTTACGGCAAGGCTTCTGACCCCGCAGTGAGTCGAGTGTCCGCCAGGAGGCCGGGGCGGACGTTATTTACCGTCGTTCCCGGTCCGCTCCTGCCTCTTTCCCACCTCGCGCTGTTGCCAATCCACCGCGCCCTCGGCTACGTTTGCAACGAAAGTAACCAAATGTTCCATAATTGCTTCGGCGCGCATAACGTACGCGAATCGGCAAGGATCTCCGAGAAAAAGCGTGCGATAGCCGAACGTCTTGGCCATCCATCCACAATAAAAACAGCGGGAGCGATCAACCATGTTGTCCAGCCTTTCCTTACGCAGTGGTCTGCTGGGTGTCCTTGGGGTTTTCGTACTGGCCTTGTTGCTGGCCAGCCTTGCCGGCCTGTTCGGCGCGCGCAGCAGCGACCGACAGATCCAGGAGTTGAACCTGCTCACGGCGGTTCAACTGGACAAGCTCAACAACGCCGCGGTCTATGCGATCCGGGCCAGCGCCACCAGCCACAGTGCCTTGCTCGACCGCCTGGCCGGGCGGATCGAGGTGGCGGACCAGGGCATCACCGGTGCCAAGGAGCGCCTGGCCACTGCGCAGAAGCTGGTCGGCGAGATCCTGCCTACGTTGACCGATCCTGAACTGCTGCGCGCCGGCCAGGAGCTGAATGCGGCCTTCGAGGCCTACGCCAAGGTCGTCCAGCGGCAGATCGACGGCACCCGCGCGGCGGACCTCGTCGAATACTCGCGGCTCAACGACGATGCCAAGAGCCTGAGCGGCGCCTATTCACAGACGCGCGAGCGCTTCACCCAACTGATCAACCAGCGTATCGCCCAGACCATGGAGGCTTCGGCCCAGCGCATTCGCCACGCCGAACTGCTGGCTGGCGCGTTGGTCGTCCTGACGGCGCTGCTGGCGCTGCTTTCCTGGCTGTTCCTCGCGCGTCAGGTGCTGGCGCCGCTGCGCAAGGCGGGCGAGCATTTCGAACGGATGGCCCAGGGCGACCTCAGCCAGCCCGTACCGGCCCATGGCAAGAACGAGATCGGCACCCTGCTCACCGGGTTGGAACATCTGCAGCGCAGCCAGCGCGACACGCTGCAGCACCTGGCGCGCAATGCCCAGGCCGTGGACCAGGCCGCCGAGCGCCTGAACCAGGCCACCGGGGAAGCCAGCCAGGGCCTGGAACGCCAGCATGCGGAACTGGAAATGGCGGTCACCGCGGTCACCGAGATGACCAGCGCGGTGGAAGAGGTGTCGCGCAACGCCAACGAAACCTCCCAGGCGGCCCAGGCCTCCAACCGCCTTGCCGAGAGCAGCCGCGAACAGGTGCATCGGGTGCTCAAGGACATCGAGCGGATGAACGGCGATGTGCGCGACACCGGCAGCGTCATCCAGCGCCTGGCCGGGCAAGCACACGACATCGGCAAGGTGCTGGATGTGATCCGCGCGGTTTCCGAGCAGACCAACCTGCTGGCGCTCAACGCCGCCATCGAGGCGGCGCGCGCGGGCGAGGCCGGTCGTGGTTTCGCGGTGGTGGCCGATGAAGTGCGGACCCTGGCCCATCGCACCCAGCAGTCGACCCTGGAAATCGAGGAAATGATCGGCAGCATCCAGTCCAGCTCGCAGACCGCCGTGCAGACCATCGGCCAGAGCGGCGAGCGGGCCCAGGGCACCCTGGAAAACACCCAGGCCAGCGAGCGCATGCTCGCGCAGATTTTCGAAGCCATCGGCCTGATCAACGAGCGCAACCTGGTGATCGCCAGTGCCACCGAGGAGCAGGCCCAGGTTTCACGCGAGGTGGACCGCAACCTGGTCAACCTGCGCGAACTGGCCCAGGGCAGTGGCCGCAACGCCGCGCTGACCCGCTCGGCCAGCCAGGAACTGGCCGGCCTGGCGCGGGAAATGGAAGAGACGGTCAAGCGCTTCCGGCTGTGATGGGCGGCGGGGGTGAAGATGAGCGGTGAAGGCCCTGACGCTCTTTTCATCCACCACATCGTCGTAATGGTGGATGAAAAGAGCGTCATCCACCCTACAGAAAACATCTGCACGCAGGCGTGAAAGATCGGTTTCCGTCACTCCCGCGAAGGCGGGAGCCCAGCTACTTCGCGAGTCCCGCCTTCGCGGCAATGACGACTCTTGATGCGCGCAATCGACAGGGCCAGGTTCTCAGTGCCAGAGGCCGGCCAGGTAGCGATGGCCAACCGGGGTGAGTTGCAGTTCGCTGTGTACCTTGCCGTTCTCATCGGTGGTTTTCTGCACCGTCAGGAAACCGGTCAGAAGCAGGGCGCGGATGGTGCGGGCGGGGCGGGTATGCACGTGCTGGCCGGAGGCGACTTCCTGTAGCAGGCAGCGATGTTCGCTCTGGTAGTCGATCATGGTGGACTCCTCACGTTGTTTTTATTGTTGAGTGGCAGTCTAGGCCAGGGTTCACCGTGATTCCACCCGGCGACCCCTCTAGGGCGAGGGTCACCGGCTTCTATGGAGACTGGCGCCACCCCATGGGCGCGTGCAAGCATTCAGTCGATGGCTTCGTACGGCAGGCCTACGTAGTTCTCGGCGATGGTCGTGCGCCCGGCGAGAGAACCGACGAAGTAGTCCAGCTCGGTCTGCTGCATGCGTGCGCTGAATGCGTCGGTATCAGGGAAACGATGCAGCATCGAGGTCATCCACCAGGAGAACCGCTCGGCCTTCCAGATGCGTTTCAGGCAGACCGCCGAATAACGCTCAAGCAGATCAACGCGACCCTCCCGATAGACCTTGAGCAGGATGCGATACAGCGTGTTCACGTCGCTGGCCGCCAGGTTCAGCCCTTTGGCCCCGGTCGGCGGGACGATATGAGCGGCGTCGCCGACCAGGAACAGATGGCCGTATTGCATTGGCTCGACGACGAAGCTGCGCAGCGGCGCGATGCTTTTCTCGATGGATGGGCCGGTCACCAGCCTGGCGGCGGTTTCGGCGGGCAGGCGGCTTTTCAGCTCGGCCCAGAAGCGCGCGTCCGACCAGTCCTCGACCTTCTCCTCGGCCGCCACCTGCACGTAGTAACGGGTGCGCGTGGGCGAGCGCATGCTGCACAGGGCGAAGCCACGCGCGTGGCTGGCGTAGATCAGTTCGGCGTTGACCGGCGGCGTATTGGCCAGCACGCCGAGCCAGCCGAACGGATAGACGCGTTCGAACGCCTTGAGCGTGCCGGCCGGAATGGATTGGCGCGAGACACCGTGGAAACCGTCGCAGCCGGCGATGTGCGCGCAGTCCAGGCGCAGGGTTTCGCCGTTGTGGGTGAAGGTGACATGTGGGGTGTCGCCCTTGAGGTCGTGCAGTTGTACATCGCTGGCGCCGTAGAAGATCGGCGCGCCGCTGGCCTGGCGCGCTTCCATCAGGTCGCGGGTGACCTCGGTCTGGCCGTAGATCATCACCGTCTTGCCGCCGGTCAGGCCCTTGAGGTCGATGTGTTCCAGGCGGCCGTCGAAGGCCAGCTCGAAGCCGTCGTGGACCAGCCCTTCGCGATCCATGCGCTGCGCGACGCCGGCCTCGCGCAGCAGCTCGACCATGCCCTGTTCGAGCACCCCGGCACGGATGCGGCCGAGCACGTAGTCGGCGCTCTGGCGTTCGATGATCACGTTGTCGATACCGGCCTTGTGCAGCAACTGGCCGAGCAGAAGTCCGGACGGGCCGGCGCCGATGATGGCGACTTGAGTCTTCATTGTTATTGTCCTCATGCTTCGCCACGCGGATCGAGGCGAATGGGTTGCCTGTATTTTTGGTGGATGAAAGCCAGGCTTGAAGGCAATATCCGCATGAGTTTCTGGATTTTTCGAGGATAGATTCGTGCGCAGGATCGCCACGGTTCCCGTGTTCAAGCTGTACGGCGAGACAGCGGCCTGGCCGACTCCCGACCTGTTGCACTGCGAGTCGATTCCCTCGCGCAGCGCGTTGCACGACTGGCAGATCAAGCCCCATCGCCACGGCGATCTGCTGCAGGTGCTGTATGTGCAGGCCGGTCGCGCCGAGCTGGAAGTGGAGGGCACGCGGCAACGGGTCGAGTCGGCCACGTTGCAGGTTTCACCCGCCATGAGCGTGCACGGTTTTCGTTTTTCGCCGGACATCCAGGGCCACGTGCTGAGCCTGGCCCAGCCGTTGGTCGAGCACCTTGGCGCGGCCCTGGAGCGTCCCCCCCTGGAGCAGGCCGAATGCTTCGTGGTGGGCGAACAGCAGGGGTATCTGGATGAGCTGTTCGAGTCGATCAGCCGCGAGTACCAGGGGGCCGCGCCGGGACGCGAGCTGATGTTGCAGTCGCTGGTCGGTGCGTTGCTGGTGTGGATCGCCCGTCGTGCCATGGCCCGGCCTGGCGCCGAAGCGCTGCCGGCGGATCGTGGACGCGAGCACCTGCAGCGTTTTACCGCGCTGCTGGAGACACACTTTCGCCAGCACCTGCCTATCGAGCATTACGCTGCCGGGATCGGTCTCAGCGCCGCTCACCTCAATGCCCTGTGCCGGCGCCTGAGCGGGCGCTCGGCCCTGCAGATGATCAACCAGCGTCTGCTCCTGGAGGCCAAGCGCAACCTGGTCTATACGGCGATGACCATCAATCAGGTCGCGGATAGCCTGGGTTTTTCCGAACCGGCCTATTTCTCGCGCTTCTTCCGCCGCGAGACCGGCATGACGCCCTCGGCGTTTCGTTCGCAGCGCTGACTGCGCTTGAGGTGAGCGCCCGATGGCTGCAATGGCCTCGAAGCTGCCCATTCGAAATGCCGACGACACCGTTCGAAGGGCTCCATGGGTCGTGCGGCATTTCGGTGCCGCCTTACTCATAAAGGAATAAGCGCCACGCACCAAGACAAAGCGCCCGTGGCGGAGGCGGTGTCGGCGCTTTTTCCCGTTCATTCACAAAGACTTTCCGTTTCAGATAGTTAGCGCAGGCGAGCGTTGCACTCGAGATTCTGGCAGGGCGATTGCTATGCCTGAGAGGAAATTTAATTTCCCCTCAGGAGTGTTAGATCGCCTGGGGCGCCAGTGTTCCGGTCCCTGTGCGGGCCGGTTCGTCCATGATTGGTTGGAGACAACGAATGATCCGGTTTTCATACGTAGGCCGCAGTACCTTCGCTCTACCTCTTCTGCTGGGCAGCAGTGCCGTGTGGGCGGATGAGGCGCCGACGCTCAACAGTGGCGACACGGCCTTCGTCGCCCTGTGCTCGCTGGTGGTGCTGCTGATGACCCTGCCCGGCCTGGCGCTGTTCTACGGCGGCATGGCGCGCAGCAAGAACGTGCTGTCGGTGTTGATGCAGGTGTTCTGCACCGCCTCACTGATGTCGCTGCTGTTCGCCTTCTACGGCTACAGCCTGACCTTCGGCGATGGCGGCTCCTGGCAGGCGGTGATCGGCAACCTGGACAAACTGTTCCTCAAGGGCGTGGGCGTCGACTCGCTGGTCGGCAGCATCCCCGAATACCTGTATTTCCTGTTCATGCTGCTGTTCGCCGCGATCACCCCGGCGATCATCGTCGGCGCCTTCGCCGAGCGCATGAAGTTCTCGGCGGTGATGGTGTTCATGGCCGTGTGGCTGACCATCAACTACATCCCCATGGCGCACATGGCCTGGGGCGGCGGCTGGGTGTTCAACCTCGGCGTGCAGGATTTCGCCGGTGGCAACGTGGTGCACCTCAACGTCGGTATCGCCTCGCTGGTCGGCGCCTGGGTGGTCGGCCGCCGGCGTGGCTTCGGCACCTCGGCCCTGGCCCCGCACAACATGACCATGACCCTCACCGGCGGCTCGCTGCTGTGGGTCGGCTGGCTGGGTTTCTGCGGCGGTTGCGCGCTGGCCGCCAGCGGCTTCGCCATGCTGGTGATGGTCAACACCATGCTCGCCAGTTGCGCCGGCGCCCTGGCCTGGATGCTGGTGGAGTGGAAGCATCGCGGTCGGCCGAGCCTGTTCGGTGCGTTGTCCGGCGCGATTGCCGGGCTGGTGGCGATCACCCCGGCCTGCGGCTACGTCGGCCCGATGGGCGCGATCGTCCTCGGCTTCATCGCCGGCCCGCTGTGCGTCTGGTCGGTGGAGAAGCTCAAGCCGATGATCGGCCTCGATGACGCCTTCGATGTGTTCGGCGTGCACGGCGTCGCCGGTATCCTCGGCGGCCTGCTGACCCCGGTGTTCGCCATGACCGCCCTCGGCGGCCAGGGTTTCGCCGAAGGCCGTGGCCTGGTCGATCAACTGCTGGTCAACGGCGGCGCGCTGCTGTTCAGCATCCTGTTCTCGGCCATCACCAGCCTGATTGCCTACAAGGTCGCCGCGGCATGCTGTGGCGGACTGCGCGTCGACGAGGAGGCCGAAATCGATGGCCTGGACCTCTCCGCCCATGGCGAAGTCGGCTACAAGTATTCGAACTAAGGAGCGGCCATGAAACTCATCACTGCGATCATCAAGCCGTTCCGCCTCGACGCCGTGCGCGAGGCACTCACCGACGCCGGTATCACCGGCGTCACGGTCACCGAGGTCAAGGGCTACGGGCGGCAGAAGGGCCATTCGGAAATCTACCGGGGCGCGGAATACGTGGTCGATCTGCTGCCCAAGGTCAAGCTCGACGTGGTGGTCGGCGATGACCTCTGCCAGGTGGCGATCGACGCGATCATCAAGGCGGCGAAGACGGGCAAGATCGGCGACGGCAAGCTGTTCGTGCAAGCGCTGGAAACCGTGGTGCGGATTCGCACCGGGGAGATGGGCGCCGACGCGGTGTGAAGCACGCGTGGCCTGCATTGACGCCGGCCACGCTCAGGACGCACGATCTCAGATTGGCTCATCGGGCAGCTTTGAGGCAGAAGCGGACATCATTACTCGGTGTGTTTAGCCGTCACTCCCGCGAAGGCGGGAGCCCAGAAAAGCGCTTCTGGATTCCCGCCTTCGCGGGAATGACGACGAACGTAAGTGTCCGCCCTTCGAGTCTCGACGCAGCCATTCGAACGGGCTCGTAGCAGATCGTGAACAGGTTCTAAGGAGAAAGTCTGGATGGCTTGGTTGAATGGATGGGGATTCCTGCTGCTGGCGGGGCTGTGCGAGGTGCTGTACGCCTCGATCATTCCGCGCACGGAGGGTTTCACCCGCTTGTGGCCGAGCCTGTACTGCGGTTTCTTCCTGGCCCTGAGCATCTACCTGCTGAGCCTGTCGGTACGTGAATTGCCGTTGGGGCTGGCCTACGCGGTGTGGGTCGGCATCGGCACCCTGGGTACGGTGATCTACGCCACGCTGTTCCTTGGCGAACAGCTCGGCGTGTTGCGCGGGTTGTGCCTGATGCTGATCGTCGGTGGCATCGTCGGCCTCAAGCTGGTCACCCCGGAGGTGCGTGCTTGAGCGCCGCGCGAGGCTTGCAGCTTCCGCCCTGAAGCTTTAAACAGGTTCTCCCCGTACAGAGAGCCGAGACCCATGGCACCGAATGCCCCCATCGAACTGCTGATCTGCGATTGCGACGGCGTGCTGATCGACAGCGAGATCATCGCCGAACGCTACCTGTACAAGACGCTGGCCGAGCTGTATCCCGTGGCCGAACTGGAGCGGGTGATGGCCGGTACGTTCGGCTTGCAGACCCGGGAGATCTTCGCCCGGATCGAGGCGCACTTCGGCAAGCCATTCCCCGAGGGTTTCTTCCAACGCCTGCATGACCAGGTGCACGACTTGCTGCGCAGCGAAGTGCAGCCGATCCCCGGCGTACGCGACGCGCTGATGCGTATCGACCTGCCATTGGCCGTGGCTTCCAACAGCCAATCCGAAAGCGTGGCCTTCGCCCTGCAACGGTGCGATCTGGTCGAGCGGGTCAATCGTGGCGTGTTCGGCGCCGATCATGTCGAGCGACCCAAGCCGGCGCCGGACCTCTACCTGCTGGCCGCGCGGACGGCAGGTGTCGATCCGCGCCAGTGCCTGGTGGTGGAGGACAGCAGTACCGGCGCCAGCGCCGCCCTGACGGCTGGCATGCAGGTGATCGGTTTCCTCGGTGCCAGCCACATTCCGCCAGAGCATGGCGAGACACTGCGCCGGTTGGGCGTGCATCACCTGATCCGGCACATGGACGAACTGCCGGAGCTGGTCGGGCGCCTGCACGCGGCTGTTTGAGAGCCTGTGGCGCATTGGCAGGGCGAGGCTGGTTTGCTGGACTCCCGCCTGCGCGGGAGTGACGGTTGATAATTTCCGGTGTGCCCCAGCAACGAGACGCTGAACAGCCTCCACGAGGCGGCCCGTAACCCCGTCATTCCCGCGTAGGCGGGAACCCAGAAAACGCTGGCTTCTCTAGGCTCCCGCCTACGCGGGAGTGACGGTAGGTGATTTCTTGGCTGCTCCATCCAACGAGACGCTGAACAGCCTCCGCGAGGTGGCCCGCAACCCCGTCATTCCCGCGCAGGCGGGAACCCAAAAACGCTGGCTTCGCTGGGCTCCCGCCTACGCGGGAGTGACGGTAGGTGATTTCTTGGCTGCTCCATCCAACGAGACGCTGAACAGCCCCCGCGAGGTGGCCCGTAACCCCCGTCATTCCCGCGCAGGCGGGAACCCAGAAAACGCTGGCTTCTCTAGGCTCTCGCCTACGCGGGAACCCAGAAAACGAATCAGCGCTGCTGCAGCATCGCCTGGATCTGCTGCACCGACTCCTGGGTCCGCCGTGCCAGGTTGCGGACTTCGTCGGCGACCACGGCGAAGCCACGGCCCTGGTCGCCGGCACGGGCCGCCTCGATGGCGGCGTTGAGGGCCAGCAGGTTGGTCTGCTCGGCGATGCTGCGGATCACCCCGGCGACCTGGGCGATCTGCCCATAGGTGGTCTGGATATTGGCCTGCTCCCGCTCATGGGCGATGGCGGCGGCTTTTTCATCGCTGATTTCGCGTACCGCGCCGGTGACGTAGAGCAGTCGGCCACGGTTGTCGCGCAGGCAGCGGCCACGTTCGCGGAACCACACCTCGCCGCGGGTCTTGTGACGCATGCGGTACTCCACGGCGTAGAAACCGTCGCCGCCGGTGTCGACCATCGAGGCGTTGAAAACCTGCATGACCTGTTTCAGGTCATCGGCGTTGACCACCTTGAAATAGCTGTCCCAGCCATCAGGGAACTCGCTTTCGCCGTAGCCGATCAACGCGCGGAACTGTTCGGACCAGCGGATCAGGTTCTGCGGGTGGTCGGGATTGCCGTCCACCACGTTCATCGCCCAACTGCCTTCGGTGAGGGTGCGCTTGGTCAGTTCCCAGACCTGGCGCTCTTCGTCCCAGTGGGCGCGCTCGGCCTCCAGCTCCTGCACGCGCCGCTGGCCGTCGTCGCGTTCGGCGCCGAGCTGTGCGTTCAGGCTCTGCGCCTCGGCCAACCGCTGTTGCAGTGCCGCATATTCCTCGGCGCTGCACGGCGCCGCTGGCTGGCGCTCGGCGTGCTGGCGGATGCGCTGCAAGTCATCCCAGTCCTGTTGCAGCCGCTCCAGGCTGATCAGCAACTGCGGCTCGCGTTGCAGGTTCGGCCGTGCGAGCGCCGGGCGCTGGCCATCGAACAGGTGATCGAGCCATTGCCTGAGTTCGCCTGCCAGGTCGTGGGAAGCCTTGCTGAACCACATCGGCCCATCCTCCTCGGGATCGAATGACCGTTACCAAGCAATTCTCTTTCCAACAGCCGTTCAGCGTGCGCCTGCGCGCGTTCAACCCCGTACCCGCGTCTTCTCTGGGTCATAGGCCACGGTGCCGGCACTCACCCGCGCGCGAAGGCGTTTCTGCTGGCCGTCCAGCTTGCCCACTTGCAGCTCGCTGCCAGGCTCGCAGTAGGCGCTGTCCAGGCGGCACAGGGCGATGTTCTTGCCCAGCACCGGCGAGCGGGTGGCGCTGGTGATCACGCCGACCTGGGCGCGGCCGACGCGCACGCAATCGCCATGGGCGGCCGGTTCGTTGCCCTCCAGTTCGAGGCCGACCAGTTTGTGCCGGGGCTGGGCGTTGCGCCGTAACAGGGCATCGCGCCCGATGAAATCGGCGGTCTTGCTCTTGAGTGGCACACAGAAACCGATGCCTGCCTCGAACGGGTCGGTCTGGTCGTCGAACTCGTAGCCGGCGAAGATCAGCCCGGCCTCGATGCGCAGCATGTCCAGGGCATCCAGGCCCAGCGGCACCAGGCCCAGCGGCTCGCCAAGCTGCCACAGGCGCTGCCAGACCCGTGGCGCATCGCTCGGGTGGCACCAGACTTCGTAGCCCAGCTCGCCGGTGTAGCCGGTGCGCGAGACCATCACGGGCGGGCCGTTGTAGTCATCGAGACGGCCGATCAGGAAGCGGAACCAGCCGAGGTCTTCCAGCTTCGGCTGGGTGCCGGGCGTCCAGATCATCTGCCTGAGCAGTTCGCGGCTCGACGGGCCTTGCACGGCGACGTTGTGGATCTGCTCCGAGGCGCTCTTGATCCATACCTTCATGCCCAGCTTCTCGGCCTGTTCGCGCAGCCAGATGCCGGCGTAGTCCTCGCCACCGATCCAGCGGAAGGCATCCGCGCCAAGGCGCAGCAGTGTGCCGTCATCGAGCATGCCGCCGTGCTCGAAGCACATCGCCGAATACACCACCTGGCCGACCGCGAGCTTGCGCACGTCACGGGTCAGGCAGTAATCGAGCAGGGCTTCGGCGTCCGGGCCGAGCACTTCGAATTTGCGCAGCGCGGAGAGGTCCATCACCGCTACGCGCTCGCGGCAGCCGTGGTATTCCTCAAGCGTGCCGTAGCCATCGAAACGGGTTGGCGTCCAGAAGCCGCGATAGTCGATGAACTGGCGGGTGAGGGCCGATGTACTGGTGTGGAAGCCGCTTTCGCGGGTCAGCACCGGGTCGGCGTCGGCGGTTTTACGGGTGGCCATGGCGAGACTGAAACGCTCCTTTTCGGCATACACGCGGATGTGGATATCGGTGGGCTGCCAGCCATTGGCCGGGTCGATGTCGTCGGGGCAGGAACTGCTGGCGCAGACCAGGTCGGTGAGGGCCTTGAGCAGCACGTAGTCGCCGGGGCGCGACCAGGGTTCGTCCAGGGTCAGGTGCTGGTGGGCGTCGATGCCGGTGTTGTAGAAGAAGTTGATCGCCGGCCAGCCCGGCCGCGCATTCACGCCGTGGGCGGCGAGGGCGCGGCTGATGTTGTCGCTGCAGTTGGCGTGGCCGAAGTAACCCTGGGACTCGTAGTAGCGCGCCGCGCAGGCCAGGGCGAAGGTGTCGTGGCGGCCCACGGTGTCGCGCACCACTTCCAGCATCGGCTGCATGTCGCGGTCGTAGAAGCGGCTGAACAGGCCGGGGCCGGGGTAGGCCTTGCCGTTCAGGGTGCGGGTGACGGTGGGGTCGAGGTCGATCTCGCAATCGGCATCCAGGGCACCACGGTCGAAGGCGACGAAGTCAGAGCACTGGCGCCCGGCGACGTCGATCACCTGGATGAACTGGCCGGCGCCGACCACGTAGTCGCGCGCGGTGCCCGGGGTGATGGTGAATTCGTCGATGACCTCGCCCAGCGGCGCCGGCAGGGGCGGGGTCCAGATGCGCCGGGGGTTGGCGCGGTGGATCAGCAGGCGCAGTTCGCTGGCGCGTTGCTGGCTGTCCACCGCCGTGTGCCCGCCAGGCGCGGCGACGATGACCTGCAACGCGCTGCCGGCAACCAGCTCCCGGCTGTAACCGGCGGGCGTGCCGGCCGGCCACAGCGACGCCGCGTTGGGCAGGTGCCGGCAATCCACGTGGTAGCGAGCGAGCCCGGCGACCACGTGCCGCGCTTCGCGACTGCCATCGTGGAGCAGGCGGGCGATGGCATCGGCCCCGGCCTGGGCTGCCAGGCCGAGGGCCGCCAGCGCCTCGCGGCCGTCCCCGGTGAAGGCCAGCAACTCGGCGCGCTGGTCGCCTTCGAGGTCGATCACCTCCAGGCGATCACCGGCCTCCAGGGCGACCACCGTCAGCCCGCCAGGGGCGACGCGATGGCGCTCCCGGTCGGGCGCACGGGCGAACAGTGCCGGTTCCAACGGCCGGCTGATCACGGGCGGGTTCATGGCTGCGCCTCAGCTGACGCTTTTCAGACGGTCAGTGGCTTCGTCGGCCAGGTAGGCAACCAGCGAATCGTCCAGCGCGTCGAGCCAGGGCGTGTGGTGCGGCGTGGCCAGGGTGCCGGTGATCAGCGAGCGGTAGCACTTGTCGCGGTAGCCCATGATGTTTTCGTACTTGTCCTTCTTCCATTGCAGGAAGGTGGCGTTGACCTCGGCGATATCGAAGCTCGGGTAGTCGGTGGCGGCGATCAACTGGCGGATGTACTCGCCCTGGAACTCGAACATCTGCTGGGCGGTTTCCAGGGTTTCTTCTTCCTGGCGCCAGGCCAGGTCCTCGGCGTGCATGTGCTCCAGGCTAGGCAGGGCGATGCGCCCGAGGATCACGTCGCGGGCGTACCAGGCCTGGGCGTCGAACATGTTGAAGCTGTACCACTGGTCCTGCATGCCGAGGTAGATCAGCTTGGGGTTCTGTTCCCAGAACACGCCCTTGTACAGGTTCAGCGGCCACAGGCGGTTGCCGGTCTTCAGGCGCAGCTCTTCCGGCAGGAACGGGAAGTGATGCTTGTAGCCGGTGCAGAGGATGACCGCGTCGATGTGCTTGCTGCTGCCGTCGACGAAGAACGCGGTGCTGCCCTGGACATGGCTGAGCAGCGGTTTTTCCTCCCAGTTGGCCGGCCACTTGTAGCCCATCGGCGCGCTGCGGTAGCAACTGGTGATCGAGCGGGCGCCGTACTTGTAGCACTGCGAGCCGATGTCCTCGGCCGAGTAGCTGGCGCCGACGATGAGCACGTCCTTGCCCTTGAATTCCAGGGCGTCGCGGAAGTCGTGGGCGTGCAGCACGCGCCCGGCGAAGCGCTCGAAGCCGGGGAAATCGGGCACTTGCGGGGTGGAGAAGTGGCCGCTGGCGACCACCACGTAGTCGAAGGTTTCGCTGTAGGTGAGGTCGTTGGCGTGGTCGTGGGCGGTGACGCTGAACAGCCCGCTGGCGGCATCGAACTCGACGTTGCGCACGGCCGTTTCGAAGCGGATGTAGGGGCGCACGCCGGCTTTTTCCACGCGGCCCTTGATGTAGTCCCACAGCACTTCGCGCGGCGGGTAGGAGCCCATGGGCCGGCCGAAGTGTTCGTCGAAGCTGTAGTCGGCGAACTCCAGGCATTCCTTCGGCCCGTTCGACCACAGGTAGCGGTACATGCTGCCGTGCACCGGCTCGCCGTGCTCGTCCAGGCCGGTGCGCCAGGTGTAGTTCCACATGCCGCCCCAGTCAGCCTGCTTCTCGAAGCAGACCAGCTCGGGAATCTGTGCGCCCAGGGTCTGGGCCGATTGAAAAGCTCTCAACTGGGCGAGGCCGCAGGGGCCGGCACCGATGATGGCGACGCGTTGGGTCATGATTAATCTCCTGTTGGCGAGCGCGCCCACGCGGGGCATGGGCACGATCAATCGGCTTTTCAGCCCTTGGCCGTGCGTTTCTTCTTCTCGGGATCGTCGAACGGCAGGGCATGGGCGATGGCATCGACCTGCAGGCTGCCGCGCACCTGCAGCGGCACGCCCTGTTCGGCGATGTGCGGCTCGACGCGGGCGATGGCCATGGAGCGGCCGGTCAGGCGCGAGTACATGGCGCAGGTGATCAGGCCGACCTGGCGGCCTTCGTGCCAGAGGGTGTCGCCGCCTTGCGCCGCGACCGCGCCATCGAGCAGTACGCCAAAGATCTTGAAGCGCTCCTTGCCCTGGCGGCGCACGTGTTCGCCGGCGCCACGGAAATCCTGCTTGCCTTTCGACACGGTGAAGTCCAGGCCCAGCTCCCACAGGGTGTCGCCGGCCTTGTGTTCGGCGAAGGGGTACATCTGCGAGTTGTCGTAGGGGAAGAACAGCAGGTAGCTCTCCACCCGCAGCCAGTCGAGGGCGGTGAAGGCGCAGGGAATGATGCCCTGGCCCTTGCCCTGTTCCAGGATGCTGTCCCAGATGAACGGCGCGTCGGCGGCCTTGCAGAAGATTTCGTAGCCGCGTTCGCCGGTGTAGCCGGTGCGCGAGATCATCACCGGGCGCTCGAACAGCTTGGTCTGCATGTGGTGGAAATACGGCAGCTCGCGGATGCCCGGCACGTGCTCGGCGAGGAAATCCACCGCCGCCGGGCCTTGCAGCGACAGGTCGTGCAGGTCGTCGTCGAACAGCACCGCCACCTGGCGCCCCTGGGCCGAACGGATCAGCATTTCGTAACCCGTGCCCGCGCCGTGCACCACCATGAAGGCGTTGGGGCCGGTGCGGTAGACGATGCAGTCGTCGACGAAGGTGCCGTCCTCGTCGAGCATGCAGGCGTACACCGACTTGCCGGGGTAGAGCTTGGAGATATCGCGGGTGGTGGCGTACTCCAGCAGGCTCTCGGCGTGCGGGCCGACGTAGTGGACCTTCTTCAGCCCGGAGACGTCCATCAGCCCGGCGCGGGTGCGGATCGCCTCGTGGTGGTCGGCCAGGTCGCTGGCGTAGGTCCAGGCGGTGCCCATGCCGTTCCAGTCTTCCAGGTTCGAACCCAGTGCCAGGTGGCGTTCGCGGAGCGCACTGATGCGCCATGAATTAGCCATGGAAAAATTCCTCGTTGGGTGAGTTGCTAGATCAGTCGTCGAACTGGCTGAGCCAGTCCACCAGGGTCTGCCGGTAGCGGGTCATGCCCTTGTAGTCGGCGATGGGGTCGGGTAGGTCGCGGATGACCCGGTGCAGGCGCCGCGCCCAGGCCGGGTTGGTGACCAGCTGCTCCATGCTGATCAGGTAGGTGCGGATGCTGAACAGCATGGCGTTGGAGCGCGCCAGGCGGGCCATGTGCTGCAGCTCGACGCGCAGGTGCACCAGGCGGCCGACGTTGTCCGGCGTCACCGTGCCGCGATCGCCGCCCCACTCGTGGAAGGTCTCGGGCGAGGTGTCCATGCGCGGGTTGATGGTCAGGGTCCAGTTCAGGCGGCGCACCGGATGGCCGACCTGCAGGTTGAGCAGGAATTTCAGCGCGCGTTCGAAGATGCCCATCTGGTTGGCCATCGGCACCGGCGAATGCCACTGTTTGAAGCTCATGCCGGCGTCGAAACGCAGCGACCAGTCGGCCGGGCAGGTGACCATGCCGGCGTCCATGAACAGGTCGCCGTCGCGCTGGTCGAGTACGGCGAAGTCGCCCTGCATCTGCCGGGTGATGTATTCCAGCGGCTCGCACGGCAGGCTGTCGGCGTCGCCGTAGGTGAAGCGCTGGTCGATGCCCATGGCCAGGTTCTGCCAGCGCCAGGCCGTGCCGTCGCGCTCCAGGCGAAAGTGCTGCGGGTAATCGCTGGACAGGTGCTCCATCAGCATTTCCAGCAGGTCCCAGGCGGCCTGGGCCATGTGCGGCATCACCAGGCAGCGCGCCGGGTCGCGGTCCAGCACGCGGGCGCGCTCGGCCATTTCCGAGAGGTAGTGCTCGTCCACGTCGAAGCTGTGTTCGAACACCGAACCGGGATCGCGCGACACCGCCGGTTCGATGTTCACCGAGTAGAGGTACTGGTCTTCCGGGAACGGGAAGGGAAAGCGGGCGATGGCGCTCGGGCTGTTGCGGTAGCTGAAGTCGTCCTGGTAGGTCTCTACCGGTTTGAAGGTCACAGTCATGTCGCGTCTCCGGGTCAGATATCGAGCAGGATCGGGCTGCCGCAGCCGCGCGACACGCACGGCATCAGGCTGCTGGCACGTTCGTCGGCGTCGAGGAAGAAATCGCGGTGTTCGACGTCGCCCTTCAGGTAGGGCGTCTGGCAGCGGCCACAGGCGCCGCCGCGACACAGGTTGGGCACTTCCACGCCTGCGGCTTCGAGGGCTTCGAGCAGGCTCTGCTCGGCGCCGACGTCCACCTGGCGGCCGCTGCGCGCCAGCTCGACGCGGAACGGCACGCCTGGTTCCGGTGCGGCGAAGGCTTCCCAATGCACGCGGCCGGCTGGCCAGCCAAGCGCACTGCTTTGTTCGCGCAGGGCATCGAGCAGCGTTTGCGGGCCGCAGGCGTAGACGTGGGTGCCGAGTGGGCGATGGCTGAGCAACTGGCCAAGATCGAGGCGGCGGGCGCTGCTTTCGTAGAGGTGCAGGTGATCACCCAACTGCTCGCGCAGCACCTCGACATAGGCGTCGCTGAGCCCGGCGCGGTAGGCGTAGTGCAGCTCGAAGGCCGCGCCCTGGCGCAGCAGTTCGGCGCAATAGGCGAGGAACGGCGTGATGCCGATTCCCGCGGCGACCAGCACGTGCAGGCGCGCCTTGCTGTGTACGGGAAACAGGTTGGCCGGCGGCGAGATTTTCAACTGATCGCCCGCCTGCAATTCGTCATGCACGTAGCGCGAGCCGCCACGCGAGCTTTGCTGGCGACGCACGGCGATGCGGTAATGGCGGGTGTCGGCCGGGTCGCTGAGCAGCGAATAGGCATTGCGCTTGCCATTGGGCAGATGCAGCTGAATGTGGCTGCCGGCGGAAAAGGCCGGGAGTTGGCCGCTGATCGGTTCGAGCAGCAATTCGCGGATCACCGGGGTGATCAGGTGGGTTTCGGCGACCCGCACGTCGAAGGCGCTCATGGGCGGCCCTCCGCGTAGGGCCGGTCGGCGTCCGCGCAGACGCCGAGGTAGGCTCCGAGGCGTTCGGAGAAGTGCCGGCGCACTTCCAGGGTCACGCCACAGGCGCAGCAGGTATGCAGGTCGGCGGCCGTGCCCGGTTGCAAGGTCGAGCAGTGCACGCAGAACAGAGTGCGGCGATCCGGCGCGGTGCAGTCGAGGATGATCTCGTCGGCCAACAGCCCGGCTTCGAGCGCCGTGCCGCGCAGCGACCAGAGAAAGGCTTCGTCGCCCCGCAGTTCGAGTTGCAGACCGACCTGGCCGCTTTCGAGGCGTTCGGCCAGGGCCTGGCGCAAGGCGTCGAGGTCGGCGTACCGCGGCAAGGCCAGGTGGCTCAGGGCAGCGTATGTCGTCAGCTCGGCGCGCCGGGCCTGGCCATCGTCCTGGGTTACCAGCAGGTAGTGCGCGGCGTGTTCGCCAGGCTGCCGGCTGGGGTAGCGGGGCAGGCTGAAGGGGCGTACTTCGGCGATGCTGCTCATGGCGGTCCTCGTACAGGCGGTTGCCCTGGAATGAAGCAATCGGGCCTTGGATTGGTGCGTGTTCGGCACCGGCCAGATGTTTCTCTGTGGGCAAAATAATTTCCTGACAGGCGTATGGCGCTCAATCCGCCAGAGGGGATATGCCAAAAGGGGTAGAGGCGATTCGAGGGCACGGAAGTTGCTCGCAGGACTGGTCCAACCACCGCATGAGACGGGGAGGAAAAACAATGCGTGCAGCCAGTCTTGAGCCAACCCCCGTGGCAACCTCGAACACGCTGACCGAACGTGAAGAGCAGACCCTGGAGCTGATCGCCGCGGGCAACAGCAACAAGCAGATCGCCCGCGAGCTGGGCATCAGCGATGGCACCGTGAAGATCTACGTGCGCAGCCTGCTGCGCAAATTCCACCTGCATTCGCGCCTGGAACTGGCCAGCTGGGTGCACCGGCAAAACGTGTCGAGCCCAAGTGGCGCGATGACCTCGGTCGAGCCAGGGGCCGTGGCGGGCCTGATCAATGACCTGCCGGTGCTGATCTACCGGGGCGATAACGCGCGTACCTGGTACATGGACTACGTCAGCGAAGGCTGCCTGCAATTGACCGGTTATTCCGCCGAGTACCTGACCAGCAACCCGAAACACAGTTTCGGCTCGCTGATCCTGGCCGAGTACGCCGACTACGTCTGGTACTGCGTGCAGTGCGCGCTGCTCAAGCGCGAGCCGTTCCAGCTGAAATACCGCATCTGCTGCGCCGACGGGCGAATCAAGGATGTCTGCGAAACCGGCGTCGGCATCTACGCCGAGAGTGGCGAGGTGCTGGGTGTGGAAGGGGCGATTTTCGAGGTGGCTACATAGGACTTTCGAGCGAGTGCTTCGAGGCAATTGCGGACGTTTGTGCGATGACCGTTATTACGCGGTTTGTTTAGCCGTCGTTCCCGCGAAGGCGGGAACCCAAATAAACAAGCGCTAAATGCTCTTCTGGGTTCCCGCCTTCGCGGGAATGACGGAAGAACGAACGTCCGCAATCGACTGATTCTGTTGAAAAACTAGGTTCTGCGGCAGCCAGCTGGTCAACGGTGCCCGCTGTCGAAATGGCTGCAAGCCACTTCAAGTTACCTTTTGGCGTTTCACTGAGCTTCGCTGCTCAGGTTTGAGGGCTAATTCGAGGGTTTCTGCTTGTAGCAGACGTACCTATCCCGTGAGCGGTGGCCCTTGAGGCAAGAGCTTGGCCATGCGACGCAGGTTTTGTACGGTCGCAGCCAAGGTGAATTCATCAGTGGCACCCGTCAGGCCACGCAGCCGTAAACGGTCGAGTTTCATGATCCGTTTGAGGTGGGCGAACAGCATCTCCACCTTCTTTCGTTCGCAGCGTGAGACGAGGTATACCGGTGTTTTAGCGATACGTCGGGCCACGTCACGGGCAGCTTCATGGATGCTGCGGACGATCTTCCGATTGGGTGTGTTGGGGCAGCACTTCGCTTTCAGCGGACAGGTGGCACAGTCGGTTTGGCTGGAGCGGTAGATGATGGTGTTGGCTTTGGTCACACGCGATCTTTTCTGAGTGAAGGCACGCCATTCACTGCGCAGCGGTTTGCCGGTTGGGCAGTGGTATTCATTGGCCTCCGGATTCCAGTGGAAGTCGTTACTGGAGAGGCTGTCGTCTTTGCGCTCGGTCTTGTCCCAGACTGGGACATGCGGGTCGATGTTCTTTTCTTCGACCATCCAGGCCAGCATCGGGGCAGTGCCATAGGCGGTATCACCAATGAGGCGCTCTGGCGTGAGATCGAACTGCGCTTCAACGCGATCAACCATCGTCCTGGTCGAATCGACCTCGGCAGTACGATGCGCCGGAGTCGCTTCCACATCCATGATCACGCCATGCTCAGTATCGATCAGGTAATTCGTGGAGTAGGCAAAGAAGGCCGGGCCGCCTGGCGCAGCAGTCCAACGGGACAGCGGATCGGTGAGCGAGATTTTCTTGGGAAGAGATTCAGCCAGCGCCTCTTCATCAAGGGCTTCTAGATACTCGCGCACAGCGCGGCTGCTGAGCGCGGGATCACGCCAATCGACTTCATCTCCCGTCACTCCACGCTGCCGGCTGGCATCCGCCTTGATGATGCTGGCGTCCACAGCGAAGCCTTCGCCTTTGACCAGGCCAGCCGCCATGCAGCGGCGCAGCACCTCATTGAACAACCAACGGAACAGACCGCTGTCACGGAAACGGCCGTGGCGATTCTTCGAAAAGGTCGAGTGATTGGGTACTTCGTCTTCCAGACCCAGCCGACAGAACCAGCGATAGGCTAGGTTCAGGTGCACTTCTTCGCACAATCGCCGCTCGGAGCGTATGCCATAGCAGTAGCCGACGACCAACATGCGCACCATCAACTCCGGATCAATCGAGGGGCGCCCGATGGGGCTATAGAAGTCCGCTAGGTGGGCGCGCAGGTCACTGAGATCCAGGCACTGGTCGATACTGCGCAGGAGGTGCTGAGCTGGGACGTGGTCCTCCAGATTGAACGAGTAGAACAGGCGCTGCTGTCCACTCGGTAGCTGTCCCATCATGCTGTTCGCCCCCGCGCTCACCGACAGAGTGATTCTGCCGTAGGCACGGGGAGGTCGCTACTTTTTCAACAGAATCGACCCGAAGCAGTCTGCCCCAAACGCCACCAGCCCCGACGTGCTTGCTTCACGCCGCCTGCTGCCGATTGATCTCCACCGTCACATGTACCAGTTCCTCATGGATCGACAGCGACTGTCGCACGCTGTCGGCATCCAGCTCTTCGGCAGTGCTCAGGCTGAGCACGCAGGAATACTGGTCCTTGCCGACGCGCCAGACGTGCAGGTCGGTGATGGTGGTGGGCACGGGAAGCTGGTCTACCACTTCAAGAATCTCCCCGACCACCGGCGCATCCATCTCCGCATCCAGCAGGACGCGTGCGGTATCGTGCAGCAAGCCCTTGGCCCAGATACCGACCAGCACCGCGCCGACGATACCCATCACCGGGTCCAGCCAGGCGGCGCCCCACAGCTTGCCCGCGACCAGGGCGACGATCGCCAGCACCGAGGTGGCGGCGTCGGCGATCACGTGCAGGTAGGCGGAGCGCAGGTTGAGGTCATGATTATGCGCGCCGTGGTCGTGGTGGTGGTGCCCATGTCCATGCCCATGGCCGTGATGTGGCTGCCCGTGATCATCGCGCAGCAACCAGGCGCAGAGCAGGTTGACCAGCAGGCCGACGACGGCGATGGCGATGGCTTCGTCGTAGTGGATCGCGCCCGGCGCCAGCAAACGCTCGATCGACTGGAAAGCCATCAGCCCGGCCACGCCCAGCAGCAGGATCGCACTGGAATAGCCGCCGAGAATCTCGATCTTCCAGGTGCCGAAGGCGAAGCGCCGGTCCCCGGCCAGGCGCCGCGCGGCGGCGTAGGCGAACAGCGAGAGGCCCAGGGCCAGGGCATGGGAGCTCATGTGCCAGCCGTCGGCGAGCAGGGCCATGGAGTTGAAGTACCAGCCCCCGGCGATCTCCGCGACCATCATCAGCGCCGTGAGCCAGACCACCAGGCGCGTTCGGCGTTCGGCCAGCGGATCGTTGCGATGGAACCTGTGCATGTGAGCACAGTGTTCCGGGCTTCGCGTAGTCATGGGATGATGCTCCAGATTGGTCTGAAATATACTATACCCCAGTATACTAATTGGTGAAGAGATGTCTCATACCCACAAAGGCAAGAAGCAGTTGCTGACGCGTATCCGCCGGATCAAGGGGCAGGCCGCCGCCCTGGAAGCCGCCCTGGAGCAGGAGACCGAATGCCTGGCCATCCTCCAGCAGATCGCGGCGATCCGCGGTGCGGTGAATGGCTTGATGAGCGAAGTGATGGAAGGCCATATCCGCGAGCACCTGGGCGCCGAGGACATGAGTGCCGAGCAGCGCGCGGAGGAGGTGGAGCAGATCGCTACGTTGCTGCGTTCTTATTTGAAGTGAGTGGTAGCGCAGGTGACGCGAGTCAGCCCAGACGCCTTCGCTTCCACTCATCCACCACGTCGCCCAGGGTGCGCGGCGCTCCGCTGCGAATCCAGGCCATGAGCGGGCGGTCGAAGCGAAAGTCGGCGCCGCACTGCTCACACATGAAGCGTCGCACGTTCTGGGTGTTGCGGTAGCCACTGCACACCGGGGTATCGCGGTCGATGGCGCCGCCGTGCCAGTCGAACGCCGCCATCACTCGCCCCCGCCGACGTCCAGCGCTTCGCCGATGGCGTAGAAGTGCCCGCCAGCCACGTAGTGCAGGCTGCGCAGCGCCGGATCGGCCTGCTCGAACAGCCAGTGGCCGTCGCGGAACACTCGACTGTCGGCCCAGGCGCCGATCACTTCGCCGATGAACAGGTCGTAGGTTTGCTGGTTATGCGGCTCGGGCAGCAGGCGGCAGGCCAGCCAGGCCGAGCAGCCCGTCACCAGTGGCAGGTCGAAGCCTTCGGCCTGGAACAGTTCGACGCCGGCACGGGCCAGTTTGTCTGGCACCTCGGCCAGGCTTTCGCTGCCGACCTTGTGGGTCAGGTGCAGCTGTGCGGCGGTTGGCACCTGGATGACGAACTGCCCGCTGTTCTCCACCAAGGTGCGGGTGGCGGCGATCTTGTCCAGCACCACGGTCAGCTTCGGCGGGCTGAAGTCCAGGGCGCAGGCCCAGGCGGCCGCCATGACGTCATCCACACCGGCGTGGCGCGCCGAGACCAGCACGGTCGGTCCGTGGTTGAGCAGGCGATAGGCCTTGGCCAGTTCGACGGGGGCGATGTGCTTGTCCATTGGTTGATTCCTTTTGATCGGCTCAGGCCATGTCGCTGCGGCTGAACTCCTCGGCGAGGACGTCGATCAGCATGCGCACCGACGGCAGCAGGCCACGGCGTGACGGGAAGATGGCGTGGACGATACCGCACTTGGGCTGCCAGTCGGGGAGCATTTCCACCAGGGGGGGCCGGCGGCCAGCTCGCCGCGCACCGCCACCCGTGGCAAATGGGCGATACCGACACCCGCCACGGCGCCGTGGCCTGCGCGCTGCACCGCGACTGGCGCAACGACGTGGAAGGCCTGGCCAGGATCTGCTCCGACCACATCCCGGACTACCGCAACCTGATCACCAGCTACAACGCGTTGACTGCTGGCAAGTGATCGGCTGACGTGGCTCCGGCGAGCACCTCATGGGCGCTCGCCGTTTTGTCGTTTGTGATTGGGCCGTTCGGGCGATGAGCGTTTTGATGCGATGTATCGTCGTCATTCCCGCGAAGGCGGGAATCCAGAAGACCCGACGCATATGGATTATTTCCCTTCGGGCCAGCGCAAGCGCTGCTCCGTTCGTAGGGTGAAGTGACAGCGTACGGTGGTCATGGTGCGCGCGCTGGGTTGATCGTCAACGCGCGCCAAGCAACGAGTAGCTTGCCATTCCCGCGGCCGTTGCCAGCAACGATCCAATTACATGCACGCTGATAGCGCCGAGCGCCCAGCCCACTCGCCCGGCTTGCAGCAGCGACAGGGTTTCCGCAGAGAAGGTGGAGAATGTCGTCAGCCCGCCGCAGAAGCCGGTGATCAGCAACAACCGCCATTCCGGACTGAGCGCCGGATTGGCCGCAAGCAAGGCGATGGCGAAACCGACGATATAGCCGCCAATCATGTTCGCCGCCCAGGTGCCGGGTGGAATCGCCGGAAACAGCGCGTTCAGTTGCAGGCCGAGAAACCAGCGCAGCAGGCAGCCGAGCGAGCCGCCGAGGACGATCACCAGAATGGACCTGGTCATGGCTGGATGCCCTCCATGCAACTGGAGGCCGAAGGTATCGAGGTGAGGCGAAGGTCTGTGGTCATGGTCCCATCCTTTTTCGAAAAGGACAGGGGCGAGCCTACGCACCCTGTCCAGGGTTTGCGTAGGCATCATCAGCACGAGGGCGGTTATCAGGAGGAATGCCATCTCCTTGAGTGCGCGAAGTTAGCAGCTTCTGTGAGCCCGGTGGAAGAGTGCGCCGCGCAGCTGTTTCGCAACATCCGCTGATCAACCATCCGTCTCGCTTGCCGGCCCTGAGTGAACCCAGCCGTTTCACTGCGGTCTTTCAGCGGTCGGCCAATCGAGTGGCGACGTGGCCCGGCCGTGTCGCGACCTCGTTACCCAGAACCAATGACAATTCGCCCGGCCGGCCTTATCGCGCACGTTGCGTGCTTCGTTCAAACGCCAAGTGAAGAGTGCCCATGCCTTTATCTCGTCATCCATTCGCTCGTTTTTCCCTGCACCAGATCCGTATCCTCGCTGTTAGCCTGCTGGGTGGCATGCTGCTGGCGAGCGCATCGGCGCAGGCCGAGGAAGCCAGCAATGCGCGCTGGGTGAGCGACAGCCTCACGACCTACGTACGCAGTGGCCCGACCGATGGCTATCGCATCGTCGGCACGCTCACCTCCGGCGCCAAGGTGCAACTGTTGAGCACCCAGGGCGACTACAGCCAGGTGCGCGGTGAAAACGGCAGTGCCGTATGGATCGCCAACCGCGACCTGCAGGACGTGCCCGGCCAGACCGAACGCCTGCCGCAACTGGAGCAGAAGGTCACTGAACTGACCACCCAGCTCAACGGCATCGACGCATCCTGGAAGAGCCGCGTGCAAGGCATGCAGGAAACCCTCGACTCGCGCAAATCCCTGATCGACGAACTGCAGACCGCCCGCGCCGCCCAGGAAATCGAACTGAACCAGGCCCGCTCCGAACTGCGCGAAGCCCAGGCGCAACTGGGCGACGAGAACAAGCGGGTGCTGACGCGCTACATGGTCTACGGCGGCAGCATCGCCGGCGCCGGCCTGATCGTCGGCCTGATCCTGCCGACCATGCTGCGCGTGCGGCGCAAGCGTAATGACAACTGGGTGTAAACGATCTTTCCACTCTGTCTGGCCGGTGCTCCTGTCGCTGTTCAGCCTGTCGGCGCAGGCATTGAGCTTCGACAACCGACTGGCCAACTGCGTGGTGCCTAGCGACGGACACCTCGTCCAGCGCAACGGCGCCTTGTTCTACGACGTGACCCTGGACGTTACCGGCAGCATCGGCGCCTGTGGCTGCAAATCGGCACTGGCCAGCTACCGGGTAAACCGCCATGGCCAACCGTTGCGCGCTGGCGCGCTGCCGCTCAAGGCATCACGCCAGGTTTCCCTATTGCTGGAAACGCCGCGGACGCTACCGACAAACGATGACCTGGCGATAACCCTGGACTGCGCGGGACCGCCCTGAGGCATGCCTGCGGGGCGTACCCTGGGCGATTTGCTGGGCTGCCTATGCGGCAGTGAAGATAGCGATGATGGCGATAATCAGTGCAAACATTTTCTTAGCTGCTTATGCGGCAGTGAAGGCGCTCGCGCTGTCGAGCGACAGCAGCGGCATTTTCTTAGCTGCCTATCCGGCAGTGAAGGCTTCATAGCGGACAGTTGCGCCTGTATCAAATTTCTTAGCTGCCTATCCGGCAGTGAAGGTTCTGCTGCTCGTCCTGCTTTCGAGTCTGCTTTTCTTAGCTGCCTATCCGGCAGTGAAGGGCGCCAACCTGAGCGGCGCCTACCTGGAAGATTTCTTAGCTGCCTATCCGGCAGTGAAGCCGAAATGCTGCTGCGCTTCGTTCTGCGCAGTTTTCTTAGCTGCCTATCCGGCAGTGAAGCAGGGAAGCCCTGCAGGCGCTCGCATTCACGATTTCTTAGCTGCCTATCCGGCAGTGAAGTCGGTCGGGTCGAGGCAGCGGTCAATGCGAATTTTCTTAGCTGCCTATCCGGCAGTGAAGCGCCGAATGGTTCGATGTAAACGAGGTGCGGTTTTCTTAGCTGCCTATCCGGCAGTGAAGTAGAGCGAAAACACCTTAACCACTTGATTACCAAAGCTACAGGGTCATTTTTGCGTGATTGCCCCTTTTTTCGGAGCCGCTTGCAAGTCGTTGATTTTGCAAGGGCTCCGTTTGTGTGGAAAAAAGAGGGTCAGAACCAGGGGATGCTGGCCTGGGCGCTGAGGCCATAGGCGCCGAACGAGCCTGGAGAGGGGGAGGCGAGCAATGGCCCGTGGCGGATGAACAGGCGAAAACTGTGTCCGCTGCCGTTGCTGCGCAAGGTGACATAGGGCAGGTCGCTGCGTTTACCGGCACTGTCGGGGATGCGCTGGCGGGCTTCGTCCTCGCTGATGCCGTGGCGCTTGATCAGGCGTCGGCGGGCCCGCTCCGGATTGCTGTCCACCTGCACGCGGCTGACGCAGCGCCACTGTACCTGGGCAGGGATCGGAGCTCGCTCGCTCAGATGCAGATGGTCACGCATGCCGTTCAGCCAGCTCAGCGCGAGCAGGCTGTCCAGCGCAGCCGCCGGGCCATGCAGGCGTAAGCGCGTGCCAAGCCCATGTTCGACAGCCTCCACCTCGGGAAAGCTGATACCCACGTCGGTACGGCGCAGGTCATGCAGGCCTCGGTGCAACTTGGCGACCAGCGCACTCATCAACTGCGTGGCCGGGAATTCCGGGTCCGGCAGCAGCTTGAGGTCGATGTAATGGTCCATGGCTAGCCCGCCTCGCCAAACACGCCACCGCGAATCAGCGTCGCCATGACGAAATGCTGATCACCTTCGGCAGGCGCGGCGTCCTTGAGCAGCCAGTTGTCCAGCAGGTTGTAGAAGTCAGCCTTGGCTTTCGGTTGGCGATAGGCCTTGCCCTGCGTGGTGACCGAGCCGTAGGGTTCGACAGCGATGGGGCCGAGCTCGCCGGCTTCCGGATACCAGGTGTCGACCGTGCGCAGGGCATTGCCTAGCTTCTGCGAGTGGATGCCGGCAATGTCATTCACGTGGTAGAGCGTCTTGCTCTTGTCGCCACGGCCTCGGTCGAGAATCAGTTCTTGCGAGGGGAAGACTTCCTGGCCGTTGCCAACCCGCACGAATGCGCTGACGCCGAGCAATACATGACGGTTGCCACGCAGGCCTTCGGCGATCAGTACCGCCAGTTCGCTCAGCGCTTGTGCCGGTGTACCACTGGCGTCGAAATGGCGCAGCGACAGGGCGAGGGCATCGAAACTCCAGGTCTTGGCTGGCTTGCCATCGACCAGATGGGCAACCTGCACCTCGACCTGTTCCGCCCCAACGCGGTTACGCCACAAGAAGCGCCCGTTGGCGAGGTTGTGCGCATAGCGGCGAGCCAATTCGTTGAAACCGTGCGCGTCTACGTAGCCCTGTACCGTATCCAGCAGTTTTTGCCGGTAGGCGCCATCGTTACAGGCGGATGGCGTGCCGGCGCCGCCCAGTACCCGCAGGGTGAAACTGACGCGCAGCGTATCGGTGTCGTGGGGGAGGGCGGCGACATCGACCCTCTGCAGGTTCGGGCTCTCGATGGCGGCGTCCAGCTTGGCCGGGTCCTGATCCTTGGCCTTCAACCGGTTGGAAATGGTGCCGCGCACGGACTTCTCGTTCACGGCCACTGGCTGCCAGCTATCGCGTTGTTGCCAGTCACCGGCATGGAACAGTGCATCGGAAGGGTCGAGTTTGCGTTCGAAGGCCAGGACGGAAGCGGTTTTTAGCGGTTGGGTCGACATGATGGTCACTCCTTGTCATCACTGAAGCGGGTTTGGGCATAGAGGTTGTGGCAGCGGTACAGGCCTGCGTGCGGATCGGCACTGGCGAACCAGAGCAAATCCTCGACATCGCGCAGGCGATGCGGACTGAGCCATTGGCCGATGGAATACAGGCTTTCGACGAAACGGCCAGGTGTATGTGGGTCACGGCTATTGGCGATGCTGCCGGCTTCTTGCAAGGGCGACAGGGCGCCATAGCCGACCGGGATCGGCACGATCCAGCCATTGGGCACTGCTCGCTGGGCACGCCACTCGACGCGATCGGAACGCGTTGGTGGCGTCGCTCGAATGTTCAGCCTGGACAGGTCGAGCCAGGCATCCAGCAGGTCGGCCTGGTCATTCTCTTCACGGAGCGTGTCGAGGTGCTCGGACAGCAGGTCATCACGGCAGACCAGGGCGAAGCCGGGTAGCCAGTGACGGTGCAGGCGGCGGAACTGTTCGCTACGTGCTTCGGCCGAGGTCGCAAGCGGCAGTAGTGAAGGATTGTGCTGCGGATCGAGGAATACGCTTCCGCCAGCGATACGCATACCCGCCAGTTCTTCGGCAATTTCGTGGGCGATCTGTCGACGTACCTGCCGCTCGGCGTTCAATGGGTTGTCCTGATCGCCTTCGGCATAGCCGCTGACCGCGAACAGCAGGGTGATATCCAGATGAATGCGGCCTTCTTCGACGATGGCCGCTGTTTCTCCCTTTTCGTTGACTGGATTGCGGGTCAGGCGAAATGCACGCTGGTAGCCCTCGGTGACCTGGGCGTCGTGGCTGTGGCAGATGATGCCGATGCTATCGAACATCAGGTTGAAGCGCCCGGCCAGGCGGCGCTCCAGTGCGTGCATCAGGCCGATGAACGCGCTGACCGCTGGAAAGCCCCAGGTCAGTGGACTGGAGATGGCGTTGGCGTTCTGCACCCGCAGGTGAGGCAGGATCAACAGGCCGTTGGAGTCTGGTAGATCACTCATCGTCAGCGCCTCCCTGCTGGCTCTGCTCGCGCTCGAACCGTTTCAGCCAGGCATCGCTCAGCCAATTGAGGTCGAGCCATAGCGCATCACGGCCAAACTGCCGGGCCCAATAACTGTGCTCGACATCACCGACGGACAGGTTCTTCATCAGCCGTGCATTGAGCCACTGGGCGAAGCGTTCACGAATCTCTCCGACCCATTCCATGCGCTGCCATTCGCTGGCGAACAGCTCATCCTGTTCTGCCCGGCGAAAGTCCAGCCAGAGTTGTTCGGCGCGATTGAGGTTGCAGTCGGCGCTCGCCGACCAGCCGGGTGTGAAGGTCCAGAGTTCGACGGCGTATTGCAGCAGCTCGTCGATCAGTTCGGTAATCAGTTCATCGCGGCTATTGCGCACATGCACATTGGCCGGTGGGCCACTGAGCAGGAACTCGCGCAAGGTGCTCACCAGTTCGCGAACGGCAGGCCGCAGGCCGAAACCCGGAAAAATCGAGCCATCTCGCGTCTTGATCGGCAAGCGTACAGCGCTTTGCTGCCAGGTCGGGGGCAACGAGGCGAGCAAGTAGTTTTCGCCGCGCCGCTCGCTGTTCAACTGGGAGATGTTCTGCGGCTTGGTGCCTCCCAGCTTGCGCACCGCCAGTTGCGGGTACTCGCGAATGACACCGGCATGCATCTGTTTGCTGCGTCGCGCGTCGCGGACTTCCTTGGCCGAGTCGCTGAAACGGTCCGTCTGGATCGTCTGGTAGACCCGATGCGCGAGCGAACTGGCATACAAGGGCATCAGCAGATGGAAGTGTTCATCGTTGTGCGGGTCATCGCCGGCCAGCCAATACAGTTGTTTGCCGTGGGTATGCGAGGCCAGGCCGCCTCGAGGTTGGGTGATACTGGTGAAGGACTCGGCCAGCGCGCGTGCCTTGTCAGCATTGTCGTCGAGTGCTGCCAGGGTATCGGCATCATTGGCGAGTAGCAGGGTCAGCAGGGACTGGCCGTCGTGTTCCTGCTTGAGAAACTTGTACACGTCCAGGGCGGCAGCGTTGCCGACCACGTCGCCGGCGAAGTTTTCATCAAGGCAATGGCTGCCGACCAATCGATACTTCGGCAAGTCGGAGGGCAGGCAGTAGAGGTTGGTGCCCTTGGCATCCGGATGAATGGCCTTGAGCGTGTGCGTTACCGCCTGAATCTGCCCGGCGCGTCGGGCTGCATCTTCCAGCCAGGACGTGGTCGCATATTGGGCGGTCAGGGCTTCGCGTTTCGGATCGTCTGCAGGCAGGCCGTCGAGCTTTGCGTTCAGGCGTTCGGTGATGAAGGTGTCGATGACGGTGCGGATTTCCTGTCGTCGAGAAAATTGGGGCATAGCAACTGGTCCTTGTGCTTGCTGGTGGTGCTATAGGTAAAATACACCCCGAAGCATCGCTACTTCGGAGTGTGAATGGGCGTCCCTGCCCTCAGGTGTCTCTTCTAACGGAGTGATTGCCGATCACCTTTGAATCCTCCTCTGCAGATGGGGCCGGGGCTAACCGGCGATGGTTCTGTCATACCGGTGGCTCTCACACCGGTATGACAACATTAAATCCATAGACCCATCTAAGTAAACCTATGATTTACGTGACTATAGAATATAGATTTTCTAACTGAGGTACTATGGCGGCGCTTGGTTAGTAAGTGCCTGATGCTTACTAAGCGGCTTTAGATAACTAAGAAGCTCTCTGCCGAATAGGCAGCTCAGAAATATGAGTTACGTGACTTGAGCTCACTGCCGAATAGGCAGCTCTACCGGCCTTCGGGCCGGTTCTTTTCCATCCTCTAGCCACCTTCATACGCAACGCATTCAGGCATTGCCTGGGCCTGTTGCCGATCATGCTGGCTGCGATTGCCGTGATCGTTCTCGTCTGCGGCCTGTTCTCCCTCGTACTGGCCAGGCTGATCCCAGGCATCGACCTGCTCACCGCCTACCTGGCACTGAGCCCAGTTGGCTACTCAGCGCGCGCCGCCCATGAGCGAGAAGCGGATCACCCGCAGCGGTCATCGCCACGCCGGTATACAGCAGCAGGCTACCGTCTGGCGCCAGCCTCGATAGCGCGGCGTGCCCACCATTCGCCACGGGGGGCGCGGCTACAGGGCCAGGGCAAACCGCCGTTTTGCGGGCTAGGCGCTTAACTGATTGGCATTAGGCTCAATGGCAGGCTCCCTTTACCACAAGCGCCAAGATTGCCATCTGAAAACCTGCGGGCTAGAGTGCGCCGGTCGCGATATACCCCGCGGCCGGGTGTGACAACCTGAAAAACCAAGACGCGGTGCGTCGTAATTGCCTAGCCGATACCCAGTATCGTGCTACCGCATTTCTATGGCGGGCCGTATGGGGCAGGCTTCGGCCTGGCCGGTTCCCTTGGTTTCCGGTTTGTCACCCCCGTACGGTCCGTCACCATAACCGCGTGACAACGGCGGTGGCGGCTCCTTAATCAAACCAGGGAGCATAAGGAAAATGCGCCATCCAGTTTTTACGCCAGGGCACCACCCTGCTCGCCCATTCGGCCCACTGACCTCCATCCTGGAGGTGCCCCATGGCTAATCTACTCGGCCGTGTACTCAACTTTCCCAAACGCCCAAGCCCTATTTTGGGCACCAACTTCCAGCCTCGCAACGCCCAAGCCGACGCAGAACTGCGTGTTGCACTTTTAGGCGAGTTGTTCGAAGAGCTCGCCCGCAAGGAACGAGATCGACCAGACTCGTTAAGGGTGAGAATGGCCTGCTTTACAGCAAAAGAGCTGCTCGACGAACTGACAGTGCTCTACCGCCGCGCGCTGTCGGAAACGCGGGGAGGAAACGACCATGGCTAGAGGCACGACCACTACCCTGCCCTCCAACGATGGCCATCCAGGCCTGAAAATCACCTGGGCAGAGGAGTGCCGACCCGCCTTTCAACAAGGCGTGCGCGCCGCTGAAACATGGTTGGATGGCACACGCACGAATTGGCTTTGGGTTGCGCTGATATCCAACCGAGAAGAACTGACGTGCTCCACGGAACGGAGCGCATTCGAGGTGGGCTTTCTGAGTCGCATTCATCAGCGAATGGAGGGAGTTAGGTGTAGGGAATAGCTCTTGAGAAACGCCGGGGCATGACGCGATTGCGTTGTGTTCCGGGGCTATGAGCCAAGTATTGGCCGGTAGTCATAAATAAATCTGTCCCCTTTTCTAGATGGAAGTCTGTCCGGACTGACCCCTCAACGACGCTTGGCAAATCCCAGCGCCGGATGAAAGCGCCAGCCTCGGTCATTGTCCGGCAGGCTGACGGTGCCAAAGCGTTTGGCACACCTCTCCAGTGGCATCTCCAGTTCCTCGGCCAGCGCTATCAGCGCCTGCATGTAATCCGTCTCGCCCCACGGCGTAATGCCTGGGCCTTCCAGTTCTTCATCGGCAATGCGCTGGTTCTGGCTGACGTCCACCGGCACGTAGAGGGACTCGTATTGGCGTGGGCCCGGGTCGATGCGCGTGAGTCGGTAATCTTCGCCATCCTCATTGGGTAGCAGGGCCAGATCGACGCGGGGTTGTGTATCCAGGCGCAAGGGCTGTTGCTGCTGGGCGATGGCAGTCAAGTGCAGGGCGTTGTGGCTCCAGCTGTCGTGGGCATTCAATTCGCGGTTATGGGCCGACTGCCGGCGTTGTTCGCGCGGGGATAAAGGCTGCGTCGGGCCAGGTTTGGCCAGCATCCAATCGTTCAAGCGAGCATGTTCGAGGTCGGCCAGATTGCCGTTCTGGCTGAAGCATTGCACCGAGCGTTCGAGAATCCGAGGCCGGGCATCCAGGTGCTGAAATTGCTCGAGCTCCAGCAGCTTGCTCAGCCGGTGCGAAGTCAGTCGCCAGGGACGCTCGTTCTCGAAGCCGGGGCGACAGAATGCTGGTCGGTCGGGCTGCTCGAAATGCCTCAGGTTGCTATCGAATACCAACACGTTGGGCGTCAGGCAGGGCTCTGGGCGATGACGGCGGACACGTCCGGCCAACTGGATCAACGAGCGCATGGACGACGGCTCGACCACCGCCCAGTCGTAATCATGGTCGCGGCCTACCTCGGTGACGGGTGAACCCAACACGATGAACAGTTGGTCGGGCTCGTCGAAGCGGGCCAGGCGTTGGCGAATCTGCGTGTGTTCGAAAACCGCATCCGGCTCATGGCGCTGCAGGGTTTCATCCAACTGCCGCTCGATGGCCGAGCGCAGCAGCAAGGGAAACTGCGAGTGATAGACGCAGAGGTGAATACGTATGCCTTGTGGCGCGCCAAGACGGAACAGCGCCAGAGCGACGTCGAACAGCGGCTCGATATTGGCCATGCGAACCAGGCCGAAGCTGACGCGTTTGCCGTCATGAAGCGTGCGCCCGGCATGCGCCGCATGCAGGCGCAGGGCTGCACTGAGAATGTACCCGGCGAACTCGCTACGTATCTCGTCCTGACGCGGGCTGCTGAAGCTCAGCGGAGTGATCGCCGCAAGGCGCCGTACCGCTTGGGTCGCGAGCCAGCCATACCGACGTTTGGCGAAGTCGCCATGCGCGTCGCTGAAAGTCGCCGGATCGGCGCAGTCCAGTCGAACCTGGCGATGTTCGTCGACCCACGCGCAGGCGATGGATGGCTGCACGCCAGGTCGTTCGCCGCGATGGCGCTGGAACTCCGTGCGCCCGGCGCGGTAAGCCTCGAACAAGCCCTTGATCAATGCCGGTGGCAAGGTGGCCGAGGACAGCAGTACACGGCTGCCAAGCAATCCGGCCCAGTGCACCAGCCGTGTCAGGGCAGGCAGGTCGGCGATATCGAAATCATCCGGCTCGTCGAGCACCAGGTCGCCGCTCATCAGGCGCAGCATGGGCGCGATCTGGCGTCCGCCCCGGCGGCTTTCGGTGGCAGGGGTCAGATGATCGATGGTGCAAACCAACAAGGGCGCGACCAGCAGGGCGCGCACCGCGGGTTCATGGATCACGCGATTGAGCAGTGGGTGGGCATCGACGTTGCCGTCGAAGCGCACGTGACCCTCTTCGTCGAGCAATGCCTGGGTCGATGCCGAACCCGTTCGTTCGGCCTCCTGCTGGTAGTGATCGAACAATTCGCGGCTGGCGCTGCCGCCAACACGGATGGCCAGATCGTCTTCATCCAGCCGCAAGCGGTCGCGAAAGGCTCGGCCCGTCTGGAGCGTGAGGCTGCGCAGGCCCAGGGCGAAGGCGCAGCGCATGCCGCGCTCGGCGTCGCTCAGGGCATACATGATGCGTGCGTTGGCGAGCGTCTTGCCACAGCCGGTGGAGGCCATGTTGACGATGAAGGCGCCGTGCCGTGCGGCGTGTTCGCGCATACCGGTGGCGAGGTCGAAGGCCTTGTCCTGCCAGCGGAAGCGCTCGTCGCGGCTGCGTTTCTTCAGTCCCTTATGCCGTGTCAGGCGCGGCAGGCTGCGCTCGAAATCGGCCAGGCGATGGGCGACTAGCGCAGCGTTCGCCTCTACGCCGAGCAAGTGCTCATCCAGGGCCTGGCAAGGTTTGCCGGTCTTGCGATCCGTGTTGGCCCACAAGGTGAAACCTGGCTCGCCCTTTACCCGTCCGGCATCCGTTAGGCTGGAGTAATGGTGGTCAGCGAGCATCAGGCTCAGGCGCGACAGGTGCAGCACATAAGGGCTGCCCAGCCAGTCGAAGGCGCCACGTTTTTCGATCAGCGCGAGCAGGCGCTTCGCCAGCTTGGCAGCTCGTTCACGCCAGCGCTCGGTGGTCACCGGTAGCCCGTGGGGGAACTGCCAATAAGGCTCGACCAGCGCGTTGTCCGAGGTCGAGCAGTGTTCGTTCCACGACGCATCGATAGTGGCTGGCAAAGAGGCCAGCATGCCGACCTGGAACGTACCGAGCTTGCCGCCCAGTCGGCCGCCTTCGTCCGGCATCTGTGGCAGACGATGATGGCTCATGACCAGCCACGCCAGTGCCTTGGCCAGTGGCGGTAGCTTGGCGAACGGTTTGTCGCACTGCTCATCCAGCCCGTCTCGTTGCAGGCGTAGCAGCCAGGAGGCATCGTCTGCTTCGCCCGGATTGGCCAGTCTTGCCAGCCATCCGGCGTCGTCATCGGTGCCGATGAACGCCTGGAACAGACGCAGCGAGGTCCATTCGTGACGATATAAGTTACGTGCCATGGGCGCGCCCGGCTTGAGGCGATCCTGAAAGGCCTGACTGGATTTTCCCAGGTCATGCAGCAAGGCTGACAGCGCACTCAGCAGCTTGATGTCCTCGCCACTGTGCCAGTCGTTCTCGTCATCCTTGCGCAGCACATCGCGGTGGGTGCTGTTGGTCGGCACGGCGCCTTGCTCGTTGAAGCGGCTGGCGTCGCCGACGATCCACAGCAGTTCGCTGTGATCGCGCCCGCGAATCCAGTGGCAGGCCACGGCGGTGTTGCGCCGGGCGGTCTTCTTCAGCAGCTTGCGCAGGGTATCCAGGCCAGCCTGGGTGATCGGCGTTTGCCAGGTGCGCTCGCCACGGCGCTCGGCGAACTGATCGAGGATGCGCCGGCTCTCCACCAGGGCGCGTTTATCGCACTGGGCAATCAGCAGGACATTCATGGACCGACCTGCTCGGCAACGGTCTTGAGGGTATCGATCATGAAGTCCAGCGATTCGCCGCGGGTCAGGTTTTCGATGCAGGCCTGGCGAAATTCCTGTTCCTCATCGCCGCGTACTGCGCTGACGAACGCCTGCGGCAGGATGGTGGCGTCCTTGACCAGGTCGGCCACATCGAACACCAGGCCGCCACGACGGGTCTTGCCATGCAATACGGCTAGCCCGTGGGGAATGCCGAGTACCCAGGTGGCACTGGCCGCGAGACCGTAGGCCAGGTAGTTGCCGTGGTCGAGAAAGCGGTTGGCCGGGTCGCTGCCGCTGCCTTTCTTGGCGCGGGTGAAGTCACCGTAGCTCACCGCGCGGGCCGCCAGGGCGAACAACTGCTTGCTCAGGCGCGCCTCTTCGGTGAGCAGAAAGGTGTTGTCCGGTGCGGCCCGAATGGCCGACTGCGAGGCATCCAGGGCGCGTTCGAGCGCCGCTGCGTCGACCAGGAAACCGGCGTCCTTCAACGCTCGGCTATTCAGCCAGCCGCTGCGTATGCGTTGCAAACGGGCCTGCTGGAAGGCCTTGGCCGCTTCCAGGCGCTTGTCATCATCGAACCAGAAACGCACCCATTTCTGCAGGTATTCGGTGGGCCGGTATTCGCTCTGTGGCGAGAACCAGGCGACCTCCACATCCATCTCGTTGGCCGAGAACAATGGCGTTCCGCCGCCGCCGCAGAACCCCACCAACACACCGGCCTTGGCCAGTTCGCGCATCGCCGCCTGGGTGATCGAGGTGCCGGTGCCCAGCAGGATCGTGGTGGTATTGGCGATGGGAATGTTCCAGTACAGCGACTGCTTGCCAGCGTCCGTGACGTACTCGACCCGCCCGCCGTTGACCAGCACCCGACAATGCTGCAGGTAGTAAAGGTTGGCGCGCTTGGAGTGAAGAATCGACTTGAGATCGGAGGGGCTGATGTCGTCCATGAGGGCTCCCGGAATGAGTCATGGCGATTTAGCATCTTTTGCCGAAATTGCCGACCCTATTTTTCTACAGGGAAGCCCGGCCCATGAAAATCAATGAGTTAAGAGCTGGCAGAAAAAAGGGTTTTTCTGGTGGTTGGCTTGGAAGCGCTTTGCTGGCAAGGGATTGGCGATTATTGTGTCTAGTGCACTGCCGTATAGGCAGCTAAGAAATGGGAAAACGTCCCCGGCGTCCTCAGCGACAAGTGCACTGCCGTATAGGCAGCTAAGAAACGTATTCGTGGCGAGCTAGAAGATATGGGCCAGTGCACTGCCGTATAGGCAGCTAAGAAACCAGGCGCCGACGTGTTCGCGCTGGACGCAACGTGCGCTGCCGCACAGGCGGTCCAGAAACAGATACGACCGGGCCTTGAACAATCAATTGGACTCAGGCCCGGAGCTCGGGGCTCTTGGTTACTCCGCTTTCTTCACTTCCTTGTCATCCTGCTTGACGGTTTTCTTGGTCTCCTTTTTCACGCGCTTGGCGGCGTCTTGGCGTTCCTTGGCCAGGCGCTTGGCTTCCTTGGTGTCCTTGTCAGTCTTCTTGCTGGCCTGCGAGGCGTCTTGGCGTACCTCGCGGCTCTCTTCGCGGACGGTTTTCTCGGCGGTGCTTTCGGCATGGACGATACCTGGCTGCACAGCGAACAGGCCGAGGAGCAGGGCAGGTGCGAAAAGGCGTCGGATTTTTTGCATGGTGGTTTCCTTGGATGGGGCGGCCTATTCCTGGCCGCTGTGCTTGACGACAGCCGCGATGCTAGGCCGCTTCGGGGCGTCGTTCGTAGCGATTGTGTAATGAGTTTGTATCAGGCGGCACGCATTCAGTGTTCGCCCTGGAGCGGGTTCACCGCCCTCGCGGGGTAGTGTTGCGCGGGCTCGATGATCTGCTCCTGCGCCGCCACCAGTGGCAGGTCGCGGCTGCCGGCGGCGGTCGCGTGGACCAGGGCGTAGAGCGTGGCGGTGGCCAGTTCCAGGGCGCGTGGCAATGGCAGGCCGCCGAGCAGGCGCGCGAGCAGGGTGGCCGAGAAGACGTCACCCATGCCGTTGGGCAGCGGGTGCAGATCCAGGCGCGGCGTGTTGACCAGCCAGGCACCTTCGCCGTTGACCGCCAGGGTGGCGAGTTGGTCGGCGGGAATGTCCGCTGTCGCCAGGCTGGTGACGACCACCACGTCCGGCCCGCGCCCGCGCAGCTGGCGGGCGATATGTACGGCTTCGGCGACGCTGCCGGGCTTGCTGCCGGTGAGCAGTTCGAACTCGAACTGGTTGGGCGTGATGATGTTGGCGCAGGGGATCGCCAGGTTGCGCAGGAAGTCCGGGATCGCTCCGCTGACGAACACTCCACGGCCGACATCGCCCATCACCGGGTCGCACAGGTAGCGCACGGCGGGATTGTCGCGACGGATCTCGTCGACGGCTTCGAGGATCACCGCGCCGATTGCCGCATCGCCCAGATAGCCAGAGAGTACAGCGGTCACTCGCGACAACACCCCGCGATCCCGCAGTCCCGCCAGCACCTCGCGAATATGCTCGGCATCGAACACCTGGCCACGGAACTGACCGTAGCCGGTGTGGTTGGAGAACTGCACCGTATGCACCGGCAGCACCTCGAAGCCAAGGCGCTGCAATGGGAATACCGCGGCATCGTTGCCGACATGGCCGAGGGCGACGTGGGACTGGATGGAGAGGACGAGGGGTGGGGTCATCGAAAGGTGATTCCTCATGGGCGAGTGGAGCCGTCGAGCACGAGGTACGGTAACCCACTGTCACGGCAACCCTGCACAAAATTTCCAGGTCTGCCTGTGCGGCAGTTTATCGATCCCAAGCCACGCCTTGCCGCATTGGAACTTTCTTAGCTGCCTATCCGGCAGTGAAGGCCGGCGCGTGCATGGCCGGTTATCCCCGATTTTTCTTAGCTGCCTATCCGGCAGTGAAGCTCGAAGCGGCTCTTCATCTGCTGAGCCAGGTTTTCTTAGCTGCCTATCCGGCAGTGAAGGGCGAACCGGGATTCATCCGCGCCGCCTTCCTTTTCTTAGCTGCCTATCCGGCAGTGAAGGGTTTGCATGGCGCGGCCGTCCGGTACGCTAATTTCTTAGCTGCCTATCCGGCAGTGAAGGTATTGCTGCCCGCCCTGGTGGACGTGACCCATTTCTTAGCTGCCTATCCGGCAGTGAAGTTCTTGTACCGCTCGGCCATGCTGGTGACCTTTTTCTTAGCTGCCTATCCGGCAGTGAAGGGAGCTCCTGTGGTGATGGTCCTGCCCTGCGTTTTCTTAGCTGCCTATCCGGCAGTGAAGTAGAGCCCCGATACGCTAACCCTCTGATTGAAAAAGCGTTACCTCGGTCTGGGACGTTTGTAACCCTTTTTCCGGCTTGGTCAGTAACTCATTGATTTCTGGGGAGTCTATTCCATGGCTAGAAAAAAGGGTCGTGGTACGTTGGTGGGCTAGAGATGAACACCATGTGCAAACAGCCAGGCACCCAGTGGTATGCCGACGGCGCTGCCGACAGCGGCAATGCCCAGCATCAGGACCAGCGTGGCGAGGTTGCCGCCCGGCACCTGGCTCCAGAAACCGGATGGTTGTGGTCGCGCTGGCATCGGTCTGATGGCGGTGACCTTGGCCGAGGTTTTCGGCATGGCACGTGGCGGCGCTGAGGCTGAGGCCTGGTCGGCCAGGGAGCGGTTGTTGTCGAGTTGCGGTTGCTGGTACTTGGGACGTGCGGCGGACTGCTTCATCGGGGGGCTGGGCGATCATCGAGTTACAAGGCTAACATCTTGATTAATATAAAGATGACTGGTGGATGACGGCAACTCGCTGGTCAGCCTCTGTTGTTGCCTCGCGGCGCCGCCGCCAGCATGCGCCCGGCCAGGCGCGAGAACGGCAGGCTTTGCAGCCACACGGTGCCGGGGCCGGTCACGGTGGCGAGGAACATGCCTTCGCCGCCGAACAGCATGCTCTTGATGCCGCCCGCGCTGCGAATGTCGAAGTTCACCTCGCGGGTCATCGCCGCCAGGCAGCCGGTGTCGACGTCCAGGCGTTCGCCCGGGGCCAGTTCGACCTTGCGGATGCTGCCGCCCATGTGCACGAAGACGATGCCGTCGCCTTCCAGCTTCTGCAGGATGAAACCCTCGCCGCCGAACAGGCCGGTAAGGATGTTGCGCTGGAAATGCAGGCCCAGGCTGACGCCCCGTGAGCCGGCGAGGAAGCTGTCCTTCTGGCAGATCAGTCGGCCGGCGTACTGTTTCAGGTCGAGGGCGAGAATGGTGCCGGGGTAGGGCGCGGCGAAGGCCACCCGGCCCTTGCCGGGCGATTGCTGGGTGAACACCGTGGTGAACACGCCTTCGCCGGTGGCCAGGCGCTTGCCGGCGCTGAACAGCTTGCCGAGCAGGCCGTCGTCCTGGCTGTTGCCGTCGCCGAACACGGTTTGCATGTCCACGCCGGCGGTCTTGTACATCATCGCCCCGGCCTCGGCGACGGCGCTTTCGCCCTGGTCCAGTTCGATTTCGACGAACTGGGTCTCGCTGCCATGGATCTTGAAGTCCACGCCATCCGTGCGCTGGTTCGAGCCGAAGCCCGAGGAAGCCGCCACGCCCTGCTGCTGCACGGGTGCTGGGCTGGGCACGGGGGCGCGGGAGGACCCGGCGCTGTCGGGCAGGCGGGTCGGCTTGGCCGACAGCATATCCGGCGATGGCGGCGGGAACGGCGTGACGCCATCCTTTTTCATCGGCCGGATTTCCGCCACCTGATGCACCGGCTGCCAGTCGGCCATGCCTTGGCGCCAGCACCACGAGCCGGGTGATTCGCGGGCGATGCGTTTCGCCTGTTCGGCGTCCATGGGGCCAGTGAGCTTGCCGTTTACCGAAAGGATCCAGGTTGCCAATCGAAGGTACTCCCAAGAGGTCGGAGGGGCAGTCTAACCGGCGCGACTCGACGCGTGCCAAAGGTCACGACACGGGATGTCGCCTGCTCGGCGATAATGCACCAGGCGCGGGTCGGATATGCTTTGTGCCCGCCAGCGAGACAGCGGCGAATGTCATTCGCCCGATGCCGATGGTAGTTTGGCGACCCGTCCGCCGCACCCGGGCGAATCGCTTTCAGAACAAAGACTCAGGACTTATCCATGCAGCAGCTTCAACCCGGTCTGATGGTGATCCACGGCAACCACCTCGAAGAGCTGCGTGCGCTGGCCGTCGAGTGGATGCGCCGTTACCCGTTGCGGCCGCTGGAGAACGAAGTGCTGCTGGTGCAGAGCAACGGCATCGCCCAATGGCTGAAGCTGGCGCTGGCCGAGCAGGACGGCTGTGGCATCGCCGCGGCCACCGACGTGGACCTGCCGGCGCGCTTTCTCTGGCAGGCCTATCGCAGCGTGCTGGGCAGCGAGGCGATTCCGCAGCAATCGCCGCTGGACAAGGCGCCGCTGACCTGGCGCCTGATGCGCCTGTTGCCGAGCCTGCTGGCCGAGCCGACGTTCGCGCCGTTGCGGCGCTTCCTGGCCGATGACGCCGACCTGCGCAAGCGCTACCAGTTGGCCGAGCGCCTGGCCGACCTGTTCGACCAGTACCAGGTCTACCGTGCCGACTGGCTGGCGGACTGGGCCGAGGGCCGCGACCAGGTGCGTAACGCACGTGGCGGCGTGCGCCAGTTGGACGAATCCGCGCAATGGCAGCCGTTGTTGTGGCGCAGCCTGTTGGCGGACGTCGGCGCGGAGCACCTGGCGCAGAGCCGGGCGGGTGTGCATCCGCGTTTCGTCGAACGCCTGGCCGAGCTGGATGAACGCCCGCGTGGCCTGCCGCGTCGGGTCAGCGTGTTCGGCATTTCCTCGTTGCCGGCCCAGGCGCTGGCGGCGCTGGCGGCGATGTCGCGCTTCTGCCAGGTGATGCTCTACGTGCACAACCCCTGCCAGCACCACTGGGGCGACATCGTCGAGGACAAGGACCTGCTGCGCCACGAATTCCGCCGGCACAAGCGCAAGGCCAGCGGCCTGCCGATCCAGCCCGGCCTGTTCGACGTGGTCGAGTTGCACCAGAACGGCCAGCCACTGCTGGCGGCCTGGGGCAAGCAAGGCCGCGACTACATCAACCTGCTCGACCAGTACGACGAGCCGCAGCGCTACCGCGAGCAGTTCGAGCGCATCGACCTGTTCAGCCCAGGCGCCGAGGACAGCCTGCTGGGCCAGTTGCAGAACGACATCCTCGACCTGCGTCCGCTGAAGGAAAGCCGCGCGCGCTGGCCGGCGGTCGACCCGCAAACGGACCGTTCGCTGCGTTTCCATGTCGCCCACAGCGCCCAGCGCGAGGTCGAGGTGCTGCACGACCAACTGCTCGCCGCCTTCAGTGCGGACCCGACGCTGCGTCCGCGCGACATCATCGTCATGGTCCCGGACGTGAACGCCTACGCGGCTTCCATTCGCGCGGTGTTCGGCCAGTTCGCCCACGACGACCCACGTTTCATCCCGTTCACCCTGGCCGACCAGGGGCTGCGCGGCAAGGCGCCGTTGCTGATCGCCCTGGAGCATCTGTTGCGCCTGCCGGAGAACCGTTTCAGCGTGAGCGAGATTCTCGACCTGCTCGACGTGGCGGCCGTGCGCGGGCGCTTCGCCATCGACGAAGACGACCTGCCGCTGCTGCGCCGTTGGCTGGAGGGCGCCGGCGTACGCTGGGGGCTGGACGCCGAACAACGGGCGAGCCTCGGCCTGGGCGACGGTCTGGAGCAGAACAGCTGGCGCTTCGGCCTGCGGCGCATGCTGCTCGGCTATGCTGTGGGCGGCGCTGGCGCCCATGCTGGCATCGAACCCTATGACGAAATCGGTGGGCTCGATGCGGCGCTGATCGGCCCGCTGACGCGCTTGCTCGACAGCCTGGAAATCCATTGCCAGGTGCTTGCCGAGCCGGCCTTGCCGAGTACCTGGGGCGAGCGTCTGCGGGCGTTGCTGGACGACTTCTTCCTGCCGCACAGCGAACATGACGAGGTGCTGCGCGCCCAGGTGCTCGACGCCCTGGACGATTGGCTCGGATTGTGCGAGGCGGCGAGCCTGGAGGAGGCGCTGCCCTTGGCGGTGGTGCGCGAGGCGTGGCTCAGTGGCGTCGACCAGGGCAGGCTCAGCCAGCGTTTCCTGGCCGGTGCGGTGAACGTCTGCACGCTGATGCCGATGCGCGCCATTCCGTTCCGCCATGTCTGCCTGCTCGGCATGAACGACGGCGATTACCCGCGCAGCCAGGCGCCCCTGGATTTCGACCTGATGGCCGGCGACTACCGTCCGGGCGACCGTTCGCGGCGCGAAGACGATCGTTACCTGTTGCTCGAAGCCTTGTTGTCGGCGCGTGACCGGCTGTATGTGAGCTGGGTCGGGCGTAGCATCCGCGACAACAGCGAGCGTCCGCCGTCGGTGCTGATCGGCCAGTTGCGCGACCACCTGGCCAGCGCCTGGCGCCTGGCTGGCGGCGGCGATCTGCTGCACGCGCTGACGCTGGAGCATCCGCTGCAACCGTTCAGCCGCCGTTATTTTCGCGGCGATGCCGCGTTGTTCAGCTATGTGCATGAATGGGCGGTGTCGCATCAGGCGACGGCCGCCGAGCCGGTTGCGCAGGCGTTGCCGGACTGGCTGGCGGATGCGCCGCTGAGCCTGGAGAAGTTGCAGCGTTTCCTGCGCGATCCGGCGAAGCATTTCTTCACCCAGCGCCTGAAGGTGCACCTGGACGAAACCGAGCAGGCCGAGCTGGACGCCGAGCCCTTCGCGCTCGATGGCCTGCACAATCATCAGCTCAAGCAACGCTTGCTGCAGGCGGCACAGCGCGCCCTGGAAGAGCACGAGGATGTCGACCAGGCCCTGCGGCGCGCTGCCCTGCGCATCCAGCGCAGCGGCGTGCTGCCGGTGGCGGGGTTCGGTGAGCGCTTGCGTGAGCGCTTGCTAGAACCCTTGCCGGCGCAGTTGCTGCATTACCAGGCGCTGACCGCACGCTGGTCGCAGCGCCTGACCTCGCCGCTGCGCCTGAGCTACGCGCATGCCGGACTGCAACTGGAAGACTGGCTGGGCGACCTGCGCAGTACCGGCGACGAGTTGGCGCGTCTGGAGCTACAGGCCGGCGGGCTGAAGAAAGAACGCACGTTGAAATGGCACCGCGTGCTGCGACCCTGGGTCGGTCACGTGGTCGCGGCGGCCTGCGGTCATCCGCTGACCACCGTGCTGGTCGCCGAAGACGTGCGCCTGTCGTTCGTGCCGCTGGAGCAGGCCGAGGGCGAGCGCATCCTGCGGCAGTGGCTGGAGGCCTATGCGCAGGGCATGCAGGCACCCTTGCCAGTGGCGATCAAGACCGCGATGGCTTACCTGGCCGCCGCCGAGAACGATGTCGACAAGGCCGCCGAGGCCGCGCGCAAAGCCTACGAAGGCGATGGCTACCAGGCGTTCGGCGAGGTCAGCGAGAGCGCCAGCCTGCTCCGTCATTACCCGGATTTCGCCGTGCTGGCCGCCGACGGTCGTTTCCCGTTCTGCTGCGAGCAGTTCTACCAATCCTTGCTGCACGCCAGCATCACCGTACTCGAGGATGCGCAACCATGAGTCAGCAACGCCCCCTGGCCCTGCGCTTTCCCCTGCACGGCAGCCGCCTGATCGAGGCCAGCGCCGGCACCGGCAAGACGTTCACGATTTCCGCCCTGTACCTGCGGCTGATCCTCGGGCACGGCGGCGAGGCGGCGTTTCGCGAGGCATTGCTGCCGCCGCAGATTCTCGTGGTGACCTTCACCGACGCCGCCACCCGCGAGCTGCGCGAGCGCATTCGGGCGCGCCTGGTGCAAGCCGCGACGGTGTTCCGTGGTGACGCCGAGGGCGACGAATTGCTCGCCTTGCTGCGGGCGGATTTCCCGCCTGCGACCTGGGACGATTGCGCACGGCGCCTGGAGCTGGCCGCGCAATGGATGGACGAGGCGGCGGTGTCGACCATCCACGGCTGGTGCCAGCGCATGCTGCGCGAACATGCCTTCGACAGCGGCAGCCTGTTCAGCCAGACCCTGGAGACCGATCACAGCGAACTGCTGGCCGAAGTGGTGCGCGACTACTGGCGCCAGCATTGCTACCCGTTGCAGGGCGTGGCCCTGGACTGGGTCGCGGATAACTGGGGCGCGCCTGATGAATTGGGCGCACGCATCCGCCCGCTGCTGGGGGAAGACGGCGACGCCAGCCAGGCGCTCGGCCATCTGTTGGAAGCCTCCCTCCAGGAGCGCCACGCGGCCTTGAGTCAACTCAAGCAACCCTGGGCAGCCTGGGCCGATGAATTGCAGCGCCTGCTCGACCAGGCCGTGGCCGCCAAGCAGGTGGATGCGCGCAAGATCCAGGCGCGCTACTACAGCCCCTGGCTGGAAAAGCTGCGCACCTGGGCGCTGGGCGCTGACGAGTCGCTGGACATTGGCACCGGCTTCAGCCGCCTGACCGCCGATGGCCTGACCGAGGCCTGGAAGGCCGGGCCGCCGCCGAATCATCCGGCCCTGGACGCCATGAGCCAACTCAAGGCCCGGCTCGACGCCTTGCCGGCGCCGGCCGAAGCCGCGTTGCGTCATGCGGCGGCCTGGATTCGCCAGCGCTTCGACCGCGAAAAACGCCAGCGCGCCGAGATGGGCTTCGACGACATGCTGGTGCGCCTGGACGCCGCCTTGCAAAGCGCCAGCGGGCCGCGCCTGGCCGAGGTGATCCGCCAGCAGTTCCCGGTGGCGATGATCGACGAGTTCCAGGATACCGACCCGCTGCAGTACCGCATTTTCGACACGCTCTACCAGGTCGAGGCCAACCGCGACGATTGCGCGCTGTTCATGATCGGCGACCCCAAGCAGGCGATCTATTCCTTCCGTGGCGCGGATATCCACACCTACCTGCGCGCCAGGCGTGCCACCGAGGGGCGGCACTACAACCTCGACACCAACTTCCGTTCCAGCCAGACGATGGTCGATGCGGTCAATGCGTTGTTCGAACAGGCCGAGCGGCGCGAGGGCGGGCAGGGCGCGTTCCTGTTGCGCGACGATCTGCCGTTCATCCCGGTCGGGGCCCAGGGGCGCAAGGATGGCTGGAGTGTCGATGGCGCAGGCCAGCCAGCCCTGACGCTCTGGCACCTGGCGAGCGACGAGGCCCTGGCCAAGGGCCGCTACCTGCAACAGCTGGCGAGCGGCGCGGCCAGCGAGATCGTGCGTTTGCTCGACCTCGGCCAGCAGCGGCGTGCCGGTTTCGCCAACGGCGCAGCGCTGCAACCGTTGCAGCCCAGCGATATCGCCGTACTGGTGCGCGACTTCAAGGAAGCCCAGGCGATCCGTGGCGAATTGGCAGCGCGTGGCGTGCGCAGCGTGTACCTGTCGGACAAGGATTCGGTGTTCGACACCCTCGAAGCCCACGACCTGCTGCTGTGGCTGCGCGCCTGTGCCGAGCCCGATCAGGAGCGCCCGCTGCGCGCCGCATTGGCCAGTGCCACGCTGGACCTGGGCCTGGCCGAGCTGGAGCGCCTGAACCTCGATGAGCGTTTCTGGGAGGCGCGGGTCATGCAATTCCGTGGCTATCGCCAGCGCTGGCAGCGCCAGGGTGTGCTGCCGATGCTGCGGCAGTTGCTGCAGGATTTCGAATTGCCGCAACAACTGCTGGCCCGCGAGGACGGTGAGCGGGTGCTGACCAACCTGCTGCACCTGGCCGAACTGCTGCAACAGTCTGCCGCTGAACTGGATGGCGAACTGGCGCTGATCCGCCATCTGGCCGAGGCGCTCGCCGAACGTGGCCAGGCTGACGAGACCGTGCTGCGCCTGGAGAGCGACGATGCCCTGGTGCGCGTGGTGACCATCCACAAATCCAAGGGCCTGGAGTATCCGCTGGTGTTCCTGCCCTTCATCTGTTCCTTCCGTCCGCTCGACGACAAGAAGCCGCTGATGGTGCACGACGGCCAGCGCCGCCGCCTGCTGCTCAAGGCCGACGAGGCCAGCCTGGTCCAGGCCGAGCAGGAGCGCCTGGGCGAAGACCTGCGCCTGCTCTACGTGGCGTTGACCCGTGCCCGCTACGCCTGCTGGCTGGGCATCGCCGACCTGAAGATCGGCCAGGCCAGGGGCTCGCGCCTGCACCACAGCGCCCTTGGCTACCTGCTGGGCGGTGGCCAGGCGCTGGCGCAAAGTGCCGACCTGCTCGGCTGGCTGAGCCCGCTCGCGCAGCCGTCGCGCTGCGCGGTGTTGCCGGCGCCAGTCGCCACTGAGCAGCGCTACCGTGCGCTGGACGACGGCGCCTTCGTGCCAAGCTGGCCGACGCCGGCCCGCAGCGCCCGCGAACACTGGTGGATCGCCTCCTACAGCGCCCTGCGCATGGAGGAGGGCGAAGACGCGACGATCGATCGCCACGACGACCTGTCGCCCGACAATCCAGCGGTACAGATCGCCAGCGACGATGAGCGCCCGGCCTTGGCCCTGGAGCAGATCCCGGTTTCAGCCCAGGGCCTGCACCGCTTTCCCCGTGGTCCCAACCCCGGCACCTTCCTCCACGGCCTGCTGGAAATCGCCGCCGCCGAAGGCTTCGCGCCCCTGGCGGGCGACCCCGGCGCGCTGCGCGAGCATCTGGCGCGGCGTTGCCAGCGGCGCGGCCTGGAAAGCTGGATCGAACCGCTCTGGCACTGGTTGCAGGCACTGCTGGTGCAGCCGCTGCACCTGGGTGACGGGCAGTCGGCGAGCCTGGCCGAACTGGTCGAGTACCAGGCGGAGCTGGAGTTCTGGTTCGAAGCGCGGCGGGTCGAGGTCAAGCGCCTGGACCAGTTGGTGCAGCGCTTCGAGCTGCCCGGCGTGGCGCGGCCGGCGCTGACTGCCGACACCCTGAACGGCATGTTCAAGGGCTTCATCGACCTGGTGTTCGAACATGAGGGGCGCTACTACGTGGTCGACTACAAGTCCAACTGGCTGGGCGCCGACGACCAGGCCTATACCTTTGAGGCCATGGAGGCGACCGTGGCCAGCCACCGCTACGACCTGCAATACGTGCTCTACGTCCTGGCCCTGCACCGCCACCTGCGCCTGCGTTTGCCGGACTACGACTACGACCGCCACCTGGGCGGCGCGCTGTACCTGTTCCTCCGCGCGCCGGCTGCCGGGCAGTACCTGGCGCGTCCGGCGCGAGCGCTGATCGAGCGCCTGGACGCCCTGTTCCTCGGTGAAAGCATGGAGGCCCTGGCATGACGCCGATGCTCGCGGATCGCAGGCAACTGTTCGAACTGCTCGCCGCCTGGAGCGAGCGCGGTTGGCTGCGTGAGCTGGACCGCAGCCTGGCGCTGTTCTTCGCCGGACTCGACGCCGAGGCCTCGCCGTTGCTGTTGCTGGCCGCCGCCCTGGCCAGTCACCAACTGGGGCAGGGGCATGTGTGCCTCGACTTGCGCACTACCCTGGCCGACCCCGACTCGGCCTTGTCGCTGCCGCCGGAGGGCGAAAGTGCCGAAGGTGTCAGCCTGTTGCCGTCACACGTGCTCGCCGGGGTGAGCCTGCCAGCCTGGCGTAGCGCCTGCGAGAAGAGTGCGCTGTTGCAGGAGCGCGAAGACCAGGTCGCGCCGCTGGTACTCAGTGGCGATTGCCTGTACTTGCGGCGCTATCGCGATTACGAGCGCAGCGTGGCCGATTGTATCGGCGCACGCCTGCGTGCTCCGGCCGACGCCCCCACTGACCTCGCCGCGCGTCTGAGCGCGTTGTTTCCCGAACCTCTGGTACTCGCAGGCCAACGCCTGACCGACTGGCAGAAACTGGCCTGCGCCCTGGCCGCACGCGGGCGTTTCACCCTGGTCACCGGCGGCCCCGGTACCGGCAAGACCACCACCGTGGTGCGCCTGCTGGCGCTGTTGCAGGCGGCGGCGCTGGACCAGGGCGCGCCGCTGCGCCTCAGCCTCGCCGCGCCGACCGGCAAGGCCGCCGCGCGGTTGACCGAATCCATCGGTGCCCAGGTCGCGTCGCTGCCGGTCAGCGAGGCCGTGCGCGGGCAGATTCCCAGCAGCGTCACCACCCTGCACCGCCTGCTGGGCAGCCGTCCGGACAGCCGCCACTTCCGCCACAACGCCGCCAACCTGCTGCCGCTGGACGTGCTGGTGGTGGACGAAGCCTCGATGATCGACCTGGAAATGATGGCCAGCCTGCTCGATGCGCTGCCCGCCCATGCACGGCTGATCCTGCTCGGCGACAAGGACCAATTGGCCTCGGTGGAGGCTGGGGCGGTGCTCGGCGACCTCTGTCGCGATGCCGAAGCCGGTGGCTACAGCCAGGCCACATTGCACTGGCTGGCGCAGCAGACTGGCGAGCGCATCGAAGACCCGCAGTTGCACGGCGGTGAGCAGGCGTTGGCCCAGCACATCGTCATGCTGCGTCACTCGCGGCGTTTCGCCGGTGGCTCCGGTATCGGTCGCCTGGCCCTGGCGGTCAATCGCGGGGCGGCTGCCGAGGCCCGCGCGGTGCTCATGGCCGGTACGGCGGATGTCCATGCACTGCGTCTGGCAGGCGAGCAGGATCGCGCCTTCGAGCGCCTGTTGCTGGATGGCTGGCCGGGCGATGAGCAGCGTCCAGTGGGCTACGTCGACTATCTGAACGTCCTGCGCGAACAGCGCCCCGACCTGGGCGACGACAGCGAGCGCTGGGATGCCTGGGCGGCGGCGGTGTTGACTGCCTTCGACCGCTTCCAGTTGCTCTGTGCCGTGCGCAAGGGTGCCTGGGGCGTCGAAGCGCTCAATGTGCGCATCGCCCAGGCACTGTTGCAGCGCGGGCTGATCGAGCAGGACCACGGTTGGTACGAAGGCCGTCCGGTGCTGGTGACGCGCAACGACTATGGCCTGGGTTTGATGAACGGCGACATCGGCATCGCCCTGCGCCTGCCCGAGCCATCGACGCAGGCGGGTGAGGCGTCGCGTCTGGTGCTGCGCGTGGTGTTCCCTCGCAACGACGGTTCCGGCGGCCTGCGCTCGATCCTGCCCAGCCGCCTCGGCGCGGTGGAAACCGTGTTCGCCATGACCGTGCACAAATCCCAGGGCTCGGAGTTCGCCCATTGCGCACTGGTGCTGCCGGAAAACCTCAACCCGGTGCTGACCAAGGAACTGATCTACACCGGCATCACCCGCGCCCGGCATTGCTTCAGCCTGGTGGAAAGCCGCGCCGGGGTGTTCGAACAGGCGGTGCAGCGTCGCGTGGTGCGGCGCAGCGGTTTGCGCGCCGCGCTGCTCGGCGCCGATGCCTGATGGTTCGCCAACGCGGCGCGCACGGATCGGGTGCATGTGGAACAATTGCGCCGTCAGCTCGATTTCGCCCGCGACCATAGCGTGTCAGGCCGCCCGCAGAGTCCGTTCACGGCCCTGTGCGGCAGAGCGAAACGAGCGGGTATACAAGTGCTCAGGAGTAATCATGCAAGCCAGTCAATGGACCCCCGACATCATCGCCATCAGCGTGGTGTTGGTTATCGTCTTCGCCCTGTTGGGCTACTTCTTCGCGGCGCTGCGCCAGGGACGGCAGAACGCCCTGCTCGCCACTCAGTTGGAGCAGGCGCGGCTGGAGCAGGACGCCGCGGCGCGTCAGTGCTCGCTATTGCAGGAACAGCTCAAGGCTGCCGAAGCGTGTGGCCACGCCTTGCAGGTCGAGGAAGGCAAGCTCAGCGCCCGGCTGGCTGCCGCTGCGGCGACCGAGGCGCGCCTGGGTGACGAGGTCAGGGAGAGCCGGCAACGCCTGAGCGATCTGGAAAGCCGCCTGGAGCAGGCGAACCAGGCGCGCCATGCCGCGCAGACCCAGCAGGAAACGACCCTGACGGAAATCCGTAGCTTGAAAGAGCGGATCGAGGACTACCGCACGCGTTTGCAACAGGCGCAGGCTGCGCTGGATCAGGAGCGCATCGCCGTCAGCCAGTTGAAGGATGCCCTGGCCGAGGAAGGCAAGCGCACCAAGGGCTTCGAGACCACCGAGCGCGAGGCGCGGGTGCAGGTGGGCGATCTCAAGGCGCAATTGGTGGCCGCGACGGAAAAGCACGACGCCCTGCAGCATCGACTCGCCGAGGTCAGTCGCGAACATACCCGCCTGAAGACCGAGTTGGATGAGCGTGCCGCCAGCCATGAGCGCGAATTGGCCAGTTTCGAGAAGCAGAAGGCCAGCCTGTCAGAGCAGTTCAAACTGCTGTCCAACGAAATCCTCGAAGCCAAGAGCCAGGCGTTGCAGGAGAACAGCAAGCTCACCCTGAGTGCGGTGATGAGCCCGTTCCAGCAGTCCATCGACACCTTCAAGAAGGAAGTGCAGGACATCCACCACCGCGAGACCACCCAGCAGGGCGAGCTGCGCAAGGAACTGGAGTCGCTGAAGGCGCTGAACCAGCAGATCACCGCCGAGGCCCACGAGCTGTCCACCGCCCTGCGCGGGCAGAAAAAGCTGCAAGGCAACTGGGGCGAACTGGTGCTGGAAAACGTCCTCGAACGCTCTGGCCTGCAACTGGGCAAGGACTACGCGCGCGAGGTCAGCTTCACCACCGAGGAAGGTCGCCAGCGCCCCGACGCAGTGGTCTACCTGCCTCAGGGCAAGCACCTGATCATCGATGCCAAGGTCTCGCTCAACGCCTACACGCGCTTCGTCAACGGCGAGAGCGAGGCGGAGCGCATCCTCGCGCTGAAGGAGCACGTGCAGGCCGTCGGCAGCCGCATCAAGGAACTGGCCGACCGCGATTACTACAAGCTGCCGGGCCTCAATTCGCCGGACATGGTGTTCATGTTCATCCCCATCGAGTCGGCCTTCGTCGAAGCGCTGAAGGCCGACGAGACCCTGTTCCAGCAAGCCATCGAGAACAACGTGCTGGTGGCCACCCCGACCACCCTGCTGACCAGCCTCAACATCGTCCGCCAGCTATGGCGCTACGAAGACCAGAACAAACACACCGCCGCCCTGGCCAACAAGGCCGAGGCGGTGTTCAAGAAGCTCAATACCTTCCTGGCCAGCTTCGAGAAGGTCAAGAAAGGCCTCGACACCGCCAGCGAAGCCTACGCCAAGGCCGAAGGCCAACTGGTCAGCGGCAAGGGCAACCTGGTCAAGCAGGTCGGCGAATTCAAGAACCTCGCCCCGGCGATCAAAGGCGAGCTGCCGGAATACTTCGTCGACAAGGCCGCACTGGAAATCGACTTCATCCCGGCGCTGCCGGAGAACGAGGCGGCGGTGGACGCGGTTGAACCGGACGATTTGCTGGCGGAAATCGAAGATGAAAAGGGCGCGCAGGAGGATTGATCGAGACTATCCAGCGTGTCTCGGCAACCGCACGAGAGTTGGAACGGGGCATCGCCTGATTGATGGCGGACGACTCGCTCAAGAATGCGCTGCCGAAGTAGCTGCTTGTTATGATTGTTTGGAAAAACTGACAGGCTTGTTTGGCGGTTTTTTTGACCGGCGATAATAGATGGGTGGTCGAGGTAGAAGGACTGCAATTAAACAGGGATTAGATAATTTCTATAAAGCTATGAAGTACACCAAAGGCAATTTCCCGGAACTAAAATCACAAGCCAACTGGTTCATCACTTGGCTTGTACGAATTTTGCTCGGGTCAGTATTTGTTTTTTTCTTTCTGTCTTCTTTCGCAGTGCCTGTTCTGCTTTACATGGAAGAAGAAATATCAGTTGTTGTTATGGTTGTTTATTATCCGCTGATTGTTTGGGGATATGTTGCTATCGTTCGCCAGATGAAAAAAGCAAATTATGTTGGCGGCATAACGGTAAACAAGAAAGGGCTCCGTTTCCATAAGGCAAACGGCGAAACAGAAACCATTTCATATGCGCAGCTCCATTGCAGCAATGACCGGTATACTGATGATGTGTATGTCAAAACACTAATTAAAGGCGGAATAATTTTTTTCGTTCATATGAACGGAAATAAAAAAATGATTGATTTTAAAATGGATGCCACCCTTACATACTATGCGGGAAATCATAAAGAATTAAGGGCGCATTTCATTCAGGGGATTCAGCTTTTCAGACCGGACTTGCATATTTCGTCGTTTGTTTATTCGAAGTTTTTCATACGCCCTGACACTTTTGAATTTGACAAGCAAGAGTACAGAAAAACCATTATAGCTATTATTGCATTAATAGTTTTGGTCTCTCTGGGAATTGAGCTGTGGATGCGCTATCAGTTCGGACATTCTTTGCTGGGAAAATAAAAATTACCAAGATGAAAAACAGTATAGGAAAGACTTCATAAATCAGATGTGCAAATTCCCGCTGATGCGACTGCTTGGAGACGGGATTTGCACATTAGCTGTCTGGCGAAATGTGGGCTGAAGTACAAGGGCTGAACGTTGGTACTTTCTTTGCCGCCGAAGCTGTTTGCATTGGCTTTTTTGGTTCTTCACGGAATCCCGGGAAAGAATAGAAACAAGGACGCCGGTTTGATGGATGGTGTTCGTGCGAGCAAATCCACCTGCAAATCGGCGTTCTTGTGCACGATTCAACCGATTTCCCACCTGCGGCGGCTGTCACACGCTCTGCCCGAGCGTCCATGAATACTGTCAGCGAGTCATCCGAGACTTGCCCATTCTCGGGAGGGCGGTTCGTCTAGACATCGAGCTTAGATGAGTCGTGTGCAGCACTTGCGGCAAGCGCCTGGAGGCTGTCAGGTGGCTCGATCATTATTCGCGAATGACTCGTCGCGTGGCCGATGCTGTCGTTCAGGCGTGTCGGCGACTACCGACCTTACATGTTGCTGAGTTGTTCGGGTTGCATTGGGACAGCGTACGCCTCCTGGAGCGACGCGCGTTGCAAGTGGAGGTGCTGCCTAAGCTTGATACGGCTGAGGGCTACTGGCGCGGCATCCTGAGCAAGGTGCGATGGCCACGGGTCAATTGGAAGGCATCAATACCGAATCAAGGTGATCAAGCGGATGGCCTATGGCTACCGGGATAGCGAATTCTTTTTCATGAATATCAAGAGCGACTTTTCCGGTAATCCGTAAAGAACCTTTCTATTTGCCAGCCTCCAGAAACGACAAAGCCCGCTCAAAGGCGGGCCAGGTTCTTTAGATGGCGCACCAGGCGGGATTCGAACCCACGACCCCTGCCTTCGGAGGGCAGTACTCTATCCAGCTGAGCTACTGGTGCGTTGCGGGGCGCAATCATACGCATCCGATGAGCGGGCGTCCATGCGCTGGAGGGCTTTCCTGTCGCTTGCTCTTTCATGGCGTCATGAGTGAGGTTGTGGCGCGTCGACCAGGGGGCCTGTTATGACGCTGGGAGCCGCAGCCGGCGCGGCTTCTGTTCGTCCAGGCGTGGGCACGGCGGCTGTTTATGGCTGTCAAAAGTGTTCGATATAACGAACATCCGTGTCGGAGTGACCTCGGGTTCGGCTGCGCAGGGCGCTTGTTCTATTGAATTGACGGCGCCACCGTTCGTTCCAGTTTTCCCACTAGGCGTGGCTTTTATCGAACGAAGCTATTGCCCTTTAGCCAATCGGGCCCTAGCATTCGTGGATATTTTTTCGCCTCCGGCCTGCCTGTCCGGTACCCCTTCCACTGCCTACCCCACGCGGGTGTGCGCCCAGGAGATCAGTCATGCAACTGAAAGACACTTCCCTGTTCCGCCAGCAAGCCTATGTCGATGGCACCTGGCTGGACGCCGACAGCGGCCAGACCATCAAGGTCAACAACCCGGCGACCGGCGAAATCATCGGCAGCGTGCCGAAGATGGGCGCCGCTGAAACCCGCCGTGCCATCGAAGCCGCTGACAAGGCGCTGCCGGCCTGGCGTGCGCTGACCGCCAAGGAGCGTGCCGGCAAGCTGCGCCGCTGGTTCGAGCTGATGATCGAGAACCAGGAAGACCTCGGTCGCCTGATGACCCTGGAGCAGGGCAAGCCGCTGGCCGAGGCCAAGGGCGAGATCGCCTATGCTGCGTCCTTCCTCGAGTGGTTCGCCGAAGAAGCCAAGCGTGTCTATGGCGACGTGATTCCGGGCCACCAGCCAGACAAGCGCCTGATCGTGATCAAGCAGCCGATTGGCGTGACCGCGGCCATCACCCCGTGGAACTTCCCGGCGGCGATGATCACCCGTAAAGCCGGCCCGGCCCTGGCTGCTGGCTGCACCATGGTCCTCAAGCCCGCTTCGCAGACCCCTTATTCGGCGCTGGCCCTGGCCGAGCTGGCCGAGCGCGCCGGCATTCCCAAAGGCGTGTTCAGCGTGGTCACCGGTAGCGCCGGCGAAGTCGGCAGCGAGCTGACCAGCAACCCGATCGTGCGCAAGCTGAGCTTCACCGGCTCGACCGAAATCGGTCGCCAACTGATGGCCGAGTGCGCCAAGGACATCAAGAAGGTCTCGCTGGAACTGGGCGGCAACGCGCCGTTCATCGTTTTCGACGACGCCGATCTGGACGCGGCCGTCGAAGGCGCGCTGATCTCCAAGTTCCGCAACAACGGCCAGACCTGCGTCTGCGCCAACCGCCTGTACGTACAGGACGGCGTCTACGATGCCTTCGCCGAGAAGCTGAAGGTCGCCGTGGCCAAGCTGAAGATCGGCAACGGCCTGGAACAGGGTTCCACCACCGGCCCGCTGATCGACGGCAAAGCCGTGGCCAAGGTCCAGGAGCACATCGACGACGCGGTGAGCAAAGGCGCCAAGGTCGCCCTCGGTGGCAAGCCGCATGCCCTGGGCGGCAGCTTCTTCGAGCCGACCATCCTGCTCGACGTGCCGAAGAGCGCAGCCGTGGCCAAGGAAGAGACCTTCGGTCCGCTGGCGCCGCTGTTCCGCTTCAAGGACGAGGCTGACGTGATCGCCATGTCCAACGACACCGAGTTCGGCCTGGCCTCGTATTTCTACGCCCGTGACCTGGGCCGGGTGTTCCGTGTGGCCGAGGCCCTGGAATACGGCATGGTCGGCATCAACACCGGTCTGATCTCCAACGAAGTGGCGCCGTTCGGCGGCATCAAGGCGTCGGGCCTGGGCCGTGAAGGTTCGAAGTACGGCATCGAGGACTACCTTGAAGTGAAGTACCTCTGCCTCGGCGGTATCTGATTCAAGCGGCAGGGCGTACGTCCTGCCGACGCTGCACAAGTTTCCGTGGGTGCCGGGTGACAGGCAAGAGCTGCGTCACCCGGCGTCGGCGTTTCCGGTGGTAGCACCGGCGAACCCTGCCGACGGGTCGGTGGGTACGAGGCAGTCCGATCATCGCAAGCTGCTGTCTGGCCCTTACCTCCGTCATCATCCTTGGACCCGGTCGCGCCTGAGCGGCCAATGAGGAAATCATGAGCAAGACCAACGAATCCCTGTTGAAACGTCGCCAAGCCGCCGTCGCCCGTGGCGTCGGCCAGATCCACCCGATCGTCGCCGAGCGCGCCGAGAACGCCACCGTGTGGGACGTCGAAGGCCGTGAGTACATCGACTTCGCCGGCGGCATCGCGGTACTGAACACCGGTCACGTGCATCCGAAAGTGATCGCTGCCGTCCAGGAACAACTGACCAAGCTGACCCACACCTGCTTCCAGGTACTGGCCTACGAACCCTACATCGAGCTGTGCGAAGAAATCGCCAAGCGCGTACCGGGTAACTTCGCCAAGAAAGCCGTGCTGCTGAGCTCCGGTTCCGAAGCGGTGGAGAACGCCGTGAAGATCGCCCGTGCCGCCACCGGCCGCGCCGGCGTGATCGCCTTCACCGGCGCCTACCACGGCCGCACCATGATGACCCTGTCGCTGACTGGCAAGGTGGTGCCGTACTCCGCGGGCATGGGCCTGATGCCGGCTGGCGTGTACCGCGCCCTGGCGCCTTGCGAGCTGCATGGGGTGAGCGAAGACGAGTCCATCGCCAGCATCGAGCGCATCTTCAAGAACGATGCCCAGCCGCAGGACATCGCCGCGATCATCATCGAACCGGTACAGGGCGAAGGCGGTTTCTACGTCAACTCCCCGGCCTTCATGAAACGCCTGCGCGCCCTGTGCGACCAGCACGGCATCCTGCTGATTGCCGACGAGGTGCAGACTGGCGCTGGCCGTACCGGCACCTTCTTCGCCACCGAGCAACTGGACGTGACTCCGGACCTGACCACCTTCGCCAAATCGGTCGGCGGCGGTTTCCCGATCTCCGGCGTGGTCGGCAAGGCCGAGATCGTCGACGCCATCGCTCCCGGTGGCCTGGGCGGCACCTACGCGGGTAGCCCGATTGCCTGCGCCGCGGCCCTGGCCGTGCTGAAAGTGTTCGACGAAGAGAAGCTGCTGGATCGCTCCAACGCCGTTGGCGAGAAGCTGAAGGCCGGTCTGCGCGACATCGCTGCCAAGCACAAGGTGATCGGCGATGTGCGTGGCCTGGGTTCGATGATCGCCATCGAGCTGTTCGAAGGCGGCGACCACAACAAGCCGGCTGCCGAACTGGTCGGCAAGATCGTCGCCAAGGCGCGCGAGAAAGGCCTGATCCTGCTGTCGTGCGGCACCTACTACAACGTCATCCGCTTCCTGATGCCCGTCACCATCCCTGACGCGCAACTGGAGAAAGGCATCGCCATCATCGCCGAGTGCTTCGACGAACTGGCGTAAGTCCTGGCGTTGGTACGCTAAAGAATGCCGCTCACCTGCAAGGGTGAGCGGCATTTTTCATTGAGCACGTCCTGTGCGCCTCCCTGCGGGCGGCTGCGCCATGAAAAATGGCTGTCCTGGCGTATTTCGTGCCGGCGACTGTGAGGTAGAAGCCTAGTTGCTACCGACCACGGCGAAGTTCGGCAGCGTATCCACCGGCTGGGCGAAGTCGTAGGGAATCGACTCCAGGGCCAGGCCGACGTTGCGCTGGACCACGAAGTGCAGGTGCGGGCCGGTGCTGTTGCCGGTGTTGCCGGACAGTGCCAGGGCATCGCCGACGTTGACGTGCTGGCCTTCGCGCACGCTCACCGAGCCACGGGTCAGGTGCAGGTACACACCCATGGTGCCGTCGTCGTGCAGGATGCGCACGAAGTTGCCGGACGGGTTGTTGCCACGCCCGCTCTGCTGGTTCTCGACCTTGACCACCATGCCCGAGCGCGCCGCGACGATAGGCGTGCCCACCGGCATGGCGATATCCAGCGCATAGCGCCCCTTGGGTGTGAAGTGGCTGTACTTGCCGTTGGCGCCCTGGGTCAGGCGGAACGGACCGCCGCGCCAGGGCAACGGGTAGCGATACAGCGAGGGCTGCAGGCGCGGATCGCCGAGGGCGTAGCGCAGCCTGGGCGTGTAGCGCATCGCCTTGCTCGCATCCAGCGGTGCCAGGGTCGCCAGGCGGATGCTGCTGCGCGCCGGCAGTACCCAGCGGATCGGCTTGTCGGGCGCGCCACTGGCGTTGCTGACGTCGTTCAGGCTCAGTTCGACTTCCACCGGCGCGTACAGGTCGTTGCGCACCAGCAGGGTTTCGCCGGCCGCGTGCTTCCTGGTCTCCAGCTTCACCAGTTTTTCCAGGTGCTCGACCATGCGGTCGCGGAACACGAACACCTGGGCGCCGGGCGTGGCCTTGTCGGTGTAGGTGACCACGCCATTCTTGTCGACGTACTTGTAGATGGTCAGCGCATTGGCGTGGCTCGTCAGCAACGACAGTGCGAGAAACAGCAGCAAAGAGCGCACGGGCATGGCGGGATCACGAGTTGCAGGGGCTGGGCGGCAAGACTAGCAGCGCCACCGTCACGGTGCGAGCGCCGGTCGGCGGCTCTGTGCGGCAATCGGCACTAGAGGACGGGCTCCATTCGACCTTGGTCGGGCTGGCGCGGGCAGGCGCAGCCCCTAGACTGGCGCTCCTCCCGTATCCCGCGTGTTTTCCGAGGTTATTCATGTATCAAGACCGTGTGCGCCTGCCGTCGTTGCTGGACAAGGTGATGAGCGCAGCCGATGCCGCTGCCCTGATCGAAGACGGCATGACTGTCGGCATGAGCGGTTTCACCCGCGCGGGTGAAGCCAAGGCCGTGCCCCACGCACTGGCCGAGCGGGCCAAGACCCAGCCGCTGAAGATCAGCCTGATGACCGGCGCCAGCCTGGGCAACGATCTCGACAAGCAACTCACCGAGGCCGGCGTGCTGGCCCGGCGCATGCCGTTCCAGGTCGACAGCACCCTGCGCAAGGCGATCAACGACGGCAAGGTGATGTTCATCGACCAGCACCTGTCGGAAACCGTCGAGCAACTGCGCAACCACCAGCTCAAGCTGCCGGACATCGCGGTGATCGAGGCCGTTGCCATCACCGAGCAGGGCCACATCGTGCCGACCACCTCGGTGGGCAACTCGGCCAGCTTCGCGATCTTCGCCAAGCGTGTGATCGTCGAGATCAACCTGGCCCACAACCAGAACCTGGAAGGCCTGCACGACATCTACATCCCGACCTACCGGCCGACCCGCACGCCGATCCCGCTGACCCGCGTGGACGATCGCATCGGTTCGACCGCGATTCCGATCCCGCCGGAGAAGATCGTCGCCATCGTCATCAGCAACCAGCCGGACTCGCCGTCCACCGTGTTGCCGCCTGATCATGAGACCCAGGCCATCGCCGATCACCTGATCGACTTCCTCAAGGGCGAAGTCGCCGCCGGGCGCATGAGCAACAACCTCGGCCCGCTGCAGGCCGGCATCGGCAGCATCGCCAACGCGGTGATGTGCGGCCTGATCGAATCGCCGTTCGAAGGCCTGACCATGTACTCCGAAGTGCTGCAGGATTCGACCTTCGACCTGTTCGACGCCGGCAAGCTGAGCTTCGCCTCGGGCAGCTCGATCACCCTGTCGGAGCGCCGCAATGCCGAAGTGTTCGGCAACCTGGAGAAGTACAAGGACAGGCTGGTGCTGCGTCCGCAGGAAATCTCCAACCACCCGGAAGTGGTGCGTCGCCTGGGGATCATCGGCATCAACACGGCGCTGGAGTTCGACCTGTACGGCAACGTCAACTCGACCCACGTCGGCGGCACCAAGATGATGAACGGCATCGGCGGCAGCGGCGACTTCGCCCGCAACGCGCACCTGGCGGTGTTCGTCACCAAGTCGATTGCCAAGGGCGGGGCGATTTCCAGCGTGGTGCCGATGGTCAGCCACGTCGACCACACCGAGCACGACGTCGACATCCTCGTCACCGAGCAGGGCCTGGCCGACCTGCGTGGCCTGGCGCCACGCGAACGCGCACGGGTGATCATCGACAACTGCGTGCACCCGGACTTCCGCGCGGCGCTGAACGACTACTTCGATCGCGCCTGCGAGCGCGGCGGGCATACCCCGCACATCCTGCGTGAAGCCATGCAGTGGCACATCAACCTGGAAGAAACCGGGCGGATGCTGGCGGCGGGCTGAGTACCGTCCAACCCGTGCCAGCACGAACCTTCGCAGGAGCGGCGGGGACGCCTAGTCCATGCGCGCTCCTGCGGGTTCGCTCCGCTTTCTAAGGCATCATTCGCCGCTGCCACAGTTCGTAGGGGGACGACGCTTTTCCCGTCCACCACAACGTTGTCATGGTGGATGAGAAGAGCGTCATCCACCCTACGGCTGCTTTCTCCATCGCCGATAGATCGGCTCCGCCAGGAACAGCACCAGCAGCAGGCGCAACACCTGCAAGGCGGTGACCAGCGGCACCGACAACTGCAAGGTTTCCGCCGTCAGGCTCATCTCGGCGATGCCGCCCGGCATCATGCCCAGCGTCAGCGAGCGCACGTCCAGTGCGGTCAGCCAACCCATGCCCAGCGCGCACAGGCTGGCGACGCCGATCATCAGCGCCGTGCCGATCATCGTGCGCGCCAGGAACGACGGCGCACGGCGGAAGAAGGCGCGGTCGAAGTGGCAACCGAGGCCGCCGCCGATCAGCAACTGGCCGAGCTGGCTGGCGCCGGGCGGCAGGCCGACGTGCAACTCATAGAAAATACTCGCCGCCGCGCTGACCAACAGTGGCCCGAACAGCCAGGGATTGGGCTGCTTCAGACGCTGCCAGAGCCACGCCAGGGCACCGCCCAGCGGCACCAATATGGCCAGCCAAAACCAGTCGGCGGGTGCCTGCTGGTGCAGGGCCGGGCCATCGCCCATCAGCAGCTTGAACACCGCCGGCACGCACAGCACCACCGCCACCACGCGCAGGCTTTGCGCGGCTGCCACGCGGCTGGAGACGGCGCCGTTGCGCAGGCCGAGGTTGACCATCTCGCCCGAGCCGCCGGGCATGCAGGAAAAGAACGCGGTGGGGGCGTCCTCGCCGGTGCGCCGTAGCAGCCACACCGCTGCGGCGCTGGAGAGGGTGGTGACCAGCGCGCAGAACAGGATCGGCCAGAAGTGCGCGACCACCTGTTCGATGACTTCGGGAGAGAAGTGCAGGCCGATGCCGATACCGATGATCCACTGGCCGGTCTTGCGTCCGCCCGGCAGGTCGCGGATCTGCCAGGGCGTGCTGCAACGAAACAGGATGACCGCCACCAGCGCGCCGATCATCCATGGCAGCGGCCAGTTGGCGAGGCTCGCCAACAGACCGCCGACTGCGCCGACCACTGGGGTCGGCCACCACAACCGCCAGCCGTCAGGCATTGGCCAGGGCCCGGCGTTGCGCGGCGCGACGGCGCCAGATGCGGACGATCGGCAGGGCCAGCATCACCGCCACCAGGGCCCAGACGCCGAGGGTGATCGGGCTCGACCAGAGGATGCTCAGCTCGCCGCTGGAGATCGACAGCGCGCGGCGCAGGTTCTGCTCCATCAGTCCGCCGAGGATGAAGCCCAGCAGCAGTGGCGACAGCGGGAAGTCGAGTTTGCGCAGGATGTAGCCGAAGATACCGATAGCGACCATCAGGAACAGATCGAAAGTGGTGGCGTGCACCGCATAGACGCCGATGGAGGTGATGATCGCGATCACCGGCACCAGTGTCCAGTTCGGCACGTTGAGGATGCGCGTGAAGATGCGGATCATCGGGATGTTGAGGATCACCAGCATGATGTTGGCGATGAACAACGAGGCGATCAGACCCCAGACGATGTCCGGCTGGTTCTGGAACAGCATCGGGCCGGGGGTGATGTTGTACAGCGTCAGGGCGCCGATCATCACCGCCGTGGTGCCGGAGCCGGGTACACCGAGGGTCAGCATCGGCACCATGGCGCCGCAAGCCGAGGCGCCGATGGCGGTTTCCGGTGCGGCCAGGCCACGCATGTCACCTTTGCCGAACGTGCCTTTTTCACCGGCGATCTTTTTCTCGGTCATGTAGGCCACGGCGCTGGCCAGGGTCGCACCAGCGCCCGGCAGCACGCCGAGGAAGAAGCCGAGCAGGCCGCAACGCACGTTGACCACCGCCACCGACGCCGCTTCTTTCAGGTTGAACAACATGCGCCCGGTGGCTTTCACCGCGACATGGCCGTGGTGAGTTTTTTCCAGCAGCAGGAGGATTTCGCTGACCGAGAACAGACCCAGCACGAGGACCACGAACTGGATGCCGTCGGCGACATGGATGCTGTCGAAGGTGAAGCGGTACACGCCGCTGTTGGCATCGATGCCGATGGTCGAGAGGAACAGGCCGAGCAGGGCGGCGATGAAGGTCTTCATCGGCTTGTCGCCTGCCATGCCGCCAAGGGCGACGATGGCGAACACCATCAGCACGAAGTATTCCGCCGGGCCGAAGGCGATGGCCCACTTGGCCAGCAGCGGGGCGAACAGGACCATGCCGCAGGTGGCGATGAAGGCGCCGATGAACGAGCTCCAGGCCGACAGCGACAGGGCTACGCCAGCCAGGCCCTGACGAGCCATCGGGTAGCCGTCGAGGGTGGTCATCACGGTGGAGGCTTCGCCAGGGATGTTGAGCAGGATCGAACTGATCCGGCCGCCGTATTCGCAGCCCAGGTACACGGCGGCGAGCAGGATCAGCGCGGTTTCCGGTGGCAGGCCGAGGGCGAACGCCACAGGAATCAGCAGGGCCACGCCGTTGATCGGGCCGAGGCCTGGCAGCAGGCCGACGACCGTGCCGATCAGGGTGCCGATCAGCGCAGTGATCAGGTTGTACGGGTTGAGGGCCACGCCGAAGCCCTGGCCCAGGTAGCTCAGAGTTTCCATGTCATCACTCCAGGAAGTCGAGGACGCCCAACGGCAGAGGCACGTCGAGGGATTTGTCGAACAGCAGGTACATGCCGATGGCGATCAGCACGGCGGCAATCGCCGAGGGCAGCCAGCGGCCGCCATACAGGCGTGCCATGAACAGGCCGACCAGGGCGCTGGACACGATGAAGCCCAGCGGCTCGAACAGGCCGGCATAAACCAGCAGCAAGGCGATGCAGGCCGCCACCTTGCCCAGCACGCTGGCATCCAGCGGCTGTTCGTCCGGGTTGTGCTTGACCGGTGTGGGACGCAGGGTGATCCACAGCAGCGCCGCTGCCATCAGGCCGAGCATCAGCAGCGGAAATGCGCGGGGGCCGACCGGCTCGTAAGAGAACTCGGCATGGTAGTTCCAGGCCATGACGGCAAACGCCAGGCATGCGACGAGCCAGCCCAGACTGAACAGGCGTTGAAAAAGCATGGTGTGTTCCTCGCGGTGACGAGCGAGCAGGAAGGGCCGGCAGGTTTGCCGGCCACCGGTCTTTTATTGCGTGAGGCCGAAGTCCTTGGCCATCTGCTTGTATTCGCCGACGCGTTTCTTCACGTAGCCGTCCAGCTCCTCGCCGGTCATGGCGAAGGGGTACAGCTCACGCTGGTCACGCAGCTTGGCGAAGTCTTCGGAGGCCAGCAGCTTGTCGAAGGCATCCTTCCACCAGGCGTATTCCTCGTCGGTGACCTTCGGCCCGAGGTAGAAGCCGCGTACCACCGGCCAGGTGATGTCGTAACCCTGCTCCTTGGCGGTCGGGATGTCCGATTTCAGCGGTCCTGGCAGGCGCTCATCCGAGAGCACGGCGAGGATGCGCATGTTGCCGGCCTGGATGTGTGGCATGGAGTCGGAGATGTCGGTGCTGCCGACCTGAATGTGCCCACCGAGCAATGCGGTGGCGATTTCGCCGCCGCCTTCCAGGGCCACGTAGCGCAGCTTGCGCGGGTCGATGCCGGCAGCCTTGGCGAGCATCGCGGTCTGCATCCAGTCCTGGCTGCCGACCGTGCCACCGGAGCCGATCACCACCTTGCTCGGGTCGGCCTGCAGGGCCTTGATCAGGTCATCGAGGTTCTTGTAGGGCGAGTCCTTGTTCACCGCGATGGCGCCGTAGCTGGTGCCGATACCTGCGACCCAGCGCACGGCGTTCTCGTCGAAGCGACCGAACTTGCCTTGAGCCAGGTTGAGCAGCGAGCCGCTCGACCAGGCAGTGATGGTGCCGGCATCGGCCGGGCGCTGGGCGACCACCGCGTTGTAGGCCACCGCACCGACGCCGCCGGGCATGTAGGTGACGCGCATCGGTTTGCTCAGCAGCTTGGCTTCCATCAGTGCGCTTTGCGCCAGCTTGCAGGTCAGGTCGAAGCCGCCACCGGGCGCGGCCGGGGCGATGCACTCGGGGCGCTTGGGTTCGGCCAGGGCTTGGCCGGCGAGCAGCAGGCAGGCAGCGGCGAGGGACAGTTTGCGTAGGATCATGAAGAAATCTCCCGAAGGTTCTTATTGTCAGTCGGCGCGATCACAGGATCGACAGCTTGTAGCTGACCAGCAGGCGCCATTCATCGGCGTCGCGGGCGAAGCTGGAGCGGAAGGTGGCGTTGCGCAGGCGCACGGAAACGCCCTTGAGTGTGCCGTCCTGGACCACATACTTCAGCTCGGTGTTGCGTTCCCATTCCTTGCCGTGTTCGCTGCTGCCGGCGACCTCGGCATGATCGCCGCTGATGTAGCGGGTCATGAAGGTCAGGCCGGGCACGCCGAGGGCGGCGAAATCGTAGTCGTAACGCGCCTGCCAGGAACGCTCCTTGGCATTGGCGAAGTCGTTGATCTGCACGAAGTTGATCAGGTACGGGTCGGTGCCGTCGATGTAGGCGAAGCCGGTATCGCCGCTCATGTGCTGGTAGCCGAGGCCCAGCTTGTGGCCGCTCAGGCCATAGCTGACCAGGCCGTTGAGGGCGCGGTTGTCGACCTGACCGCCATTGGCCGCGCCGGTGTCGTCGCTGATCGACAGGCGCAGGTCGGCGGACAACTTGCCGGGGCCGACCGGCTGGTTGAGCAGCAGGCCGAGGAAGTGCTGGCGATAGACGTCGTCGAGTTCGGCGTAGTGGTAGCTGCCGGTGATGCCTTTGGCGAACTGGTAGTCGAGGCCGGCCAGGTCGAAGTGATCGGCCTCGGCGGCGCTGGCGAAGCGGCTGTTCTTGTTGTTCAGCGCGAGGTCGAGGAAGTCGCTGTTGTCGCGGTCCTTGGTCTTGCGCAGGCGCCCGCCGGTGAAGGTCAGGCCGTCGATTTCCTCGGAGGTGAGCAGGCCGCCCTCGAAGGTCTGCGGCAGGATGCGCCCGTCGTTGGGGTTGAGCGTCGGCAACTCGGGAATCAGGCTGCCGACCTTGAGCACGGTCTTGGACACCCGCACCTTGGCGGTCACGCCGAGCTTGGAATACTCGTCGGCGGCACGGCCATCGTCGTGCACCGGCAGCAGGCCGCTGCCGGCCCGATCCGGGCTCGAGTCGAGCTTGATGCCGAGCATGCCGAGGGCGTCGACGCCGAAGCCGACGGTGCCTTCGGTGAAGCCGGACTGGTAATCGAGCAGGAAACCCTGGGCCCATTCATCGCGCTTGGACTGGCCGCTGCCGTCGCGGAAGTCGCGGTTGAAATACATGTTGCGGGTTTCGAAGTCGAGGGTGCTGTCCTTGATGAATTCAGCCTGCGCCAAAGGCGCGAGGGACAATCCGGCGAGGACGAGGGGCAGGCGGTGAACAGGCGAAAATGCCATGGGCATGGTGGTCTCCAATTCTTGTTCTTGTAAGCGCCGGAACGACCATGAGCCGGCGTTTGGCGGGTGGTCATCGCCACCCTGCGGAAATCCTAGGAAACGAAACTTTCACCAGGCTTTCAGCCTGAAAGAAACTTTTCCGGCCTTCCCAGATGCCATTCGGCCGTTACACACTGCCGGCCGAATCGCTTTTCGGAGACTGCCCGTGCGCATCCTGCTGGTCGAAGATCATCCGCAACTGGCCGACAGCGTGGCCCAGGTGTTCAAGGCCGCCGGCTGGACCGTCGACGTGCTGCACGACGGCGTTGCCGCCGACCTGGCGCTGGCCAGCGAGGACTACGCGCTGGCCGTGCTCGATGTCGGCCTGCCGCGCCTGGACGGCTTCGAGGTGCTGGCGAAATTGCGCGCGCGGGGCAAGACCCTACCGGTGCTGATGCTCACCGCGCGGGGCGAAGTGAAGGACCGCGTGCATGGCCTCAACCTCGGTGCCGACGACTACCTGGCCAAGCCCTTCGAACTCTCCGAGCTGGAGGCACGGGTGCGCGCGCTGCTGCGCCGCAGCGTACTCGGCGGCGAACAGCAACAGCATTGCGGGCCGTTGCTCTACGACCTCGGCACGCGGCGTTTCAGCCTGGATGACGAAGTGCTGACACTGACCTCACGCGAGCAGGCGGTGCTGGAGTCATTGATCGCTCGTCCCGGTCGGGTGATGAGCAAGGAGCAACTGGCCGCCCAGGTGTTCGGCCTCGATCAGGAGGCCAGCCCCGACGCCATCGAGATCTACATCCATCGCCTGCGCAAGAAGCTGGAAGGCAGCACGGTGCGCATCGTCACCTTCCGTGGCCTCGGCTACTTGCTGGAGCAGCACGATGGCTGAGGCCACCAGCCTGCGCGGACGATTGCTGCGGCGCCTGGCGCTGCTGTTGGCCATGGTCCTGGTGATCGGCAGTCTCACCGCCTACTGGAACGCGCGCGAGGCGGCGGACACCGCCTACGACCGCACCCTGCTGGCCTCGGCACGGGCGATTTCCGCCGGGCTCTACGAGGCCGATGGCCGGCTCAAGGCCGACGTGCCCTATGTGGCCCTGGACACCTTCGCCTACGACAGCGAGGGGCGGATTTTCTACCAGGTGCTGGATGTCGAGGGTGCGCTGGTTTCCGGCTACGAGAACCTGCCCGCGCCACCGCCCGCTACGCCGTTGACCAACGATTATCCGGCCCTGGCGCGCTTCTACGACAGCTACTACCGCGACCAGCAGGTGCGCGTGGTCAGCCTGGCGCAACCGGTGAACAAGGGCAGCATCAACGGCATGGCCGAGATTCGCGTGGCGGAGACCGAAGAGGCCCGCGAGCGCCTGGCGCGTGGTCTGCTGATCGACACCCTGTGGCGCCTGGCCCTGTCGTCCGTGGCCGCGCTGGTGCTGGTGTGGCTGGCGGTGAGCGCGGCGCTGCGCCCCCTGCGTGAGCTGCGCGACGCCGTGGCCGAGCGGCAACTGGATGACCTGCGGCCCTTGCCCATCGTCGTCGCCCCGCGTGAACTGCTGCCGCTGGTGGATGCGCTGAACCAGTTCACCGACCGCCTGCGCGCATTGTTCCAGCGCCAGGCCGACTTCATCGCCGAGGCTGCCCATGAGTTGCGCACGCCGCTGGCCGCGCTCAAGGCGCGGGTCGAACTGGGCCTGCGCGAGCAGGACCCGGCGCGCTGGCGCCAGACCCTGGTGGAAACCGCGCAGAACACCGACCGCCTGACTCACCTGGCCAACCAGTTGCTGTCCCTGGCGCGTATCGAGAGCGGTGCCCGCGCCATCGCCGAAGGCGGCGCCGAACGCATCGAACTGGGCGCCCTGGCCCGTGAGCTGGGCATCGCCCTGGCGCCACTGGCCCACGCCCGTGGCATCGCCCTGGCCCTGGAGGCCGAGGACGAAGCCTGGGTCATGGGCGAACCGACCTTGTTGCACGAACTGCTCAGCAACCTGGTGGACAACGCCCTCGGCCACACGCCCTCGGGCGGCAGCGTGACCCTGCGCGTGTTCGCCCCCGCGGTGCTGGAAGTGGAAGACGACGGCAGCGGCATCCCGGCCGACGTGCGCGACCGCGTATTCGAACGCTTCTTCCGCCTCAACGCTCAACGCGGCGGCGCCGGCCTGGGCCTGGCCATCGTCGGCGAAATCTGCCGTGCGCACATGGCCGATATCAGCCTGGAAGATGGCGACAACGGCGGATTGCGGGTGCGGGTGACGTTTCCGGCGGCGTAGCGCCTGATCGTTCCCACGCTCCGCGTTCGCATCTTCAGATCAGGCACGTGTTGCCAGTTTTATTGTGGTGGGTATAGTAACCACTATTACGCCTAAGGAAGGGCAGCCATGAATAGCCGACAGTTGATCGCCGAGATCGAGGCTGACGGTTGGTATCTGGTCCGGGTCAGAGGCAGCCACCACCATTACGAGCACCCAACTAAAAAGGGTTTGGTGACGATTCCGCATCCGAAGAAGGACCTGCTGACCAAGACGGTGAACAGCATTTTGATACAGGCGCAGATTCGATGAGCCCGCGAAATGATGAGCATCGCGTTCGCCAGCACGATTCGAGTAGCGCAAGTGAGGCCATGACCATGCTTTATCCGATTGCGATCCGTCCCGGCGATGAGCAACACGCCTGGGGCGTCGAGGTGCCCGATATCCCAGGCTGTTTCTCAGCGGGCGATGACCTGGACGATGCGTTGGCGATGGCGCGAGAGGCGATTGAAGGACACTTGGAAATCCTCGCCGAAAGCGGCGAATCGATCCCGCAAGCGCAGTCCCTGACTCACCATAGCGCGGACAAGAAATACGCAGGCTGTACCTGGGCCGTCGTCGATATCGACGTGACCAGGTACATGGGCAAGGCCGAGAAATTGAACATCACACTGCCCGGCTACCTGCTCAACCGAATCGACGAATACGTGAAGAATCACCCTGAGCAGAAAAGCCGATCCGGCTTCCTGGCCAAGGCTGCGCTCAGAGAGTTGGAGCGAGCGTGAAGGGTTCCTGCCCGTCGCGTAATTTCGAAGCGTTCGGTCAACTCAAAGAAACCACCGGTACTCCCGCGCACTCACCTCGTTCATGAAGTCCAGGTGGTCGTGGCGTTTGTTCTCGCTGAGGACGAACACGAACTCGGCGCCGAGCTTTTCCTTCACTACCGCGTGCGACTCCATCGCCGCGACGGCACTGAGCATGTCGGTGGCGAAGTCGATGCCGCTTTGGCGATCCTCGTTGAGCGGGGCGATGGGCTGGAGTTTGTTGTCCAGGCCGTATTCCATGCCGCTGAGGATCGCCGCCAGGACAAGATAAGGGTTGGCATCGGCGCCAGCCAGGCGGTGTTCGATACGCAGGTTGCGACCATCCGAGTCAGGTATACGAATACACGCGTCACGATCCTCGAAGCCCCAGCTGGCACGGCTGGCGGCGTTGACCCGCGAGCCGTAGCGACGGTAGGCGTTGTGATTGGGGGCGAAGACCGGCATGAGGTGCGGCAGCAATTCCAGGCAGCCGGCGACGGCGTGGCGCAGCGCCTGCTGGCCTTCATCGTTCAGCAGGTTGTTGCCGGCTGCGTCGTACAGGCTGACGTGCACGTGCATGCCGCTGCCCGGCGCATCCAGATAGGGTTTGCTCATGAAGCTGGCGCGATAGCCGTGCTGCATCGCCACGCCCCGAGTGCTGCGGCAGAACAGGGCGGCCTGGTCGGCAGCACGCAGGCCGTCGTCGCAGTGGGCGAAGTTGATCTCGAACTGGCCAGGGCCGATCTCGGCGGTGATCACGTTGGCGTCCACGCCCTGTTCGCGGGCCGTGTCGACCATCGCGTGAAGGACCTCGGAATAACGCGTCAGGCGTTCGATGTGCAGGTTAGGCTGGTCGTCGGCATCGCCGGTCAGCGGGTCGCGCGGGTACTGCGGCAAGCCGTCCTTGAGCGCGCGGTCGAACAGGTAGAACTCCAGTTCGAAGGCCACCACCGGGCGAATGCCACGCGCGTGCAAGCGCTGCATCACACGGGCCAGCACTTCGCGGGGCTCGAACTCGATGGGCGCGTCGGTGCCGTCGGAGCTGATCAGCATCTGCCCCATCAACTGCTTTTCCCAACGCACGGGTTTGAGGGTGCCGGGGATCAGCCGGCGCGGCGCGTCGGGGTCGCCGTCATGGAAGCAGTAGTCGCCAATCGGATGCAGGCCGCCCTGGGCGCCGAGCAGCACGCAGTTCTGCGGCAGCTTCAGCGGGCCGCCGGCGGCGACCTTTTCCAGCATGTCGATGGGGTAGCGCTTGCCGTAGAAATGGCCGGGGATGTCGAGGCAGATCAGCTCGACGTAGCGCACCTCGGGGTAGCGTTGGCGAAAGGCGCGGACTTCGCTGGGCAGGTCGGGAAATTCAGTCATCGTGGGTACCATGTGGGTCAGGTGAAGACCCAGAGAACACGGGTCTGGCTGGCGGTCAGGTTGGCGTAGCGGAACTGCGCGTGGGGCGGCAACTGGAAGCTGTCGCGCGGGCCGAGGATGACCGGCTCGGCGGCGTCGCCGTACCACACCGTCAGCTCGCCTTCGAGGACGAAGCCGCCTTGCTCGGAACTGTCGTCCAGGTGCCCGTCGCCGCTGCTGGCGCCAGGATCGAGGATGCTTTCGAGCATGGAGAAACCGGCGGACATGCCCGGCGAGACCAGCACGTCGGTGACACCAGCGGCGTAGTACAGGGTGCGGCGCTCGTCCGGACGGGTCACCCAGGGCAGGGCGCGTGGCTTGCTGTCGTTGTAGAAGTAGGTGGTCGGCACGCCGAGGGCTTCGCTGATGGCGGTGAGGTCGGCCACGGTCGGGCGCGACAGGCCGCGCTCGACCTGGGACAGAAAGCCCACCGAGCGGCCGATGCGTTCGGCCAGCTCGCCCAGGGTCACGTTCTTGTGCTTGCGCAGGTCGCGTACCAACACCGCCAGCCCTTGGATTTCTTCCTGTTGGTTCATCTCTGTTCTTCGTTCAGGTCAGCGGATATCGCGCAGCCGGTACCAGGCCTTGCCGATGGCTTCCAGCGGCGCGCGCAGCAGCTCGCCGCCGGGGAAGCGCGGGTTGTCCAGGCGCTGGTAGAGGTCGAGCAGGTGCTCGTCGCCGAGGATCGCATCGCTCACTGCCCTGGCGCCGGCGAGGGTCGGCAGCACGCCGTGGCCGGAGAATCCTTGCAACCAGTAGCGTTGGCCAATGCGGCCGATGTCCGGGGTGCGACGCAAGGTGCAGTCGATATGCCCGCCCCAGCCATAGTCGATTTGTACGCCACGCAACTGCGGGAAGGCGCGCTCCAGGGCCGGTCGGGTCGCCGCTGGCACATCCCTGGGCAGGCCGCCGAGGTAGGTGCAGGCGCCACCGAACAGCAGTCGCTGGTCCGGGGTCAGGCGGAAGTAGTCGGGGACGAACTGGTTGTCGATCACGCAGCTGTTGCGCGGCAGCAGCGAGCGCGCCAGGTCCGGGTCGAGCGGCGCGGTGGCGACCTGATAGGAGCCGACCGGCAGCAGGCGTGCCGAGAGGGTACGATCCAGGCGGTCGATGTAGGCATTGCAGGCCAGCACCAGCACATCGGCATGAACCTCGCCGTGCTCGGTGCGGGTCACGTAGCCCGCATCGGTCTCGCGGTAGTCGAGCGCCTGGCTCTGCTCGAAGATCCGCCCGCCCGCCTGCTCGATGGCCGCCGCCAGGCCCTGGGCCAGTTTCAACGGGTTGAGATGGGCGCCGAGCGGGTCATACAGCGCGGCCTGGTAACGCGGGCTGTCGATCCACTCGGGCAGTTCGTGCTTGTCGATCAGGCGCAGCAGGTCGTAGCCCCATTTTCGTGCAGCCTCCCCCTGGGCTTCGCCTAGCAGCTTGACACGGCGCGGCAGCACCGCGGTCCACAGGCTGCCGCTGCGGTAGTCGACTTCGAAGCCATGGCGTGCGGGCAGCTCGCGCAGTTCCTCGGCGGCCCAGCGCATGCTCGCCCAGAGGGCGCGCGCACCTTCCAGGCCCAGGGCTTTCTCGAACGGCGGCATGTCGCAGGACCAGCCGAGCAGCGCCTGGCCACCGTTGCGCCCGGAGGCGGCCCAGGCCACCCGGCTGGCTTCCAGCAGCACCACGCGCTTGCCCGCCAGCGCCAGGCGCAGGGCCGTGTGCAAGCCGCTGAAGCCGGCGCCGATCAGCAGCACCTCGGCATCCACGCGGCCTTGCAGGCGCGGGCGCAACGGCAGCGGGCCATGGACTCCGGCGTAGTAGGTGCCGATCTGCTGGGCGGATTGCTTGAACATGGCGTGCTATGAAATTTTCATTTGTGAATTTCATGAAAATATACAGATAATTTTTCACAAGACCAAGCCTGGGCCAGGCATGCATCTTGCTGCTTCAACGGTCCAGCCACTGTCGACGACCGCCATGCTGCATTCACGCCTGACCACCCTGCACTGTGTATCGCTGATCCTGCAGACCCTCGATGGTCATGACCCTGACGCTTTGCTGGCCGGCAGCGGCATCAGCCGGGACGACCTCAAGCGGCCGGATTGCCGGATCACCACCGCCCAGGAAATGCACGTCTGCGCCAACGCCGTGGCCGTGCACCATGACCTTGGCCTGGAGCTGGGCCGGCGCATGCATGTGTCGTCCTATGGGGTGCTCGGTTACACCCTGTTGTCCAGCGCCACCCTGGGTGACGCCCTGTGCCTGGCACTGGAATACCCGGCGCTGCTCGGCACCTTCTTCGAGCTGAGCCTGCAACGCGAGGGCGATGTCGCCTGGTTGCAGGCGGTGGGCTATCGCGACCTGCCCGAGCTGACGGTGTTCAACACCGAGTTCTGCCTGGCCTCGCTCAAGCTGATCTGCGATGACCTGATCGGGCGCCCGCTGCCCCTGATTGGCGCACGTTTCCAGTATCCCCGCCCGGCCTACGAGGCGCAGTACGACTACAGCTTCGCCTGCGAGCGCCAGTTCGGCGCGATGACCAACGCGATCGGTTTCGAGGCGCGGCTGCTCGACCAGCCGCTGCCCCTGGCCGATCCGGTCACGCACCTGGACATGCGTGCCCAGTGCCGCCAGCAGAACATCGAGTTCGTCAGCCGCCAGGCCCTGATCACACGCGTGCGCCAGTTGCTCAGCGCACAACTGCCGGAGGCGCCGAGCCTGGAGGCACTGGCCCGGCAGATGCATTGCTCGCCACGCACCTTGCGCCGCCATCTGCACGAGGCCGGCAGCGGCTACCAGGCGCTGCTCGACGAACTGCGCTTCGCCCGCGCCCGCCAGCTACTGGAGCAGGAGCGCCTGCCGGTCTACCGGGTCGCCGAGGCCATGGGCTACAGCGAGACCGCCAGCTTCCGCCATGCGTTCCAGCGCTGGAGTGGGATGTCGCCGAGGCGTTTCCGGGCGTGATGCCGATGGCCAGGCAACTTGGCCACATCGATCCCTTTTTGGCCGTTCCTGTCGTTCCCGGCCGCTGTCGCTCCAGCCAACAATGCAGACACGCAATGCCTGGAGAACGAGAAAATGCTGACCATCTACAGTGACGACCATCGCCTGCACCATGGCCGTTGCGAACTCATCGACGGCGAACTCAAGCCCTGCTTCGAAATGCCGTCGCGAGCCGATCATGTGTTGCAGCGGGTCAAGGATCGCCACCTGGGCGAGGTCCGCGAGCCCGAGGATTTCGGCCGTGCGCCCATCGAACGGGTACACAGCAAGGCCTACCTGGATTTCTTCGCCAGCGCCTGGTCGCGCTGGGCCGCCGAGGGCCACACGGCCGACCTGCTGCCCTATACCTGGCCGGCACGCACCCTGCGCAGCACCTTGCCGACCACCCTGCACGGCCAGCTTGGCTACTACAGCTTCGACGCCGGCGCGCCGATCACCGCGGGCACCTGGCAGGCTGCCTACAGTTCGGCCCAGGTCGCCCTGACGGCCCAGCGCCTGGTTGCGGGCGGCGAGCGCGTGGCCTTCGCCCTGTGCCGTCCGCCGGGCCACCACGCGGCGGCCGACGTGATGGGCGGCTACTGCTACCTGAACAACGCCGCCATCGCCGCCCAGGCGTTTCTCGACCAGGGTGCCAAGCGGGTGGCGATCCTGGATGTCGACTACCACCATGGCAACGGCACCCAGGCGATTTTCTACGACCGCAGCGACGTGCTGTTCGCCTCGATCCATGGCGACCCGAGCTTCGAATTCCCGTTCTTCCTCGGCCATGCCGACGAGACCGGCGCGGGCGCGGGCGAAGGCTTCAACCTCAATCTGCCATTGCCCGCCGGTAGCCCCTGGTCGGTGTGGGGCGCGGCGTTGGACACGGCCTGCGAGCGCATCGCCGGCTACGACGCCGACGTTGTGCTGGTGTCCCTCGGCGTGGACACCTTCAAGGCGGACCCGATTTCCCAGTTCAAGCTGGAAAGCGCGGACTACCTGCTGATGGGCCAGCGTATCGCGCGCCTCGGCAAACCCACGTTGTTCGTCATGGAGGGCGGCTACGCGGTGGCGGAAATCGGCATCAACGCGGTGAACGTACTGGAAGGTTTCGAAGGGCGCTGAGCCCGCCACTCATTAGGAGCAAGCTATGAACAAGACGCAACGCCTGATCGTTTCTGCGCTATGCGGCGCCGCCCTGCTCGCTGGTGTGGCGCATGCCGCCGAGCGCCAGTTGCGGGTCTACAACTGGGCGGATTACATCCTCCCTTCCGTACCCAAGGATTTCGCCAGGAACACCGGCATCAAGCTGACCTGGGACACCTTCGAGACCAACGAGTCGCTGGAAGCCAAACTGCTGACCGGCAACTCGGGCTACGACCTGGTGGTGCCGTCGAACCAGTTCCTGCAAACCCAGATCAAGGCCGGTGTGTTCCAGAAACTGGACAAGTCCAAGCTGCCCAACTGGCAGCACCTCGACCCCGCGCTGCTCAAGCTGCTCGAAGCCAACGACCCCGGCAACCAGTACGGCGTGCCCTACCTGTATGGCACCGTGCTGATCGGCTACAACCCGGACAAGGTCAAGGCCGCCCTCGGCGCCGACGCACCGGTGGACAGCTGGGAGCTGGTGTTCAATCCGCAGAACATGGCCAAGCTCAAGTCGTGCGGCGTGGCGATGCTCGACTCGCCTTCGGAAATCTTGCCGCTGGCCCTGCATTACCTCGGCCTCGATCCGAACAGCACCGAGGCCAAGGACTACGAGAAAGCCACCGAGCTGATGCTGAAGATTCGCCCGTACGTGGCCTACTTCCATTCGGCCAAGTACATGACCGATATCGCCAACGGCGACATCTGCGTGGCCATCGGCTACTCCGGCAGCTTCTACCAGTTCGCCAACCGCGCCAAGGAAGCGGGTAATGGCGTGGTGGTGAAATGGAAACTGCCGAAAGAGGGCGCGCCGATCTGGTTCGACACCTTCGCCATTCCCAAGAGTGCGAGCAACGTCGCCGAGGCCCATGAGTTCCTCAACAACCTGCTGGAGCCGAAGGTCATCGCCCCGATCAGTGACTTCCTCGGCTACCCGAACCCGAACAAGGATTCGATGCCAATGGTCAGCAAGGAGATCAGTGACGACCCCGACCTGACCCCGACCGCCGAGGCGCAGAAGAAACTCTACGTGGTGCAGCCGCTGTCGCAGAAGGCCGAGCGCATGCGCACCCGCGCCTGGACCAAGATCAAGACGGGGGAGTGAGGCCTTCAGGCTTTCAGCCTTTCGGCCGTTCCGGGCGCGACCAGATCCAGGCCGCGCCGATGCCCATGCCAATGGCGGCGAACAGGATCGAGGGCAGGTGGTCGACGGTGAGCAGCATGATGCCCAGCGCGGCGCTCATGCCCAGCGCCGAGACCCACTTGGTGCGACGCGCGATCAGCCCGCCGTTGCGCCAGTCGCGCAGCAGTTGGCCGAACAGGCGATGGTTTTCCAGCCAGGCGGACAGGCGTGGTGAACTGCGCGAGGCGGCCCAGGCCGCCAGCAGCACGAACTCGGTGGTCGGCAGGCCAGGCACTACCACGCCGAGCGCCGCCATGCCGATGCTCAGGTAGGCCAGTAACAGCCAGAGCCAGCGCAGACGCCCGGTGTCAGGCAAAGCAGCGTTCCAGATGCACGGCAAAGCGCTCGAAGGCAGCGATGGCGGCGGCATCGGCCTCACGCTCCTGCTCGGCATCGAGGCTGACGCCGTCGAGGGCGGCGACGAAGCGTTTCCAGCCCTGGGCGCGTCCGCCTTGCGGCTCGCCCAGGTGGCGCGCGCCGAAGGTTTCGCTCAGGCCCAGGGCCGGCATGCGCTTGAGCAGAAAGGCCGCGCCCAGCTTCGAGCCTTCGGAGACGAACAGCCAGGCCAGTGCGGCGCCGGTTCCCAGTTGCTGCTCGCGGATCGTTTCATCGCCCTCGGGAATCGCATGGCCAAGATCGATCAGGTCCAGGCGCGCCTGCTCGACCCGGCAACGCGCCGGCAGGTCGTCGACCAATTCGATCAGCGCCGGCTCGCGATAGCGCGTTTCCAGGTCGTACTGGAACAGGTACTGGGCGGCGACGAAACGGGCGAACCGCTCCGCGCTGGCGAACGGGTCGTAGCTTTTCACCAGGGCATCGAGGCGCGCGTGGGGCTCGTGGGTCAGCTGGTTGAGGCGTTGGGAGCGCAGCGGGGCGCTGAGTCGGTTGGGTTGCGCAGTCATGGGCATTTTCTCTGTTCAGGGCTGGCGAGCGATGCTTGGCGATCTTCCAGTTAAATGACGAACCAGCGATGCGGAGTTGGTAAAAAATCTCCAAGAACAGTGACAGATTGCAAGCCGCTCCAGAAGCGTATGAGCACCTGGCCTCCGCTTTCCTGAGTGCGCCGGTAAATGGTTTTCCAGGGCATCCTTCGTTCAGTCTGAGTGGCTGACACGCGGCAGGAGCGGCCATCATTACTCGGTGTGTTTAGCCGTCACTCCCGCGAAGGCGGGAGTCCAGAAAAGCGCTTCTGGATTCCCGCCTGCGCGGGAATGACGGCAAATGATCTTGACCGTCTGCAACTGCCTCAAATCTGTCTGAGCCCGTAGGGTGGACAACGCTCCTTTTGTCCACCATTGGCGGCGCAGAGCAGTGGACTCGCTTCGCGCTGTCCACCCTACGAACTGAGTGGCTGAAACGAGGTAGGAGCGGACGTTCGTGCGATGACCAGTCATACGCGGTGTGTTTTAACCGTCATTCCCGCGCAGGCGAGAATCCAAATGCGTCGAGTCTTCTGGATTCCCGCCTTCGCGGGAATGACGATTGAGTGTGGACAGGGTGTTCGTGGAACGTCCGCTCCTGCCTCAAAGCTGCCCGCTAGGCTCTGGGAAATAGCCACTCAGGCGCTGCAGGTCCGCGTCGTTCAGCGTCCCGGCCAGGTAGTGCAGATCGAGCCAGGCGCGCAGGTAGGCGTGGCGGGCTTCGGCCAGGTCGCGGCGGGCGCCGTGGTATTGCTGTTCGGCGTTGAGCACGTCGAGGTTGACCCGCTCGCCACCGCTGACGCTCTTGCGCGTGGCTTCGATCAGGGCGCTGGCCGAGTTCACCGCCAGTTCATAGGCGCGCACCTTGGCCTGGCTGCTGGCGCACAGGTTGAACTGGCGACGCAGCTCGTTGAGCACGCCGTTGCGCTGGGCGTCCAGCTCGAACTGCGCTTGCTCGTAGGAGGCCGAGGCCTGGCGCCGCGCCGCCGAGGTGCGGCCGCCGGCGAACAGCGGCAGGCTGAACTGGATGCCGATGCTGTCGGTGTCGTACTTCTGGTTGTAGGTGCTTTCCGAGTCCGATTCGGTCTTGCGCGTGGTCGCGTACAGGCCGAGGGTCGGCAGGTGGCCGGCGCGTTGGCGTTCGATTTCCTGCTCGGCCACTTCCAGGCCGTGGCGCTGGCTGGCGAGGTCGGCGTTGTGCGCCATGGCCAGGTCGCGCCAGGCCTCGAAGCGTGTCGGCGCGAGTGGCACGACCTGGAAGCCATTGGCCAGCGGTGCCAGTTGCGGCAGGTCGACGGGCTCGCCGGTGATCGCCTGTAATTCGCGCAAAGCAGCGTCCAGCTCGTCCTGGGCTTCGATCTCCTGGGCCAGGGCCAGGTCGCGGCGGGCCTGGGTTTCCAGCAGGTCGGTGCGGGTGCCTTCGCCGGCCTTGAAGCTGTGCCGGTTGAGTTCCAGTTGCTCGCTATAGGCACGGCGCTGGGCGCGCGCCAGTTCGATCTGCTCGCCGGCCAGCAGCGCCTGGCTGTAGGCCTCGAACAGGCGCACCGCCAGCTCCTGGCTGCGCCCGCGCAAGCGCTCGTCGGCCAGCGCGGCCTTGGCCACGCCCTGCTGGTACTCGGCCCAGGCGGCGTAGTCGAACAGCGGCTGCTGCAAGGTCAGGCCGGAGGAATAGCTGTCGTAGTCACGTTCGACCGAGGTGCTGCCGGAGCTGACCTTGGAGTCGTTCTGCGCCTTGCGGTAGCTGTACGACAACGACGGCAGCAGGCCGGCGCGGCCGATGGCGAGGTTCTCGCGGCCGGCTTCGTGTTCCTTGGTCGCCGCCTGGAAGGTCGGGTCGTTGCGCAGGGCCAGGGCGTAGGCGTCCATCACCCCCAGTGCCGAGGCTTGGGCGGCCATGCCCAGCAGCAGGGTGCCACAACACAGCGAGACGAGCGGCCGCATCATTCTTCCACCAGGGCCATGTGGGTGCGGTCGGCGAGTGGCTTGAACAGGTAGTTGAGCAGCGAGCGTTCGCCGGTGCGCACGAAGGCTTCGACCGGCATGCCGGGACGAATCACCTGGCCTTGCAACTGGCGCAAGCCTTCCTCGTCCACCTGCACCCGCAGCTTGTAGTAGGGCTGGTCGGTCTTCTCGTCGAGCAGGCGGTCGGCGGAGACCAGCGTGACCTTGCCATCGACCCGGGGGGTCTTGCTCTGGTTGAAGGCCGAGAACAGCAGCTCCACGTCCAGGCCGGGATGCAGCTTGTCGACCAGTTCCACCGGCACCTTGGCATCGACCAGCAGCGGCGCGTCCCGGGGCACGATTTCCATGAGGGTCTGGCCGGGGGCGATCACGCCGCCTTCGGTGAACACGTCGAGACCGACCACCACGCCATCCACCGGCGCGCGCAACTGGGTATGGGCCAGTTCGAATTCGGCGCTGCGCAGGCGGCTGCCGAGGTCGTCGGCTTGCAGGCGCGCCTCGGCCAATTGCTGGCGCACATCGCGTTGGTATTCCTCGTGGCGCTGGCCCAGGCGCAGGCGCAGTTCCAGCACCTGGCGCTCGGTGCGGCCGATGTTGCCGATGTCCGAGGAGATGTCGCCGTTGAGCTGGGCGTACAGGCGTTCGCTTTCCAGCAGACGATTGCGCGCCACGTAGCCTTCGCGCGCCAGCTCGCGCATGCCGCTCAGTTGTTCCTGCATGCTGGCGCGCTGCGCCTCCTTGCTCGCCTTGGCCGCGCGCAGGCCGTCGAGCAGGGCGCGGTTGCCGGCAATGCTTTCGTCCATGCTGGCCAGTTCCATGCGCAATGCCGCGCGGCGGTTGTCCAGCAACTGCTGTTGCAAGGCCAGGCTGGTGGCGATGCGTGGATCGTCGTCGCCCGCCAGCTCGCGCGGCGGCGTGAGGGTGGCGAGATCATCGCGCTCGGCCTCCAGCCGTGCCGAACGGGCCAGGGCATCGATGCGTTGGACGAACAGCGACTCACGCTGGGCGGCGGCTTGAGTGGCGTCGACCTGGACCAACAGTTGACCCGCCTGCACTGCATCGCCATCGCGCACCAGCAAGCGTTCCAGCACACCGCCGCCGGGATGCTGCACGGCCTGGCGATTGCCGGCGACGACTACGTTGCCGCTGACCGCGACGCCCTTGTCCAGGGGCGCCAGCGCGGCCCAGGCGATGAAGCCACCGAAGCCCAGGAGCAGCAGCCACCAGCCCATCCTCGAATAGCGGCGCTCGTCGATGGGCAGCACCTCGGCCATCGGCTGGACAGTCTGTGGATTCACGATGCGGCCTCCTGTTCCTTGCCACGCATGCCGCTGCCATAGCTCATGCTGAAGCTCGGTGCCGCGCGCAACGGTGCAGCGGCTACGGGCGTCGGCGAGGCAGGCTTGGCCATACCGTGCTGCAACTCCTGCAACACGCGCTGGGCCGGGCCGAAGGCCTGCATCTGCCCGGCGCGCAGCACCAGCAATTTATCCGTGCCGGCCAGCAATGCGGGTTTATGGGCGATCAGCACCAGCGTGCGCCCCTGGCGCTTGGCCTCGGCGATGGCCGCCAGGAGCGCCTGCTCGCCCGCCTCGTCGAGGTTGGCGTTGGGCTCGTCGAGCACGATCAGCGCTGGCAACCGGTACAGCGCACGAGCCAGGCCGATGCGTTGCTTCTGGCCACCGGACAGGCCGCTGCCGTTCTCGCCGAGCAGGGTGTCGTAGCCGTCGGGCAGGCGCAGGATCAGCTCGTGCACGCCGGCCATTTGCGCGGCTTCGATCACGCGCTGCGGGTCAATCTCGCTGAAGCGGGCGATGTTCTCGGCGATGCTGCCGGCGAACAGTTGCACGTCCTGGGGCAGGTAGCCGATGTGCGGGCCAAGGGCCTGGCGATCCAGTTGCTGCAGGTCGGCGCCATCGAGGCGCACCTTGCCGGTCTGTGGCGCGCCGACGCCGACCAGCAGGCGCGCCAGCGAGGACTTGCCGGAACCGGACGGGCCGATGATGCCGAGCACTTCGCCGCGTTCCAGGCTGAAGCCGACATTGACCAGGCAGGGGCTGCGGCCACCCGGCGCGAAGGCACTCAATTGTTCGACCTGCAGCGCGCCGGTGGGGGCTGGCAATGGCATGCCGTTGCTGCGCGCGGGTTGCGCCTGCAGCAAGGCGACCAGGCGCTCGTAGGCCAGGCGGGTCTGGCTCCATTGGCGCCACACGCCAAGCACCTGATCGATGGGCGCCAGTACGCGCCCCATGAGGATCGAGCCGGCGATCATCATGCCGGGGGTGATCAGGTGGTCCAGGGCCAGCCAGGCGCCCAGGCCCAGCACCAGCGATTGCAGGGCCAGGCGCAGGTATTTCGAGGTGGCGCTGACCCAGGCGGTCTGCTCGCTGGCGTGGTTCTGCCGGGCGAGGAACGCTGAATGCTGGGCGAACCAGCGCTGGCGCAGGGCGCCGAGCATGCCCATCGACTCGATCGCCTCGGCCTGGCGCAGGTTGGCGGCCGCCTGCTGGTTGGCGTTGAGCGACAGGTTGCCAGCCTCGGCCAGCGGCGCGCGGGTCAGGCGCTGGTTGAGCCAGGTGAGGAACACCAGGGTCACGGCGCCGCCGAGGGCGAGCAGGCCGAGCCAGGGGCTGAACAGGCTGATGACCCCCAGGTAGACCGGGAACCACGGTGCGTCGAAGAAGGCGAACAGCGCGTTGCCGGTGGCGAACTGGCGCAGGCTGGCCAGGTCGCTGAGGGCCTGGGCCGATGGCTGCCGGCCATTGCGCAGATTGGCGTCGAAGGTCGCCTCGAACACGCGTGCGTTCAGGCGCATGTCCAACTGCATGCCGAGGCGGATCACCAGTTGGCTGCGCACCCATTCCAGCACGGCGGCGAAGACGAACAGGCCGATGACGATCAGGGTCAGCATCAGCAGGGTCATGGCGTTGCCGGAGGCCAGCACGCGGTCGTAGACCTGCAGCATGTACAGGGCCGGCACCAGCATCAGCAGGTTGATCACGGCGGAGAACAGGCCGACGTTGACCAGGCCGGCGCGACACGACTTGAGTGCCTGCAGGATCTCGTTGACGGGGGATGGCGCGGCCATGGCGGTTCCTCGACGATAGGCGGCGCCCGCGTGATTGACGCCAGGGCGGGCGCTGCCCAGAATTCGCTGCCGCCACCACCCTGGCCTTGACAACTCGGGTGGCGACGGCGTCAGCAAAGGCGAACGGGATGGCACACTCCGTTCGCTTTTTTATTGCCTGAAGATCAGGCGGCGAGCAGCAGTTCGGACTCGGTGAACGAGGACGAGCCGCTGGTGAGGATGTCGCTGCTGATGCCCGCGGCGTCGAGCAGCGCCAGCAGGCCACCGTCGTTCACCGTGCCAGCACTGTCTTCGGCGCCCTGGACGGAACCGTTCATCAGTCCCCAGATCACGTCGTGCACCGCGTTGTCGCGGCCGGTTTCGCTACCGGAGGTCAGGTCGTCGAAGTTGAAGGTGATGAACGGATCGCCCACGGTGCCGTCGGTGTTCAGGTAGGAGCCGAGGGAGATCGACTCCACGGTGCCGGTCAGCGAGTGGGCGCTGAAGTTGTACGACAGGCTGCCGTAGGCGGAGAAGGCAAAGCCTTCGCCGTTGGCCTGCGAATAGGTGTCGCCGGACAGGCCGGAGGCTACGCCGTTGTTGTAGAAACCACCGGTGTTGATGCCGCCTGGGTTGTTGTCGTCATGCTCGCCTGCGGCACCATTGGTTTCGAAGTCCAGCAGCAGTGTCCGCAGGCTCTGGCCAATGAAGTCATCGGAGTATTCGGTGGAGTTGAAGGTGTAGGTAATGCTCATGTATTTCTCCATAAACTAGAGGTTTGAATAGTCCGGTACGCCACCATGCGTACCCATTACTTCGGCGCGCTCAAGGCGCCCCCTTTTCCGGCCTGGAATCCAGGCATCAGAAATTCACTTCCAGCCCGGCCATCACGGTCCTGCCGGTGCCGTAGGACTTGGAAAAAATGTCGGAATAACCGCTGACGTAGCTGCGGTCGCGCAGGTTCTCCACCGTGGCGCGCAGCATCACGTTCTGGTTGATGCGCAAGCTGGCGAACAGGTCCCAGGTGATGTAGCTGGGCCATACGTCGTACTCGTATTCGTCCGGGCCACCGGCTGCGCTGTAGTTCAGGCGGGTGCCCACTTCGAGGGCCTGGTTGAACCAGCGTGTACCGAACACCCAACTGCCGCGATCCATCGGCACGTTGCGCGCGCTGTTCATGCCGAACACGGCCATGTCGCCGCAGAGCTGCTGGTTGTCCAGATAAGCCTCGTATGAGGCGTAGCCAGCGGCGATGGCCGCCTGATGCTCGGCCGGGTAGACACCGTTTTCGTCAGGCATGTCGCCACGCTTGTAGCCGCTGCCCAACGGGTAGGTCTTCTGGCAGAAGTCGTTGTTGCCGCCGATGACGTGGGTGTAGTTGACGCCGCTGTACCAGCGCCCCGCGTCATAATCCAGCTCGAATTCCAGCCCGCGGAACTTGGTGTCCAGCAGGTTGTTGACGAACATGGTGTTGCCGAGGCCGGCAACATAACCGGGCATGATGTTGACGATGGACGTCACCATGTAGTTGTCGACCCGGGTGTCGTAATAAGCGACCTTGGTGTTCAGTTTGTCGCCGTTGCTGATGACATCCTGGAACGCCAGGTTGAAGCCTATATCCCAGCTACGCGAGGTTTCCGTTTCCAGGAACGGGTTGGGCAGCATCGTGGCGAACGGATCGCTGGGATGGTTGCCCTGCATCAGGCTTTCGGTAAGCGCTGGCGGACGCCAGGACTTGCCCCAGTTGCTGAACAATTCCAGCCAGTCCGTTGGGCGGTAGGCCAGCGACAGGCTTGGCAGGACTTTGTGCTCCTGCTTGTCGACGTTGTAATCGTCCATGCTGTTGACCGACATCCATTGCGGCCGGAAGCGGGAATCGGTCAGGTAATTGCCGAAGGTCGTGGGGTCGTTCACATAACCTTCGTACGGGATGATGTTCGCGCAATAGGTCTGGTAGCCCGGTCGCGTCGCCTGGGAGCACCATAGGCGATAATTTCTGAGGTTGTTGGCGAGTACCGCCTGGGCTCGGCTATAGCGATCGACGTACGTCCATTCGGTGACTGGCAAGCGCGTCTTGCCCTTGAGCTGGTAGTGGTCGTAACGCAGGCCACCGGCAATGGTGTAGGTCTCGTTTTCCCACTTCAGGTTGCCGAAGGCGCTGGCGATGCTGCGCTTGCCGTTGGGGTTCAGCGAGTTGTCCGCCGTCCCGCTGATGTCCGCGCCCTCGCGTACCTTGGTGGTCGTCGAGCTGCCCTTGTCCTGGAAGTACTCCAGGCCATGGTTGAAGGAGAATCCCTCGACGCCTGCCACGGCGAAACGCGCGGTGTTTTCCAGGGTGAAGCCGTAGGTCTTGATCGAGGTGTCGGTTTCGTTGCCATAACCACGCTCACACGCCGTGACGTAGTCATCCTGTATCGGATTCTGGTTGCACACACCGATCATCCAGGCCAGCTCGGTCCAGTTGGTGGTGCCTCGGTACTCGGGGCGGCCCGCTGCGGTTTCCCGCTGGTTGCTGGTGTCGACGTAGTAGAGCTTGGCCTTGAGGTCGATCAGGTCCGAGTCGGGGTTGAAGCTGTAGTCGATGCCATAGGACTTCGACTCGGCCAGGGCGTCGCCGTACTTGATCCAGGCCTCGTCGCCATCCAGCGCCTGGGCGGTCGACTGGTTGATCACGCGGCGGTCGGAGACGTTGTTGTAGCTGATCTCGGTGCCGATGTAGGTGAACTGCAGCGATTGCTCGGGCGTGAGGTGCAGGCGCAGCTTGAACAGGTCGGAGTCCTGCTTCTGGTCGGAGAACTTGACCCGGTCGACCACCTGTTCCGCCACCGCGTTGTTCGCGCCGTCCTGCACGCCGCTGAGCAGGAAGTCGAAGTTCTCCTTGCGCCGGCCTGGCTCGTAGTCGCCGAAGTTGCGCTGGCTCTTGGCGACCAGCACTTCCAGCGCCTCGCCCAGGCGTCCGGCCAGCGCTGCGCTGCCGATGAACTTGACGCCGTTGTCGTAGCCGCCGACGCCGGTCATGCCGCGCAGGCGCACGCCGAGGTCATTGCCGGGCAGGATGATGTCGTCATAGCCCAGGGTGCCGAAGTTGGCGCTGCCGGCTATCGCGCCCGCCCCGTGCACACCCGAGCTCGGGCCCTTTTCGATGACGACTTCGCTGATCAACTCCGGGTCGACATAGAGCTGGCCATTGCGCTGCTGGTGGCCATTCTCGTTGAAGTTCTGGCGCATGCCATCGATCATCGTGTTGACCCGGCCGAAGTCCTGCATGCCGCGGATGTTCACCGACAGGCCGGGGTCCTGGGCGCTGACCGCGCTGTACACACCGGGTGTCTCGACCAGCATGTCGGCGGCATGGCGTGGTGGGTTGCGGTCCAGTTGCTCGCGGGTGATCACGCTGACGGCCTGGGGCGTGCGGTAGATCCAGTCGTTGCTCTTGTCGCGGATGGCCTCGATGTGGGTCGTGTCGATCTCGACAGCCTCGGTGCCGCTGGCCAGGCGCTCCAGGTTCACGCGTTTGTTACCGGCGAAGCCGTAGCTCACGGGCAAATCGCCGAGCAGCAGGTCGAGGGCCTGGCGCGGAGAGTAGCGCCCCTTGACGGCGTGACTCTGCAGCCCAGCCAGCTTGCCACTGTCGAAAAACACCTCGATGCCCGCCTGTTCGGCGAAGGCGATCACGGCACTGCCCAGGGGCTGGGCCGGGATGTTGAATTCGACCTGCTGGCTTTCGCTGCTGGCGGCCACGGCCGGGCTGGTGGCCTGTTCGGCCTGAGTGGTGGCGCTGTAGGTGAGTATCGCGCCGATCACCAGGCTGCTCGCCAGGCCGACCGAGCGGCAGGCCGGTATGGCCCTGGCGACTTGATGACGTATTCCCTTGTTGCTCATCGACTCTGCTCTTTCGCTTTTAGTGGTAATGAAAATCACTATCGACAAAAGTGACGATGCAGCGCGGAAAACTCAGTAAGGGATTGGCGAATTATTTTTCCGGGGCTCGCAACATCCCCGGCTCAGACCGTGTGAAAACGTAGCGAGCGAAGGTCAGGCAAGGCAAAAAACAGCGAAAAAGCGCAGTTTACGAGCTGTAAATGAGCATTTTGACTGGGCTGGCATTCCAGCTGTTTTTTAACGCCGCATGGCCGAGCGCAGTAGTTTTCACACGGTCTGGGCTGGCGACGCTTTCAGTAGATCAGACTAAGACTCGCCAGCTCCTTGTGCCGGGCACGCAGTTCGGCGCTCAGGCGCGGTACGGCGCTATCGAGTGAGTCGAGGCGGAACACACCGCTGACCTTGCGCTCGGCCAGTTGCCGGTTGCTGATCAGGATATGGCCGCTGCGGTAGCGGTTGAGCGTGTCGACCACCGTGGCGAGTGGCACCTGGTCGAAGATCAGCAGGCCGCGCTGCCAACTGGTCGCCCGGTTCAGGTCGCGCGGTTCGAGGCGGGTGATGCCGTTTGCGGAGCCGTAGCGTGCACTCTCGCCTTCTTGCAGCACGTCGCGGGCGAGACCGCTGTGCGGCGGTTCGAGCAGGGCCAGTTCGACGCTGTGTTCGAGCACGCCGACCCAGGCGCCGTCGTCGGCTTCGCTGACCACGAAGCGGGTGCCGAGGGCGCGGGTGGTGCCGCCAGCGCTTTCGACGATGAACGGCCGCGATTCGCCGGCGCCCATCGGCGCCACGCGAAATACCGCATCGCCGCGCAGCAGGCGGATGCGCCGCTGCCGGTCGTCGTAGGCCAGGTCGATGGCGCTGCCGCTGTCCAGCTCGACGCTGCTGCCATCGGGCAACTGGATAGTGCGCACCTCGGTACGGGTGACGTAGTCGGCGCTCAGCTCGATCAGCAGGTTGGGCGCGAAGGTGATGCCCAGCCAGGCGAACGCCGCCACAGCGGCCACCCTGCTTGCACGCTGCCAGAGTGGTCGGCGGCGGCCGCGCTGCGGGCGTGCCGCTGGCTGCGCCGGGGCGAGCGGCAGCGGCGGCGTGAGTGGGCCGAGCTGACCGAGCTCGGCCCAGGTGGCCTGGGCGAAGTCCAGCGCGGCCGTGTGCCGTGGGTCGCGTGCGCACCACTCCTGCAGGGCGAGGGCGAGTTCCGGGTTGATGTCGTCCGCGGCAAGGCGCACCGCCCAGTCGGCGGCCTCCTCGCGAATCGCTTGCTCTCGCGGGTCGGGGTGGGTCACGGTCGTCTCTCGGTTCTTGGTTATGTCGATACTGACGTCTGACGGCCCCGAACTCAGTAAGCCGTCTGTCATCGTGGTTCCTGCAGGCGCTGCATCACATGGGCCAGGGCCTTGGCCAGATGCTTCTGCACCGAGCTGTCGGAAATCTCCAACTGGCGGGCCACTTCGGCGTGAGTCAGGCCTTCCAGGCGGTTGAGGCGGAAGATTTCCCGCGTCTTCTCCGGCAGTTCGGCGATGGCGGCATGCAGGCGACGACGGTGCTGTTCGACGGCGGTCTCTTCTTCGACGCTGGGGCGCTCGTCGAGGATTTCGGCCATGGCTTCGTGGGGCACGCTGTCGGTCTTGCGCCGCAATTGCTGGCGTACGTGGTCGATCAGCAGGTTGTGCGCGGTGCGGTAGAGGTAGGCCGGGGAGTTGTCGATGTGTTCCCGGTCCTGTTGTTCGGCCAGACGCAGGAAACTCTCTTGCACCAGATCGGCGGCCAGCTGGGGGTCGCGGCTCTTGCGCAGGAGGATGTTTTGCAACGCCTTGGCGTGTTTCTGGAACAGGCCTTTGATGTCCGAGTCAGACAACGCGCGAACCTCGGGCGGGAAAGGAGGCGCTATCTTATTTTCGGATGAGAATATTTTTCAATTGGAAAATCATCCAGCCGCTGCAAGTCTCAAGCGGCCAGAAAAAGCGCCCTGTCTTGACGCTTGACGCTGTTCTACGAGCCAGAGATCAGCCCCGGTAGCTGCCTGGCCAGTTTCTCGACGTTGATCGGCGCCCGAATGAAGCCACGCTGGGTGCCGTCCGGGCCGAGGACCACCAGGTTGCCGCTGTGATCGACCGTGTAGCCGGGCTTGCTGGTATCGGCCGGGATGAAGGGGATGCTCACCGCGCTGGCCAGGGCCTGGATCTTGTCGGTCTCGCCGGTCAGGCCGATGAAGCTCGGGTCGAAGTAGCCCAGGTATTGCTTGAGCTGGGTCGGCGTGTCGCGGCTCGGGTCGACGCTGACCAGCACCACGCGCAGGCGCGCCTGGTCCTCGGGCTTGAGCTGGCTGCGCAACTGGCGCACCTGGGCCAGGGTGGCCGGGCAGATATCCGGGCAGAAGGTGTAGCCGAAGAACAACAGGCTCCACTGGTCCTTGAGCGCATTCACCTGCACCGGCGCGGCGTCCTGGTTGGTCAGGCCGATGTCCGGCAACGTGCGGCTCTGCGGCAGGAGGACGATGCCGGCGTCGAGCAGCGCGGCCTTGTCGGTGCCATTGCCGCCGCTGTTGAGCACCTTGTTGACCGCCAGGCCGAGAACCAGGGCGATGATGGCGATGAGGATGAAGACGGTCTTGTGGGTACGGGTCATGGGAAGGCCTTGGGCACGCGATTCGGCCGCCAGTCTACCCCCTTCAGACGAAGTAATGATCGACCAGCAGCGCAATGAACAACAGGAACAGGTACCAGATACTGTACGTGAAGGTGGCGATGGCGGCCTGTGGCCGGCTGTCGCGGTAGAGCACCCAGGCCCAGTACAGGAAGCGCCCGCCGAGCACCACGGCGCAGGCGAGGTAGAGCGGGCCGCTCATGTGGATGGCGAAGGGCAGCAGGGTCACCGCAAAGAGGATCACGGTGTAGAGCAGGATGTGCACCTTGGTGTAGTGCTCGCCGTGGGTCACCGGCAGCATGGGGATGTCGGCCTTGGCGTAGTCGGCCTTGCGGTGGATGGCCAGGGCCCAGAAATGCGGCGGCGTCCAGGCGAAGATGATCAGCACCAGCAGCAACGGTTCGGCACTCAGTTGGCCGGTCACCGCGACCCAGCCGAGCAACGGTGGCGCAGCCCCGGCGATGCCGCCGATGACGATGTTCTGCGGCGTCGCGCGTTTGAGAAAGCCGGTGTACAGCACGGCGTAGCCGAGCAGCGAGGCGAGGGTCAGCCAGGCGGCCAGCGGGTTGCTGAAGGCCAGCAGCAGGGCCTGGCCGAGCAGGGCCAGGATCAGGGCGAAGACCAGCGCGGCAACGGGGGACACACGGCCGGCGCTGACCGGGCGTTTGTGGGTGCGGGCCATCAGCGCGTCGATGCGCCGGTCCACTACATGGTTGACCGTCGCCGCCGCGCCGGCACACAAGGCGATACCGAGGTTGCCGAACAGCAACACCGTCCAGGGCACGCCGGCGCGGGTGGCGAGGAACATGCCGACCAGCGAGGTGATCAGCATCAGCAGCACGACCCTGGGTTTGGTCAGTTCGAGGTAGTCGCGCCAGGTGGCGGTCGTCTGGATCTGTGTGGTGATGTTCATGACGGTTCCTTCGTTGCGTGCGCGCAACGCCTTACACCCGCGCCATCTGCCGCGCCCTTGCCGGCATGCGCACCGGCGCCCGTGCGCGATGCCGCGCAGGCCCTGCCCGCAAGCGATAGTTGACCAGCACCACCGCCAGCAACAGCAGCGCCCCACCTACGTTGTGCCCCACGGCGACCGCCAGCGGCAGGTGGAACACGATATTGCTGAGCCCCAGGCTGACCTGCATCGCCAGTGCTGCGAGCAGCAGCGCAGCCAGGCGCCGCTGGCCACAGGCGAACAACCGCCAGGCCAGGGTGAGCAGGGTCAGGCTCACCAGCAGCGCGCCGATGCGATGGCTCAGGTGAATCGCCGTGCGCGCTTCGCTGTCGAGCTGGCCGCCGAGGTAGTTGGGGCCGATGTGCTGGGTCAGGTGGAAGCCGTTGGCGAAGTCGGCCTGCGGTAGCCATTCGCCGTGGCAGGTCGGCAGGTCGACGCAGGCCACCGCCGCGTAGTTGGCGCTGACCCAGCCGCCGAGGGCGATCTGCATGATCACCACGAGCAGGGCCAGGCCGGCGAGAGGCCGCAGGCCCGGCGCAACTATCGGCAAACGCAGGCTGCTACCGGACAGGCGCAGGGTCAGCAGGAACAGCAGCGTGAGGAGGGTGAAGCCGCCGAGCAGGTGGGCGGTGACCACTTGCGGCCACAGTTGCAAGGTCACCGTCCACATGCCGAACGCGGCTTGCCCGACCACCGCTGCGCAGGCCAGCAGGGGCAGGTAGAGCGGCTGGCCATTACGCCCGTTGCGCAGCAGCGCCTGGATCGCCAGGACGCCGATCACCAGGGCCAGGCAACCGGCGAAGTAGCGGTGGATCATCTCGCTCCAGCCCTTGTGCGCCTCGACGGGGGCGTGAGGGAAGTTGGCCTCGGCGTGGGCCAGTTGCGCTTCGCTCTGCGGCACGCCGAGGAAGCCATAGCAGCCCGGCCAGTCGGGGCAGCCGAGGCCGGCGTGGGTCAGGCGCGTGTAGGCGCCGAGCAGGATCACGACCAAGGCGAGCAGGGTGGCGAACAGGGCCAGGCGGTGGCCGGGCAGGGCATGACGGTTCATTCAGGCACCTCCTAGGGTCTGTTGCCGTTTCGTCGCGACCGCGCCGGAGCCAGTTTTTACACGAGGCGAGGCGCGAGATGCGAAGTTTAGTGGGCTAAATGAGCCATCGAGTAACGCTGCATCGTGTAAAAACTGGCCCGGCCCTTCGGGTTGTGCGAGAAATAACCCCCGCTGTCGTTGCAGGACTTGGTAAGGGAACGACCATTGCCTGCGTCCTGCGCCTAACCGGGGGCTATTTCTCGCGACAACGCGGCTTGCGCCGAAACGGCAACAGACCCTAGCCAATCTGCGACAGCTTCAGCAGCAGGCGCAGATCTTCGAGGATCGCCTTGCCCTTGACCGTGGCGTCGTAGCGCAGCACCAGGTTGCCGTGCGGGTCGACGATCCACAGTTGCGTGCCCTGGGCGGTTTTTTCATAGGCGGCACGGTCGAGCGCGTAGCGGCCCAATTGTGGGTATTCGCGTTGCAACTGGTCTCTGTAATCGGCCGGCAACGCTTCGCTGCTGGCCAGGCCATGGCGGGCGCGCAGGGCATCGCGATTGAGGCCGATGTTGATCTGCCGCGCGGTGTACACCAGTTGCCGGCAGGTGTCGTCGCAGGTCCCCGGCGCGGTCACCAGCAACTGCCAGCGCGCATCGGCGGGGGCCTGCACGCCGATGTCGGCCAGGGTACGGCCATCGCCGATCAGCTCGCCGTCGTAGTTGCGGCCTTCCGGCACCCAGAATTGCAGCTTGTACATGGCCGTGGCGAGCAGCATCGGGCCGATGGCGACCAGCAGGATCAGCAGCAGTTGCAGGCGCCCGAGGGCGCGTCGCGCAGGGGCTTCAGGCGTCAGGGTGTGCATGGCGGGACTCCCTTGCGTTGCGCAAACCGAGGTAGACGTAGAGGGCGAACAGGGTGGTGGCCAGGGCGAACCACTGCACGGCGTAGCCGATATGGCGCTCCGGCGGCATGGCGATCAGCGCCCACTCGGCGCGGTAGGTGAACGGGCTGGGCTCCAGGCGTACCTCCTGCTCAAGACCCTCGCGGTCGAGTTGCTGCCAGAGCGCAGGCGCGTCGATCCGTGTGACCAGATGCGGCCAGCCAGCCTGGGCCGCATCGGCGCGCAGTTGCAGGCTCTTGCCGGGTGGCACGTAGACCTCGCCGGTCAGGTGCAGCAGGCCGCCGGGCGTATCGAAGGCGGGCGAGGTGCGCCGGTCCGGCCAGGGCAGCCAGCCACGGTTGACCAGCACCCAGCGGTCGCTGGCCTGGTCATGGAACGGTTGCAACAGTTCGACGCCGGCCTGACCATCGCGAATGCTGTTGTCCAATAGCAGGCTGTGGCTGGCGTCGAGGCGCCCGTGCAGATGCACGCGCATGCCGGCCGGGTCTCGGACGTCCTGCAACGCTTCGACAGGGACGGGCGCGGCGGCCTGGCGGGTGGCGTGGCGTTGCTCCAGCGCCCGCTTTTCTTCCGCCCGCGACAGTTGCCAGCCGCCCAGGCTGACCAGCACGGGCAGCAGCACCAGCACCACCAGCGTCGGCAGCACGCCCGGGCGGAACAGCGGGCGGCGGATGTCGCTGGCTACACTCTGCAGAGCCATCCCACGGGAGTCACGCATGCTCAAGGTCGCTATCCTCCTCATGCTGCTGGCCACGCTGATCAGTCTGTTCAGCGGCCTGGTGTTCCTGGTCAGGGACGAGAGCCGCAGTTCGCGCCTGCTCACCTCGTTGACCCTGCGTGTGGTGCTTACCCTCATCACCCTGGCGCTGATCGCCTGGGGCTTTTTCAGCGGCCAACTGACGCCGCATGTCACGTGGTGATGCGTCGTTTCAAATCACGTAGACGAAGATGAACAGTCCCAGCCAGACCACGTCGACGAAGTGCCAATACCAACTGGCCGCTTCGAAGCCGAAGTGTTTTTCCGCATCGAAGTGGCCCTTGACGATGCGCACCAGCATCACCGTCAGGATCAGCGCGCCCATGGTCACGTGGGCGCCGTGAAAGCCGGTGAGCATGAAGAAGGTCGCGCCGTAGATGCCCGAACCGAGGGTCAGGCCCAGCTCGCTGTAGGCCTCGTGGTACTCATAGGCTTGCAGGATCAGGAAGCCGATGCCGAGGGCGACGGTCAGGCCCAGCCAGCGCTTGAGCGCGGCGCGCTGGTTCTTTTTCAGCGCGTGATGGGCGAGGGTCACGGTGACGCTGGAGGTGACCAGCAGCAGGGTATTGATCAGCGGCAGGTGCCAGGGGCTGATCACCTCTTTCGGGCCGGGGAACAGCTTGGGATCGGGCGTGTTGATCAGCGGCCAGGTGTACTCGAAGCCGGGCCAGAGCATGTTCGCCACGCCCTTGCTGCCCTCGCCGCCGAGCCAGGGGCCGGCCCAGGTGCGGATGTAGAACAGCGCGCCGAAGAAGGCGGCGAAGAACATCACCTCGGAGAAGATGAACCAGCTCATGCCCCAGCGGAACGAGCGATCCATCTGCGGGCTGTACAGGCCGGCGTGGCTTTCCTTGATCACGTTGCCGAACCAGCCGAACAGCATGTAGGCGATAAACAAACCGCCGATGAAGAACAGCAGCGGCCCGTGGGATGCTTCGCGCGCGGCCTTGAGGTCGTTGAACCAGGTTGCCAGGCCGTACACCGTGATCAGCAGGCCGAGGGTGGCGATGATCGGCCACTTGCTCTGGGCGGGAACGTAGTAGGGCTGATGGCTGGACATGGCGGTTTCCTCAGCGTTTGGCTTGCGCATGGGGCGGTATGCGCGCCGTGACGTCGAACAGGGTGTAGGCCAGGGTCAGGTGGCGGACGTCGGCCGGCAGGTCGCGGTCGACGATGAAGCGCACCGGCATCTCGATGCGCTCGCCGGGTTGCAGCACCTGCTGGGTGAAGCAGAAACATTCGGTCTTGTGGAAAAACGCCGCGGCCTTCGACGGCGAGACGCTGGGAATCGCCTGGGCGGTCATGGGTTTGTCGGTCGGGTTGGCGGCGACGAACAGCATCTGGTTGCTGGCCCCAGGGGCGACCGTGATGTCGTCGGCCTCGGGGCGGAATTCCCAGTTCATGCCGGCGGCATTGGTCGCCAGGAATTGCACGCGCACCTGGCGCGTGGCGTCCTCCGCCTGGCTGCCCTGGTAGGCGCCGGCGGTCTTGCCGTTGATGCCGAAGGCCTGGCACATCACGTCGTAGATCGGCACCAGGGCGAAGCCGAAGGCGAACATCGTCACCACCACCAGCAGCAGGCGGGTGACCAGGCGGCGGGTGGATAGCTCAGTCATCGAGCACCTCCCGTCCACCGCAACGCCGCGATGGTGGATGAAAAGAGCGTCATCCACCCTACATACGCGGCATGGGTTGGATTGCGTGTTTTTCGTAGGCGCGAGGTAGGGCACGACAACGCCGCTGTTCGTAGGGTGGACGACGCTTCACCCGTCCACCGCAACGTCGTCATGGTGGATGAAAAGAGCGTCATCCACCCTACATACGCGGCATGGGTTGGATTGCGTGTTTTTCGTAGGCGCGAGGT